>NZ_JBRKTB010000055.1:0-201 GCF_053005425.1 Aeromonas sp. 25-248 | reverse complement strand
CCTTCATCGCCTCTGACTGCCAAGGCATCCACCATGTACGCTTAGTCACTTAACCATACAACCCCAAGAAGTGTCGTTGAACGACCCAGCTTGTTGCTGCACAACTTTCTTCCCGAAGGAAGGTGACCAAATAAAATTTGGTTTTCGCCAAGAAGTTTCCAAAGCACTTGTAACAAATGTTTGAGAACTACTTTTTAAATC
>NZ_JBRKTB010000054.1:0-204 GCF_053005425.1 Aeromonas sp. 25-248 | reverse complement strand
CCCCGGCGTGACAGGCCGGTATTCTAACCGACTGAACTACCGCTCCGCATTCGGTTAGCTTTCGCTAAATCTTTTGCTGCTTGTTTGTGAGGTGTCATCCTCGCAGCCAGTAACGTGATTTTTCACGTCACCGTTTAATTGGGTGCCTGGCAGTGTCCTACTCTCGCATGGCGAATGCCACACTACCATCGGCGCTACAGCGTT
>NZ_JBRKTB010000053.1:0-204 GCF_053005425.1 Aeromonas sp. 25-248 | reverse complement strand
GTAGCGCCGATGGTAGTGTGGCATTCGCCATGCGAGAGTAGGACACTGCCAGGCACCCAATTAAACGGTGATGTGAAGAATCACATGACTGGCTGCGAGGATGACACCTCATTAAGAAGCGGCAAATGATTTAGCGAAAGCTAACCGAATGCGGAGCGGTAGTTCAGTCGGTTAGAATACCGGCCTGTCACGCCGGGGGTCGCG
>NZ_JBRKTB010000052.1:0-219 GCF_053005425.1 Aeromonas sp. 25-248 | reverse complement strand
AGAGGGACTCGAACCCTCACATCCGTGGGACACTAACACCTGAAGCTAGCGCGTCTACCAATTCCGCCACCTTCGCACACTGATTTTCTCCAGCTGGTTTTTAAATGCGGTTGGAGCGCATTTTCTGTGTTTTACATGCCAGAAGCATGGTGCGAAGAGAGGGACTCGAACCCTCACACCCGGGGGGCACTAACACCTGAAGCTAGCGCGTCTACCAAT
>NZ_JBRKTB010000051.1:0-229 GCF_053005425.1 Aeromonas sp. 25-248 | reverse complement strand
TCACCGCCGCGCCATCCGCCCCCTGCACGTCGTTGGTGATGACGTTGCCATTGAGGACCAGGTTGTTCTCGCTCGCCACCGTCAGGTTGACGTCGCTCACCGCCGTCGGCACGTCGTCCACGATCTGCACGCTCAGGGTGTTCGAGGCCGAATCCCCGTCGCTGTCCACCAGGCTCACCGCGAAGTCTTCGAACAGGCTGTTGTTGCCGTTCGCCGTCGGGTGCGCCTC
>NZ_JBRKTB010000050.1:0-234 GCF_053005425.1 Aeromonas sp. 25-248 | reverse complement strand
GTAAGAGGTGGCAGCAGCCGGCCAGGCGGACATGGCGCCCAGCTCGTTGATGCCGTCTTGCAGAGCCTGACCCTGCTTGTCTTCCTTGTAGTAGGCGACGATGTCGCGGTCTTGCGGGGTGTACTGCTGACCGTGCGGGCTGTGGATACCGATCTGGCGGAACAGGCCTTCCCTACCGAAGGTACGTGCTTCGTCAGCCAGGATCGGGACGATGCGCTTGCCGATGGACTTGTC
>NZ_JBRKTB010000049.1:0-234 GCF_053005425.1 Aeromonas sp. 25-248 | reverse complement strand
GTCCCCTTCGTCTAGAGGCCTAGGACACCGCCCTTTCACGGCGGTAACAGGGGTTCGAATCCCCTAGGGGACGCCACTTCTCTTCTTGCTAACAAGAATGCAGAGTTAAGAACTGATTCTTAACTCTGTTTTCTTCGGCCTTGAGCCGTTGCAAACATGCTCTTTAACAATCTGGAAAGCTGATTTAAAAAGTAGTTCTCAAACATTTGTTACAAGTGCTTTGGAAACTTCTTG
>NZ_JBRKTB010000048.1:0-242 GCF_053005425.1 Aeromonas sp. 25-248 | reverse complement strand
GTGTCGAAGCGGGGATCACGCGGTCTGGCACCCGGGCGGGTATGTGGAGATCAAGGACAGATCCAAGGACAGCATCATCGCCGGCGGGGAGAACATCTCCAGCCTGGAGGTGGAGGACGTGCTCTATCGCCGCCCCGATGTGGAAGAAGATGCGGTGATCGCCATGCCGGACGAGACCTGGGGGGAGGTGCCCTGCGCCTACGTAAAGCTCAAGGAGGGGCGCGAGCTCACCCAGGCCGAGC
>NZ_JBRKTB010000047.1:0-243 GCF_053005425.1 Aeromonas sp. 25-248 | reverse complement strand
CGTAGCTCAGCTGGATAGAGTACCTGGCTACGAACCAGGTGGTCAGAGGTTCGAATCCTCTCGGGCGCACCATATTTGACTCTTGGAGTCATGTGTTGACCATCAGCAAGTCGGCACTAAAGAAGGCTTACTGTTGAGTAAGCTTTTTTTATCGTTTGAAAACAGGGCGCCCGTAGCTCAGCTGGATAGAGTACCTGGCTACGAACCAGGTGGTCAGAGGTTCGAATCCTCTCGGGCGCACCA
>NZ_JBRKTB010000046.1:0-250 GCF_053005425.1 Aeromonas sp. 25-248 | reverse complement strand
GCGGGGGGGCGCTCAAGGTGGGGAACGAAAAGTGACGCGGTTTAACCCGGGCGGGGGCTTTGTCCCTTTTCGGCGGGGCAAACGTGGCTTTTCTGGGCGAGCCGGTGCCCGCCATAGAGCCTGAGGATCTCGCCTGGTCCGGCGTGGAGCGGATCCTGTCGGTGCTGGATGTCACTTTGCGTGCGGGGGAGGCGTGCCGCGCCGCCTATCTCTTTCCCCCTGGCGGGTGCGTCCTTCCCGGGCTCGAGGG
>NZ_JBRKTB010000045.1:0-253 GCF_053005425.1 Aeromonas sp. 25-248 | reverse complement strand
TAAGCGTAGCGATACGTTGAGCTAACCCATACTAATTACCCGTGAGGCTTAACCATACAACACCCAAGAAGTGTTCTGAGACTTGTAACAAACCCCAAGAACTACTCAAAAATTCAGTGATAGCGACCAGGCAACAGCCAATCAGTCGTTACTCACGTCAGCTTTCTGGATTAAGATTTTGCCTGGCGGCAATAGCGCAGTGGAACCACCTGACCCCATGCCGAACTCAGAAGTGAAACGCTGTAGCGCCGAT
>NZ_JBRKTB010000044.1:0-256 GCF_053005425.1 Aeromonas sp. 25-248 | reverse complement strand
GGTGCGTCCTAGTGGATTCGAACCACCGACCCCCACCATGTCAAGGTGATGCTCTAACCAGCTGAGCTAAGGACGCATAACAGGGTTTCGTGATGGTGCGTCCTAGTGGATTCGAACCACCGACCCCCACCATGTCAAGGTGGTGCTCTAACCAGCTGAGCTAAGGACGCATCACGAAAAGTGGTGGGTTTAATTGGATTCGAACCAACGACCCCTACCATGTCAAGGTAGTGCTCTAACCAACTGAGCTATAAAC
>NZ_JBRKTB010000043.1:0-259 GCF_053005425.1 Aeromonas sp. 25-248 | reverse complement strand
CGGGAATAGCTCAGTTGGTAGAGCACGACCTTGCCAAGGTCGGGGTCGCGAGTTCGAGTCTCGTTTCCCGCTCCAATATGCAGTGCCGGAGTCACCGCGTTGGTAGAGCATGTTCAGTGCTTGCCAAGGTTGGGGTAACGAGCGCAAGTCTCGTTGCTGGCTCCAAAAATATGTAAGTGAAATTCCGATGCGGGAATAGCTCAGTTGGTAGAGCACGACCTTGCCAAGGTCGGGGTCGCGAGTTCGAGTCTCGTTTCCC
>NZ_JBRKTB010000042.1:0-263 GCF_053005425.1 Aeromonas sp. 25-248 | reverse complement strand
TACCTTAAGATGACGAAGTTGTTGAGTGTTCACACAGATTGCCTTGATTCAAAGTAGTTAGAGCAAAGACCTGGTGCGCCTTGGCGTGTCAGTGCTTGTTTGGTCGAAAGACTAAATGAGAGAAGCCCGTTCGTTGAGTTGGGATGTGAATAATGACGAAAGTCGTTACCCAATTCAGAGTTAGCGATAACAACGAACAGCGCTAAAGGCCGCTAGCCTCGCAGGCTCGGCGTCGCCTTTACGAAAATCATTGCGAAGTGTCC
>NZ_JBRKTB010000041.1:0-272 GCF_053005425.1 Aeromonas sp. 25-248 | reverse complement strand
ATTGGTTGATGCGGTCTGCTGGCTCAGCTTTGCAGCAGCTGGCTGCGGATAAACTGCCACTGATCTTCAAACCCGGCAGTGGGCTTGATTGTGAGCTCGGAGCGGACGTGCAGTGGTTGATGCGGTCTGCTGGCTCAGCTTTGCAGCAGTTGGCTGCGGATAAACTGCCACTGATCTTCAAACCCGGCGGTGGGTTTGATTGTGAACTCCGAGCGGACGTGCATTGGTTGATGCGGTCTGCTGGCTCAGCTTTGCAGCAGCTGGCTGCGGAT
>NZ_JBRKTB010000040.1:0-284 GCF_053005425.1 Aeromonas sp. 25-248 | reverse complement strand
TCCTTACCTTAAGATGACGAAGTTGTTGAGTGTTCACACAGATTGCCTTGATTCAAAGTAGTTAGAGCAAAGACCTGATGCGCCCTGGCGTGTCAGTGCTTGTTTGGTGAAAGCCAAACGAGAGAAGCCCTTTTGTTGGGTGTTGGGATGTGAATAATGGCGAAAGTCGTTACCCAATCACCTGCGCGCAAGCGCAAAGACAAATCCGGGTCCCCTTCGTCTAGAGGCCTAGGACACCGCCCTTTCACGGCGGTAACAGGGGTTCGAATCCCCTAGGGGACGCC
>NZ_JBRKTB010000039.1:0-287 GCF_053005425.1 Aeromonas sp. 25-248 | reverse complement strand
TACCTTAAGATGACGAAGTTGTTGAGTGTTCACACAGATTGCCTTGATTCAAAGTAGTTAGAGCAAAGACCTGGTGCAGTGATGCATCAGCTTCTTTTGTCCAGCCCTCGGGATGGATGAGAGAAAACCTCTTCTGCCGGATAACGGGATGTGAATAGCAGTTTACTGCTACCTGTTGTCTCAGTGCGAAAGCACTGCAAAGCAGACTCGGGGTCCCCTTCGTCTAGAGGCCTAGGACACCGCCCTTTCACGGCGGTAACAGGGGTTCGAATCCCCTAGGGGACGCC
>NZ_JBRKTB010000038.1:0-306 GCF_053005425.1 Aeromonas sp. 25-248 | reverse complement strand
TTATAGCTCAGCTGGGAGAGCGCTTGCATGGCATGCAAGAGGTCCGCGGTTCGATCCCGCGTAGCTCCACCAAATTCAGAGTGATTCAGTGTCACTCACACACATCGGGGTTATAGCTCAGCTGGGAGAGCGCTTGCATGGCATGCAAGAGGTCCGCGGTTCGATCCCGCGTAGCTCCACCATTATTGAGGATGAATGGCCGCCAGAACCATTCATTCAGTACCGAATTTGGGGTTATAGCTCAGCTGGGAGAGCGCTTGCATGGCATGCAAGAGGTCCGCGGTTCGATCCCGCGTAGCTCCACCA
>NZ_JBRKTB010000037.1:0-306 GCF_053005425.1 Aeromonas sp. 25-248 | reverse complement strand
ATGTTCAACTCATGGCTTTGTCTTCTGACAAATACAGTACGATATGGTGGAGCTATGCGGGATCGAACCGCAGACCTCCTGCGTGCAAAGCAGGCGCTCTCCCAGCTGAGCTATAGCCCCGTAATCGAAGTGGTGGGTCTGAGTGGACTCGAACCACCGACCTCACCCTTATCAGGGGTGCGCTCTAACCACCTGAGCTACAGACCCACTTCGTGTACTGTCTCTAAACTTGAATCAAGGCAATCTGTGTGAACACTCAACAACTTCGTCATCTTAAGGTAAGGAGGTGATCCAACCCCAGGTTCC
>NZ_JBRKTB010000036.1:0-308 GCF_053005425.1 Aeromonas sp. 25-248 | reverse complement strand
GTGGCTATGACGGGATTCGAACCTGTGACCCCCGCATTATGAGTGCGATGCTCTAACCAACTGAGCTACATAGCCGTCTTGTGCACGACTCGCGTCGAATACAAGTAAAAATGGCTGGGGCACTAGGATTCGAACCTAGGTATGGCGAGATCAAAACCCGCTGCCTTACCGCTTGGCGATGCCCCAACAGTGTTCTTTGCAATCGGATGATTGAAGGAACGTTTTTCAAACATGGTGGCTATGACGGGATTCGAACCTGTGACCCCCGCATTATGAGTGCGATGCTCTAACCAACTGAGCTACATAGC
>NZ_JBRKTB010000035.1:0-316 GCF_053005425.1 Aeromonas sp. 25-248 | reverse complement strand
TGGTGGAGCTACGCGGGATCGAACCGCGGACCTCTTGCATGCCATGCAAGCGCTCTCCCAGCTGAGCTATAACCCCACAAAGGTCGGCCTGGGTGATACACACCGCACTGCCCTGGGTACTTCATGTCAATCGGGAACCTGGTGGAGCTACGCGGGATCGAACCGCGGACCTCTTGCATGCCATGCAAGCGCTCTCCCAGCTGAGCTATAACCCCCTTGGATTCCAGATTGTTCGAGGAGAATTTGGTGGAGCTACGCGGGATCGAACCGCGGACCTCTTGCATGCCATGCAAGCGCTCTCCCAGCTGAGCTATAA
>NZ_JBRKTB010000034.1:0-324 GCF_053005425.1 Aeromonas sp. 25-248 | reverse complement strand
GGACACTTCGCAATGATTTTCGTAAAGGCGACGCCGAGCCTGCGAGGCTAGCGGCCTTTAGCGCTGTTCGTTGTTATTGCTAACTCTGAATCGGGTAGCTGCTTGCGCCGCTATTCACATCCCAACCCAACGAACGGGCTTCTCTCATCTGGTCTTTCGACCAAACAAGCACTGACGCTTTCGCATCAGGTCTTTGCTCTAACTAGTTTGAATCAAGGCAATCTGTGTGAACACTCAACAACGTCGGCATCTTAAGGTAAGGAGGTGATCCAACCCCAGGTTCCCCTAGGGTTACCTTGTTACGACTTCACCCCAGTCATGAAT
>NZ_JBRKTB010000033.1:0-410 GCF_053005425.1 Aeromonas sp. 25-248 | reverse complement strand
TGTCGCTGCCCGGCAGCGAGACGTTGCCCGCCGCGTCCACGATGGTGGCGGTCACGGTCAGCTTCACGCCGTCCGCCGGACGGTCAAACTCGTAACCCCCCTTGCCCGCCGTGATGTCGGCATCGGTCAACAGGCGGTCGGCCTGGCCGCTCACCTTGAGGGTGTCCCCGGCCTTGGCATCGCCCGGCAGGCTCACTTCCACGTCCACCTTGCCGCTGATCTCGGTGTTGCTGATGGTGCCGTCGTTGTTCACGTCTTCGGTGATGACCACGGTCGGCGCACCGGTCGCGGTGGTGTCGCCCATGGTGGCGCTGTCGCTGCCCGGCAGCGAGACGTTGCCCGCCGCGTCCACGATGGTGGCGGTCACGGTCAGCTTCACGCCGTCCGCCGGACGGTCAAACTCGTAACCC
>NZ_JBRKTB010000032.1:0-753 GCF_053005425.1 Aeromonas sp. 25-248 | reverse complement strand
GCGGGTGCAGCAGAGAAGTGAGTTACGGTGTTTGTTCAAAGAGAGTAGAGGCTCAGCTGGCAGCCGGGCCTTGATGTCAATGATGCGGGCACTGGGGCATCAGATTGGTCGGTTCAAGGTGCGTCGCCTGATGAAGGAGGCCGGGCTGGTCTCCAAACAACCGGGAGCTCATCGTTATCAGGTCGCGCGGTCTGAACGACCGGATATTCCCAATCTTCTGGCGCGTGAATTTGATGTCCAGCAACCCAATCAGGTGTGGTGCGGCGACATCACTTACGTATGGGCAGGTGGCCGCTGGCATTACCTGGCCGCGGTGCTCGACCTCCACACCCGACGGGTCGTGGGCTGGGCGATGTCCGGCAGGCCTGATGCTGAGTTGGCCGTGAAAGCGCTCGACATGGCGTATCAGCAACGGGGCTGCCCGTCTGGCGTGCTGTTTCACTCCGACCAGGGCAGCCAATACGGCAGCCGGGTATTTCGGCAACGGCTGTGGCGCTATCGCATGACCCAGAGCATGAGCCGGCGTGGCAACTGCTGGGATAACGCGCCGATGGAGCGGCTGTTCAGGAGCCTCAAGACGGAATGGCTTCCGACCACGGGGTACATGAGCCTGCGGGAAGCCAAGCGGGATATCAGCTATTACCTAATGGATTACTACAACTGGCGGCGCCCGCATCAACACAATGATGGGATACCGCCAGCAGAGGCCGAAAATCGGCTTAACTGTGTGTCCGGATTTAGTTGACCACTACA
>NZ_JBRKTB010000031.1:0-902 GCF_053005425.1 Aeromonas sp. 25-248 | reverse complement strand
GCGCCGATCGCGATGGACGACGGCCTGCGTTTCGCCATCCGTGAAGGTGGCCGTACCGTAGGTGCTGGTGTTGTAGCTAAAGTTATCGCTTAATCGATACTTTATATGCACACATGAAAGGGGTGGCTTCGGCCACCCCTTTTACTTTTGGGGCTTTAATTGGCCTGTGAGATACTTTTGCGAAATCATCTATAGAGGTAGCTGCTGTGAGTAAACCCGCCATTTTTCTGGATCGCGATGGTGTCATCAACAAAGACACGGGTTATGTCAGCCAGGTTGATGACTTCCATTTTCTGCCCGGGGTGATTGAGGCCATGCAATTGCTGAAGAAAAAAGGCTATTTGCTGGTCGTGGTGACCAACCAATCCGGTATCGCCCGCGGTTACTTCACGGAAGATGACTTCATGAACCTGACCGAGTGGATGGATTGGTCATTGGCCGATCGGGATGTGGATCTCGATGGTATCTACTTCTGCCCCCATCACCCGGATCACGGCGCCCCTTGCGACTGCCGCAAACCGGAACCCGGCATGCTGCTGTTGGCGCAGCAAGAGTTGGGCATCGACATGGACCGCTCTTATATGGTGGGTGACAAACCTTCGGACCTGAAAGCCGCCATCAATGCCAAGGTCGGTCACAAGATAATGGTCAGAACAGGCAAGCCGATTACTGATGCGGGGATTGAGCTGGCCGATGCCATCTACGACAACCTGCATGATTTTGCCGTTGCAGCGCCTGTCACAGGCTGATTTCGCTGGATTAAGATGCTTTTTGGTGGCTTTGTGAGCGGTTGAACGGTGAAAGCCATTTTTTTGCAATTATCCTCTTGCCAGAACGAATTCGCTCCCTATAATGCGCCTCCATCGACAGGGCAAGCGGCAACGCAAACAAGCCGGTCGGTA
>NZ_JBRKTB010000030.1:0-1314 GCF_053005425.1 Aeromonas sp. 25-248 | reverse complement strand
GGTCTTCCGGCGAGGAGGCTTTTCACCCCCTTTATCGTTACTTACGTCAGCATTCGCACTTCTGATATCTCCAGCATACCTCTCGATACACCTTCGCAGACTTACAGAACGCTCCCCTACCACTCACACTTAGTGTGAATCCGCGGCTTCGGTGCCTGGTTTGAGCCCCGTTACATCTTCCGCGCAGGCCGACTCGACTAGTGAGCTATTACGCTTTCTTTAAATGATGGCTGCTTCTAAGCCAACATCCTAGCTGTCTGAGCCTTCCCACATCGTTTCCCACTTAACCAGAACTTTGGGACCTTAGCCGGCGGTCTGGGTTGTTTCCCTCTTCACGACGGACGTTAGCACCCGCCGTGTGTCTCCCGGATAGTACTTACTGGTATTCGGAGTTTGCATGGGGTTGGTAAGTCGGGATGACCCCCTAGCCCAAACAGTGCTCTACCCCCAGTAGTATTCGTCCGAGGCGCTACCTAAATAGCTTTCGGGGAGAACCAGCTATCTCCGAGTTTGATTGGCCTTTCACCCCCAGCCACAGGTCATCCCCTAACTTTGCAACGTTAGTGGGTTCGGTCCTCCAGTTGATGTTACTCAACCTTCAACCTGCCCATGGCTAGATCACCCGGTTTCGGGTCTACACCTTGCAACTAGACGCCCAGTTAAGACTCGGTTTCCCTACGGCTCCCCTATACGGTTAACCTCGCTACAAAATGTAAGTCGCTGACCCATTATACAAAAGGTACGCAGTCACCCCGAAGGGCTCCCACTGCTTGTACGTACACGGTTTCAGGTTCTATTTCACTCCCCTCACAGGGGTTCTTTTCGCCTTTCCCTCACGGTACTGGTTCACTATCGGTCAGTCAGGAGTATTTAGCCTTGGAGGATGGTCCCCCCATATTCAGACAGGATGTCACGTGTCCCGCCCTACTCGATTTCACATCAAGGTTGTTTTCGTGTACGGGGCTATCACCCTGTATCGCCGGCCTTTCCAGGACCGTTCCACTAACGTCCAAGATGCTTAAGGGCTAATCCCCGTTCGCTCGCCGCTACTGAGGGAATCTCGGTTGATTTCTTTTCCTCGGGGTACTTAGATGTTTCAGTTCTCCCGGTTCGCCTCGCTACGCTATGTATTCACGCAGCGATACCTAGCTTATGCTAAGTGGGTTTCCCCATTCGGAAATCCGTGAGTCGTAATGTCTCTTACCGACTGCTCACGGCTTATCGCAGGTTAGTACGTCCTTCATCGCCTCTGACTGCCAAGGCATCCACCATGTACGCTTAGTCACTTAACCATACAACCCCAAGAAGTGTCGT
>NZ_JBRKTB010000029.1:0-1695 GCF_053005425.1 Aeromonas sp. 25-248 | reverse complement strand
AGAACACTTCTTGGGTGTTGTATGGTTAAGCCTCACGGGTAATTAGTATGGGTTAGCTCAACGTATCGCTACGCTTACACACCCCACCTATCAACGTTGTGGTCTCCAACGGCCCTTTAGGACCCTCAAGGGGTCAGGGATGACTCATCTCAGGGCTCGCTTCCCGCTTAGATGCTTTCAGCGGTTATCGATTCCGAACTTAGCTACCGGGCAGTGCCACTGGCGTGACAACCCGAACACCAGAGGTTCGTTCACTCCGGTCCTCTCGTACTAGGAGCAACTCCCTTCAATCATCCAACGCCCACGGCAGATAGGGACCGAACTGTCTCACGACGTTCTGAACCCAGCTCGCGTACCACTTTAAATGGCGAACAGCCATACCCTTGGGACCGACTTCAGCCCCAGGATGTGATGAGCCGACATCGAGGTGCCAAACACCGCCGTCGATATGAACTCTTGGGCGGTATCAGCCTGTTATCCCCGGAGTACCTTTTATCCGTTGAGCGATGGCCCTTCCATTCAGAACCACCGGATCACTATGACCTACTTTCGTACCTGCTCGACCTGTCCGTCTCGCAGTTAAGCTGGCTTATGCCATTGCACTAACCTCCTGATGTCCGACCAGGATTAGCCAACCTTCGTGCTCCTCCGTTACTCTTTGGGAGGAGACCGCCCCAGTCAAACTACCCACCAGGCACTGTCCGCGAGCCCGATTCAGGGCCCTGCGTTAGAACATCAAACATACAAGGGTGGTATTTCAAGGACGGCTCCAGCGCAACTGGCGTCACGCCTTCAAAGCCTCCCACCTATCCTACACATGTAGGTTCAATGTTCAGTGCCAAGCTGTAGTAAAGGTTCACGGGGTCTTTCCGTCTAGCCGCGGGTACACCGCATCTTCACGGCGAATTCGATTTCACTGAGTCTCGGGTGGAGACAGCATGGCCATGGTTACACCATTCGTGCAGGTCGGAACTTACCCGACAAGGAATTTCGCTACCTTAGGACCGTTATAGTTACGGCCGCCGTTTACCGGGGCTTCGATCAAGAGCTTCGCTTGCGCTAACCCCATCAATTAACCTTCCGGCACCGGGCAGGTGTCACACCCTATACGTCCACTTTCGTGTTTGCAGAGTGCTGTGTTTTTGATAAACAGTCCCAGCCATCTGGTCACTGCGACTCCCGACAGCTCCATCCGCAAGGGACTTCACCATCAAGAGCGAACCTTCTCCCGAAGTTACGGTTCTATTTTGCCTAGTTCCTTCACCCGAGTTCTCTCAAGCGCCTTGGTATTCTCTACCCGACCACCTGTGTCGGTTTGGGGTACGATGACTTGTAATCTGAAGCTTAGAGGCTTTTCCTGGAAGCAGGGCATCAATGGCTTCCGCACCGTGGTGCGTTCGTCTCGTGTCTCAGTGTTGTGTCTCCGGATTTGCCTAGAAACACCACCTACGCACTTTCACCAGGACAACCGTCGCCTGGCCCACCTAGCCTTCTCCGTCCCCCCATCGCAATTACAAGTCGTGCAGGAATATTAACCTGCTTCCCATCGATTACGCCTTTCGGCCTCACCTTAGGGGTCGACTCACCCTGCCCCGATTAACGTTGGACAGGAACCCTTGGTCTTCCGGCGAGGAGGCTTTTCACCCCCTTTATCGTTACTTACGTCAGCATTCGCACTTCTGATATCTCCAGCAT
>NZ_JBRKTB010000028.1:0-5957 GCF_053005425.1 Aeromonas sp. 25-248 | reverse complement strand
GGTGGAGCTACGCGGGATCGAACCGCGGACCTCTTGCATGCCATGCAAGCGCTCTCCCAGCTGAGCTATAACCCCAACTCACCTCGGCGCTACCAAAGTTATCTCTGGCAACGGAGGCGCATGATAGGCATCACCCGCTTTGCTGTCAACCCAAAATTCTCGCCCACTGGAGCGTTTAGTCAAAATTCAGGCAGTTAGCTGTTTTTACCGCCAACCTCGTCGCTATGTCGCTGTTTTACGTCGCAAATCCGCTTGAGGCCAAAATACGAAGGGCCCCCGTCAGGGAGCCCTTTTCATGCCATGGCCGATGTTTATTCAGCGGCCATGCGCGCGTCGATATACGTCAGGGCGCGGTCGATACGGGCGAGGACCCGCTCCTTGCCCACCAGCGCCATCACGGCGTCGATGGCAGGAGACTGGCCCAGACCGGTGACGGCCACACGCAGCGGCATGCCGACCTTGCCCATGCCCTGACCCAGCTCGGCGGCGGTCGCTTCAATCAGCTCGTGCAGCGCCTCGGTGGTCCAGGTCTCCAGGGCCGCCAGCTTGGCCTTGGCCAGCGCCAGCGGCTCGGCAGCCACACCGCGCAGGTGCTTCTTGGCAGCGGCTTCGTCGATGGCTTCGTACTCTTCGAACAGGTAGCGGCTCTGGGCGGCCACCTCCACCAGGGTGTTGCAGCGCTCGGCCAGCAGGGTGACCACGTCGGCCAGCGCCGGGCCATTGCTGGTGTCGATCTGCTGGTGTTCCATGTGCCATGCCAGATGCTTGGCCACATAAGCCGGCTCCAGGCTGCGCATGTAGTGGTTGTTCAGCCACAGCAGCTTGTCGGTGTTGAAGGCAGAGGCGGACTTGGAGATGGCATCCAGGCTGAACAGCTTGATCATCTCGTCGAGGCTGAAGATCTCCTGATCGCCGTGGGACCAGCCCAGACGCACCAGATAGTTCAGCAGCGCTTCCGGCAGGTAACCGTCGTCGCGGTACTGCATCACGGAGACCGCACCGTGGCGCTTGGAGAGCTTGGCGCCGTCGTCACCCAGGATCATGGAGACGTGGGCAAACTCCGGTACCGGCGCGTTCAGCGCCTTGTAGATGTTGATCTGGCGCGGGGTGTTGTTGATGTGGTCTTCCCCACGCACCACGTGGGTGATCTCCATGTCCCAGTCATCGACCACCACGCAGAAGTTGTAGGTCGGCGCGCCATCGGTACGGCGGATGATCAGATCGTCCAGCTCGGTGTTGGCGAACTCGATGCGGCCACGGACGTGGTCATCGAACACCACGGACCCTTCGGTCGGGTTGCGGAAGCGGATCACGTGCGGCGCATCGGCCGGGTGATCGTGGTCGCCATCCCGGCACTTGCCGTCATAGCGGGGCTTCTCGCCGTTGGCCATCTGGCCTTCGCGCAGCGCTTCCAGCCGCTCCTTGGAGCAGTAGCACTTGTAGGCACGGCCGTCCGCCAGCATCTCGTCGATCAGTGCGTTGTAGCGATCGAAGCGCTTGGTCTGGTAGTAGGGGCCCTCATCCCAGTTCAGCTCCAGCCATTCCATGCCCTCAATGATGGCGTCGATGGCCTCCTGAGTGGAACGTTCCAGATCGGTATCCTCGATACGCAGCACAAACTCACCGCCCTGGTTCTTTGCAAACAACCAGGAATAGAGTGCGGTACGGGCACCGCCGACATGCAAAAAGCCGGTCGGGCTGGGAGCAAAACGGGTTTTGACTTTCATCTTTAAGCCTTGTGTAGAGGGCCTTGGGCCAATTCGTTAAAAAAACCGTCGCATTTTAGCACCGACAATGACGGATGGGAAAACCATGGCGAGGCAGAGGGGAAAATAGGGTCTATTCCCGCAAAAACCGCTGTTTTAGAGTGATGTCTCAGAATTTTCCCTTTTTTCCCGCTTAGCTAGGCGAGGTCGCTGGAGAGATCTCCCGCACAGCCGATACTTCAGTCACCCCGTCAACGAACCCTCAACGATACAAGGAACGCGCGATGCAGTTTCGTTCTATCCAGAATCGTATCCTGGTACTGGCCGGTGTCGCCATGACCACGGCCCTGGTCATCCTGATCCTGCTCAACCAGTATTCAGGCCGGCAGACCCAGCAGCTCACCATCGACTCCAGCCGCGCCGCCCTGCAACAGGAGGCGTGGCAGAAGGTGAGCGCCAACGCCCGTGCCGAGGCCGCCACCATCACCCAGCTGCTGCAAAAGGGGCTCTCCTACACCCAGCAGATGGCCAGCGTCTTCGCTCGCCAGCAGGAGGGCAAGCTGCCGCTGGATCGCCAGCAAGCCACCGATCTGCTCAAGGCCCAGCTTGCTTTGGAGCCCCAGCTCTATGGCGCCTTCGCGGGATTCGAGCCCAACGGCTTCGACGGCCAGGACGAAAGCTTCGCCGGCCAGAGCGCGCTCGGCAGTGACGACAAGGGGCGCTTCGTTCCCTATTTCTATCGCGACAAGGAGAGCATAGGCACCGACCTGCTGCTCTCCATCGAGAAGAGCGATCCGGACGAGTTCGGCAACCCGGCCAACGACTACTACGCCTGCCCGAAACGGGAGGGGCGCCCCTGCCTCATCGACCCCTTCAAGGTGGACATCAACGGCCAGCAGGTGCTGGTGAGCACCATCACCACCCCCATCCTGGTGGATGGCCAGTTCAAGGGCATCGCCGCGCTGGATCTGGCGGTGGATTCCATCAGCCGCCAGGCCCAGTCCCTCAACAGCAACATCTATGACGGCAAGGGGGAAACCTTGATCGTCAGCGCTGCCGGCGTCATCACCGGTACCAGCGGCGACGCCAGCCTGCTCGGCAGCCGCGCCGACAAGGTGCTCGGCAACGGCTGGCAGCAGTACCTCAAACCGGACGTGCAGCGCCAGGAGCTCACCGACGCGTTCCGTATCTCGGTGCCCATCGCGGTGCCCGGCATGGCCCGAAACTGGGCCATCATCGTCACCCTGCCCTACAAGGTGGTGCTGGCGGGAGCGGACGAGCTGGCACGCCAGCTCACCGACATGAACCGCGCCGCCATGACCCAGCAGCTCATCGGTGCCCTCATCGTACTGGCGCTGGCCCTTGGCACCATGCTGGTCATTGCCCGCAGCATCACGGGCCCCATCCGCCAGATGGTCAGCCTGGTGGATGACATCGCCGACGGCGACGGGGATCTCACCAAGCGTCTGGAGAGCCGCTCAAGGGACGAGCTAGGGGCCCTGGCCCGGGGCATCAATCGCTTCATCGACAAGCTGCAGGCCTTGCTCGGGGATGTGCAGAAGACCGCGAGCGAGGTCCATCGCCACGCCGGGGATACCGATCGCATCGCCGGCCAGACCGACAGCAACCTGCAGCATCATCAGGCCGAGATGGAGCAGATGCTGACCGCGGTACAGGAGATGTCCTATGTCAGCCAGGAGGTGGCCACCCACGCCAACAACACCGCCGACTCCGCCAAGCAGGCCCAGAGCGCGGCGGACGAGGGCAAGGTACGCTTCCAGCGGGTGATCCACTCCATGCACAAGGTGGCTGCCGAGGCGGGCAAGGGAGCCGAGGTGGTGGAAGGGCTGGCTCACGACAGCGAGCAGATCACCAGCATCCTCACCGTCATCCAGGGGATCGCCGATCAGACCAACCTGCTGGCACTCAACGCCGCCATCGAGGCGGCCCGGGCCGGGGAGCAGGGGCGCGGTTTTGCGGTGGTGGCCGACGAGGTGCGCAAGCTGGCGGGCAACACCCAGCAGGCGGTGCAGAATACCCAGGAGCTGATCGACAAGATCCGCCACAGCTCCACCAACGCGGTCAACGCCATCCAGCAGAGCCAGCAGCTGACCCATCAGGCGGTGGGGGAAGCGGATCAGGCGGAGGCGGCCCTCGGCAGCATCTTCCAGGCCATCGCCACCATCAACGACATGACCTACCAAATCGCCTCCGCCGCCGAGGAGCAGAGCTCGGTTTCCGAGACTGTCTCCGGCAATCTGTCAAAAACCAGCGCACTGGCCAACGACATCGCCAGGGACGCCACCAGCACGGCCAACGCCAGTCAGGCCTTGCGTCAGGCGGCGGAACGTTTGCAGCAATTGTTGGGTCAGTTTCGTCTCAGCTGATAATTTTCATGCTCCGGACTCTCCCCCTCGGGGACGAGTCCGTTTACCATAGGCGGCATATTTGCCTGATGGCAGGCAATGTAGTGAGAGGTAAATGCCGTGCCCACCCCGGACCGTCGCCCACGTGGCCATAACAGACGAGCCCAGCAGCGTCGCCAAGACGAATCACAAGGAACCCTGCTCCAACGTATCAACGCGGCTACCCTGCCCCTGCGCCAGCGTCTCGGCCAGGGTATGAGTGGCCTGGGTCAGCGCAACAAGGAGCCGAAGGCGGCCTCGTTCAAGCTGGCAAGCCCCCTGCCCCGCAAACACACCATAGGGTTGCTGGTGCTGATCCCGCTCTGGCTGCTGGTGCTGGCCTGGGAGCCCGCCCCCGCCGCCCCGACCACAGCGCCGTCAGGCTCTCTGGCGGTCCCCCTGGCCGTGCCGGCCCAGGCCCTGACCGTCGGCAACGCCGGTGAGCCCCAGGCCGCCAAGCCCGTCGAGGAAAAAGTGGATGGCACCTGGTTGCAGCACGATGTGCAGGCCGGTGAAACCCTCTACTCCATCTTCCGCAAGTTCGAGCTGCCGGGGGCCGAGCTCAGCCGGCTCATCGCCATCGAAGGGCCTGACAGGCCGCTGACCCGGCTGCAGTCGGGCAAGTCGGTGTTCATCCTGGTGGACACCAGCCGCCGCATCCAGCGGGTCGAGGTCCGCTCTCTCGGTCAGGTCAGCTACCGCTACGACCGCCAGGGGGAAGGGTTCGCCCTCAAGGAATAAGGGGGCTCGACCACACCCCCTTATGCAGACGGGAGGCCATGGCCTCCCGTTTTTTTTGATGTGAAGCATGAAACAAGCTGCTGACTTCACAATACTTTTAGCTCGCTCAAAAAATGAAAAGTGCCAAATTGACAAGGGATCGGGCTCCAGTACAATCGGTCAGGCTTTAGACAGGGATTGTGCTACATGCTACTGGGACAAAAAGACGTGGTCAGTCATGCTTCAACCCCTGACTTCCAGGCAAATGCTGCCCAACCAGGCTTAGTTTCATTTTGTTATAGATAGGACTTACCACATGTCTGACATTCGCACCGGCCAAGTAAAATGGTTCAACGAAACCAAGGGTTTTGGCTTCATCGAGCAATCCCAGGGACCGGACGTTTTCGTTCACTTCTCCTCCATCCAGAGCGCAGGTTTCAAGACCCTGGCTGAAGGTCAAAAAGTCCAGTTCACTGTGACCCAGGGCAAAAAAGGCCCTCAGGCCGAGAACGTCACCGTTATCTGAGCCAGCGCCAGTGAACCCGTAGGAGGAGCCATCGCCCCTCCTATTTTTTTGCCCGCGATTTCCCCTCCTCGATCGGCAGAGCTCTTGCCGGGCTTGCCATCCCCACCTGCAAGCCGTTTATGGCCGCCACCAGCCGCCATAAATCAAAATGATGAGTTTTGGTTAAATGCCCCGGTTTTAACTTACACCGAGCCACTGTATGTCATTCAGGCCCTGCCAAGCCTGTTAGCCGACCGCAAAGGGTTGTGCCCGATCTCCGGGAGGCTATTAGCAAGCAATACATCTTGGTCTTATGACTTGGGATGTGCGGGGAAGAGAGAAATCAGGCAAACGCCGGATACGACAAATCATCGCGGCGCGATGTGATGGGCAATTCAAAGGGATTATGAGGACGTCGAAGAGAGATTGGAGCGGGAAACGAGACTCGAACTCGCGACCCCGACCTTGGCAAGCGCGGATCATGCTCTACCAACAGGACGCGGCAGTGATGGTACTGAGAAACTGGATTCGTGTACTTGGGGGAGAGATTGAATTCGAAGGGTTCGAAGAGAGATTGGAGCGGGAAACGAGACTCGAACTCGCGACCCCGACCTTGGCAAG
>NZ_JBRKTB010000027.1:0-19507 GCF_053005425.1 Aeromonas sp. 25-248 | reverse complement strand
CCGAGCGGCCAAAGGGATCAGACTGTAAATCTGACGGCTCTGCCTTCGAAGGTTCGAATCCTTCTCCCTCCACCATCCTTCAGACAACCCGGCCTCGCGCCGGGTTTTCGCTTTTCTGGATAGAATCCATATGGCGCTGTCAGATCTGACAATTGCCCTCCCCGCACTTTTTAGAAACAGTGGAGCCTCATGTCGCAAGGAGTGCACACAGATGTTTGAAATCTGGGATGAAACGGGTCGCGAGCACGGGCTGACACTGCCCGAGCTGCAACTGCGGCTGCGGGATTACCAGGGAGACGTGATGGTGCGCTACCTCAACCGCCTCGGCCTGCCAAGCACCCTCTTCCTGACCATCCGCCAGGGATGCGCCTATCAGCGCTTCAAGGCGGGTTCCCCCATGCTCGACTGGTCCTGGCTTGCCCAGGCCATGCACGCAGTGCCGGAACAGCCGGCCCAGCAGATTATGGCATCCCGCTAAGACACCTCAGAGTCCGGCAAGGATCACCTCCAGCTCACCGGCGATCCGCTCAAGCAGCTCCCTGAACTCCACCAGCTCGGCATCGCACTCTCTCGCTCCCTGCCTCCTGATTTTCTCCTCCAGTTGCCAGGCCCGCATCGCGAGATCATCAACCATCATCATGGAAATGGTGCCCGCCTGGCGATGCACCCAGTCAGCCAGCGCCTTGTCGTCCTCCTGCACCTGTGCGAGAGACTGCGCTAGCTCCTCGCAAAACTGGCGCAGCATCTGCGCTAAGGATTCACCCGTCCCGAACAGGCGCTGCAACGCGGCCAGGTCTAGCAGATCGGAGGGAGGCAGGATATGCCATTTAGCCAGCATGCTACGCAGCCCCTCCAGCAGCACGGGTTTGCCAAGCACATCGTTCATCCCGGCGGCCAGGCAATGCTGCGCCTGCTCCGGCATCACATTGGCGGTCATGGCAATGATGGGAAGGGAGGCCAGGTCCCGGGTGGCGCGCACCCTGCGGGTAAAGTCGTAGCCATCCATCACCGGCATCTGGCAATCGCACAGAATGAGCTCATATGGCTGCTGCTCCAGCATGAGGAGTGCCTGCCCACCATGTTCAGCCAGATCGCACCCCAGCTTCAGCTGTCTGAGTTGACGCCGGATCAGGGTCTGGTTGAGGGGATTGTCTTCCACCACCAGCACACGAGCGGGCAGCGGCAGGGAGGTCTCTGTCAGGGGCGAAGCCGCAGGCAAGGGCGCCACCTCACCCAGGCCGAGATGAAGATGACAAACCTCCCGCACCGCCTGCCAGGTCAGGGGGTTGCTGTTGAGCCAGTAGACTCCGTCTCGCCGTTGATAACCCAGCACATTGCCAAGGGGTGCAATGCAGATGCCGTTGCCCGGCAGATCACGCGCCTCGCCGAAGACGAGATCGGCCCCTCCCGGTTCCCCCCACATCTGCACTCCCAGTGACAACAGGTGCTGGCGCAGGGTATGACGCAACCTCTCATCATCCACGGCCAGGAAGGCCCGCAATCCAGCCAAAAGAGAATCACACTCCCTCTGCCGTTCTAGCTCAAGGGTGACTGAAAAGCCGATGGAGGTCCCCACCCCGGGAGCACTCTCCAGCCTGAGCGTCCCCCCCATCAACTCCGCCAGGGTATGGCTGATGCTGAGCCCAAGCCCGGTGCCACCATGATTACGGGTGGTGGCACCATCGGCCTGTTCAAACGCATTGAAAATGCGGGCCTGCACCTCGGCACTCATGCCGATGCCGGTGTCCTGTACCCCGAATAGCAGCCGCTGTTCACCGGTACTCTGCCACTCCTGGCTTATCGACAGCTCGATAAAACCACGCTCGGTGAACTTGACCGCATTGCTCACCAGATTGAACAAGACTTGCTTGAGCCTGAGTACATCCCCGTTGAAACGCGCCCCCACCTCATCATCCACCCGCAGATAGATTTGCAGCCCCTTGCGCTCCACCTCGCTGCTGATCATGGTGAGCACATTGTCGGCCAGCTCCCGCAGCAGGAAGGAGGTGGGCGCCAGCTGCATCTTGCCCGCATCCAGTTTGGCGTAATCCAGCACATTGCCGATGAGCTGCAGCAGCCCCTCAGCCCCCTGGTTGATGATGGCGACCATCTGGCGCTGCTCGAGATCCAGCGGGGTAAAACTCAACTGCTCCGCCATGCCGAGGATGCCGTTCATGGGGGTGCGGATCTCATGGCTCATGGTCGCCAGAAACTCGGCTTTCTTGCTGGCAGCCCGCTCCGCCAACTCCTTCGCATGGGCAAGTGCCGCCTCCACCTCGCGGCGGCGCCTTATCTCCCGATGCAGACGCCAGTAGGCGATGCTGAGGATGAGGATAGCAAGTAGGACGCCGGCCCCGATGGGGATCAGGGTGCGCAGCAGCTTCTGCCACGGGATACCTTCGCTGTAGTTCAAGGCCAGCCAGGTATTGCGGATCTGCTGTTTATCCTTGTCGCTCATGCTCGCCAGCACCCGGTTGATCAGGGGCAGCAGGGGAGCATAGGACTCGCGCACCGCCACCACCAGTTCGTCCCGTAACGGGGTGGGGGCGACTATATGCAGGTTGTCGCCGAAGCGCTCATCAATCACCCGGGAGAGCACGGCCAGGTTGCCAACATAGGCATCCCCGCGACCGGCGGCCACCATCGCCAGCCCCTCCTCAGGGCCGGACACCACAGTCATCCTGACTTGGGGGATCCGCTCCTTCAATTCAGCCACCAGCATACGATCGGTCACGATCAGCTGTTTGTCCGCCAGCTCGGCAAAGCCCCCTATGCTGTGGTTGCCCCGCGTGGTGGCGATGACCAAGGGGAAGGAGGCTATAGGCTGGCTCACCTGCCAGCCGGTGAGCCGCTGGCTGACGCGAAGGGGCAACACTATCAGATCCATTTCCTGATGGAGCAAGGCCTGCAGCAAGTTAGTTCGACTTGGATTCGTCCGGTAGCGATAAGCCAAACCCAGTTTTTCCTTGAACAAGCCGAGGTAGTCGCCAATAAAGCCGTTCACCTGGCCCTGGCTCCCCGTAAAGGAGAAGGGAGCCCAGCCATCCAGCAGACCGACTCGGAGCGGGGGCAACTGAGCGAGCCATTCTCGCTCATCCGGTCGCAGCAAGAAGCCACTATGGCCTTGAAAGCTCAAGCGGTTATCCCCCAACCAGCGCTGCTCAAGCGCAGTTCGTTCCTCCACCGTCAGCGCCTGGATAGCGGTATCGAGCCTTACCCCCAGACTGGATTTATGCCTGCTGATGCCCAGATGGAGGCTCTCCATCAAGAGAGGGGACTGGGCCACCACCGCCAGATCCGGATGCTTCGCGATGAACTCGTTGGTGACATGCAGGTTGCCAATATAGGCATCGGCCTTCCGCTCCAGCACCGCGTTCAGGGCAGAATTGGAATCGGAAAACAGGATACGGGAGACCGACGGATAGTGCAGCCGGACCAGCTTGTCCGTCAGAAACCCGACCTCAATGGCAATTCTGGCCTGGCTCAGCCCACTGACATCCCGAAATAGGGGACTATCGTGGCGAACCACGACCACGGTCGGGGAGGAATAGTAGGGGCGGCTGTAGGAGATACACTTGCGCTCTTCTGAGCGAAAGGCATCCAGCAAAATATCGACATCGCCGCGACAGCTCGCCTTATATAAATGACGCCAGTCCGGATAGACTTTCCATTCTATGCGATAGTCAAGATTCTTGGCCAATAAGGCCATCAGCTCCACACTGAAGCCGCTGCCATTATGACCATCCCATTGCTGAAATGGCCCCCAGCCCCCCTTCAGCACCCCCACATTTATCACTTGCAAAGGGAGCTTGCTGGCAGCATTAGCAGAGTGGCAATATAGGATGAAATTAACTAGCAGCGCGAAAGTGGCAAATCTAAATAAAATCGATGGGTAACACCTCATCCTGTCAGCAAGCAGGGAAACATATTTCATTTTATTGCTCGGAAAAAATCGGCACACAAAGTATTATATAATCCACATGTTTAACACCCAAAATATTATTCATTGATTTATATGAGGCTCAATCATGTCTTTCAAAATCATTCTCGCCGATGATCATCCATTGATACTGGCCGGAATCCGCAGCCTCATTACCCAGAGCCACATCGGTTGCGATATTGTTGCCGAAGCCCATCAGGTTTCTGAACTATTGAAAACATTGCAGCAACATGACTGCGATCTGCTGATCACCGATTTCAGCATGCCGGGTGATAAACGCTGCGATGGTCTGGCCATGATCCAGCAATTGCGACGGGAATATCCCGAGCTACCCATTATCGTGCTGACCCAGATACACAATGCCGGGATCCTGCAGTCGCTGATTCAATCAGGGGTGAGTGGGATCATTCTCAAAAAGGCCGTGCTCAATGAGTTGACGGACGCCATTCGCCAAATCAAGACAGGCCGGCACTACATAGGCAACTCGGTCAACACCGTGCTGGCCGAGGCCGGGTTGCTTCACCAGCCCCCCGCGGTACAGCTCACTCCCAGGGAGAACGAAGTGGTACGCCTGCTGGCCAGCGGCATGTCGGTCACTCAGGTGGCGGAGTACCTCAATCGCAGCGTCAAGACCATCAGCACCCAGAAAAAGAGCGCCATGCTGCGGCTCGGCCTGCAAAGCGATAGCGCCCTGTTTCACTATGCAAGAGAGATGGGACTGTAATAAAGGTTAATTGAAGGCCACATCGATGATGATGGTGATATCACCTTTATAGGTACTGCCTGGGTATTTCATCATCTCTTGCACGGATTTCTTTTCCACGATGAATCTGAATGGTCGATTAATGTTAGACAATACTTTATGGTATGCATATATATCAGTTTTGCCAGCATAGACAGGCCATTCCTGATTTCGAATACCGGTGCCATACACCTTGACTGGTACTTTATGGTCACTCTTGTCACTCTTTATCTGACAGCCATCCCCTCGCACATTCAAATATTGGCAACTCAGGCTGACACGATAAGGAACTGCGACCCAGAAGCGCGCCGGCAGCACCGCATCCAGATAATCAGGGGTACGATAAATCCAGTGAAACCAACCTCCTGGGGGCTGCAAGACGACGCGATTCCCGCCAGCCGGAAAATCAACCTTGATCTGATGGCGAACCTTGATGGTGAAATGCACGGTCAGCTGAGTGTCTGTATAATTTCCGGCGCCGAAATCGAAGTCCAGGTTATGTCCTATGGATAATGTCAGCTTGCCGGTATATGTGCCATTTTCCATCGCCAGTGGATTGGGGGCTTTCAATTTATACCCGAGATATATCGAACTGACATTGAGATCCTTGCCTACAGAGCCAGCGTTTTGTCCATGGCAGCGGCCACCGGATGCGCGGGTGGACTCTTTGACGTTGCGATAGACGAAGAGAGACGAGCTGTTCTTCCATGTACTGGCGTAAGCACAATCCCCTTTTTCCGAGATAGTGGTGTCTGCAGGCACCGAGCCCATATTCATCTCGGAGCCGACCGCCGTCACGATAAATTTGAGGGTGTATGATGCGCCTCCGCCCTGCTTGACCAGGGTCACGTCACGGGCGCCCGGGAAACCGAGATAGTGCACCCCCTCCCGGCTGTCGCCGCTCTCCTTCACCTTTCGCTTGATATTGGCATCGAACCGAACGGCCTGGGGCGTCTCCACAGTGGCCGTGGTGCTGCACCAGAAACCGGGCGCGTCCGGAAATTGGGTGCAGGGGGTAGTGTTGATAAACTTGGCTCCCCCCGCTTCATAGGCCGCCGGGTTATATTCCGCCGTCACATTCAGGGTGGCGCCCTGGGCGGCCCCCCCGAACAACAGGGCCAGCCACCACCACTGCATCATCTTTACTCTCATCTTCGACTCCTGTTTGAGGGCCTATTGGCTGGCCCAAATCTCGGGGCTGCATACCAGCTCTCCCAGCAACAACAGATCCTGCTGCCGTTCGCTACGGGCCGTATCCAGCGCCAGATCGCACTGCTGCGCACCATGGAATTCCACCTGCAAGCTGGGGTTTCGCTCGCTCATCTCCACCGCAAAGAAGCCGTCGGCCTCGCTGACGGTACGTCCCGCGTGGTTGACCACCATGGCCCCCTTGAGCGGCGTTCCTTGGCCATCCAGCAGGCGACCTATCACTGTCACCGTCTTCATCACCCGCACCCTGTGATAGGCCACCCCCCCCTTGTTGAGGTGATAGGGCAGCAGGTTGGGGCGAATGGTCACCGACGGCGACTCGGCACCCGCCATGTCCAGCTGCACGGCCCCCCCGCGATAGGCGGTGACCGGCACCAGATTGCGGCCGGGCCTCAGCATCACATTCCCCCCCTGATCGTCATAGGCGCGCAGGGCCAGATCGGGAATGTCGGACTCCAGATCCACTATCATGCCCGCCTCATATCCCTGAGATTGACCGGTCAGGGTCAGGCTGCCCTCATCGCCAAAGGCCAGGGTGCTATCGAGGTTGAGCCCGCCGCTCAGGGCCCGGTTGAAGGAAGAAGAGAGCAGGTGGGCGTCGCCACTGGCGAGTGCCCCCTGAAAGCGGGCATGGCCCGCCATCCCGACCCCATAGCTATCTGTGGTCAGGTTGGCCCCGACACTTTGCAAGGTGCCCCACTCCAGCCACTGCTGGTAACCGAGGGAGGCATTGCGCTCCTGCCCACCGGAGCGGGAGGTCCGGCTGCCAATGCCGATGGCAAGCTGGCTGCGCTCTCCCCCCAGGTTCATGCTCAGGGAGAGCATGCCACCCCTGTCCCGCGTATTGTCGGTGCTGATGCTGCCCGGGCGGTCGAACACCGTCAGGTTCCAGCTCACCCCCTGGCCGAGCAGTTCGCCGTTGTAACGCCAGCCCAGATCGGCCCCCACTCCCTGCCCCTCCCGATGCACCAGATAGAGGTTGGCGGAATGGTGCTCATCGAGCCGCTGCTGCAACGACAGGTTGCTCTGGGCAAGGTCACGCACCTCCCCCTCCCGCAGCCCCTGATAGTGCTGCTGCTGATGGCTGAGCACCAGGCTGCCATCCCCATAGTGATAAAGCGCCTGCAGATCGAAGCCGGTACCCACTCCCTGAGTCGCCATCAGGTTGCCAAACAGCCTCCACTGGTTGCCTGGGCTCCAGTCCGCCGAAAGACCATGCTGCCAGAGCTGGTCTATGTACTGGCTGGACGCCCCCAGGATCACCGAGGGGGTGAGCAGGTGGTTGAGCATGACGCCGCCACTCATGCTCTCGGGGCGCTTCTCGTCCCAGTCGCTGAGCAGCAGGGTCTGCTGACCCAGAAACAGGTTGAAGCGCCAGGCCTCCTCCGGGTTTCGCCAGTTACCTGGTTTGTAGATCATCTCCCGCCGCCGCTCGGTGACCTGGCCATCTTCCAGCACCCGCAGCTCCACCTCGTAGATGCCGGTGGGCAGCACCCAGGTATCCAGGGCCTGCAGCCCCGAGCCCACCTGCTGGGAGTTGATGAGCAAGCCATCCTTGTAGATTTCCACTATGCCGGGCCGACTCGGGGTGACATAGATCGGCACTGTGCTGGCCTTGCCCTGCTCCACCAGCAGGGTGTCCGAATCCCCCAGCATGACCCCGAGCACGGTCGGCGTACCGCCGCCAAACTGGGCGGGTTGGCGCACCAACCCCTGGGCATAGGGGGAGAAATAGCCCAGCCGGTAGAAGCGTCCCTCACCCTCATGCTCGGCATAGAATTGTTGCACATGGTGCTGGGCAGGCTGGCCGGAAAACTGGCTCAGCTCCCCTTCCAGCAAGGGGGTCCACTGGCCGAGGCTGCCTCGGGCCGTCAGGTTGTAGCGGCCGCTGCGCTGCTCTTCCTCCCCCAGGGTCAGGTTCAGCTGATGGCGCATCAGGGCGCCATAGCTGCCCGCGGCAGGCACCTGGTGGTAGCGGGCCTGTTGTGATCCGCTCTCCACCCGGGTAGTCAGCACCGAGAGCTGGGAGTTCTCCAGACTGTACTCCAGGGCCAGCACGCCATTGGCGCACTCACCCTGGCACGGACCCAGACGGTGAGGCTCGGCCAGCACCTCGACCCAGCGCTGCCGTGTACGCTCGTCCAGCTCACTCTCATGGCCGTCGGTCAGGGTCAGCAGTTGTACGCTAGTGTCTTTGCCCAGCACTATCTCACCCTCCCCCAGCAGTTGCCCATCGACAAGGATGCGCACCATCAGTGGGACGTCGAAGAAGTGATCGGCAAAACCATCAGGCAAGTCCTGGGCTTGTTGCATTACATCGAGAGGCTGGGCGGTACGACTCTCAGTCGCCCAGAGAGGCTGGCCAAGTACAGCCAGCGCCAACAATAAAGAGAAACAGGGCACGGAACATCTCACTCTTGGCATCAGCACAAACAAAAAGGCCCCCCAAAACAGGGGGCCATTTTCATCCCGGTCATGGAGCTGCGGGAGGAGTTGCAGGCACCCGCGGCGCCTCCGATTCGAACATCATGTTCACCACCCCTTGATAGTTACCTGGCTTATAACCAGCTACGGGGGCATCAGCGGGGATCACTTCCAGTCCCAGCAACTTGCCGGTCTTGGCATCCTCTGCCTTCATCACCTCGACGGAGGTGGTCGACAGGGCGACACCACCTACCTTGACGGTCAGGGGAATGTTGTCGTTGCCGCTGGCCATCACGGCCGGGTTGGTCAGGTAGCCTGTGATGGCGCCTATGGTGCTCTTGGCATCCAGCTGCTTGCTCAGCGTGTCCAGCTTCTTGGTGTAGGGGTTGTAGGCCAGCTTCTGCGGTGCGCTCATCCAGTTGTCACCACCGGTCGGCTGCACATAGAAGGCCTCGCTCGGGATCTGGGCGGTCACTGTGACCTGATGTTCAATGCGTTCTGCCGCCATCAGATGGGCCGATACCAGCATCGCCAGGGGCGCGACAATCCATACTTTCATTACTCTCTCCTCGGTCATAAACAAGAAACATCAGTGTCCAATCACCATGTTTCTACTCTGGTCACCCTCAATCAGCACAAAGCGATAGAGGTGATCTTTCTTTTTCATCAGTTGCTTCTTCATGTTCGGCAACAGATGAATTTTTCCTGGTGTTGAACAGTTTTTTGCCCGTCCATCACACTCCTCGAAAAAGTCCAGCACTATGGTGGCATTGCCGTTATTCACGACAGTGGTCATGATGTCGGTCTTTATCAATTTCGTATCAAAGCGGGTCTCTTTTGGCATGACAAAAATAATGGCGCCAAATCCCGTCAATATATTTACGCCGGCAGAGACTTGTTGCTGGCCATTAATACTCTGGTCATCCATATCGAATCCGTCCTCTTTCCTGGGCAGCACGGGAATAAAGCGAACCCTGAAATAGCGCTCTTTGTCTCGCACCCCCATATAGAGCAAACGGGTTGCCTGTACCCCTTTAGCCGGAATGATCAGGCGCGACGGGCTGGCGATCAGGGCCCGGTTGCCTTCGGTCAGCTCCGCTGACTCACGGGGCTGGCCGGCACCGTCGTAGGTTATTTCGTGAATGGCCACCTTGACGAAGGCGGTGGTATCGCCCTGATTTCGGATCCGCTTCAAATAGGTTCCCTGTTGACCAGCCATATAATCAAAAAGGGTGCCTACGCTGATTTCTGCCGATGCCAATACGTTGCCGCTGAGCATCAGCAACAAAATAAAAAATATGTTTCTCATCTTTATTCCAGACTGATTTTATTACGGCGCTATTCTTTCTTGAAAGAGCTATTAACGAGCCCTTCGGATATCACTGGGGCAAGTTTATGGAGCCTGCCGGGAGATGTTAATCGGAATAATCCTACATTGAACTTCAGGCAACGGCCTTGTTATCAGACAATTCCTACATCGGCTGGATGACTGCGCCCTGTATTATGAACAGCCCCCCATCTCCGTCAGGTGAGAGCCATGTTTGCGTTCAAAGAAGAGTATCCCGTGAGTGCCATGGTCAGCATGGCGGATATCGTCGTCCCCTTTTATCAGCCCATCATCGGCCAGGATCGTCAGGTCAAGGGGTATGAGGTGCTGGCCAGGCGCTGGGATGCCGGCAACCAGGGTTATCAGAGCATCGATTTTGCCGCCCTCGGCGAGGATGATGCCCTGCACCTGGATATCGTCATGCTCAGGGCCATCATGCGCGATCTGCCCGTGCTCACCCAAAAAGGCCCCTATGCACTCTCCATCAACCTCAATCCGGCGCTCTCCAGCCCCACCTACCGCAATCTGCTGTTGCTGGTGCTGCTCCAGGCCCGCAAGCTGGGGATCGACATCTGGTTCGAGGTGCTGGAGCACGTCAGGATCAAACACCAGCACAGGGAGATGATCGAGGTGTTGCGGGCCCATGGCGCCCACATCGCCTGTGACGACTTCGGCTCCCTGGCGTGCAATTTCCAGCGCCTGATGATGCTTCCCTACGAGATCGTGAAGCTGGATCGCTCCCTGCTGCTTCAGGCTGCGCGCAGCACCCACGCCCTCAACATGCTGACGGGTCTGGTGAAATACCTGCAACGACTCGGCATGGCCGTGGTGTGCGAAGGGGTGGAGACCCAGGCCCATATCGAGGTGGCGAACCGGCTGGGCTGCGACTACCAGCAGGGCTACGCCTACGCCATTCCCTCCCCTCTCTCCCGCTGGTCCTAGGCGCCCTGGCCACCATCAAGCAGGCCCGGACCTGATTGCCTGCTCACCCCGCCGTTCTCCTCTTCCCGCACTGTGAATGGACTCACACTTTGGCTCATTCAGAGCCTATTTCAGACCCGCGTCTCTATAATGGGCCCGCCTGGGCCTCTTCGCTGCCCTGGCATAACCTGTTGATGCTACGGAATATTACAATGAAAAATATCAGCAAATCCCTACTGGCCGCTGCCATTTCCCTCGGATTGATGGCAGGCTGTAACAGCCAAAATGACTCCGAGACCCCGACCCCCATGGTTCGCTTCGCTACCTTCAACCTCTCCTTCGATCGCACCGCCGCCGGTATGCTCGCCGGTGAACTGGCCCTCAGTCGCACCGAGCAGGACGCCCTGCTGGCGCGCCTCGCCGACGGCACCTTGAGCGGCGCCCAGAAGACCAAGGCCCTCGACGTGCAGCAGATCCGCAACATCGCCGAAATCATCCAGCGCACCCGGCCGGACGTGTTGCTGCTGAGCGAATTCGACAATGACGGCAAGGGCAGCGACACCACGGACCTCAAAGCCTTCAACGACAACTACCTGGCCCATGCCCAGCACGACGAGGTGAAGGCCATCAGCTACCCGGTGCTGCAGAACTTCGCCACCAACACCGGCCTGATGAGCGGCCATGACCTCAACCTGGACGGCAAGGTCAACAACGGGCCGGACGACGCCTGGGGCTTTGGCAACTACCACGGCCAGTACGCCTTCGCCGTGATGTCCCAGTACCCCATCGATACCAAGCAGATCCGCACCTTCCAGACATTCAAGTGGAAGGACATGCCGGGCGAAGTGAATCCCGTCATCGACGACTGCAACAATGCCAAGGCGCCGATCCCGGCCGGCCGCCAGTGCGGCGATGCCTGGTATGACGACGCCGCCTGGCAGGCATTCCCGCTCTCGTCCAAGAACCACGCCGACGTGCCGGTGCGCATCAAGCGCGGCAACAAGGAGGATGTGATCCACTTCCTCATCTCCCACCCGACTCCACCCATCTTCGGCAATGCGGCGCGCCACAACGTCAAGCACAACCGGGCAGAAGTCGCCTTCTGGCAGGACTACGTGGAGACCGCCAGCTACATGGTGGATGACGCCGGCAAGGCGGGTGGCTTGGCCGAGGGCGCCAGGTTCGTCATCGCCGGTGATCTCAACGCCGATCCCCAGATTGGCGATGGGGATCTCACCGCCATTCAGGATCTGCACAACCATGTGCTGGTCAACCAGGCCATCACCAACGGCGCCCTGATCCCGGTCAGCCAGGGCGGCCCCGAGTGCCTCGCCAGCCAGCCGGATCAGTGCAAACGCAACAACAACCGCCCCACCCCGGAGCGCATCACCAGCAGCAGCGGCCTGCAGCTCGACCACGTGCTGCCCTCCGCCAACCTGAACGCGGTCGCCTCCGGCGTGTTCTGGCCGGCCAGCTTCGAGCCGGGCTACCACCTGGTGTATGACGCCAAGCTTGGCATCGCCAAGGGGGTCAGTTCGGATCACCGCCTGGTGTGGGTCGACGTCACACTGTGACAGTGACGCAGAGCAGACAAGCAACGGGGCCCGCAGGCCCCGTTTTCATTGGTTTGTCATACCAGCTTCTCCACCCTGGCCGGCAACCCCTGGCGGGCCGACGAGCCGATGGCCCAGTCTACCAGGGGATAGCGGCCATGGCGGCTGGGATCCAGCACCGCCAGATCGTTGAGGTTGACCCCGGCTCCGCGCAGCGGATTGGCGACCACTTTCTGGCCGTCTATCCAATGTTCCCGCGCCCCCAGCTCCTTGTGGCCGAAGCCGTGCTCGATGGCGATGGCATCGGCCTGCACCCCGGCCACGCACTCGGCCACCCCGATCACGCTGCCATCCGGGGTGCTGACCCGTACCCTGTCCCCGCTCTCGATGCCCAGCTGCGCCGCCGTCTGCACATTGAGCCGCACCCGGTTGCTGGGGTTCACCTGGCGCAGGCGATCCGAGCCGATGCTCATGGAGCTCATGGTGTGGGACTTGTAGCTGGTGAGCAGCAGCGGCCACTGGGCCGGCTTGAACGCCTCATTGAGCGGCGTCCCGTCCGCCAGCTGGGGGCGGAAGAAGCGCGGGGTACCACTCAGGAACTGCCCGCTCTGGCTGTGGCGGCGGCTGCCCACCTCGGGGTTCCACACCATCAGCGGCTTGGGCCAGCGCTTGCTCGGTTGACCCGCTTCGTCGCGCCCCTTGGCCGCCGGCTCGAAGCGCCCGCCACGGGCGAAGAGATAGGCGGCGCGGCCCGCCTCCTCCGCACTCAAAGTGGCATTCAGCACCGGCAGGATCCGCTCCACCCCGGACCAGGCGAGATCCTCAGGATCTATGGCGGGCACCGGCTCGCCGAGATAGGCGACGTTGGCCGCGCCGTAGAGGGAGAAGTCCGCCGCCCGGTTCAAACCGTGCAACTTGCCGTCCGCCCCTTTGAGCGCCCCCTCGCCAAAGCCCGGCAACCCCAGCCGTTTGGCCACCGCGATGAAGAAGGACTCCATACAGACAGGATCCCCCTCGGCGGTCTTGGCGACACGGGGCTCCACGATGGGCCAGCGGCCGGTGGAGACCTTGGTCATCACCCCGTGCCAGGCGGTGGCCCAACCCCAGGACTCGTAGGTCAGGGTGTCCGGCACCAGGTAGTCCGACAGCGCCGACGACTCGTTGATGAAGCTGTCGATGCTGACAATGAGCGGCAGCACGGCAGGATCCTTGAGCTCTTCGCCTATGGCCTTGCTGAGCCCGGCCTGGCCGTAGAGGGGGTTACCCATGTGATTGAACCAGGCCTTGAGCCGGTAGGGATAGCCGTTCACCGCCGCAGTCAGGTGTTCGCCGAGCAGTGGGCCGGAGAGCGGGAACCAGGGCTCTTGCGCCGGATAGGGATTCTGGCCCGCCTCGCGCTTGCGCCGATACTCAGAGGTCTTCTCGTAGGGGAACTTGGAGCGCGACAGGAAGACCCCGGCGGGTTTGACCATGCCGGGGAAGCTCGCCAGATCGTAGCGCGGCCCCGTCCCGAAGGGATCGAACTTGCCGCCACTCGCCACGGCGCCGCCCCTTGCGTTCAAGTTCCCTACCATGACGTTGAGCATCATGATGGCCCAAGCCGAGTAGAAGCCGTTGGCGCTCATGGTGCCGCCGTGGGAGACCACCGCCGCGCGGGTGCCGTGGCTCGTGAACTCCCGCGCCAGCGCCTCGATATCGCTCACTGGTACGGCGCACTCGGCGCTGTATTGCGCGAGGGAGTGCTCCCGGCACGCCTCGGCCAGCAGCTGGAAGCTACTCTTGACCACGAACTCCCCCTTGGGGCCCTGAATGAGGCGATCCACCCAGAGGTTGGCCCGCTCACACTGGCCGGCGGGTCTCGGCTCGCCGCTGCTCGCCTCCTCTACCAGCATGGCGTCCCCCTCCCCATAGGCTTCCCCCTCAAAGGGCAAGCCGAGATCGCTGGCCCGCAACATCTGGCCGAAGCGCGGGTGGGACTCGTCGCAGACAACCAAATGGCTGGCGTTGCAAAAACCGCGATAGCCGGCCCGCTCGGCGGCGGCAGCATGGGGTGCCGTCAGGAAGGGCTCGGCGTAGCGTTGGTTATCGATGATCCAGCGCAGCATGGCCAGGGCCAGCGCCGAGTCGGTGGCGGGGCGGATGGGCAGCCAGCGGTTGGCGGGGGCGGAGGGCATGTTCACCGTGTTGGGCAGGCTGGGGGCCACCACCACGTAGGAGAACGGCTTGCCCGGTCGCGCCCGGTTCGCCGCCAGCTGGCGGGATTGGCGCTTGAAGGGGTTGCCCGATTGCTGGGGCGAGGTGCCCATGAACAGCAGGAAGTCGCTCTCGTCCCAGTCCGGCTTGAGATGGGCGTTCTTCTCCAGATCGTCCAGCAGGGCGCCGGCCCCGACCCGGAACGACAGGCCGCAGTAAGCGCCGTGGTTGGCGAAGTTGCGGGTGCCAAAGCTGTTGAAGGTGAAGCGCTTGATGAAGTGATCCCGCCCCTCGTCCGAGGCGTTGCTCACCAGCAGCTGGTTGGCCCTGGGGCCGTACTCCGGGTTGGCCGGGTCGAGCGGCTCGGCGAGGTTGCGAATGGCCCGCAGCCCATCGACCTGGCCCTCGCCAAACAGATCGCCCCCCTCCACCACCTCGGCCACCAGCTGCTCGAAGGGGATGCTCTGCCAGCGGCCGCTGCCACGGGGCCCCACCCGCTTGAGACAACGGGTGACTCGCTGCGGGCTGTCGAGCTGCTCGAGCATGGCGTTGCCCCGGGCGCAGGCGGTGGAGCGCCCGTCCAGCCCCCCTTCCTGGTAGCCGCTGGTAGCGAGCAGCGCCTGCTTGACCGGGGTCTTGAAGTCGATGTGATGGCGGGCGGAGAGGGGGTGATAGGGGTTGCCCAGGATCCGCACTATCTGGTCGCGCTCGTTGTCGATGCGGGCCCGCACTCCGCACAGGGTCCAGCAGCCGAGGCACATGGTGTTGGCAACCCGCTGGGCCGGGTTGGGATGCAACGCCCCCTGCTCATCGACCCGGTACTCCACGGCCAGCGAGTTGCCATGGATGGGATCCCGGGTCGGCTGGCCCGAGCTGCCGGTGGCAAGACCACTCGCCACCTGCTTGAGGGTGTCGCTGTAACCGGCGACGAACAATCCGGTGCCGCCGGCGATGGCGGCGCCCTTGAGAAACTTGCGTTTGCTGTGATCCATCAGAGTGCCTCGCGTGCAAAAGTTGTGGATGCCTTGATGGCAGAGGAAGCAGAGGGGTGCACCAGCTCCGAGAGGGCCACCAGCAGGGCCACCAGCAGACCGAAGGTGCCGAGAATGCCGAGCACACCGGCCGGGCCCCAGGCGATTTCATAGAGGTAGACGCCGGCCCCGTACTTGGGGGCGAGCTGCCCCTGAATGAGCAGCAGCCAACGCAGGCCCCACACCAGGTGCAGTCCCAGCAGCGCCAGCCCCCAGAGTGCCAGGCGGGCAGAGATCCTTCGCTGGATCAGCATCAGCAGGCCAGCCAGCCCCAGGGTCAGCAACAGCCAGTGGGCCGCCAGCCGCCAGCTCGGGTCGAGCCGATAGAGGGCCGCGGCCTCTGCCGCCGAGGCGCCGCCAAGCAGGGCCCAGCCCAGCAGGGAGAGCGCCAGCAGGCTCAAGGTCCAGCCACTCTGGCGCAGCAGGGCCGACTCGGTCTGGGCACCCCAGCCCGTCAGCAAGCGGTTGAGCAGCAGCAGAGCACTCTGGGCCCCCAGCACCGCGCTCAGGGTCAGCAGCCAGGGCAACCAGGGGGTATGCCAGAGTGGACGCGCCGCCACCGCCATGGTCTCGAGCCCGGTGTAGAGGGCGATGCTGAGCCCGCTCAGGGCCGCCAGCAGGGAGAGGGGCCGCAGCCAAACGTGCCCCGACCAGCTTCCCAGGCAGAGCAGCCGGGCAAGGCGGGCTATCTTGTCCCCTTCTGCACCGCGCCGGGCCAGGGCTGGCCTTAGCAGCAGCCAGCCGAACAGCATGGAGAGCAGGCTGAACAGCGGTAGCAGATAGGCGCCATACCACATGACGGAACCAAAGCGCGCCTGGGCGTAAAAATGCCAGGCCCGGGCCGGCTGGTGCAGATCCGCGGTCAGGGCAATGGGAGCCACCAGGCCGGCCGCCACCATCAGCACCGCCGCCAGGGTCTGCAGCCGCGGGTCCGGCGCTTTGCGCCACAGCTCAAACGCGCCGAGCCAGAGGGCTCCGTAGGCGAGGCCGATGAGGAAGAAATATTGCACCGCCCAGGGCAGCCAGGTGATGGGCTGAGCCGGGGCCAGCAGTTCGTTAATGACCATGGGCTATCTCCTTGCCATCGTCGGTGAGCAGGGTGCGCAGGGCCGGGTTGCCGTCGACCTTGCTGACGAAGGCCTCGTCCATGCCGAGATAAAAGACCCGCGGCTGGGTATTGGCCTCGGGCTTGAGCACCTTGAGCGCCGGCTCGTGTTCGCGCAGCAAGCGGCTTATCCGGCTCTTGGGATCGTTCAAGTCGCCTATGATGCGCGCCTCGCCGACACAGCTCTCGACGCAGGCGGGCAAGAGCCCCGCCTCCAGCCGATGGGCACAGAAGGTGCACTTGTCGGCGGTGTTGGTCTCGTGGTTGATGAAGCGGGCATCATAGGGGCAGGCCTGCACGCAGTAGCCGCAGCCGACGCACCAGTCGTTGTTGACCACGACGATGCCGTCATCGCGCTGGAAGGTGGCGCCGGTGGGGCAGACATCGAGGCAGGCGGGCTCGGCGCAGTGGTTGCACAGCCTCGGCAGCATCAAGAGGGAGGCGGGAGCCTCGAGGGCCGCCACATCGCTCACCTCGTACTGGCTCACCGTGGTGCGAAACTGGCCGAGTGGAGGCTGGTTTTCGATGGTGCAGGCCACGGTGCAGGCCTGACAGCCGACGCAGCGGCGCAGGTCGATCAGCATGCCGTAACGCTTGCGCCCGTCCCCCCGGCTGATGGCCGCCCGCCCGTTGCGGGGAGCGGGAACGGACTGCGCCTGAACCTGGGTGACGGGGATCAGGGCCGCCCCTGCGGTGAGGGCGGCGATCCCGGATAACAATCGGCGCTTGCTGGGCTCCATGGCGTCTTTCCTTCTGCTGAGCTGGCTTGAAAGGGGTTGGGCCGATTGTCCTCAACGCAGGAAGTCGCCTCTATTGTGGTTTTCCACATACCGGGAGCCGGGTTGATCCAGCGCAATAAAAAATGCCCCAGCCCTGCTGAACTGTGACCGGGGCGGCGTTTGCCGCTCCTCCCGGCCCCGTTCGCGTGCAAGCGCACGTCCCGGTGATAGACTGCCCCCTTTACACCGAGAGGAGAGCCCCCTGCACGCCCCAGTTCCCTTGCCCCTGCTCAGCCTGCTGCTCTGGCTCGCCCTGTCAGCCCTGCCGCTGCGGGTGCAGGCCGCCCCGCCCCCCTCTTCGCCAGCGCCAGTCCGACAGGAATCCGCCCCATCCCAGGCCACGCCGGTGCAGACCATGGCAGAGCCGATACGCATCGGCGTGCTGGCAACCCGCGGCCCGGCCCTGGCCAGAGCCCAGTGGCAACCGCTGTTGCGCTGGCTCGCGCAGCGCGTGCCCGACCATCGCTTCGTGCTGCATCCGCTGGGGCTCGATGAACTGGCCGAGGCCGTCGCCCGCGAGCACCTCGATTTCGTCATCACCAACCCGGGCCAGTCGGTGAGTCTGGCGCGCCAGTACCCACTGGCCTGGCTCGCCACCCTCAAGAGCCCGGCCGGGGGGGACAATCTCGCCATCGGCGCCGCCCTGGTGGTGCCTGCCCAGGCCCCCTACCGACACTGGCGTGACCTCGAGGGGCAAGCGGTCGCTGCCGTCTCGGAGAACGCCTTCGGCGGCTACCTCGCCTATCGTTTCGAGGCGGGCGAACAGGGAGTTCGGCTGGAACGCTTCTTCTCCACCGTGCAGTTCACCGGCTTTCCGCTGGACCGGCTCATCGAGCGGCTGGCGGCAGGGGAGGTGGCCGCCGCCATCGTACCGGTGTGTCAGCTGGAGCGCATGGAGCGGGAGGGCAAGGTCGCGGAGGGAGCGTTTCGGGTGCTGGACGATCAGGCGCCGGCCGGCTTTGGTTGCCAGAGCTCGACCCGGCTCTACCCCAACTGGTCCTTCGCCAAGACAGAGCGGGCCTCCCCCGCGCTGGCGCTGGCGGTGACCCGCGCGCTGTACGATCTGCCCGCTGATAGCGAGGCGGCCATCGCCGCCGATTCGGCGGGCTGGACCGTGCCCACCAGCGAGCTCGCGATTGACCGCCTGCTCAAGGCGCTGGATCGCCACCCGCTGCAGGGCCCCTGGTGGCAAGCGGCCTGGCACTGGCTGCGCCAGCATCAGCAGTGGGGCTGGGGTGCCCTGGCGCTGGTACTGCTGCTGGGGGGCCACCACCTGCTGCTGCAATACCTGTTCAACCGCAGCCAGCGCCGGCTGCTCAAAGCCCGCCACCAGCTCGAACAGAAGGGACGCCAGCTGGCACAGGCCAGACGGCTCGCTGAACTCGGCGAGCTGGGCGCCAACGTGGCCCACGAGATCAATCAGCCCCTCAGCGCCATCGCCAACTACAGCCAGGGAGCCTTGTTGCGACTGGACAAATTGGCACAGGATCCGGCCCAGTCTGCCGCCCAGGCCTCCCTGCGCCAGGCCCTGGAGCAGATAGGGCTCCAGGTCCAGCGCATCACCCAGACCGTCAACCGGCTCAGAGCCAGGCTGCAAAAGCGCCCTCCCCGCGTCGCGCCTTGCGACCTGCCCACCCTGGTGGCGGAGTTGCGCCCCCTGCTGGAGCAGATGCTGGCGCCCCTCGACGTCGCCTTCACCCTGCACTGGCGGGGCCAGCCACGCCCGTTACCTCTGGACGGCACCGGGATGGAGCAGTTGCTGGTCAACCTCATCAAGAATGGCGCCGAGAGTGCAGCGAAGAGAGCGGCGCAGAGGGCAGCTAAGAGTGCGCGCCCCGCTGTTCACTCCCCTGCTCACCCCACTACGCAAACACCGGCACAGGCGCCTGCCCGGGTCGAGCTGCTGATCGCCTTCGAGGCACAGAGGTTGCTGCTGGAGATCCGCGACAACGGCGCCGGCCTGAGGGTCCCCGCCACCGAACTGCAGCAGGCGTTTTACAGCGACAAGCCGGATGGCATGGGGCTGGGGCTCGCCATCTGCCGGGAGGTGGTCGAGAGCCATCGCGGCCAGTTCAGTCTGGAGAACCTGAGCCCCCACGGCTGCCTGGCCCGGGTCATCCTGCCCGTGCCGCCACCCGAGGATCCCGCCTCAGCCCCCCCCCCCCCCCCCCCCCCCCCCCCGGCACCGAGCGGCCGCCCCCCCCCCCCCCCCCCCCCCCCCCCCCCCCCCCCCCCCCGCCCCCCCCCCCCCCCCCGCCCCCCCCCCCCCCCCCCCCCCCCCCC
>NZ_JBRKTB010000026.1:0-22229 GCF_053005425.1 Aeromonas sp. 25-248 | reverse complement strand
CAACACAATGATGGGATACCGCCAGCAGAGGCCGAAAATCGGCTTAACTGTGTGTCCGGATTTAGTTGACCACTACACCTAATGAGTTGGTAAGGCAGTTGAATCTTATCCACTCGACCTAGACGAGTATCTAGGATTTTTGGAGACGTACTTTTTTGTCAAAGATGATCAACCATAACGCGTTACACTAGTTTCTTGTGAGCAGACCTTCCCTTACCTCGCCACCGGCAGGTCCTCCCAGCGGGTGGTGTAGCAGGGGCTCAGGTGCTCTTGTCGCATCATCCACTCAGGCGACCCCGTACCTTGGCTGGCAAAGCCTACGCGCCCCAATCCCTTGGCTTTGATCTGGTCCATCACGGCCATCAGCGCATCCGATTGAGCGGAGGACTGGGCAAACAGATCGGCCTGTTGCTGCCCCTTGGGGGTGAACTCACTCAGCATGACCCCCCCCTTCTGATAGCGGTAACCGTCGCGCCAAATCTGCGGTAGCAGCACGTTCACTTGCTGCAGCAGCAACCGGGTATCATCGCTAGGGCAGACCAGCCGGACGCTTGCCTGCTCACTGTAGTAAGGGGCTCGTTCATCAAAGGGGCTGGTTCGCACGAACAGGTGCACCCGCTGGCAACACATCCCCTCGGCCCGCAGCTTCTCGGCTGCGCGAGCCATAAAGCCCGACAACGCTTGGGCCATTTCTCCACGGTCGGTCACGCGCTCACCAAAGGAACGGCTCGAGAGGATCTGCTGCTTCGCCGCCGGTTCAACGGTCAGCTCTGCGCAAGGCAGGCCACGCAGCTCCTGTACGATCCGCTCGACCTCCACGCCGTATTGGGTGCGTAACCCGTTAGCGTCGCTAGCCACCAGGTCAGCAACGGTATTGATACCTTGTGCCACCAACGTGGCCCCCAAGCGCCGTCCTATGCCCCACACCTCGTCCACCGGGGTGATAGCCATCAGCCGGGCACGGCGCAGCTCGTCACGCAAGTCCACGACGCCGCCAGTGGCAGGCCACTTCTTGGCTGCATAGTTTGCCAGCTTGGCGAGGGTCTTGGTGGGGCCAATCCCAACCCCTACCGTTAGTCCGGTCCACTGCCACACTCGCTGCCGGATCTGTTGTCCATATGCTGTCAGGTCCCCGGCAAACGACTCCGACAACGCCATGAACGCTTCATCGATGGAGTAGACCTCAAGCTCGGGGGCCATGGTCTCCAACGTGCTCATCACCCTGCCAGACATATCGCCGTAGAGCGCGTAGTTGGAGCTGAATGCCACACCGCCATGCGCCTCGAACTGCTCGCGGATCTTGAAGTAGGGCCCGGCCATCTTGATACCCAGCGCCTTGGCTTCGGGGCTGCGCGACACCACGCATCCATCGTTGTTGGAGAGCACCACGATCGGGCGGCCACGCAGCTCAGGGCGAAACAGCCGCTCACAGCTGGCGTAGAAGTTGTTTACATCAACGAGCGCTATAGCCATCACGCTGCCTCAGATTGCCAATCACATGGGTGACCACTCCGAACAACTCCAGGGAGAGACTCATACAAGGGTCGATAGGCGCGAACGCCGGATTGGCTGGCAACAGCCGCAACCTCGGCTTGAGCTGCAAGGTCTTTACCGTGAAGCCGCCATCGAGTAGTGCAATCACCACATCACCATGGCGCGGGGTGAGGCTCTTATCGACCACCAGCAAGTCACCGGGAAAGATGCCGACCCCGGTCATGCTCTCCCCCTCGGCACGCAGATAGAAGGTTGCTGCAGGGTGCGCCACGCAGTGGGTGTTGAGGTCCAACTTCCCTTCCAGATAGTCGCAGGCTGGGCTGGGAAAGCCGCAAGAGGCGCGGTGCAAGAACAGCGGGATGGTCACCTCGGCGGGTGATGGGTCTGGGGTTAACAGCTTCATGGCAAAACACCTGTATTTATATACAGCTATTATAGCGCACCACCTTTGAACCAGCGCAAGTCCTGCATGCCACTGATGGCGTACCATGGCGTCAACAAATAACAAAGAGGTCAGTATGAGTCACAATCTGTGTGCCCTACCGAAAGAGCAGCAAGAACGGGTCGAGGTCGAGAAGGCCGCCGCATATGCGGTATGGAAGGAGCGCAACGGTCACTTGGCCAGCGCAGAAAGCGAAGCAAGCCAGCATAAGGGTGAGCTGAGCAGCTACTTTCTTGAGCAAGTAAGTAGGTACAAACGGGGCTAGCCTTCCTGTAGCCATGTTTTTATTCTGGGAACACCCTAAGTCCCTTAACTCTCGCGCAAATCCGGGCTTCGGAGCTTGAAGATGCAGCCCTTGGCTACCAACTCGTCCCGGTTTGCCAGCACCAGCGGGTAGAGCAGCGGATGCTGTTCGTGATCGCCGTTATAGCTCACTTGCATGCGCTCCAGCGCGTAATGCATCAAAGGGATGCGCTGGTTGAGCAGCAGCTTGCCATCTGGCATGGCATAGTCACTGGCAATGATGGCCTGTTGTCCTGCGCTGAGGGTTGGATTGGGAATGATCACCGCAGTGACCTTGGTGTTCCACTCAAGATCCTGATCCCGGCCGTGAGGGGAGGTATCCAGTAGCTCAGGTTCCCCACGAAATCGGCTCATCACAAAATCCAGATATACCCCTTTCTTCTCGCAGTAAGCGCGCACGTGCCAGCGGATCCCGTCATAGACCAGGGTATGGGGCACAATATTGCGGCCGCTCTGCTCCTCTGAGCTGAGGGATACGTAATCGACGTCGACCCGCAACTGACCGCGAGCCGCTTGCACCAGACCCCGCACAATCTTGGGGTCGATATGGCGGTTGGGTACATCCAAGATCTCGATATGGCCGTAGCGCAAATCCATCAGCGGCAGGGTCAACAGCCCCGCTTCATGTTGGCGTTGGTACTGTTTTTCACGGTGCAGCAGCATCAGGTACTCATCTACTTTTCCTTCACTAAATCGCGGCAAAAATTGCTCGGTTGGCTTGTATCCCTTCAGGCGTCGGTCATAGATCAACCCTTCTGGTGAGTAGTAGGTCAGGTAGTGATTGATATCCCGTGATGCTTGCTGGCGGCCGATATTGAAGGCTGTCATTAGGTGATTGGTGGTCAGCCGTCCTTCCCATTGCAACACGATCTCTAGCAGGCGAAAGCGTAGGGTCTGATCCCAAGTGAGCTCTCTGGGGGCCATATGTGCTCCAAAATGCGACATGTGTATGTAACCAGTATCGGCATGAGTATACAGGCGACATATACTGAGTTAATCACAGTGTGGTGAAAAAGATTGTGCTGTCTGTACCACGTTCTACCAGCATATTGCCGAAGTGCAGCTCAACTTCGGTTGCTCTCACAATCACAAGGTCATGCCAGGCTTTGCTGCCAGGCCCTATACCTCAGGGCTTTCGGGATGGTGTAGTACGATTAGGTGTATTTATTTAGTGCAAGGGTACCAAGCAGACGAACGTGGTGGAGACTCAAAGGGTGCAGGTAAAGGGATAAGGCAGAGGACGTTGCCACTCTATTCTGCGGCTTACCAGAAATGAAGGTTGAGCTTATTCAGGTGACCGATTGATGGACTTTCAGAATAAAATACCCTTCGCAATTAAGACCGAGACCGGTGCAATTGTCTCAGTCGATGATGTTGAAAGAGGACTTGCAGCCGGTTGTCATTGTCCCAGTTGTAAAGGATTGCTCGTTGCCAGAAAAGGTGAGCAAAACCGCCACTGCTTTGCTCATTACCGTGACAGCCAGGAAAAATGCTTCTACGCCTTTGAAACCAGTGTGCGGTTGATGCTGCTCTCTAAGCTGGAAAGTGTAGTGAAGCTCAATACCCCTGCCCATTACACCTTGTTTGATGGGGTCAAGGAACTGGTTGCTAAGGCCCATGCTGATATAGGCGTTCAATTTGTTCCGCAAGCAGAGACCCATGGTGTTCCGGCAGGGCTATTTCAGTTGATGTCCCGACCAGACTTCCACCTTGCCTTACACTTTCCTGCTGCGCACGAGCCTGTAGGGTTGTACCCGCTGTGGCTTGGGCGATTCATTGCCAAACACCCTAAAACAGGCGTTTTGGCTGTGCGTTATAGCCAATTTGGCGACCGGATGTTCGATAAGTCTCGCCCGGCAGGGATGGACACGACGACTTTGATGCTGACTATTCTCAGCGAAAATCCCAACTGCCTGCATTGGCTCTATCACCCACGCGAGGAGATGGCGCTGATCGCCCTGGAGCAGCTTGCCGAACAGCGACGGCAAGAAGCAGAGGAGAAAGCCAGACAGCAGCAACTAAAACAAGAACAACTGGAGGAAGCGCGGCGTCAGTATGAGGCAAAGCAAAGGATGCAACGCGAGCACCAAGCGGCGATTACGGCTCAGATGAGATTGGCTGAACAGGATCGTGCCGCCCAGAGAGCACGAGACTATGCCGCACGGGCTGCGCAAGACAGCGACAAGACCAGCAATGGGGGGCAGTATCCACGATCTACGCCGACCGCATGTCGTAATTGCCAACTACAGCACCAACGTCTTGATGCTGACGGCTACTGCTATCGCGAAATTTGCATCAGGTCTCGTGCGAAACGAATGGCAAGAGCAGAAAAGGCAGAAGCGTCTACACGGTATTCCTACGCCAGCATGCGAGGTGGCGCAAATGTAAACCGCACTCCCCAGAAACAGACCAACCCCGTTGCCAGTCCGCAACCCGTGAGCGACACGCAACGCCAGTGGTACTCCTCTATCAAACCGGGTTCCTGCCCTCACTGTGGGGGAGATAGAGGCAACGGCCCTAATGGCTGGTGGTGTGAGAAATGTAAATAACCCTTTAAAATTCAATGCTCTTGTGTGTCTTGACTGGTGCAGCGCAGGCCAATACCAGACAGATTACGTTCTGTTGGACCGCGTAAGAGCGGACGTTAGGAGGTACTGAATCCTAATGCGTAACCATCTAGCCCGCAACTAACCGACCTAGAACTACCATTACAAATGGTGCGGATAACCGGGGCTCTTGGGGCCTACTGTCTCAGGCATAATTGCCCTACAATGCATACAGGCTATCGCATTTTTGAAGGTCTTTTTTGCTTTAGAATGGATAAGAATGATCCGGATTATGGTGTCTGGAGATGTAGGTAGCTTTCTTAACAACAGATTTGCTTGCCAGCTCACCTCCACTTCCAACTGAACCACGAATTCTCTAGCGGTACGGTTTCGCGCCTAAGGTGTTGCCGTTTGAGAGTGCTGGTGGAACAATATCCTCAATTTCAATATCTTGGTAACCAAAGGACAAGGAGTACAGATTGTGTACTCCTTGCTCTATGTAGGAAAATTATCATGGCGGACCTCAGTCGAGAGTCAAAAATCACTGCTGATGTGCTCGAAGAAGGAAAGATTTTCGATTACATCACCGGCGCTCAAGTAAAGAACACTGACAAAGAAAAGGTTAGGCAGCGGGTCGCACGAGCCATCATCCATGAATATGGTATCGCAGCTGAGGACATGGAGCCTGACTTCAAGGTCAAGGTACAGGGTAAAAACCGTAAGCTTGATATCGCCATTTTCAAGTCTGGTCAGCCACACATAATAGACAACCTCTACCGTGCAGTTACGGTAGATAAAGAGCCAAAGGTAGGAACCAAGGGTGCTTACCGAATGCGTGATCCCGAGGAGGCTCGCAAAGAATTTGAGCTGTTAGAAGCCGTAATGACCGAAGCCGAAAGCTGTCACTATGGCCTCTGGACCAACGGCCTTGAATTCTTCTTCTTCCAGAAGGAGGTCTCCCGATTCGACACTTGGCTTAATCCAATCGGTGACTGGCCCATGGGAGATGACACCTTCAGCGTTGAAGGCCGCTCCATGGGGCGCTTGCGCCGCGCTGACCCGGAAATGCTGCGCATCGCTTTTCGGCGGTGCCACAACTACATACACGGCAATGAAGGTATGCCGAAAGACGCCGCCTTCTGGCAGTTCCTCTACCTCATTTTCTGCAAAATGTATGACGAGCAACAACCGAATGAAGCTCGTGGCTTCTATGTCGGCCCCTTCGAACCCTTTGAACCTGTAGGCCAGAAGGCTATTCGTCAACGCATTAAACCACTCTTTGAAAAGGTCAAGAAAGAGTACAGCGCTCTCTTTAAGGGGAATGAAGAAATCACCCTGTCTGACAGGGCGCTCGCATTTATCGTTTCTGAATTGGCTCGTTATGACTTTGGCCGCACCGATGTGGATGCCAAGGGCGCAGCCTACCAAGAAATCGTGGGTACTAACCTGCGTGGTGATCGCGGCCAGTATTTCACGCCACGTGGTGCTATTAGCCTGGTTGTCAAGATGTTGGCCCCTAAGGAACACGAGCGTGTGCTGGATTCATCCTGCGGCACGGGCGGTTTCTTGGTAGAAACCCTGAACTACCTGAATAAAGTCTTCCACGAAGAGAAGCGCATCAAAACTGGCGACGAGAACACCGAGGAGTTTGTATCCATACGAGAGCGGCTGGCCAATTTTGCAGCTAATAACTTGTTTGGTGCGGATTTTGATCCCTTCCTAGTTCGCGCTGCGCAGATGAACGTGATGATGGCGGGTAATTCATTGGGCCACCTCTATCACATGAACTCCCTAGAGTTTCCGCGTGGAGACTTGCCGGGAGTTGCGCCTGCTAAGGTCAACATGCCGTTAGGGTCAATCGATGTTCTGATGACCAACCCACCGTTTGGTTCTGATATTCCGATCACTGAAAAGACTATTTTGGAGCAGTACGAACTGGCTCGACGCTGGGAACGTCAAGGCGATGGTTTCGTAATGACCAACGCTATGAAGCCTGCTGTATCGCCCGAGGTGCTGTTCATCGAGCGCTGCGTTAAGTGGCTAAAGCCGGGAGGCCGGGCGGCCATAGTCTTACCCGATGGAATCTTGGGTAACCCTGGTGACGAGTACATCCGCTATTGGATTCTTCGTCACTGTTGGGTGCTTGCCAGCGTCGATCTGCCGGTGGAATCCTTCATTGTCGAGGCCAACGTCAACATCTTGACCAGCTTGCTCTTCCTGAAGCGCAAGCCTGAAGAGGTGATCAAGGCAGAAGATCTGGGCCAGAAGAAGGATTACCCCGTTTTTATGGCGGTCGCCGAAAAGGTGGGCTTCGACCGCCGTGGCAACACACTATATAAGCGCCATCCTGATGGCGAAGAAATCCTGGTGGATGTTAGCCACGAAGAAAAGGTCCGCATTGGCGGAGACTTGCAAGTGCGCACCCTGAACCGCAAGGAGCGCATCCTAGACGATGACCTGCCCGAAATCGCTAAGGCGTACGCCGAGTTCCGCGCCCAACATCCGGAGCCCAACAAATGATCACGCGACTTGAAGCCACACGTTATCGCTGCTTCGAACACCTGGGGGTCGATGTCGGCGACTTTCGCGTTCTCGTAGGGGCCAACGGCTCTGGCAAGACAACGCTCATCGATTTGCCAGGCCTATTTGGTGACCTCTTGGACGCCAAATATGTGGTCGATGCGTTCGTACCGCGTCGTCGCAAGTCATCGGAGGACAAAGCTCGCGCCAGCAGCCTGAGGGAACTCGTGTTTGCTGGTCGGGGAGATGATTTTTCTTTCGCCATTGAGGCGAAATTGCCGGAAGAAGTTCAGTCAAAACTCGTCGAAGGCATGTTTCAACGACTGAGTAATGCTCAGCGGCAAAAAACTCAGTCCGCGCTGGAGATCGACAAGAAGCGCTGGCCTTCGCATATTCGGTACGAAGTCGGACTCAGAGTCTCTGAAGACCGAGACCTAAACGTTGTTCAAGAGTACCTGTTTGTCTTCCCTGAAGCTTACAAACCGAATCGCGAGGAGCCTGGATACCAGGGGGTTCGAGTAGGTGAGCGGAAACGCCAGGGCTGGCGAATGATTCTGCAGCGCGAATTTGGACAAACGGTTGAATTTACGCCTGAGGTTCCTCCCCCAGGAGCACGAACCCGCTCCACAAAGGTCGGTATGGGCAACACCTTGCTCGCTATGCCCCGTATGCTCTTTGAGTCGGAGCATGAGTATCCAGCTTCACGTTGGTTGCATAGTCTACTGACCACCGATACGGTGTTTCTCAATCCTGATTGGGAGGAAATGCGGTTTGCATGCCCGCCAGGCCAGCCGAAAACGATCACATCGGACGGTCGGAATGTGCCATGGCTAGCACTGGACTTGAAGCGTGAAGGCGCTCTGGAAGGCGCGGACATCGAATACCGCAGTGAGCGCTATGCCGACTGGATTGCCCATGTGCAAACCGCACTTCCGCAGGTCATTGACATTGATGTGCGTGAACGTGAGGACGACCACCACGCGTATTTCGTGGTGAGCTACAAAGGCGACTTCAAAGTACCGTCCCCGGGCTTGTCTGACGGCACCTTGCGCATCCTGACGCTGACGCTACTGCCTTACCTTGATAAGCAACCGGCCATCTTAGTGACCGAGGAGCCAGAGAACGGCATTCATCCGCGCGCCATTGAAGCGGTCCTGCAATCGCTCTCATCGATGTACGACAGCCAGGTCTGGGTGTCATCGCATTCACCTGTGGTGCTGGCACGTGCAAAGCTGGAGCAGTTGCTGTGCGCACGGCTGGCCAGCGAAGGTGGTGTGGAGATGATCGCCGGGACGGACCATCCTCGCCTGCAAGAGTGGCGAGGCGGCATCGATCTTGGCAGCCTGTTCGCAGCGGGGGTGCTCGGATGATGAACAAGCGCCCCTGCGTCATTCTGGTGGCAGACAGCAATATGGCATCCACCTTCCGTGGGTACTTCAAACGCGATAGATGGCACTTGAGTCTCGGTTGTGCGCCCTTCGAGATCAATACCGATGTCGGTGCTGACCTGCTGGTGGACGAAGGCGGCAACGACCCGGGCGTCTACACCAGGGGCCACGAGTTGTTGCGCCCCTACCAGAGTAGCCACCATCGCGCCCTCGTGGTGCTGGATTGTGAATGGGAAGGCTCGCCCGGCAAAGACGCCATCGTTGCTCACATCACGGCCAATCTGGTGGCAAGTGGCTGGGCTGAGGATGCGGTCAAAGTGATCGCCATCGAGCCCGAGTTGGAAAACTGGCTGTGGCAGGACAAGCCGCAAGTGGCTGAGGTGCTTCGCTACAAGAGTGACAAGCCGCTGCGTCAACATTTAGCCGAGAGCGGATGGTGGCCTGCTGACACCGCCAAACCACCGCGACCAAAAGAAGCTGCTGAATGGGTGCTGAGGCAGACCGGGCAACCGCGCTCTTCAGCTATTTATCAAAAGCTGGCTGAGCAAATCTCTATCAAGGGTTGTACGGATGTGGCATTCGACGAGATGCATGCCGTACTGCAATTGTGGTTTCCGGTGGAGGTCCCTGCATGAACGCAATCAAATTCAAGATCGTTCGGTCTACTTGGCTCGAAGAGGGCGGAAGGCGTCTCGATTGCAATCCTTATATGTCCGGAGCGCTGGAGGCTCGCGATGCTCTGCATGCGCTCGATTGCCCAAAGATTTTGCTTCCAGAGGTCACGGACAGCATTTTTCATGCAGGCCGGGAAGGTCGGGTATGGGTTGACGATAGAAAGTTCGGTGTCCCGTTCTTGGGGAGCACAGACATACTTTCTGTAGATTTATCTAGCCAACCATTGCTGGCCAAATTTCAAGTCGACCGAAATCCTCTATTTACACTCAAACGTGGCTGGACGCTGATAACTAGATCGGGAACCATTGGGCGCATGGCATACGTCCGCCCGGACATGGATGGGATGGCCTGTTCAGAGCACGTGCTTCGTGTCGTTCCTAATGCCGAAAAGATTCCGCCAGGGTATTTGTACGCGTTTCTTTCGAGCCGCTACGGTTTGCCGCAAGTAATTTCAGGTACCTATGGCGCGATTATTCAACATATTGAGCCCGGGCATCTGAGCAAGCTTCCTATTCCAAGGATGGGTTCTGCTTTCGAGAAGGCTATTCATGCAACGGTTGAACGAGCGGCTTTTGCTAGAGCTAGAGGTCAAGAGTTATACGCGCTTGCAACAGCAGATGCGCTCGCTGGGTGTGGTTTGGACGATGTCCCACCAAATAGTTGGCGAGCGTCAAAGGAAGTTGGATTTGTTACATGTCTTGGATTCGGATCGAGTCTTAGAGCATTAAATCATGATCCACGCATGTTGGCTCTGATCGAAAAAATTAGAAAAAATAGGACAATAGATATTGAGAGCGCTTTAGTTCGCCCGCCATTTAGGCCCAATCGGTTCTCGCGCATCGATGCTGAATCTGGTCATGGCATACAACTGGTAGGTCAAAAGGAAATGTTTTTCGCTCAATGGAGTGGGCGATGTATTTCCTTCAAAGGTATACCAGATAAGGATGAAGTTGTGCCTCCGGCAGGAACAATAGCGGTCGCTTGCATTGGAACATTAGGCGAAAACGAAGTTTTCGGGAGATGTATTCGAGTTCGACAAGGGCAGGAGAAGTTTGCGCTATCAGACAATGTGCTGCAGCTTCGGCCAGATGAAGTCGTGGTTCCGTCTGGGTATCTTTTCGCGTTACTCAGATCCGAGGTCTATTTTCGAATCTTTAGGTGCCTATCGGTAGGAGGGAAGCAACAAGTCCTTCATCCAGAGTTGGTTAGAACTGTCCCGATACCAATTATTGATGCGTCTGCAATGGCCAAAATTGACAGCCTAATTGCGGAAGGTGATGAATTATTGGATTTGTCAAACGACCTTTTTATGGAGGCTGCCTCTTTGGTGGAAGCAAGGATTAGTGAGGGGCGAGCGTGAGCAAAGTGATCCCAGTAGGCCAGCCGGTCAACGATGCAGAGCGCAGCGCCATCGCTTACCTGCGGGATCGCTTGCCAGACAGTTTCGTTCTACTTCACAACTTCGAGATCGAGCGGCAGGGCGAGCGCTTTGAGATCGACATCGCGTTGTTGACGCCGCATGCCTTGTACTTGATCGACGTGAAGGGGACGCGCGGCACCATTGATGTGTTCGGCAACAAGTGGTATCCCGAGGGGCGTGCGCCGTATCCATCACCGCTGGGTAAGCTGCGCGGCCATGCTCGTACGGTGAAGGGGTTGGTGACTCAGGCCAATCCTGGACGGCATGAGCTGGACGGCATCTACGTCGATGCCGCCATTCTGCTCACCGCGCCCGATGCTCACTTGAATGACCGTGAGCAGTTGGATACAGACCGGGTGGTGAAGCTGAAGGACGCAGAGCGCTACTTCAAAGATGCCACACGCATTCCGGCGCGCTTCTCCAAGAACATTCTGCAGCAACAAGGGTTGATCCTGCACGCCTTAAAGGTAGTGAAACCAGCTTCGGCTGTGCTGCGCTTTGGGCACTGGCAGGTGAAAGAGAAGCTCGGGGCGGCAGAGGCCTACACCGAGTTCCGCGCCGAGAACGCGTTCGCGGGGGGGGCGGCTCGGCTGAGGGTGTACCAGGCAGACCCCTACCAGCCGGAAGACGTGTGCAAGGCGCAAGTCAACCGCATTGCCAATGCCTACCGGGCGCTGTCCAAGCTGCCCATGCATCCTAACATAGTGGCTGCGCGGGATTTCTTCCCGACCGATGACGACCAGTCTTTCATCCTGATCCTGGACGATGCGCCGGGTCAGGCGTTGACTGTGCACATGGCTCGGCCCCAGTTAGCGCTTACGTTGGACCAGAAGTGGCGTGTTGCCAAAGATCTGTTGGAGGCCTTGGTTCATGCCCACCATCATGGGGTGGTGCATCGCAACCTGACACCTGCTGCAATCTTGATTGGCCAAGATGGCACGACACGCATCACCGATTTTGATTTCGCCAAGCCCGGTGTGGACCGCAGCCGGACGATTGCGACGGACATTGTTGATTTGGTGGAGAAGGCCTATGTAGCGCCCGAGGCGTTCCGGGAGCCGGGTGCCGCATCGACCGCATCGGACATCTTCTCCGCAGGGGTTATCCTTTACGAACTCTTCACCGGAGAGCGACCGTTTGCCGGTGAGCCCACCACAGTGTGGGATCGGGCTGGGGAGTTCCTCAACAAGCCTTCAGCACTGCGGCCGGAATTGAACGAGGCCTTTGACGCTTGGCTGCAGAGCCTGTGCGCTTTTGATGAGCACCTGCGGCTGACCGCATCGGCAGCGCTGGCCGCTTTGAATGGTTTGCTGCAACCCGTGGCGCAAGCAGCCAGCCAAGCTGCAGAGGCACCGAATCCCGAGGTCTGTGAAGTCGATGATGCCCAAACCGACTACCTGAACTTGACGGCAGGCCATCGCCTAACCCACAAGTTCATCGTGGAGAAGAAGCTCGGGCGCGGTAGCTTCGGAGTAGTCTACAAGGTGATCGACACCTTGGGTGACGTGGCGCGTACTGTGAAGCTTATCGTCAGTGATCGGCACTCGACCTTGGAGCGCCTTAAAAAGGAATACCGCCACCTGGTGCACATTCCCGAGCACCCTCACGTGGTGCGTGTGCTGGATGCGGACGTTATTCCTGGCCGTGACATCCCCTTTCTGGTGTTTGAGTACGTGGAAGGGGCCGATGTTGGTGACATGATCCACGACCGCCTGTTGTCCCCCGAAGATGCGCTGGAGTTGGGCAAGCAGGTGATTGAGGGTCTGGCGCACCTTCATGCGCAGGGCTTCCATCACTGTGACATTAAGCCGCGCAACATCTTGTGGACGCCAAAGGGGGCCAAGATCATCGACTTCAATGTGTCGGTACGAGCTGACGACAAGGAGTCGCTTGGAGGGGGCTCTCGGCGCTATCTACCGCCGGACTTTGATCCGGAGGTCATTCCGCACAACAGTGAGCGCGCGGACCGTGATTTGTATGCGCTGGGTCTGACCTTGTATGAGGCATTGACGGCCCGCTACCCGTGGGATACGACAGAGCCCCCCATCAATAAGCCTGCGCCCGACCCGCGTGAACTGTCGGGCTTTGCCGACCTAGCGCCGGAGTTGGTTAACGTGCTACTTAAGGCCATCGCGCCTCGCAGGTCAGAGCGTTTCCACGCAGCTGTTGAATTTCGCGATGCATTGGCAGATGTGCGCCATGCTCGTCGAGTGCAGACTGTTAGCCTAGCAACCATGGTGACGGGGGTGAGCAACGGGCAGCCTGCCTTTGCTAAATCGGCACCTAACTCCAACGCATTCGTTTCACACCTGCTGACACTTTACAGCCAAAGCCGCCGCAGCAATGCCGGAACGCGGGGCATGGACGCACTTGGTTTCTCTGCTTATGTGGACACCGCGCTGGACCGGGCCTTATTGCCTGCTGTGCTGCAGGGTGAGTTCCGGCTTGTGCTGATTTCGGGCAATGCAGGCGATGGCAAGACCGCCTTCTTGCAACGGCTGGAGAAAGAGGTCGAAGCCCGAGGCGGGGTTGCCAATCGTGGTCTGGCAAACGGCAGCGAACTGAGCCTGGAGGGGAATCGTTACCTGATTAACTACGACGGTAGCCAAGACGAGGGCCACAAAGACAACAACCAGGTGCTGCTGGATTTCCTAGCCCCGTTCAAGGGCAACGACCCAGAGTCCTGGAGGCCACAAGAGACGCGACTGATAGCGATCAACGAAGGCCGTTTGGTGGACTTCTTGGCCGCACATGAGCGGGACTTCTTGGCACTCGCGGCCCTTGTTCGACGTGCATTTTCTACCGGGGAAGCTGAATTAGGCGTGGCGGTAGTGAACCTGAACCTGCGCAGTGTTGTGGCCGATGCGGAAGGCGGATCGATTCTGGAGCGCACGCTGCGAAGCATCGTTCGTCCCGAGAACTGGTCCGCATGCGAGCAGTGTGACTTGAAGGGCAACTGCTATGCCTTGCATAACGCGCGCAGCTTCCAGGATGAGATCGCCGGGCCGCGTTTGTTAGAACGCCTCAAGACGCTTTACACAATGGCGCACTTGCGCGGGCGTTTGCACATCACCATGCGCGACCTACGTTCAGCTCTGTCGTTCATGCTGATTGGCAACCGTGACTGTAGTGAAATTCATGCTCTTTACACCTCTGGCAAGCACGATGACTTGGTGCGCAGTTTCTACTTCAACAGCTGGATGGGGGGCGGGCAAGCCACATCAGACCGGCTCTTGACGCTGCTGAGCGATCTGGATATAGGCCAGCAGGAAGATCCCCGCTTCGACCGAGGGCTGGACTTTGTTCAACCAGATGATCGTGCTCTGTTCCGCTTCGAGCGCCGAGGGCAGTTTGACTTCGAGGTGTTGAGGCGCCTGTTTAGTGATCTGCCGCGTGGCGTTTCGGACTTGTCAGTCCGCCAACGGGCACGTAAACATCGTGAGTATGTGGCTATGGCACGCCGCAAGCACTTCTTTGAGCGGCGTGACGCCAGCTGGGAAAAAATGCTGCCCTATCGCTCCGCCAAGCGCATGGTGGAGATTGTTCGAGGTGAAATGCCCATCGATGAGATCACGAGTGAAATCCTGCATGCCATCAACAGAGGGGAAGGGCTGCTGCACCCAGAGCGACTTGGAGCCAGCCTAGCCTTGCAGTTGCGGCAGGTCGAACACGGTACGATACGCAGCTACCGGCTCTTCCCTGTGGAGGGTTTTGGGCTTCAGGTACAAGACTTTGCAGCTAAGGCTCGCTTCGTTGAACACCTGCCGACCGGTCTACTGCTGAAGTACCAAGGCCAGGGCTCAGGTGCCATCAGCAGCGAACTGATCATCAACCTCGATGTGTTCGAAATGCTAGTGCGCCTGAATCAAGGCTATCGGCCTAGCGTTGAAGAGATGCAGGGTTTTTATCTCTGTCTCGGTGTGTTCAAGAACAGCCTCAACGCACAGCCGTACCGCGAAATTTTGCTGACCACCACGGGGCACGACTTCTACCGCTTGGCCCGCCATGACGATGGGCGGGTGGAGATGCGATTGCTGCACGGACCGGTGGCTGGTGCGCGCCAAGAAGAAGTCGCAGAGATCGGCTCTAGGGGGAACTGATGGCATTGCAGAAAAAGGACAGGGAGTTCCGGCTCCCGAAAATCAGCTATCTCGACTTCAAGACGATTGAAATGGATCGGGTGCTCACGGGTCTGTTCGAGCGCTTGGAGCATGGCGGCTACCCGAGCGTTTTCCGCGACAAACGAGAACTGACTGTGGACAAGTTCGTCGATGACATCCTCGATGCCCGCGACAAGTTCTTGGGCTTCACACAGCATCGAGACATAGTAGAGCGTTGGGTGGAAACGCATCTGATGGACATCGTGAACCGCGGCAAGAAGAACTCTGCTGTGGCGGGGCCACGCCCTCTGCACGGCTACACCTATCGCTTTCGTAATCCGAAGCACTCGCGTGACTACGGGGCTGCACAGCATCTCTATCAGATGCTGCATCACGCACGCCACCTCGCAGGCCACAAGGCCATCGAGCATCTCAAGGGCTTTTTCTTCGACGGGTTCGACAAGCTCACGCGAGAGCTGAACGACAAAGCGCTGACAGACATAGAGACGGCGACGCTGCTGCATTTCTTGTCGCAGAGGAAGGACACTGCAGACACGCGCGCTGGCGGAGATCGGTTCGCACCAGTGTGCATAGGCTCAGCCGATCTGATGGCCGAAGACATTCAGCGACTGTTGTTCTACAAGCCTTTCATGCCGCGCTCGGTGATGGTGGAGTACCTGAAGGTGCTCTTGTCGTTCCACTTGGCGTTGTACCACCTTCGTCTGCTGAAGCTACTGCCTGCCTGGCAGAAACTTGAGGGAGCCAACTCGCTGTGCGCCGAATCTGCTTGCCCCATGAAGCCCCGTGAGCAACGCGAGCCTCAGGGGGACTGCCCCTACAAGCTGGGACTGTTTGTTGATTTGTCAGGTAGCGCAGAGTCCGCAAGCGCAGCACTGGCTGAGCGCAGCGCAGATGGTTACTACCGGCGCATTCCTGGATTTGTGCGAGCGTACTTCGTCGCCAAGAAGTTGGACGAATTTTCTGAACACCTCGTTCGGCGAGGCAAGCTGATTCGGCCCTTGAATTCCGTGTTCTCGGTGAGAGAGTTGTATAGCCTTCAAGGAGAACCGTTTGAGGAAGAGCGGGACAAGTTCTTCGGTGAGCGCCTGGCTGGGTTGCTGGAATCTTTGTCCGAAGGTGATGCAGGCCTGGATACAGAGGTCGAGGCAATAACAAAGATGGGATTATCGGACTTTGAGACCTACATCGAGATTCTGGTGGCTCTGCGTGGTTCCTTCCACCGGAAGTACATCATCGAGTCGTTGGACGCGACGATGCTGAAGAACAAGTCGGGGGCGCTGCTTGCTCAGACCCGCGCGCGAAATGCGCCTCGGCGATTTACTTTGGAGAGCCGCCTGCTGGAGGTGTTGCTGCAGATCGCAGTGTTGAGGCCAGGTGGAGATCTGGGTTACTTCACCGGCGAGATGCGGATCGATGACCTGCTGTCATTCTTGCGCGAACGCTATGGGCTGTACATCGATCAGCTGCCGCTAGGTGAGGGCTCACCGACTATTGACGAACGGAAAGCCCTGCGCATCAATGTGCAGGCATTTACCGGACGCCTGCGCGAGATTGGCTTCTATCGAGATTTGTCTGATGCTTACGTGACCCAGACAGTGGTGCCGCGCTACACGATTGCAGAACGAAATGAAGGAGCGTGCTCATGAGCCAGGGATTACGTGAACTCACGAGTCAAGAATTGAACGCTGCGCTGGAATCTGTTCTGCTTCCAAAGCTATCTCATCTGCTTGCAGCCCGCGAGCTTGGGCATTGCATGCGGGTCACCGACTTGGATCGGGAGCTGATGATCCGTTTGGCTGGTGGTTTGCGGGCTGCAGTGCCGTCAGCGAACGTCGTAGTGTTGGCGGATGAGAGCTTGCGAGTGATGGCGCCGGACATGGCTGTCAGCAGCACCAAACTGGTTGAGTTGCGGAACCCGCTTCCAAATGATGAGCTTAGACCTCCGTTGCTGGTGTTCGTGCCGAATGATCTACGCGCCTCAGCGGAAGATTCATTTGGGGTTGCCACGTTCGAAGAGATTCCCATTGATGGCGCTTATGCAGAGCTGAGCAGGCAGTTGCTTGCCCAAGTTCCTGCCAACTTGCGCGTGGCCGTAGAGGCCTGCTTGAGCGAGTTACGGCGGCGTGAATCCCGGTGGCGGTATGCAGATGACGCTGCCGTAGCGCGGTACCTGCTCACCTGCCAGGTCAATGAGTTTGATCCGGGCGCCATGGGGGCTGCGCTGTTTGAGCTTGCTCTGGTGCCAGACTTTGAATTGTTCCTGCACGCAGAGAGCGCGCCAATACGGGTGGCTCGCAACCGGGAGTGCGTTGAGCGCGTGACATGGTCGACCAAGACGGAGCGCGTTCGACCACTTGAGCTGGGCTTGCTGGATCCCGAGTTCTGCAAGCAGCTGGGTGAATTCTTTTTCCGTATCGGCGTATCCAATCCCAAGGAGTGGACGCAAGCCATCGTTCGCGACCGTGTGAATTGGCGACTTGCGTTCAATAAATGGTTGTTCGAGGACGGAGGTGTTAATCCGGACGCGATCTACATAGGCGATGTCGCGCTGCCTGACCTGCCTGTTGTGAAGGATGATAATGAAGATCCCCGCTTGACCGAGTTGATCGGGCATAAGGTGCTGCCCATCTCAAAGACCGGGCTCAAAAAGTTCAGTGTCTCTTTCCGTGTTGACCCTGTGCCTTCCAAGGTCGAAGGGTTGTCAAGGTTTGTAGCGGAGGTTGTGTCGCGAGACAACGGGCCGACAGGTTTGCGTAGGCGTAAAGCAGCTTGGACCAAAGGAACCGACTCCTGCACGATTGCTTTTTCTTCGATTGGTAAGATCGACTGGGAAGAAGGTTGGCACTACGTGCGGGTGTATGCAGAGACCGAAGACGGTGAGCGCATTCCTCTCGCGGACGGAGAAGGCAATCCTATTCAATTCAATGGTGATTCATCTGAGGTGTATGCCAGCTCTAACGAGAGTGATCTCTTCTACGTGGTCACTGACGATGAGGTCGAGGTCGAACCACCACAGCGTGCAGTTCCGCGTGAGGCGAGCTTGATGCATGCATTGCTGCGTGCACGCTTTGCGGCCGTAGCCCAAGATCGCGATCCTGATACCGTTACTGTTACCGGTTGCGGCTGGGTAGAACGCAGTAGCAAGGCCACGGCCAGCGGAGAGACCTTGGAGATTCGCCTGGGTAAGGAGGGTAAGGCTAACGTCTTGGTGTCCAGCCGATTGGCTGACTTGGAGCGAGCGTTTTTAGAAGACCCCGAAGGTCTCAACCGTTTAAGGTTTTCGATCAGTGCTTCGGGTGTTGCAACACGCTCCACTACGTCGTTTCAGTGGCCAGTCTCAGACGAGGTTACTCGGTTTCGAGAGGCGCGGGAGACATTGTTCGCCGCTGTACTGAAGGGTGATCAACGGCTGATCATGCAGGCCAGCGATCTTCTGTCCCTTCAGGAGCCGGCACAGAACTATGCCTCCGCTTATCTGGCTTGGATCGACGCAGTGCTTGCTCGTACCAGCTCCACAGAGACGGTCGTTGCGCGGCAAGCTATGGATGAGCTTCGCTATGCGCTCACCATCGATTCGGTGGCCCTCGTGTTGGAAGACTATCAAGGCAGACGCCGAGATGCTGTTCTGCTGGGGCCAACACATCCGTTGCGTGCCAATTGGCACGTCACGTGGAGCCATCTCGGACAGGCTTGGATGGAGCAGAGCCGGTCTAGCAACAAGGAGTTCGTAGTCCCCACACGCGACGCGGTGATTAAGCAGCTTACGCCAGCTGCTTTTCCTCCAGTCGTCCCTTTTGGTGAGGAGTTGGGGCGGACAGCTCTGGCTGTGGACAACATCAACCCGTTCTGGTCTTTGTACGCAGCGACCGATGAGAAAGATCCTCGTGGACTGATTGGGGAGGTGTGCGCTGCTCTTGGCCTACCAGAGCCAGCCATCGGTGGTGCGAGCATTGATAGTGCTTATCTTGCCGCGCGCGTGCAGCGTTATCTGGTCCAGCACCCGTATGTTGAGACGCTGACGATCAACGCTTTCAATGCGGGGCGCGCCGGTGCGTTGGCCGAGGTGTTGCTGGCACTTCAGCGACATCCTGAGTTCGCAGATCTGCGTTACGACATCCGGCTCTTCGTGCTTGATCCGGGAGCGCCCTCGACTGGGGAAGCTTTGCTGGAACTCTTGTCGCCGGACTCGGGAACCAGTGCAAAGGAGGCTGATGCTTTTTCGACACCGACCAGCAGCCATCTGCACCCCAAGCTGCGACTGGCTATTCGTGCGATCAAGGAGTTCCGTGAGGACCCGGACTTGCATGCTGCGCACCTCTCATTCTTGTTCGATCTGTTCCCTGCAGAGGAAATTCGAGCAGTTGATGTTCAAGGCAGTGATGATTCGTCGTTTGTCCATGGACTGGTTCAGCCCTTCGAAGTGGATTATCTGGAGGACGAGCAGTCCATCACTTGGTTACGTCGTCCGCTTCATGGTGTCGCACAGCCGCTAGAGGGGGCAGAGGCGTTATCCGACCTCATGGGGGGCGTGTCCCGTGCGGTTTCGGTCGCTGTGGCGACGCTTGCTCGCAGTCAATACCTACCACATGCACGTCCAGTGGTTGCGTTGAGCTTGTCCGCAGATGAGCGCGCCATGCTTCATCAGGTGCATGAGGTCAGTGACTGGGTGCTCACGATTGATCGGAACTTGGGAATCGAGTTCTTTGACCATCGCAGACATGCCACTCGGCCAGACTACTTGATCGACCACTCGCCTGACATGGCGAACGCGATGAGCCATCGTTTGGCTATTACATCGAGATCTGTTGCAGAGCTTGAGTCTTTGCTGATCCCGATCTTGAGCGAATACGGATTGCCCAACACGGGTCGACATGCCTTGGTAATGCTGGATCAGCTTCGTTCGTTGTCTGGACGGCTGGCTTTGAAGCTACTGTCCTCATCTTCCCAGCGGGCTGAGGCTATGGGTTTGGCGCTTTCGCGCTTGTTCCTCGAACACCAGGGCGTTTTCCAGAACCAAGTCGTCGTGCCGTTAGACGCACACTTGGAGCTGTACAAGGCGTTGAAACAAAGCGCTGAGGAAATGGGCGATGAAGTCAGCTTCCGGCGGACTGACCTTGCCCTGTTCGATCTCGATCCATCAAGCCGTGTAGTGACGTGCCGGTTGGTCGAAGTGAAGTGCTACAGTCAGGTGGGCGATGTAGCTGCATACGCGCAGTTGAAGGCGTCAATCGCTGATCAGATCGCTCAGTCCGAACACGTATTGGCCTATCACTTCGACCCCAAGATGGCTGATGTAGATCGTCCTGACCGCCCTATAAAGAATCGAGATCTTGCTGCGCTGTTAGGCTTTTACCTAGATCGCTCTGAACGCTACGGCGTGGTCTTGCCAGAGGCAGCTGAAGAAGCCCACTACTTCCTGCGACGTCTCGATGAACACCCTTACACCCTGCAATTCACGCGAAGTGCAGTGGTGTTTGACTTCAGCAAGCCAGGTACTGAACCCGCCGAGCATGAAAATGGCATCGAGTTCTATCGGATCGGTAGTGATTTGATCCGACAGTTGGTTGAGTCGGCCGTTACTGACACCGAGACTGTGGCCAGTATCCAGTACTCACGCTCTACCGACACCGTGAGAGAGGCCACGCTGGAACTGCTTCGTCGCAGGGAGTTGGCACCGGCTGTCCCTACAATTGAAACGGCAGCCTTCCTAAGCCCACCACGGGATCGAACGCTCGCTTGGGACGATCGCCCGAGGGGGAGATTAACGCAACATGAGGTGGCTTCCAGCGTGCCCGTGCGGAAGCTTGAACTAACCACCTTGGTGCAAACTACTCCTCCTTCAATTGACACCGTACAGGCTGCAAGCCCTGATACATCACTACCGTCTATAGACGCGTCGGGTTCAGATACGACCACGGAACAAGTGCCCTCACCAGTTCTTGTTACGGAGGAGGTGGCTCCCCAGAATGCGTTCGCTACACGGTCGCAGTCTCAAGACGGCGAGGCTACCGATAGCCTAGTGGCCTACGACATCATGCTCGGCACCACAGGTGCAACACCTCAGTACGGCCTGATTGGTGAAGTATCTGGACGCAAGGTTGCACTTGACCTCAATCAGACCCACACCATCAGCTTGTTTGGCGTTCAGGGGGGCGGGAAGAGCTACACCTTGGGCTGCGTGGCAGAGATGGCTTCGCTGCAGATCCCTGGTATCAACTGTTTGCCCGAGCCACTATCTACGGTGATTTTCCACTACAGCCCGACGATGGACTACAAGCCTGAGTTTACGTCGATGGTGGGGGCGAATTCTGTGGAAGAGCAGGTTCGTGCGCTGAAGGAGATCTATGGTGCGGAGCCAAAAGCACTCGCAGATGTCTTGCTTCTTGTTCCAACAGACAAGATCGAAGAGCGTCAGGCTGAGTACCCAGACATCGAAGTACGGCCTTTGCAGTTCTCGGCATCCGAGCTGAAGGCTTCGCACTGGAAGTTTTTGATGGGCGCCGTAGGCAATCAAGCCACCTATATCCGCCAGATCATGCGCATCATGAAAGCGATGCGTGATGACATCACCCTTGAGGGCTTACGTACGGGCATCGACGCATCATCTGTTCCAGAACACCTCAAGGAGTTGGCTCGGATGCGTCTCGATTTAGCCGCTGAGTATATCAATGACGGCACATCTCTTACCGAGGTCGTGAGACCTGGTCGACTGATCATTGTCGATCTACGAGACGAGTTCATTGAGAAGGACGAGGCACTCGGACTGTTTGTTGTGCTCCTGCAGTTGTTCGCTGATGCTCGGATAGATGGGCGCAGCTTCAACAAACTGGTGGTGTTCGATGAGGCTCACAAATATATCGAAAGTCCCGATCTGGTTGCTGGGCTCATCGAGGTTGTACGAGAAATGCGGCACAAGGGGGTTAGTATCATGGTGGCGAGCCAGGACCCGCCATCTGTTCCTGTTAGTCTTATTGAGCTTTCAAGCCAGATAATCATGCATAAGTTTAACTCTCCTGCTTGGCTGAAACATATTCAAAAAGCCAATGCTGCTCTTGGTAACTTGACTCCAGAACGTATGTCTCTTCTTAAAGCAGGGGAAGCCTATGTGTGGTCAAGTAAGGCCTCGGATGATTCATTCTCACGAGGTGCAATCAAGATAAAGTGTCGGGCCCGAGTTACACAACATGGTGGTGCAACAAGAGTCGCAGTTGAGGAGCTAACAACATTAAGCTAAATGCATGGTTGTAGTGGTCTAATCATCCCGGACACCGTTTTAGGTGGTACAGTCGCCACCATTATTTGAGGTGTTCAATGACAAGA
>NZ_JBRKTB010000025.1:0-22461 GCF_053005425.1 Aeromonas sp. 25-248 | reverse complement strand
ACGTCCACCTTGCCGCTGATCTCGGTGTTGCTGATGGTGCCGTCGTTGTTCACGTCTTCGGTGATGACCACGGTCGGGGCACCGGTCGCCTCGGTGTCGATGGCCGCACTGTCGCTGCCGCCGGTCCCCTTGTTGCCCGCCAGATCGGTGTAGCTGTTCTCCTTCACGGTCACGCTGGCGGTGCCCGTGAAGTGCGCATCCGGAGTGAAGGTCGCGGTCCAGGTCTTGCCGCCATCGGATGTGGTCAGCCCGGTCACGGTGCCGCCCTCTACCGTCAGGTCGCCCAGCTCGAACCCGGTCACCTTCTCGCTGAAGGTGAAGGTCACGTCGCTGGTCTCGCCCACGGTCAGCTGGTCGTCGGCGATGTGGACCACCACGCTCGGGGCCTGGGTGTCGACGCTGTAACCCTCGGTATCGGCCGCCGTGGTGCTGTTGCCCGCCGCGTCGGTGATGGTCACCTTGGCGTCGATCACCTTGTCCCCATCGGCCACCAGGTCGCTACCCGGCACATTGATGCTGAAAGTCTTGTCGGCCAAGACCAGACCGGTGAAGGCCTTGCCATTGACGGTCAGGGTGACGGTGTCGCCCTCTTTCACGTCGCCACCCACGCGACCGGTCACGGCGATGTCCTGCTTGGACTCGGCCGCGTTGATCACATCGTCAGGGGTGATGTTGCCATCCAGGGTGATGCTGGCATTCGGTGGAGTGGTATCGAGCAAGGTAGTGTCGTCGGTGGCGCTGGCCGGGTTGCCCGCCGCGTCGGTAACGCTGGCCACCACGGTCAGGTTGCCATCCGCCAGCCCGCTCAGATCGGCGCGGGTCTGGTAGTTGCCGTCGGCATCGGTGACGGCAGTGACTGTCACGCTCTTACCGGTGGCATCGCTGATCACCAGGGTCACGGTGCGGTTCGGGCCGACATCGGAGGTGCCGCTGATGGGCGTGTTGGCCACATTGGCCGCGTTCACGTCATCCAGGCTCACCGTGATGTTCGCCGTGGTGTCCACGCTACCATCGTCGCTCGACGTGCCTCTGTTGCCAGCAGGATCAGTCACGCTGGCAGTCACGTCATAGCCCCCATCTGGCAACGGCGTCACGACATCCGCACTGTAACTGCCATCCGGTTGTACCGTGGCGGTCAGGGTCTGCTGATTGCCGTTGGCATCGGTCACCGTCAGGGTCACCGTGCTGCCGGGGGCGGCGTCCGTGGTCCCCGTGATGGTCGGGGTGTTGTCATTGGTATTGTCCGGTGCATTCACCGTCACGATCGGAGCCGTAGTGTCCACGCTGCCATCATCGGTCGCGGTGCCGGTGTTGCCGGCCGGATCGGTCACGGAGGCCGTCACCTGATAGCCCCCTTCGGCCAGCGGTGTGGTGACATCCACGCTGAAGCTGCCATCCGGTTGTACCGTAGCGGTCAGGGTCTGCTGATTGCCGTTGGCATCGGTCACCACCAGAGTCACCGTGCTGCCAGCGGGGGCATCCGTGGTACCGGTCAGGGTCGGCGTCCGATCGTTGGTGTTGTCTGGGGCAGAGACGGTGATGACGGGAGCGGTGAGGTCGACCAGCTCATCCTCACTGCTTTGCGCATCCACCAGCGGCGCCGCGTCAGCCGGGTTCGCGCTGTCAAAGCCTGCGCTGGAGATGGTTGCATCACCGGTACGATCGATGGTGACGAAACCGCCATTGCCGCTGGCACCAGCCACGCCCCCCGCATTGCCTGCGGCCGGGGCTCCACCCGCCGCCGACGCTTCGAATGCCTTGGTGGGGTCGGTTCCGTCCAGAATCGCTTGCTGCAAGGCGGCGATGTCATCGGGCGTACCCGCGTTCGCCAGCACAGCGTCACCCTCTTCGGGGCGCTCGCCGGAACCCAGGGTGAACGTAGTCTCCCCTCCCTGGAAGCTGGCCCCTTCGGGCGCAAGCAATACCGCATCCTTGGGCAGTACATCGCCTTCTGCAACGAGTCTCTGGCTCCCGTCGGCGGCGACCAGATACATTTTGCCTTGCAAGTGGGTAACGACGACATCCTGATCCAATACGATGCGCTGATTGCTCATGGTTTCTCCTGAAATATCGAAGGGCATATTGCTCCAGCCTCCAATGTGCCCGTTTATCAGGCCATAAACCAGTGAGAAAAATCGAATGAACAGACCGAAATGAAGCCGGGTTTCGGGGTGAAAACGAAGGGACGCCTAAGATGAATAAAATTAATTAAATCAATAGCATCAATTGTGACAAAACGAAGACGGGAGCCTCATCGGCTCCCGTCTTGTGAGGTGTCAGACACCGGCCCAGAGCAGGATGGCCAGCAGTTGGGGCGAGATGATCCGCAGGAACATCACCAGGGGGTAGACGGTCGCGTAAGAGAGTGCGCTGGCACCACTGGTGGGGTGCATGCCGTTGGCAAATGCCAGAGCGGGAGGATCCGTCATCGAGCCGGCCAGCAGACCGCACAGCGTGAGGTAGTTGAGCTTGCCATAATGGCGTGCCAGCACACCCACCAGCAGCAGCGGGATGAGGGTGATTGCCACACCGTACATCATCCATGCGGGACCGTCGCCGTTGATCAGGGTGTCGATGAAGCCGGCCCCGGACTTGAACCCCACCACCGCCAGGAAGAGCACTATGCCTATTTCCCGCAGCGCCAGGTTGGCGCTCGGCGGCATGAACCAGTAGAGCTTGCCGATGCTGCCGATACGAGACAGGATGAGCGCCACCACCAGCGGTCCCCCTGCCAGCCCCAGCTTGAGCGCCGCCGGGAATCCCGGCAGGTAGAAGGGAATGGATCCGAGCAATACCCCCAACCCGATGCCGATGAAGACGGGCAGCATCTGCACCTGCTGCAGTTTCTGCTGCACGTTGCCCACCACGCTGGTGACCGCCTCGATGGCATCGAGCCGCCCCACCAGGTTCAAGATGTCACCGAACTGCAGACTGGTCTGACTGGTCGGCACCAGCTCGATGCCGGCCCGATTCAGGCGCGAGATGACCACATCGTATTTCTGCTTGATGTCGAGATCGCGGATCCGCTTGCCGAGCACCTGCTCATTGGTGACCACCACCCGCTCGACCCGCAGATCGGTCCCGCGGGTGGAGAGGGAGGTGTCTACCTCCTCTCCAAGCACCAGCAGCACCTTGTGCAGGGCATGGCGCTCCCCCACCAGGTGCAGCAGGTCGCCAAGTTCGATGCGCGAGTCGGGCTTTGGCACCATCAGTTCGTCGCCACGCTTGAGTCGGGAGCAGATGACGTCCGCCTCGTCCAGACTCGGGATCTCGCGGAGCATCAGGCCATGCATATTGGGATTGCGCACGGCAATGTTGATGGTTTGCAGACTCTCCTTGGTCTTGCCAGCCTGCTGCTCGAAAGCGACCGCCTCCTCCTCGATCTTGATGTGGAAGAACATCCGGATGAGCCACATGGTGAGCAGGATGCCGCAGATCCCGAACGGGTAGGCCACCGCATAGCCCATCCCCATCAGACCGGTGGTTCCAGGATCCGCCCCGAGCTCCGCCAGGATCTGCTGGCCAGCCCCCAGGGACGGGGTATTGGTCACTGCCCCGGAAAAGACCCCGAGGATCACCGGCAGCGGTACATCGAACAGCTGGTGCAACGCTGCCGCCACCAGGCAGCCGAGCAGAACCAGCAGGGTCGCGAAGCCATTGAGCTTGAGGCCCGAACTGCGTAAGGAGGAGAAGAAGCCGGGACCGACCTGGATGCCTATGGTGTAGACGAACAGGATCAGGCCGAATTCCTGAATAAAATGAAGTGTTTGCTCATCCAGCTTCAACCCGGACAAGCCGGCGAAGTGGCCCACTATGATGCCGCCGAACAGCACCCCGCCAATACCCAAACCCACGCCATAGACTCGCCAGTTTCCCAGCCAGAGCCCCAGCACTGCCACCAGCGACAGCATGCTGATGGAAAGCGCGATCTCACTCATCGTTTGCATCCTTTCCAAACTGAACTGGCACTAGCTTGTCAGCAAACGAAGGGGGCAACTGTGGGGTGCCGCACGAATTCAGGCTTTCATGAGCACAAAAATACCAATTAAGGGTTAGCCATCAGATGTAGCCATAAATGGCCATGAAGTGGCACAGACTGCCACCCAGCACAAACAGGTGCCAGATGGCGTGGTTGTAGGGAATGCGCTTGGCCACATAGAAGATCACTCCCAGGCTGTAGATGAGACCACCCAGCCCCAGCAGCAGGAGCCCGGTACCATCCAGATGCAGATAGAGCTGGTAGATGACCACCAGCGACAGCCAGCCCAGCATCAGATAGGTAAATAGCGACACCTTCTTGAAACGATTGATGAAGATCAGCTTGAACACGACCCCCGCCAGGGCCAGCCCCCAGATCACCACCATCAGTCCTTGCGCCAGCGGCGTATCGAGCGCCACCAGCAGGAAGGGGGTATAAGTGCCGGCGATCAGCAGATAGATGGCGCAGTGATCGAACAGCTTGCTCCAGCGTCTGGCCGCCACCGAGCTCACGCTGTGGTAGAGCGTCGAGGCGAGATAGAGCAATACCAGGCTGGCACCGTAGACGCCGTAGCTCAGCAGTACCCTGGGCCCCTGATCCCACCCCTTGTGCAGCAGCAAGACCAGTCCTAGTCCGCCCAGCAGCAGCCCCAGCCCATGGCTGAGGCGATTCGCCCACTCTTCCCGTGGGGAGTACCCCGTCACATCCATCATTACCTCCAACCCATTACCGGCCCACTCTAGCGGCCGACGTTTCAGGCTACAAGTGTTAGCTGAAAATAAAGGCGCGAGGAGAGGGAGGGCCAGAGATGGCTGTTCCCCCCGCCCCTTTGGTGTATGCTCTGCCGCCGACGCCGCCCATGCGGATGGCCGCGTCTGCCCGACAATCTGGTCTGGAGAACCCGATGAAGCTCACTGAACTGTTTACACAACCGGATCCTGATTTCGGCAAGGCCATGACGGCCCTGCTGGAGCATTTCCATCATTCCGACGACAGTCAGGCCCCCTATCAGCGGGGCAACTTCACCCACCAGCTCGATCAGTCGTGCATGCCCGCCACCGGCATCTCTCCCCGGGACTATCTGGCACGGCTCGCCACCCTGGTACCCGGGGCATCGCACCTCACCTCTCCCCGCTACATGGGACACATGACGGCGCCGCTGCCGGCCTTCACCGCCGAGCTCTCCCGGCTCTTGGTGATGCTCAACCAGAACCCGATGAAGATGGAGTCCTCCCGTTTGCTGAGCTTTCTGGAACGGGAAGTGCTGGCCAAACTGCACCGTCTGGTCTACCGCGAGGACGACGCCTTCTATGCAGCCCAGATGCATGCCAAGGATGCAGCCCTCGGCGTCATGACCAGTGGCGGTACCATCGCCAACGTCACCGCTCTCTGGCTGGCCCGCAACCGGGCCTGTGGCGACAACCTGTTCGCCCTCGCCGAGCAGGGCTATCGCGGCGCCGTCATTCTGGGCTCGCGGCTGATGCACTACTCCTTCGACAAGGGGATGGACCTGCTGGGACTCGGGGCTCGCAGCGTCTGGCGTCTCGACACCGACGAGCACAACCGGCTCAGTCTGGCGGCGCTGGAACAGGCCTTTCAACAATGCAGGGAGCAGAAGCTCAAGGTGCTGGCGCTGGTCGGCGTGGCTGGCAGCACGGATTTTGGCTCCGTCGACCCGCTGCCGGAACTGGCCGCCATCGCCCGGCGCGAGCAAATCCACTTCCACGTGGACGCGGCCTGGGGTGGTCCGACCCTCTTCTCGCCCCGCTATCAGGGATTGCTTACGGGGATAGAGCACGCCGATACCGTCACCCTTGACGGTCACAAGCAGTTGCTGGTCCCGCTCGGTACCGGCATGCTGCTCTGCCGCCAACCGGACCTGATGATGACGGTGAAGCGCGAGGCTCCCTACGCCATCCGCGCCACCTCCTTCGATCAGGGGCGCTTCACTCTGGAGGGGACCCGTCCCGCCAACGCGCTCTATCTGGATGCCGCCTTCCAGATGCTGGGACAGCAGGGTTATGCCCAACTCATCGACGCCAACTACGACAGGGCGCGGCGAATGGCAGCGCTCATCGACGCCAGCCCCGCCTTCGAGCTGATGTCGGCACCTGTCATGAACCTGCTCTCCTACCGGTGCATTCCGCCCCACCTGCAAGGTCAGGTGCCCGATATGGCGGCCAACGAACAGATCAATCTCTTCAACGTCGCCCTGCAAAAAGCCCAGCGCGCCGAAGGGCACAGCTTCGTCTCACGCACCCAGCGTGCAGTCTCCTGCTATGGCGAGCAACCACTCACGCTGCTGCGCGCCGTCCTGCTCAACCCCCTCATCGAGGAAGCAGACATACGCGCATTGCTGGACGATCAGGTGCGCCTTGGCAACCAGATTGCCAGCCAGCTGTTCGAGTAACCCGCCGCCCCGGGAAGGAACTGCCTGCAGAATGGACGGTCTTATTCATTTGCCGTTGTCTGACGGGCAGGTACACTGAGTGAAATTTTGAGGTTAGAGCCCAGCATGAAGCAGTTTATCGAGTTCATCCCCCTGATCGTCTTCTTCGCGGTCTACAAGTTTTACGACATCTACACCGCCACTGGCGCCCTGGTGGTCGTCACCGGCCTGCAACTCCTGTACAGCTGGCTTCGCTATCGCCGGGTCGAGAAGATGCAGTTGTTCACCTTCGTGCTGGTCGGTTTCTTCGGCGGCCTCACCGTCTTCTTCCACGACGATGCCTTCATCAAGTGGAAGGTGACCGTCATCAACATGCTCTTTGCCCTCGCCCTGCTCATCGGCCGCTATGGCTTTGGCAAGAACCTCATCAAGCAGATGCTGGCCAAGGAGCTCCAAGCCCCCGACCGGGTCTGGGACAACGTCAATCTCGGCTGGGTCGGCTTCTTCACCCTGTGCGGTCTGCTCAACCTCTACGTGGCCTTCAACCTCTCCCAGGAGATGTGGGTCAACTTCAAGGTGTTCGGCCTGCTAGGCATGACCCTGGTCTTCACCCTGCTCAGCGGCGTCTATCTCTATCGCCACATGCCGGCCGAGCAGAACGCAGAACAGAAAAAATAACCGCAACCAGAAAGGGATTGTTCCATGTGGTATCTGATCTACTCCGAAGATGTCGCGGGCAGCCTGCCCCAGCGCAAGCTGGCACGCCCTGCCCACCTGGCCCGCCTGCAAGCCTTGCAGGATGAGGGCCGACTGCTGACGGCCGGCCCCAACCCGGCCATCGATGCCGAGGATCCGGCGGATGCGGGCTTCACTGGCAGCACCGTCATCGCCGACTTTGCCAGCCAGGCCGACGCCCAGGCCTGGGCCGATGCGGACCCCTATGTCGCGGCAGGGGTCTACGCCAGGGTGACCATCAAACCGTTCAAGAAAGTCTTCTGAGCCCATCGAGGCTGACAAGAAAAAGGCCGGACACTGTCCGGCCTTTTCGTATCCGATGATGACTCATGCCCTGGCCACAAACCAGGGATTGAGGATATCAGGCTTGTTGTAGCAAAGCGGCGAACCATCGAGCTGGGTGACGCTGCCCCCCGCCCCTTCCAGTACCGCCTGAGCTGCCCCCGTATCCCACTCGCAGGTCGGAGCGAGCCGCGGGTAAAGCTCGGCCTCCCCCTCGGCAATGATGCAAAACTTGAGAGAGCTGCCCATGGAAACCAGCTCGATCTCGCCCCGCTCCAGTTCGCCAAAACGGGCCAGATACTCGAGTGTCTCCTGCGACAGGTGATTGCGACTGCCCACCACGCGCCACACTTGCCCAGCGTCATGAGGGCGGGTCTGGATGGCCTCGTGCCTGCCATCAGCCACACGCCAGGCGCCAATCCCCTTGCCCCCATACCAGAGCTTGTCCAGTACCGGGGCATAGACCAGCCCCCAGCGCGGGGTCCCCTGTTCAATCAGGGCGATATTCACCGTGAACTCGCCGTTGCGGGAGACAAACTCCTTGGTGCCATCCAAAGGATCCACCAGCCAATAGCGGGACCAGCCGAGTCGCGCAGCCATCACCTCGGGGGAGGACTCTTCCGACAACACCTGGATATCGGGAGTGAGACGGGCCAGCGCCTGAACGATCACCTCGTGGGCCCCCTTGTCCGCCGCCGTCAGCGGGCTCTCGTCCTGCTTGTACTCCACCGCAAAGGGCTGTCTATAGATGGACATGATGGCCTCACCGGCGGCGCGGGCGATGGGCTCCAGTTCGGAAATGGCGGGTAGATACATGGAAAAGAGTTCTCGCTCAAAGGGTTGGTCAGTGTAACCGAGTGAGTATCTTCGGCTTATAGCCGATTCGCCTGAGTTATTCCCTGCTAATTCTAACAGACGAAAAGTGGCGCATCTTGACTAGCTTTCTATAGCCATACGGCACCACATAAGGACGTGAGACCATGAACAGAAAGACCCTGATCGCCGCACTTCTGCTGGGCTGCCTCCCCCTGTTGAGCCAACCTCTGCTGGCCGCCGACAAGGCGGCGACCAAGCCTGTGGCCACCACCCAAGTCAAGGAGAGCGGCAAGATCAATCTCAATACCGCCAGTGCCGACGAGCTCACCGCCCTGAAGGGCATTGGCGAGAAGAAGGCACAGGCCATCATCGACCACAGGGAGAAGCAGGGCAAGTTCACCTCCGTCGATCAACTGGCGGACGTCAGTGGCATCGGACCTGCCACGCTGGAAGCAAACCGGGACATGATTATCGTCAAGTAACCGGTTTGAATCCCTGCCACCCCAAGGGCAGCCTGTGGCTGCCCTATTTTTCTTCGGGTATCATGAGCCCACTTTGTATCTTCGGACTCACTCCATGAAAAAGACACCGCTCGTTGTTCGCAAGGCCGTTCTCCCCGTTGCCGGTCTGGGTACCCGCATGCTGCCCGCCACCAAGGCCATCCCCAAGGAGATGCTGCCCGTGGTCGACAAGCCGCTGATCCAGTATGTGGTGCGCGAAGCCATCGCCGCTGGCATCAAGGAGATAGTCCTGGTGACCCATTCAAGCAAGAACTCCATCGAGAACCACTTCGACAAGAGCTTCGAGCTGGAGGCGACCCTGGAGAAGCGGGTCAAGCGCCAACTGCTGGAAGAGGTTCAGCACATCTGTCCCAAAGACGTCACCATCATGCACGTGCGTCAAGGGGAAGCAAAAGGCCTGGGTCATGCAGTACTGTGTGCCCGTCCCCTCATCGGGGATCAACCCTTCGCCGTGCTGCTGCCGGATGTGCTCATCGACGAGGTGGCCAGCGATCTGAAGCAGGACAACCTGGCGGAGATGGTGCATCTGTTCGAAGAGGAGCAGATCAGCCAGATCATGGTGGAAGCCGTCCCCGAGAGCGAAGTGGACAAATACGGCATCGCCGACATCAAGGGGGAGGCCCTGAGCGAAGGCATGTCCCTGCCGATGCAGGCCATCGTCGAGAAGCCGCCCCGGGATGAAGCCCCGTCCAACCTGGCCGTGGTCGGTCGCTATGTGCTCTCGGCCAATATCTGGCCCTTGCTGGAAAAAACCCCGGCCGGCGCCGGCGACGAGATCCAGCTGACCGATGCCATCGCCATGCTGATGGAAAAGGAGCAGGTCAATGCCTACTTCATGAAGGGACGCAGCCACGATTGCGGCAGCAAGCTCGGTTACATGAAGGCCAATGTGGAATACGCCGTGCGCCATCGGGAACTTAGCAAAGAATTCACCAGCTGGCTGAAGCAGTTTGCCAAAGAGCTGTAATCTCTGAATATTTACAAGATAAGCAGAATAAAAAACTGGGCATCATTCGATGCCCTTTTTCATTTTATAAACAAATATTCAACCATTGATAGATAAAATATCGCTAAATCATAATATTGTAATTTAAAGTCGCTTGTTCTATAAGGATTAAGGCTTGTTCCTAGCCCTTGCATAAAATTTCTAAAAAAATATAAGACACAGGTGGAAGTTCCAATGAATAACCCGTCCAAAGGGACCTTTTTAGGTCACCCTAAAGGGCTTTTTTTGCTCTTTAGTACCGAACTGTGGGAGAGATTCTCCTATTACGGCATGCGTGCCGTGCTCGTCCTCTATCTGACCGACCTGACCGCCAACGGTGGCATGGGCTGGACCCAGGCCGACGCCCTCAAGCTGTACGGCATCTATACCGGTCTGGTCTACATCACCCCCATCATCGGCGGCTGGCTCGCCGATACCTTCCTGGGCCAGCGACGCGCCATCCTGTTTGGTGCCGTGCTGATGGCCGCCGGCCAGTTTACCCTGGCACTGCCTCACGCCATGTTCCCTGACATGGTCAACACCGTCTTCTATGCCGGCCTTGGCTTGCTGATCGTGGGCAACGGCCTGTTCAAACCGAACATCTCCACCATGGTGGGCGACCTGTATAAAGAAGGGGATCACCGTCGTGACGGCGCCTTCACCATCTTCTACATGGGCATCAACCTGGGCTCCCTGCTGGCCGGCGTGATCTGCGGCGCCGCCGCCACCGCCTATGGCTGGCAAGCCGCCTTCGTCAGCGCCGGTATCGGCATGCTGCTCTCCCTGGTCGTGCAGGCCACCATGGCCCAGCGTTTCCTTGGCGACATCGGCCGTGTGCCCGCCGCCCAGCGTGCCGCTCTGCAGCGCTCCAAGGAGCAAAAAGCGCCCCTGACCAAACAGGAAGTGGATCGCATCAAGGTGATCCTGGTACTGGGCCTGTTCACCATCATCTTCTGGGCCGGCTTCGAGCAGGCCGGTGGTCTGATGAACCTGTATGCCCAGGAGTATACCGACCGCATGATCGGCAGCTTCGAAGTGCCGACAGCCTGGTTCCAGTCCCTGAACCCCTTCTTCATCATCACCCTGGCCCCTGTCGTGGCCGCCATCTGGATCAAGCTCGGCAAGAAAGAACCGAACTCCCCGGTGAAATTCGCCATGGGCCTGCTGTTCCTGGCCGTCGGCTTCCTGTTCATGATCGGTGCCGTGCTGGAGCAAGGTGGTGATCAGGCTGTCAAGACCTCCATGTTCTGGCTGGTCGGTGCCTACCTGTTCCATACCCTGGGCGAGCTCTGCCTCTCTCCCATCGGTCTCTCCATGGTGACCAAGCTGGCTCCGCTGCGCCTGGCCTCCCTGATGATGGGTGCCTGGTTCGGTTTCGTGGCCCTGGCCAACTATGCCGCCGGCTTCATCGGCTCCTTCGTCGGCGAGTCCGGTGCCATGGCCATCTTCGGTGGCATCGCACTGGCCGCCGTGATCAGCGCCCTCATCCTGCTGACCATGGCCAACCGCCTGGTCTACTGGATGCACGGTGCCGAAGGCCCGGCCAAAGAGCCCGAAGAACAAGAGCAGAAACTGCAGTCCGCGACCGTTTGACCGGTCAGGAGAGCAGATACCAAACAGGGCGCCCATGGGCGCCCTGTTTGCATGTGTTCACTTCACTGCGTCAGTGGTGACGAACCTGCATCGTCAGGGCGCTGCCGCTGTCACTGCGAAACTGCAGATCAAAGGGCTCGTGCCAGCTTCGCCTGTGCAACGTGTAGCGACTGCTGCGCATCAAGCCGAGCGGCAACCCCCCTGCACGCATCAACCAGTGAGGTGAGGTGAGCCCGGCATTTGCAAAAAGCAGCCCATCCTCCTGATCGAACAGCAGGGCCGCCATGGCAAAGGAGTGACGCAGGCCCGACTCCAGCAGTTGCAGATTGAGGTAATCCAGCAATCGGTGTGGCTGGGTCAACAGAAGGCTCTCTTGTTGCTGGTATTGGCGATAGGGGCCGTTCATCAGGGATCGCACCAAGGCACCACAGAAGGCCGCATCCACACCGAGGATGGGCAATTCCATCACCAGTACCAGCAGCTTGTCGTCCAGTTTGAAGGTATCCGGGATGAAGAGATTGCCCATGCCGGCAAAAGTGACCTGCCAGGGTCCCCACTCCTGCATGCCAGGGGGGGCCAGCCAGGCGAGCAGCCGGCTGCTCGCCAGATCGTGGCCACGGAAAAAGTCGATGTGCTCCATCAGCTCCAGTTGCTGGCTCTGATGCCCGAGGTTTGTCAGGCATTGCTCGATGCTGCGGCGGATCTGCTCATAGTCATTCACCGGTTTGATGAAGAAGTCCCTGGCCCCCGCCCGCAGCGCACGCTCGATCGCAGCCATCTGATCCTGACCGGAGATGACGATGACGGGCACCTGTGGATAGCGGGCGGTGAGGCAGGCAATCACCTCATGACCATCCATGTTTGGCATGTTCAGATCACACAACACCACATCGGGGTGATAGAGCGCTGCGGCAGAGAGCCCCTCAATCCCGTCTTCTGCCTGAAAGACGCAGGCCCCGTCGTGCTCGAGATAAGATACCAGTGAGTGGCGAAAAACCGCTTCGTCTTCTACCACCAAGATCCGTAGTCCGGCTTTTGACATCTTGACAAAGCTCTTATTAGTCAAATGGTTATTTGAGCATTAAGACTAGATCATGGGCGCTGGATACCGCCACACAATATTGTCGAGCAGCGAGCCGGGCTGGCCTTGATATCTGCCAAGCGTTTGAAATGGTCCGACTATTTTGCTCGCCCCCTTGCGCAGAGATGATCGGCAACCGTCGCCCGACAGCCGTTCTCTCGCAGGTCGGCACCATGAATTGTATGAGGCACCGCCATGATGGATAATGCCCTCCACTCCAGATCGTGAAGCAGACCATGACGCCAGCCGAATACAGCGCCCTCGCCCATCCCAGACTCTCCCATCCGGCCCGCAGCCTCTATACCCTGCAACTGCGCCGCTTAGTGCTGGAAAATCGGCTGGCCCGACTTAACTATCCCGAGCTTGGCCGGGCACTGGCTGTCGTCGATCCGGGCAATCCCGGTGGTTTCAGCTATCAGGTCAACGCTCGCCAGCTGACCGAACTGCTCGACGAGCTGATGGAGGCCGAACTGCTTCAGGTCGAGGCCCAGGCTGACAGTGAGCACTACCACCAGTGCCCTTTCCAGTTGCCGTTGCTGAGCCAGCGGGTGCGCAGCCCCCTGCCGGCACGCCCGTTCCAGATGCACCTGCAGTGGCGTCCGGACGAAGAACTGCCTGCTCTCGCACGCCTGTGCGGGGTGATCGATGCCAGCTACAGCGAAGAGGATCTCGGGGAGTTCATCGCCTACTGGCTCGGCCGCCCCGAGGTGTTCGACTCCCAGCACCAGTGGATGTTGAAATTTATTCGGGCCCTCAAGAGTCGGCGCTATGCCCGCCGCCCGGCGACCGTGGTCACCGGGTACCAGCAGGTCGCGCCAGCCCCGGTAGAGGCTGGCCCGAGCCGCCGGGCGCAAGAGATGATCGATGAGGCCAAACGGCTGGCACAAGCTCAGGAGCCGGAGAATGATTGATACCAGGCTGCCACGAAGTGCACTATTGACCCCCTGCCCATCCAGCCACAGCCCTAGCAGAAGGAGAATTCCATGACAGATCCGCACGACCCGATGCGCCAGGCACTGGAAGAGATCGAGGCCAAACGCCAGAAAATCGCCAAAGCGAGACAGGAGCAACGGGCTCATGATCCCGAGCTCAAGCGTCACGTCAGCAGCCTGCAGGAACGTATTCTCCGACTGCGGGCCGCAACTGGCGGCAGCCAGTACGACTACGAGACCCTGCGCAAGGAGTACGACGCCAAGGCCAATGCCGAAGTGCGCGAATTGCAGAAGGCCGCCCGCCAGGAGCGGATCCAGAAGCTGATCGCCCAGGCCGACCTCAATCCGGACTGGATCTTCGACAAGATGGATTCCGGTGACCCGGCCCTGCAATACCCCATCGAAACGGCCCGCTACTTCATCAGCGGTTTCGAGCACTGGGAGAAGAGCGGCGGGGGCTGCATGCTGATCTACGGCGATTACGGCACCGGCAAATCCACCCTGGCGGGCGCCGTGGCCCACGAGTTGATCGCGCGCCATCAGAAGTCGGTGATCTTCCAGCAGTGGGCCTCCATCGTGGACAGGCTCTTCTTCAACGTCATCCAGGATCAGGAGGAGCGCAACCAGTACCGCCGCGCCCTGGAAGAGGTGGACCTGCTGATCATCGACGAGGTGGCAGCCAACCGCGCCAAGATGGCGGAGAGTCAGTCCAGCTTCCTCGGCCACCTGCTGCGCCGTCGTCGCAACCTGTCCAAAAGCGTCATCATCATCACCAACCACAGCCCCCAGAGCCTGCATCAGGCCATCGGTGATTTCAGCTATGAGGCGATCAAGGCGTTCAATCCGGTGGACATCCACCTGAGCGGACCCAGCCGCCGTCCCAGCATCGGCCATTACAACGGTTGATCCCGTCGGGCCGGCGTCCCTGATGTCCGGCCCTTCATATCCCCTGCACCTCACAAATAAAAACTACTCTCATTTACAGAGATCCATCCAGGCTCTAGGCTTGCTCTTTTGTTCGAGAGGGCCTGTCATGCCAACCACACTCATCTTCGGTGCCAGTCGCGGACTGGGCCGCGCTTTCACCGACCACGCACTGCAACTGGGCCACAGGGTTGTTGCCCTGGTGCGCCATGCCGACATGGCCAGCGAGCTGCATACCCTGGGAGTAGAGGTCGTCATCGGGGATGCCCTGGACCCCCTGGCCGTGGCCCAGGCTTGCCGCTTGGCGGGCAGGGATGCCCGGGTAGTCTCCACCCTAGGCGGCTTTCGCCAGAGTGCACCGGTGGATTATCAGGGCAACCGCCATGTGATCGACGAGATGGAGCGCGCCGGGCTCAGCCGCCTGCTGCTGGTCACCTCCCTCGGTTGTGGCGACAGCTGGCAATACCTGCCCGAGCGGGCTCGCGCCGCCTTCGGACACGAGGTACGCCTCAAGAGCCTGGCGGAAAGCTGGCTGCAGACAAGCACCCTTGAGTGGACCATTTTACGCCCCGCAGGGTTGCAGGATGGGGAGCCCACGGGTCAGGCCATCCTGAGCCAGGGGCAAGAGAGGCATGGCCTGGTCAGGCGCCAGGATGTGGCGATACGGGGTTTGCAACTGCTCACCGACCAGGAGGCGTGCGGCCAGATCTATGCCATCGGCGATCCGGGTCTGAGTCAGCCATGATCCCTGTGAATGGCAACACGGTCAGCCCAGTGGCTGACCGTGTTGTTGCAAGGGGCCTAGTCGGTGGAAGACGCTGTCGCCCCATCATCCGGCCGCGTTGCAGGGCACGGTTGACGCCAGCGGAGCAACCAGCACGCCAGAGCGCCATACAGCAGCGCCAGTCCCCACAACTGCCACCAGTAGCGGGAGACCTGGGCAAAGTCGGCCCCCATCTGATTGAGGCGCAGGAATCCCTCGATGGCCGGCGTGCTCGGTGCCCACTGGGCCAGCCAGTTGAGGGGGGCTGGGATGAGCTCAAGGGGCCAGATAAAGCCGGCCAGGAAGACCAGCGGCAAAGAGGAGACAAGTACCACCTGAGTCGGCAGATCACGGCGGGTGAACAGAGCGCCGAGCACGATCCCGAGCCAGGTGGTGGCCAGCAGGAACGGCAGGGTAAAGAGCCAGAGTTCGCCGGGTACAGCGGTGCGGGCAATACCGTAGTGATCGAAGCAGAAGCCGAAGAAGTAGGTCACCGGAAGGACGAAAAGAGCCCCCACCACCAGGGTGCGGGCCAGCAACAAGGCCGGCACGGGGGCATGTTGCCAGTAGCCTGACTCGCCACGGCGGCTGCGCTGGTTCTGGGTCGCCCCCAGGATGCCGGTCCCCATCAGCAACACCTGATGCAGGATCAGCACGAATACCGCAGGCACCACGTAGTTCACATAGCCCATGGTGGGGTTGAATACCGGCAGCACATTGAGGGCCACCGCGTTCCAGCCCATGGCGGCCTGGGGCAGCGCCTCGCCCTGGCTCAGCAGCCTGGCCACCTTCACCTGGGCGGCGAGCGTGCCCCCCGCCTGGGCCAGCCCTTCGGCAATGGTGCCATAGACCAGGAAGTAGGAGGCATCTCCGGCATAACCCAGGGTCACGCTCCTGCCCAGCATCAGATCCCGATAGAAGTGGCGGGGAATGTGCAAAATGCCGCTCGCCCTGCCGGTCAGCATCATCTGGCGGGCCTCGTCGAGCGAACCGGCACGGGCCACCAGTTTCACCTGCGCCGTGGCATCGGCCATGAACTCCAGCTGGCGGGAGAGCTGGCTGCCATCCTCGTTGACCACCACCACGGGCTCTTCCCTGGGCAATTGGTGCAGGTAGGGCTGGGGGTAGAGGAAGGAGTAGAAGAAGACGCCGCCAAACAGGGTCAGCATGATGGCGCGATCCGCCAAGAGGGTGCGCAGCTCAAGGCGCACCAGATCCCAGAATCCCATCATGGCCTGGACTCCTCATGGGGCAGGGCCGCGCCCGACGGCGTCCGGTAGCGGTGTACCACCAGCAGCAGGGGCAGCAGAAACAGCAGCAGGGCCCCGAGCTGGGGCAGGGCCGCCGTCAACGGTTGACCGTAGTTGGTTTGCCCGATCTGCAGCTCCACATAGTGGGAGATGGGCAGCAGGCTGCGCCAGAACTGGGCCACATCACCCATGGCGCTGACCGGAAAGGTGACCCCCATGAAGGCGAAACCGGGAGCCGTGTAAGCCCCCGCCAGCGACAGAGCCCGCGCCGGATCCCGGATGATGGCGTAGAAGAAGGCCCCCATGGTGACGCAAGCGGCCGACGCCAGTCCCAGCCCCGCCGTCAGCACCAGCCAACTGCCTTGCATGGGGTACCCAAGCCCCTTGAACAGCAGCAGACTCCACGCCAGACCCCACCCCCAGCCGATGAGCACATGGGGTAGCAGGGTACGCCAGAGGCCGAACCAGACCCCTCTGGTGGTCCAGTCCAACCCGAGGCGATCGGTGCGGGCCAGGGCGTTCAGGCCATAGAGCACCACCAGGATCTGCCACACCGCAGGCAGCAGGGCGCTCAGCAGAAACTGGGCGTAGCTGGAATTGATGTTGTAGAGCGCGGTAACCTGGCTCGCAATGGGTACGGATTGTCCCAGGGCACCGGGCAGCGTCTTGCCGTCGGCCATGGCCTCCAACACCCCTACCTGGCCATTGAGCGTCCCCACCACCTGGGCCAGTGCGGAGTTGACCAGCTTGGCAATCAGGATGAACTGGCCATTGTTGAACACGGTCACCCTGGGTTGGGTCCCCTCGCGGGCATCCCGCTCCAGGTGATAGGGGATCACCACCAGGGCATAGATGTCCCCCCCTCGCAGTGCCCTGGCCCCTGCGTCGATGGAATCAAACTGCTGGGCGACCTTGAGCCCGGCGGAGCCATCGAGAGAGAACGCCAGTTGTCGGGAGAGGGTGCTGCGATCCAGATCCACCAGACCGACCTTGAGATCCCGCGCCAGGCCGGCTGAAAAGATCCAGCACAGGATCCCTATCAGCAGCAAGGGGACCCAGCTCGCCAGCGCCCGGCCGAACGGGTCCTGCCAGAGCAACCGCCATTCGCGTCCCATCAGAGCTCGACCAGCACGCTCATGCCGACCCGCAGCCCGTCAACCGGCTGCAAGGGGCGCGCTTCCACCTGGAAGCTTTTCATGTCGAACCCCTGGCGGGTGTCGGTGGCACGCCAGGTGGCGAAATCCCCCATCACGGCCACATGGGTCACCTTGAAGCGCACCAGCTGATCCCCCAGGCCGGGAATACGGGCATCAAACTCGGTACCGACCGGGAACCTTGGCAAGAGGTCCTCACGGACATGGAACTGGGCCCAGGCATCCTTCATGTCGAGCAAGGTCACCACGGGGAAGCCCTGGGGAGCCAGCTCGCCGCTACGCAACAGCACCTGGGCAACTTCCCCCTCGTGTGGGCTGGCGATGCGGGTATCGGCCAGATAGGCTTCCACTTCCGCCACGCCGCCAGCCGCCATCTTGGCCTGCTCGCGGGCCGCTATCTTGGTCTCTTCCCGCGCCCCTTCCAGCGCCATCTGGTATTGCTGCCAGGCCATGCCCTCGCTGTACTTCGCCGCCTGCCAGGCCGTCCAGGCCTCGTCACGCTTTTGCAGCGACATCACGCCATCCCGATGCAGGCTGGCAATGCGCTCGTAGGTTTTGCCATGAAGCAGGGCAGCCGCCTTGGCCTGTTGCCACTGATCCTTGGCGGCCGCGATCTGCTGCACTCGCGCCCCCTTCTCGGCCTCTTCGGCCATGGCACCCGCCGCGGCCTGCCCGGCCTTGGCCTGACTCAGCTTGGCCTCGATCTCCGGGCTCGCCAGAGTGAACGCCAGTTGGCCCCTGGCCAGTTGATCCCCCTTCTTCACCAGCACCTCGTCGATGCGGCCCGCCACCTTGGAAGAGACCGAATACTGCTGCGCCTCTATCTGCCCCTGCAGACGCACCGGCTCCGGCTGATAGGCCAGCCAGAAGCGCCAGCCCAGCCAGAGCACAAGCAATACCAGCGCCAGTGGCAGCAGCCAAGGCTTGCCCTGGCTCATCTTCTTCTTGATGGGGGGATGACTCATGAATTCACCTCGGCAAACGGGCGACCCTTGACGGTCGAAACGGACATGAATAACGGAGTGGAAGAGCGCGCGATCATGAGTTCACCTCGATCGCCTGGCCATGCTGATACTGGTTGAAACTGTTCATCTGACCGGAGAGTGCCAACAGGCGGGCCAGGGAGATCACGTATTGATAGGCGGCGGCGGCGCGCTGGGTCTTGACCCCGGCAAGCTGGGTCTGGGCATCGACCACATCGAGGGAAGTGGAGAGCCCCTGACCGAATGCCTTGTCACGCAACCGCACGTTCTCCTCGGCCAGCGCCTGGGTCGAGGAGAGAGAGTGATACTCCTCCAGTCCCTGGGCAGCCTCGCGCCAGGTCTTCTCGACCAGCAGCTCCAGATCCTGGCGGGTCTTGGCTTGCAGCAGGTTGACCTGGAGTTCGGCGCTCTTGGCTGCCTGGACTGTCTCGGAGCGGCCATCACGACTCACCAGCGGCATGCTGACCCCGACACCGACCAGCCAGTCCGGTGTGGTCTTGGAGACGATGGAATCATCTTCATAGAGGTTGTAGTTGCCGAACAGGAAGAGCTCGGGGGCGTATTTGCCCTTCTCCAGCTTGATCATCCCCTGGGCCTGCTCCTTCTTGGCCGTCAACAGCTTGAGGCCGGGATGCACCGACAGGGTCTCCTCCACGAAGGGAGACAAGGCTGGCATCCCTTCGTTGATGAAGAGGGCGGTATTGGGCTCAGCCTGCTTGAGCTTGAGCATGTGGCCGAGCGCCAGCTGGGCGATCTCCAGGCTGCGCCTGGCCTTTTGGGTATCGATGCGTGCCCTGTCATAGGCAGACTGGGCCGACAGGCGCTCCACCTTGGCGATCTGCCCCTGGGCTTCGAGCTTCTTGGCATGATCCAGATGGTGTGCCAGTCCCTGCTCGATCTCCTGCTTGGTCTGCACCACCTGCGCCGCCAGCACCACCCCGAAGTAGGTCTGGGAGAGGCTCTCGAAGGTCGACTGCTGTTTGAGCACCAGCAACTGCTCAGCCTCGCTCACCTGGGCCTGACGAATATCCTGGGCCGCATCGATGCGCCCGCCGGTAAAGAGCGGCCATAGCATCTTGACCGAACTGGTCACCACGTTCTGCTTGGTGAGGGGGGTGACAAAATCGCTCGGGCTGAGGTTGAGCGCCTGCATCACGGGCCCCAGCACCTTGCCGAATTCCGGATGATTGGCGATGGGGTTAAGATCCAGCATGTCCAGCTCCATCGGCTGATCGAGATGGGTATAGCTGGCCCCCACATCCACCTTGGGCAGGTACATGGCCTTGGCCGCCTCCCGCAGTTGCTGGGCCCGCTCCACCCCGGCCTGCTCTGCCGCCAAGCCGTCATCCTGCTGGATGACCCGGCTCCAGGCCTCGGTAAAGCTGACCGTCTGCGCCTGGGCCGACCCCAGCACGACACCCAGCAGGCATGGGCAGAGCGATTTGATGAACTTTGCCGTCATACATCCCCGATCCGTTTGTAATAAAATTGTGTAGAGTCTTTGCTCAATTCAGGCCCGCTATCATAGCCTAAACCGGCTTGAGAGGGAGACTCACAAATCACCATCCCCCTCACTCGCGCCCTCCTGACCATGGTCACAGACAATATGTCCGATTTTCAAGCACTCCTGAATTTGCAAGCCTTGGCGCGACGTTTTTTTCAGAAAAAAATGGCTGACGCTCAAATACTAACCTTTTCTCCTGACTAAAAAATGCGTAATATACGCCGCCCTAAGCCGATGGTAACCGTGGAATGCAGATAGGTCCCCACACGCTTGAAACTCCCCTGATCGTGGCCCCCATGGCCGGTGTAACAGACCGACCATTTCGTGAACTTTGTTTACGTTTGGGAGCCGGTATGGCCGTTTCCGAGATGCTGCTGGCCAACCCGGATGTCTGGGATACCCAGAAAACCCGGATGAGAATGGATCACTCTGCTGAAGGCGGCTTGCGATCGGTCCAGATTGCCGGTGCCGACCCCGAGATGATGGCGTTTGCTGCCCGCTACAACGTGGAGCAGGGCGCTCAGATCGTCGACATCAACATGGGATGTCCGGCAAAAAAAGTGAATAAGAAGCTGGCAGGTTCCGCCCTGCTGCGTCAGCCAGACCTGGTCAGATCCATCTGCCGGGCCGTGGTGGATGCGGTGGAAGTACCTGTCACCTTGAAGATCCGCACAGGATGGGATCCGGATAACCGCAATGGCGAGGAGATCGCCCGAATCGCCGAAGATTGCGGTATCGCGGCCCTTGCCGTGCATGGTCGTACCCGTGCCTGCCTCTACAAGGGCGAAGCGGAGTACGACACTATCAGGGCGATTAAGCAGGCCGTATCGATTCCTGTTGTCGCCAATGGCGACATCGATAGCCCGGAGAAAGCCCGGTATGTCCTCGACTATACCGGTGTCGACGCCGTGATGATCGGCCGTGCTGCGCAAGGACGACCCTGGATTTTCCGGGAAATCCGCCATTTTCTTGAAACGGGCACCAAGCTGCCGCCTCCCGACAGGGAAGAGGTTCGCACCCTGATGAACGAGCATGTCACCAATCTGCACCAGTTTTACGGTGCCTATCTGGGAGCGCGCATTGCCCGTAAACACGTGGGCTGGTATCTGGATGAAGAAGAGGCGGGCCGAGAATTCCGTAAGCACTTCAATGCCCTGGATTGTGCAGACGCACAACTCGAGGCACTCGAAGCGTATTTCGATGGATTAGGTTAACGCATAACTAAAGAGCCGACCGAATATGTTCGAACAAACCCTGACTTCTGATGCATTGGTAACAACTACTCACAATCACGCTGCCGAGCCGACCCAACGCCCCCTGCGTGACTCTGTGCAACAGGCCCTGCGTAACTACCTGGCCCAGTTGAACGGTCAGGAAGTGATTGATCTGTACGATATGGTTCTCTCCGAAGTCGAAGCTCCCATGCTGGACGTGATCATGCAGTACACCCGTGGCAACCAGACTCGCGCCGCCGTGATGATGGGCATCAACCGCGGCACCCTGCGCAAGAAACTCAAGCGTTACGGCATGAACTGATCCCGGTCATTCTGCTGCAGTGCAGACGAAGGCGTATCCCAGCGATGGGATACGCCTTTTTCTATGCCCGGAGTTTACCTGCTCACTCCGCCGCCAGCTTGATACCGAGCCCCACGAACAGCCCCCCCATCACACGATTCAGCCAGGTGGCCACCCGGGCGGGCAATCGTACCTTGCGGCTTGCAAACGCGGTGGAAAACGCCAGCAGATGGCACCAGATCATGCCGTTGAGATTGAAGATGCAGCCCAGCACGATGAATGCCATCGCCTTTTGCGGTGAAGCGGGATCGATGAACTGGGGCACAAAAGCGAGAAAGAAGAGCGCCACCTTGGGATTGAGGACATTGGTGAGCAACCCCTGCCGAAAGATGCGCCCATAAGAGAGCGCAGGCAGCGCCACAGCCCCATCCACAGACGTTGAAGTGCCACTCCTCTGCCAGAGCATGGACACGCCGAGATAGACCAGATAGAGCGCCCCCATCAGCTTGATGACGGCAAACAGCTCGGCGGAGGCACTCAACAGGGCAGACAGCCCCAGCGCCGCCGCCAACACATGCACCATGGTACCTGTCCCGATACCCAATGCCGCCATGGACCCTGCACGCCATCCCTGGGAGCCGCTGCGCAGCATGATGAGCAGGGAGTCAGGCCCAGGCATCATGTTCAACAGCAGGCCAGAAACGATAAACAACGCCAGATCGTGGATCCCCAACATAGACAGCTCCTTGTATATGAAAGAAACAGTCTATGGATCCTGAAGTTCTTGTCACTCCCGTTTCCGGCGATAGTGATTATCAAGGAAGGGAATAGCGTTTGAGCCGGAGATACTTGACGCTCAACCAGGTGAGAAAGAGAGATAGAGCCGTTTGAAAGGCAGTGATACTGGCTGAATAGCAATGTTTATCGATGTAATAGACTGGATTTTGTGCATTAGCCAGACTTATTATCTAAAAAATAAATTTCAGGCAATAAAAAACCCCGCTCGAGTGAGCGGGGTTTCTTGTATTGGGTGCCTGGCAGTGTCCTACTCTCGC
>NZ_JBRKTB010000024.1:0-29254 GCF_053005425.1 Aeromonas sp. 25-248 | reverse complement strand
ACATCAAGGCCCGGCTGCCAGCTGAGCCTCTACTCTCTTTGAACAAACACCGTAACTCACTTCTCTGCTGCACCCGCTCACGGTTAATTGTGCGCCTGCGAGCCAGATAGTCGTAAAAACAGGCGGTTGGTATACCGAAAGCGCAACAGACCAGGGTGGTGGGGGCTTGCTCCCTTAATCGGTCTATCAGCGCGTACGTTCGAGTTCGTCCGCCATCAAGAGAGCAGTAGCCTTTTTTAGAATGGCCTTTTCGCGTTCAAGCCGGTTGATGCGGGCTTCCAACTCCTGAATTTTTTGCTGCTCAGGGGTCAGCGCCCGGTTAGCAGGTGTAGCGCCACTTCGTTCTGATTGAAGTTGCTGAACCCATCGACGCAGCACAGTTTCGCCGACATCCAGTGAACGGCTGGCTTCGGGGACTGAATAGCCTTGGTCGAGCACCAGGGATGCGGCTTCCAGCTTGAACTCGGCAGTAAATGAGCGACGTAATCTTGTCATTGAACACCTCAAATAATGGTGGCGACTGTACCACCTAAAACGGTGTCCGGGATGATTAGACCACTACAGACAGGCCACTGGTTCGACTCCAGTCGGGAACACCATACACAGCAAGGGGCTGGCATCGTCATGATGCCAGCCCCTTGTGCGTTTCTGCGCCATTTCCCCTGCATCCATGGCGGCCAGGTCCCGCCCCCCCCTCTTCAATGTCTCACTGCCACCAACAACCCCGCGAGCCCCACCAAAGATGATCCCGGCCATCCCCCTGTAGTTGCCACTCCCGGTGGCGGCACACCGTCATCTACCCTTGAAGGGCGCCGTCCGGCAGGACGGCCTTCCATTCGCCGAGACACAGAGAAGGACATCATGGGCAGCAAACGAAAATCCAGAACGGAAGAACCGGTCGTGGCCGAGGCGCAAAAGCCCCTTGGCAACAAGGCATACGAAAAGGCGCTGCGCCTCTTGCACGTGGAGCTGGTCAGGCTGCAGCAGTGGGTGGTGCACAAGGGGCTCAAGGTCTGCATCGTCTTCGAGGGGCGTGACGGGGCCGGCAAGGGGGGCACCATCAAGGCGATCACCGAGCGGGTCAGCCCCCGGGTCTTTCGGGTCGTCGCACTGCCTGCCCCCACGGAGCGGGAGAAGAGCCAGCTCTACTTCCAGCGCTACATCCCCCATCTGCCGGCGGCGGGGGAGATCGTCATCTTCGATCGCAGCTGGTACAACCGGGCCGGGGTGGAGCGCATCATGGGTTTTTGCAGCGAGGAGGCGAGCGACAAATTCCTGGCTGGCACCCCCATGGTGGAAAAAGCCCTGGTGGACTCTGGCATCATTCTGCTGAAGTACTGGCTGGAGGTGACTCCACAAGAGCAGGAGCGGCGGCTGCGGGATCGCATCGACGATGGCCGCAAGATCTGGAAGCTCTCCCCCATGGACATCAAGTCCTTCGATCGCTGGGATGACTACACCCGGGCGCGGGATGCCATGTTCATCGCCACCGACACCGCCTGGGCCCCCTGGTTCGTGGCCCACTCCGAGGACAAGAAACGGGTGCGCCTCAACATCATCTCCCACCTGCTGGCGCACATCCCCTACGAGGCGCTGCCAGCCGAGCCGGTGAAGCTGCCCAAGCGCAAGATAGGCAAAGTCAAACCATCGGATCACCCGCTTCGCATCGTGCCAGCCCTCTTCTAGTCAGAGGGGGGTGAGCCCTGGCTCACCCCCTTTCCCTTCCTGCCCCAAGGGGTAACAGGCGCTGCCGGTATCACCCAATAGCTTGTTGTTGCTCACGTTTTCCCGTTTGCCTCCCCTATACTTCAGCGACATTCAGGTCTGGCCGAGCGAGGAGGCCCCCATGTTGCGACTGTTTGCCCTGCTGCTTGTCTGCCTGGTGCTCCCGGTGCGGGCGCTGACCCTGACCCCGGTGGCGGGGGAGCTACGCCACCCCTGGGGGCTCGCCTTCCTGCCGGATGGCGGCTACCTCATCAGTGAGCGCCCTGGGCGCCTGCTGCGCATCGACGCGGGTGGCACCCGCCATGTGGTCTCCGGCCTGCCGCCCCTCGCCGCCACGGGTCAGGGGGGCCTGCTCGATCTCGCCCTGGACGGCGATGGCTGGCTCTATCTCAGCTACAGCGAGCCGGGGGACGGGGGGGCTGGCACCGCCGTGGCCCGGGCCCGGCTGCAAAAAGAGGCCCTCGTCGACTGGCAACTGCTGTTTCGCCAAGAGCCCAAGGTGGTCGGCGGCGCCCATTTCGGCTCCCGCCTGGTGCTGACGGAGGATGGCTATCTCTTCATCACCCTGGGGGATCGCTACAGCGAGCGGGAGCGGGCCCAGACGCTGGACAACCACCTCGGCAAGACAGTACGCCTGCACAAGGATGGCCGGGTCCCCGCCGACAACCCCTTCGTCAAGACGCCGGGGGCCCTGCCGGAGATCTGGAGCCTGGGCCATCGCAACATGCAGGGGGCGGCCCTGCGTCCGGGCAGCCAGCAGTTCTGGACTCACGAGCACGGTCCCCAGGGCGGGGACGAGGTCAACCTCATCCTGCCAGGCCACAACTACGGCTGGCCCAGAGTGACCTTTGGCGAGGAGTACGGGGGCGGCAAGATTGGCGTGGGCCAGAGCGCGCCGGGCATGACGGCACCGCGCTGGATCTGGGTGCCCTCCATCGCCCCCTCGGGCATGGCCTTTTATCAGGGGAACCTGTTCAGGGAGTGGCAGGGGGATCTGCTGGTCGGCGCCCTGCGCGGTCAGGCCTTGTTGCGCCTGCACCTCGACGGAGACAAGATAGTGTCGGCAGAGCGGCTGCTGACCGATCTGGGGGAGCGGATCCGTACCGTCAAGGAGGGCCCCGACGGCGCCCTCTACCTGTTGACGGATTCAGGCCAGGGGCGCCTGCTCAAACTGACCCCATAGCATGAAAGGAGCAAGGATGAAGACGAATCGCATGCTGCTGGTGCTGTGCACCAGCCTCTGGTTGCTGGGCTGCAACACCATCCACGGGATGGGACGGGACATCGAGAAGGCGGGGGAGGTGATCCAGGGCTCCGCCAAGCTGACGGATGCACCGGCCGCAGAGGGTCGCTGATCCCGGTCAGGCGGCGCTGTGATTCGCCCCCTGTCGCCCCTTTCCTTACCCCTGTTCGGCGCTGGCCACCAGACTGGCCAGCGGCGCCATGGTCACCCTGACCCCGTGCTGTGCCAGCGCCTCGCGGGCGCTCTGGGGCAGTTGCTCGTCGGTGATCACCTGATCGATCGCATCCCAGCTCACCACGTTGAAGGTCCCCACCTTGCCATATTTGGACGAATCGCAGATGAGGATGCGCGTCGCCGCCGACTCCACCACGGCTCGCTTCACCGGCACCTTCTGTTCGCTCGGGGTGGAGATCCCCTGACTGTCCCAGGAGGAGGCTGACAGGAAGGCGATGTCCAGATGGAGGTTGCGCAGGAAGTGGGCGGTGGCCTCCCCGGCACAGGACTGGTTCTCGCGAATGACCTGCCCCCCGGTGTGATAGAGGCGGCAGCGGCCGTGCTCGATGAGGTAGGCGCAGACCATGAAGTCGTTGGTCACTATCATCAAGTCTTCCCGAAGCGCCAGCTCCCGGGCCAGCTCCAGGGAGGTGGTACCGGCATCCAGATAGACGGTGCTCCCCTCGCTCACCTGGGCGGCGGCGAGCCGCGCAATGGCCAGCTTGGCCCCCTGCATCAGGCTGCGCTTGGCGGCGTGTGAGGGCTCGCTCTTGATCCGCTGGGAGAGGCTGACCCCGCCGGAGACAGAGAGTACCCTCCCCTGCTCCTCCAGCTTCTGGATGTCGCGCCTGATGGTCATGTGGGAGACCTGCAGCCAGTCGGTCAGCTCCACTATGCTGACCACGCCGCGCTCTGCCAGCAGTTGCAGGATACGTTGCTGTCGCTCTACGGGAATCATCTTGCCTCGCGCCTCGGGAAAAGGAAGGTGCCATTCTACCCCAGCGACCTGGGAAAAAATGATAAATAACCTGAAACGGGCTCACAAATCACATTTATTCACAATAAAAACGCCAAAATTTGACTCAGAAGAATCTCAACCCGCACAAATAACAAAAATTAACACACATTGAGTTACTTTTTGTGACATGCGCCTGATATTTCACCGCCGCAAGCCTCTACTATCGGCTCATCAGTCGTAATCGAGGAATCACGAGATGAGCACTCCCTATCATGTTGCGGTCATCGGCCTGGGCGCCATGGGCATGGGCGCCGCCCGCTCCTGCCTGCGGGCCGGGCTCACCACCTATGGCATCGATCTCAGCGAGCAGGCCCGCAGCCAGTTGCAGCAGGCCGGTGCCGCCGCCGTCATGGCCGATGCCAGGCCCCTGGCCGAGACGCTCGATGCCGTGCTGTTGCTGGTGGTCAACGCCACCCAGGTGCGCCGCATCCTGCTCGGCGAAGCGGGGCTGGCTCGCCACCTCAAACCGGGCACCGCCATCATGGTCTCTTCCACCATCGCTGCCGAAGAGGCGAGCGCCCTGGCCGCCGAGCTGGCGCTGATGGGGTTGCCGATGCTGGATGCGCCGGTTTCCGGTGGTGCCATCAAGGCCGATGCCGGCGAGATGACGGTGATGGCCGCAGGCTCCGACGCCGCCTTCGACAAGCTGGCCCCGGTGCTGGATGCGGTGGCCGGCAAGGTCTACCGGGTCGGCAGCGAGCCGGGCCAGGGCAGCACGGTCAAGATCATCCACCAGCTGCTGGCCGGGGTGCACATCGCGGTGGCCGCCGAGGCCATGGCCCTGGCCAGCCGGGCAGGCGTGTCCCTGGATCTCATGTATGACGTGGTGACCCATGCCGCCGGCAACTCCTGGATGTTTGAAAACCGCATGCCCCGGGTGCTGGCCGGTGACTACCAGGCCCGCTCCGCAGTGGACATCTTCGTCAAGGATCTCACCCTGGTGGCCGACACCGCCAAGGCGCTGCGCTTCCCGCTGCCGCTCGCGAGCACGGCGCTGAACATGTTCCTCGGCGCCAGCAACGCAGGGTACGGCCAGGAAGATGACAGCGCCGTCATCAAGATCTTCTCCGGCATCCAGCTGCCGGGTCAGGAGGATCAAGCATGAAACTCGGTGTCATCGCAGACGACTTCACCGGCGCCACCGACATCGCCGGTTTCCTGGTGGAGAACGGCCTCTCCACCCTGCAACTCGCCGGCGTGCCGGAGCATGACGGGGATCTGCCCCCGGTCGATGCCGTGGTGATCAGCCTCAAGAGCCGCTCCTGCCCCGCGGACGAAGCGGTGCGCGACTCCCTGGCGGCCCTCGACTGGCTCAAGGCCCGCGGCTGCCCGCGCATCTACCAGAAATACTGCTCCACCTTCGACAGCACGGCAGCGGGCAATATAGGCCCCGTCACCGACGCCCTGCTGGCGGCGCTTGGCCAGAGCTTTACCCTGATCTGTCCGGCCCTGCCGGTGAACGGTCGCACCGTCTATCAGGGCAACCTCTTCGTCGGCACCCAGCCGCTGGCCGAGTCCGGCATGCGCCATCACCCCATCACCCCCATGACCGACAGCAACCTGCTGCGGCTGATGGAGGGGCAGGCCCAGGGCCGCGCCGGTCTGGTACCGTTCAATACCATCGCACAGGGTCCCGGCGCCATTGCCGACGCCTTTGAGCAGCTAACGCAAGCGGGTGTGCGCTACGCCGTGGTCGACACCCTGACCGAGCAGCACCTGCTGGACATCGCCACCGCCGCCCTCGACATGCCCCTGGTGACCGGCGGATCCGGCCTCGCCATCGGCCTGGCCCGTCAGCTTGGCAGCGGCGATCAGCAGGGTGCCCGCGAAGCGGGCTGGCCCAGAGGCACCCGCGCCGCGGTGCTGTCGGGCTCCTGCTCAGAGATGACCAACCGTCAGGTGGCCCGCTATCGCCAGCACGCCCCTGCCCTGGCGCTGGATGTGGTGCGCTGCCTCGAGGATGCCGACTACCCGGCCGAGCTGGCGCGCTGGGTACTGGACCAGCCCCGTACCCCGGCGCCGCTGGTCTACGCCACCACCAGCCCGGTGGAGCTGGCCCGCATTCAGGAAACCCACGGCCAGCAGGCGGCCAGCGACGCGGTGGAACACTGCTTTGCCCGCCTCGCCCAACTGCTGCAAGGCGCCGGCGTGGACCGCTTCATCATCGCCGGTGGCGAGACCTCGAGCCGGGTCACCCAGGCTCTCGGCGTCAAGGCGTTCCACATAGGCCCGCAGATCGCCCCCGGTGTGCCCTGGGTGCGGGCCATCGACGCCCCCCTCTCGCTGGCCCTCAAATCCGGCAATTTCGGGAGCGACGACTTCTTCGACAAGGCTCAGGAGTACTTCCATGACTGAACAGGCACTGCGCGACACCATGGTGATGCTGGGGGCCTCCCTCTTCCAGCGCGGTTATGCCACCGGGGGCGCCGGCAACCTCTCCGCCCTGCTGCCGGACGGCACCCTGATCGCCACCCCGACCGGCTCCTGTCTGGGACGTCTGAGCGCCGACAGGCTCTCCCACGTCAACCTGCAGGGGGAACACCTGGGGGGAGATCGCCCCTCCAAGGAGGTGGCCTTCCACCTCGCCATCTACCACAACAATCCGGACTGCCGGGCCGTGGTGCACCTGCACTGCACCCACCTGACCGCCCTCTCCTGTCTGGAGGGGCTGGATCCGGCCAACGTCATCCGCCCCTTCACCCCCTACTACGTGATGCGGGTCGGCCAGTTGCCGCTCATCCCCTACTACAAACCGGGGGATGCCCGCATCGCCGAGGAGCTGGGGCGCCGCGCCCCCGAAGGCAACGCCTTCCTGCTGGCCAACCACGGCCCCGTGGTGACGGGCAAGGATCTGGTGGATGCGGTCAACAACATGGAAGAGCTGGAGGAGACGGCACGCCTGGCACTGATGCTTCATGGCCACTCCATCCGCTACCTGAGCGAACCCGAAATTGATGAATTGAGGAGGATGAAACCATGAGCAAGTTTGCCGCCAATCTCACCATGCTGTTTACCGAGGTGCCGTTTCTGGAGCGCTTCGCCGCCGCCCGCGACGCAGGCTTCGAGGCGGTGGAGTTCCTCTTCCCCTACGAGTGGCCGGCCGCAGAGCTGGGCCGCCGCTTGCGCGAGCAGGGGCTCTCCCAGGCCCTGTTCAACATGCCGCCGGGCAACTGGGGCGCGGGTGAGCGCGGCATGGCCGCCATCCCGGGGCGGGAAGCGGAGTTTCGCGCCCACCTGCCAAGCGTGCGTGACTATGCCCTGGCGCTCGGCTGCACCAAGGTACACGCCATGAGCGGCATCGTGGACCCAGCCCATAGCCTCTCGGCCCACCGCCAGACCCTGATCGACAACATCCGCTTCGCCGCCGACTTCCTGGCCGAAGACGGCATCAAGGTACTGCTCGAGCCGCTCAACGATCGGGATGTCCCCGGCTACTTCCTGGCCCACCAGCTCGACGCCCTGGCCCTGGTGCAGGAGATAGACAGACCCAACGTGGGGGTGCAGCTCGACCTCTATCACGCCCAGATCATGGACGGGGATCTCACCCGTCTCATCGGCAAGCTGGGCCCGGCCATCGGCCACGTCCAGATCGCCTCGGTGCCGGATCGCCACGAGCCTGACGAGGGGGAGATCGCCTACCCCCACCTGTTCAAGGTGCTGGCGCAGGCGGGCTACCACGACTGGATAGGCTGCGAGTACAACCCCAGAGCCGGCACCCGGGAAGGGCTGGGCTGGCTGACACAACAATAACGACCCTGAACATGAACGAGTCTGAGGATAACAAGATGCAGATCATCATCACCGGCGGCGGTGGCTTCCTGGGCCAGAAACTGGCCCGGGCCCTGCTGCAAGGCCCCCACCCCTTCACCGAGCTGCTGCTGGTGGACATCCAGCAGCCGCAATCCCCCCTGCCGGACCCCAGGGTTCGCTGTCTGCGGGCCGACCTCACCGAACCCGGTGTCGCCGAGTCCCTCATCAGCGAGCGGACCGCCGTGGTCTACCACCTGGCCGCCATCGTCAGCAGCCACGCGGAGCAGGACTTCGATCTGGGCTGGAAGGTCAACCTGGACACCACCCGCACCCTGCTGGAGGCGTGCCGCCATGCCCGGCCGGGCATCCGCTTCGTCTTCACCAGCTCGCTCGCCGTCTATGGCGGCCCGCTGCCGGAGCTGGTGAATGACGGTACCGCCCTGACCCCCACCTCCTCCTACGGCGCCCAGAAGGCCATGGGAGAGCTGCTGGTCAACGACTACAGCCGCAAGGGCTTCGTCGACGGTCTGGTATTGCGCCTGCCCACCATCTGCGTGCGGCCGGGCAAGCCGAACCGCGCCGCCTCCTCCTTTGTCAGCAGCATCATCCGCGAGCCGCTGCAAGGGGAGAGCGCCCTCTGCCCGGTGAGCCCGGATCTGCGCCTCTGGCTCTCCAGCCCCGCCACCGTGGTCGCGAACTTCCTGCTGGCGGCCAGACTTCCCGCCACCGGTGACGCCCGCAGCATCAACCTGCCCGGCATCAGCGTGACCGTCGGCGAGATGCTGGAGGCCCTCGCACGGGTCGGTGGCCAGGCGGCCCGGGATCGGGTGCAGTTTGCCGCCGATCCGGCCATCGAGCGCATAGTCGCGAGCTGGCCGGGACGCATCGACAACCAGCGGGCCAGCACCCTCGGCTTCGCGGCAGACAGGACGTTTGCCGACATCATCGACAGTTTCATCACCCATGACATGCAGGAGGCATCATGAGCGACATCCCAACCCCCATCATCGGTCTCATCATCGCGGTCTTCGTGCTGGTGTTCCTGGTCATCCGTACCCGGGTGCACGCCCTGATCGCCATGCTGGCGGCGGCCTGCATCGCCGGGATCACCGGCGGTATGAGCATCGACAAGACCCTCACCGTGATCACCCAGGGCTTTGGCTCCACCCTCGGCAGCATCGGCATCGTCATTGGCCTCGGGGTCATGATGGGCCGCCTGCTTGAGGTCTCCGGCGCCGCCGAACAGATCGCCTACAGCTTCATCAAGTGGCTCGGCAAGCGCCGCGAGGAGTGGGCCCTGGCCATCACGGGCTACATCGTCAGCATCCCCATCTTCGTGGATTCCGCCTTCGTCATCCTCTATCCGGTGGCCAAGGCGCTGGCGAAAAGCGGCAAGCGCTCCCTGCTCACCCTGGGGGTGGCGCTCGCGGGCGGCCTGGTGGTAACCCACCATACCGTGCCGCCGACCCCGGGCCCGCTGGGGGTTGCAGGCCTGTTTGGCGTGGACATCGGCGCCATGCTGCTGACCGGCATGGCCCTGGCCATCCCCTGCGTGCTCGGCATCGTCTTCTACGCCCAGTGGCTCGACAAGAAGTACCCCGAGTTCGGTGCCCAGGCCGCCCAGACCCCGGACGAACTGCAAGCCACCTATGAGCAGTACCTCAAGGAGAAGGAGGGCAAGACCCTGCCGAGCCTGACCCTGTCGCTGCTGCCGATCCTGGTGCCCATCGTGCTCATCTTCGTCAAGGCCATCTTCACCACTCTGGCCACCCTGGAGGGCATGGACGGCCTGATGGCGAACCCCCTGGTGCAGGGCATCAACTTCATCGGCACCCCCATCATCGCGCTGGCCATCAGCGTGCTGCTGGCGGTCTATACCCTGGTCCCGCACATGGACAGGCACGCCACCGCCGCCCGCCTGGAAGAGGGGCTGCAATCCGCCGGCATCATCCTGCTGGTGACCGGTGCCGGTGGGGCGCTGGGGGCCGTGCTGCGCGACAGTGGCGCAGGTCAGCAACTGGCCGAGCAGATCGCCCAGCTGCCCATCTCCCCCATCCTGATCCCCTTCATCGTGGCGACCCTGGTGCGCCTCATCCAGGGGTCCGGCACCGTGGCCATGGTGACGGCGGCCTCCATCTCCGCCCCCATTCTGGCGCAGATCCCCGGGGTCAACATGCTGCTGGCCGCCCAGGCCGCCACCATGGGGTCGCTCTTCTTCGGCTACTTCAACGACAGCCTGTTCTGGGTGGTCAACCGCATGATGGGGATCTCCGACGTCAAGCAGCAGATGATCGTCTGGTCCATCCCGACCACCATCGCCTGGGCCATCGGCGGCACCGGCGTCGCCCTGCTGAACCTGCTGTTCGGCTCCGGCGGCACCTGGTTCGACCCCGTGCTGCCGCTGCTGGTGCTGGCCCTCATCGTCTGGTACGTCAAGGGGCAGTCCCTGGCTCCGTCGGCAGGGGCCGTCCCGAGCCGGGAGTCATAACCCGCACCGTCACGGCAACGCTGTGTGACGAGGGCCAGTCTGCTAGACTGGCCCTCTTTTTCGTTCATTCATCTTGCAAAGGAGTGTTGGATGCCTGCGTCTTCCTGGTGGGACAAGTCCACCGGTTTTGCCCTGCTCACCATCTTGTTGTGGGCCTCCCTCGCCGCGCTCACCTCCCGGATCACCAGCGTCTCGCCGCTGGTGCTGGTGGGGCTGGTGCTGCTGTTCTGCGGGGCGGGCACCCTGCCATTCTGGCGCCAGTGGCGCGCCAGCCCCCTCACCTGGCTGGTGACCATCACCGCCCTGCTGCTCTATCACCTGCTGCTGTTCACAAGCTTTCGCCACGCCCCCGTGCTGGAGGCAAACCTCATCAACTACCTCTGGCCGCTGTGCATCATCCTGTTCACCCCCTTGCTGCTGCCGGGTCATCCCCTGAGCCTGCACCATCTGCTGGCCGGGGCCCTGGGTCTCGCGGGATCGGTGCTGGTGATGGTCGATGGTCACCTGCAACTGCAACAGGCCCATCTGCCCGGCTACCTGCTGGCCCTCGGCGCCGCCATCGTCTGGGGCGCCTACTCCGTGCTCTCCCGCCGCCTGCCTCCCGCTCCCGCCGTGGTCACGGCCGCCGCCTGCCTGCCCGCAGGCCTCTTGGCCCTGCTACTGGCATGGATGCTGGAAGGCCCCTTGCCATTCGCCCGGATCCCCCAGGGGGACTGGCTGCTCATCGTCGGGCTCGCCCTCGGCCCCATGGGGGCGGCCTTCGTCACCTGGTATCTGGCGCTGCGGGACGGGGATCCGCGCCGCATCGGCGCGCTCGCCTACCTCACTCCCTTGCTGAGCACCCTGCTGCTGGTCTGGCTCAACGGCGAGGCGCTCACCCCGCGCCATCTGCTGGCGGGGGGGCTCATCATGGGCGGCGCCCTGCTCGGCCTGCTGGTGAAGAGCCCAAGTCAACGGGAGCTGGCACGGCCACTGTCATAAAAACGCCATCAGACCTGATTAAGCTCGCGCCCATTGCGTGATTCAAGCAGGAATCTGATGTGAAAATTGCCCATTTTGCCTCCCTCTCTTCCCTCGTCTTGCTGCTGGTGGCCGGTGTTCAGGCCACCGCGCTCTATCATGGCTGGCAACAATTCAACCACTCGGCCCAGGCCCAGCGTCTGCAGGAGCGCCTGCAACAGCAACTGAGCGGTCCGCTGCAGGGGGCGCTTCGCGACTATCTCGGCAGCGGGGATCCCCTGTTGCTGGCCCAGGCACAGGGGGTGCGCCAGCAGGCGCTGGCGCTGTTGTCCCGCCTGGAGGATCCCCAGACCCAGCCGCTAAACGCCCGGCTTGAGCAGATGAAAACCCGCATTGACGGCGACTATCTGGCGGCGGGCAAGCTCTCCGGCAACAGCCAGTGGTTGCTGCAGAATGCCGAGAACGAGTTGACCACCCAGGCCAAAACCTTGCTCCGTTACGGCCAGCAGGGAGCAGCCGCCGGGCGGGATCCGGCCCTTGCCGAGCAGTATCGCCAGGGGGCGGCCGACATCCTGACCGCCCTCCCCTCCCTCGCCCACCAGCGCCAGAACTACATGGAGCAGGCGAGTGCCAAGCGTCTCGAAGGGCTGCAATTCGAGCTGGCTGCCCTGCAAAAGCAGGCGGACGCCCTGGCCGCCCTGCCGAGCATGGAGCTTTTCGAGGAGGCACCGGCCGACGAATTCACCCTGGGAGAGCCGATACGCAAGGAGCTCGGGGATCAGCCCAAAGCCGAGCTGACCTCCCTGCTCAAGCGCTATCCCCAGGAGCTGGAAAACAGCCGCAAGACGCTGCAACAGCAGCAGGCCGCTCGTCAGATGGTGCAGCAGGACATCACCCAGCTGCTGCAAGCGGGGGAGCAATTGGGTGAACAACTCGCCGCCGCCCGTCAGACCATGAACCGGGAGCTGGCCACCGTGCTCGGCGTGCTGGCGCTCTGCCTGGTCGTGGTGGCCCTGCTGTTCGCCCTGGTGCAGCGTCGCTGGCTGGTCAGGCCCCTGCTGCAACTGCGGGCAGCCTTCCTGCAGCTCGACGCCACGGGTCAGGCCCAGCTGCTGACACCGGGGCGCGAGCGCAACGAACTGGCGGACATCGTCGCGAGCTACAACCGCCTGATACAGCGCCTGCAACAGGATCAGCAGCAGAAAGAGGGCCAGCTATCGGCGGTGTCGCAAAGTCTGCAAGGGATGGTCAACCAGGTGCAGGAGATCCATCACAGCACCCGCACCACGGAGCAGGCGGTGGACGAGAGTGACACCATGATGCAGGAGCTCAACCAGCTCGCCAGCGAGGTGCACCAGGTTGCCGCCGAAATAGCCCAGCACGCCCAGCACAATGAACACTCCATGAGCCAGAGCGAGCGGCTGGTCGGGGGCATGCTGACGGCTACCGCCCAGACCGGGCTCGCCATCGACGAGAGCAGCGGCGCCCTGGCCCAGCTGACCCGCTCGGTGGAGGACGTGACCGCCATCGTCGACGTCATCGGCCATATCTCCCAGCAGACCAACCTGCTGGCCCTCAACGCCGCCATCGAGGCGGCCAGGGCCGGGGAGCAGGGACGCGGCTTCGCGGTGGTAGCCGACGAGGTGCGCCACCTCTCCGCCGACACCCAGCGCTCCCTCGGCCAGATCACCGAGATCCTGGCGAGCCTCACCCAGGCGGGGGATCAGCTCGCCACCGTGCTGGCCCGCATCACTGCAGAGGCCGCCGAGCAGCGCCAGCAGGCGGAACAGCTGCGCCAGACCACCCTGACGGTGCGGGAGATGGCGCGCAGCACCGCCGTCATCGCCCTGCAGGGCGCCGACAATGCCAAGAGCCAGGAGCACAGGCTGGCGAGCTTCGCCGCCCTCATTGGTCGCATCAGCCAGCACGCACGCCAGGGTAGCCGCCTCTCGGTGCAGGTCTCGGAGCACATACACCACCAGGCCCAGCAGATCCCCCGGATCCTGAGCCAGGCCTGATAACCCCCGGGTCTGGTTCGCACCAGACCCGGGGCGCGTTCCCTGTCTACCTGCCCGCGGCCCGGCCTTGCCGCAAGCCTTCCCCTGATACTCCCGTCATGTCCTCAAGGCCGATGACGGGTTGCCTCATCCATTCAGTCACAGGCTCCCTCACCCCTTTCACATCCCTGGTCCCCCTGTCTGTCGGGCGACGGCTCACGCTCATGACAGTGGGCATCCCGCCGGGCCCATCTTTTTTTGTGATACAAAATTATATGTTGCCACCGGGTTAACAAAGAAAGTTCTGCCTTGACGGCAAGATCTGCGCAGGAGAACGGTGAAATCACCATGAAAGCGCTGTCATTGCCGACATGAGTGGCCTGGGAGTGCCCACACCAAGAATCATGATTATTTGCACTCGGTCATATTTTTGAAACTTGCCGGGAACTTTACATTGATATTTCGCACCGCGAACGTACTCTTGGTGATGTCAGATCGCCAAGGATCGACAGCCAAAAAATAACGACTGTAACGATGCAGATAGCCCCGACCGATGCGCCAAGGCATCAGGCACAAGGGCACGACAGAGAACCATTTTTTTGCCCTTCGGGGTGTTGATTGCAATGCCAATACCGAGCGGCGGGTGCCTACCCGACTGCCGGATAAAAAAGCTAAGTCCATAAAATCAGGAGCAATAACAAATGGAAAAAGTGATCTTCAAGCGCGCCGCGTTGAGTGCTGCCGTGGTCGCGGCACTGGTCGCACCCGGCATGGCGTTCGCCGCTCAAGACATGATGAGCCCGGAATACGGCAAGTCCTACAGCGCCTTCATCGACGAAGGCAAGCTCACCGGTGGCCTGTTCTACTTCCAGCGTGAGCGTGATCGCGTCCAGGCCGGTCCGGGTCAGGATGGCAAATACCACTCCAACCTGAGCCATGCCACCACCCAGGCAGCCCTGAACTTCAACTCCGGCTATGCATGGGGTGTGGTCGGCGTCGACGTGGGCGGCTTCGGTGCCTACGACCTGGCCGTTGACGAGAGCAATGGCGTCAACGAAGAGAACGAGTTCTCCTTCTGGGGCGACAAGTGGGGTTCAGGTGGTGACGGCGTTCCCGAGAACGGCTTCAGCCTCTCCAACGCCGCCCTGAAATTCAAGTTCGGTGACGCCGTCACCGCCAAGGGTGGTTACACCCAGCTCTATGTACCCGGCATCCTCGGCGTCAACTGGTCCTATCAACCCGGTACCTACCGTGGTGGCCAGATCGAAGGCACCTTCGGCGGCCTCTACCTGACCTACGCCATCGCCGACGAGTACAAGGCTCCCTGGTTCAAGAACACCACCGGCTTCTCCAAGAGCAGCCCCTATGCCAGCGATCCCTTCACCGATGCGAACAAGATCGACTACATCCACGGTCTGGCCGCTCGCTACACCTTCGAGAACGGCACTGCCGTCACCGCCGGCTTCGGTCAGTCCGAAGGCTACATGGACAGCTACCACTTCAAGCTGGCCCACAAGTTCGACGTACTGGGTGGCCTGAACACCAGCTACCAGTTCTACGGTTCCGACACCGAGAACAGCGACTATGACGGCCTGGCCTGGCAACAAGCCCTGACCGCCAGCTGGGCAGCCGGCCCCTATGGCTTCCGTCTGGAAGGCCTGTGGACCAAGGCTGAAGGGGATCTGGGCAACTACCTGCCCCGTCTGACCCGCGGCTACGGCAACTCCCAGGGCGCGAACGAAATCTGGTGGGATTCCCGCTCCGACTGGAACCACAACGACGAGAAAGCCCTGTTCTTCGGCGTGACTCGTTCCCTGGATGATCTGGTGGGTGCACCGGGTTGGGGCGTGGGTGTCTCCGGTGCCTACGGCTGGGATGCCAACAACGGCGACAAGTCCCTGGAAGGCGGCAAAGAGTGGGCAGCCAACTTCGACGTCATGTACACAGTGCAGGACGGCAAGCTGAAGGGCACCCTGTTCAAGCTGCACTACACCGACTACAACAACGAACAGGACGACAAGGGCAGCTGGTACTACCCGAACATGTTCAGCTCCGAGCATGACGTCAAGTTCCACATCATCATGCCGTTCACCATCATGTAATCAGGCATCTGACGTGACCGAAAACCGGGCCTCTGGCCCGGTTTTGTTTTTGGTGGCACCACGCTACCATGCCCGCTTCGGGCCACCTGCCGGCCGTCAACCAGGACCATGCTCATGCCCCATCCCTTCGTGCTCGTCACCGGCTGCTCCAGCGGCATCGGCCTCGCCGCCGCAAGAAAGCTCGGCGCCCTGGGCTTCACCGTCATCGCTTCCGCCCGCAAGGGCGAGGATGTAGCCCTGCTGCAGCAGCAGGGTCTGTTGGCGGTGCAACTGGATCTGGCGGACAGCGCCAGCATAGAGCGAGGGGCGGCAGAGGCGCTGGCCCTGGCAGAAGGGCGCCTCTACGGCCTCTTCAACAACGGCGCCTACGGCCAGCCCGGTGCGCTGGAAGATCTGCCCACCGAGGCGCTGCGCGAGCAGTTCGAGACCAACCTCTTTGGCTGGCATCACCTCATTCGCCAGATATTGCCCCCCATGCTGGCGGCAGGCGAGGGGCGCATCGTACAGAACAGCTCGGTGCTTGGCCTGGTGGCCATGAAGTATCGTGGCGCCTACAACGCCAGCAAGTTCGCGCTGGAAGGCTATACCGATACCCTGCGCCTGGAACTCGCGGGCAGCGGCGTGCACATCAGCCTGATCGAACCCGGCCCCATCGACACCCGGTTTCGCGCCAATGCCCGGGAGGCCTTCCTGCGCCACATAGACCCCGCCACCAGCCGCCACCAGGACGCCTATGCCCAGACACTGGCCAGGCTGGAGCGCGAAGGGGGTGCCCGGGGCTTTACCCTGCCAAGCGAGGCCTGCATCCCGCCGTTACTGCATGCGCTCACGAGCAAGCGTCCCAAGCACCGCTACCCGGTCACCTTCCCGACCAAATTGTTTACCGTGCTGCGCCGCCTGCTGCCAAGCCGCTGGCTGGACAAGCTGCTGATCAAATCCGCCTGATAAAGGTGCCCTCGGCGGGCCCTCCTCTTGACATGCACCTGTCTTAGCAACGATGCCCGCTCAATAGTGCTGGCCGTTGCTGTAGTAGTGACTCTTGACGATGGGCAGCACCTGCACCACCACATAGGTCTGCTCCCCCAGCACCCCTTTCAGGTGGCGGGTGATGAGGGCGGCGGCGGCATCCTGTATCTCCTGCGGTCGCTCGAACCAGACCAGCTCCACGAAGGGAAAACCGGCTTCGGGCTGGCCATCTCGTACCCACTGGCTCGGTACGCACTCCAGGGTGACGAACTCCGGCTTGCCACCGGTCAGGGCGCAGAGATCCGCCATCAGGGGGGCGCTTATCCGCTGCAGGGTGTCGACAGAAACTGCCCGAAAACGAAGGTGGGGCATGGGAAACCTCTTGGCTGTGACAAATGAGGACTTATCATAGAGCACTCATCCCGCTCACATAAGGTGCCTCATGAGATTCCATCCCACGCTGCTCTCCTTCCTGCTCTGTCTGCTGCTGCCGCTCCATGCCATGGCCGATCCGGCCTTCTACCGCATCAACAAGGGCAACGAACAGCACTGGCTGCTGGGGTCCATCCACGCGGGCAAACCCTCTCTCTATCCCCTGCCGGACCCGGTGGAGCGCGCCTGGCAGCAGAGCCGCGCCCTGGTGATGGAGGTGGACATGACCCACGTCAGCCAGGAGCAGTGGCAGGAGATGGGCGCCATCACCCGGCTCGTCGACGGCAAGACCCTCAAGGATCACCTGCCCATCGACCTCTACCGTCGCACCCTCATCGCCGCGGGCCAGAACGGTCTGAACGAGAGCATGCTGGCCCCGCTGCGTCCCTGGTTTGCGGCCATTACCCTGACCCAGGCAGCCCTGGAGCGCACCGGCTATCGCGGTGAATACGGTGTCGACCAGCACTTCGCCAAGCGGGCGAACGACGGTGGCAAGCCCATCGTCGGGCTGGAGACCCTGCTGGAGCAGCTCGGCTATCTCGCGAGCGTCGGCGACAACCAGACCTTGATGCTGGAGAGCACCCTGGACGAGCTGCCCGACATCCAGCAGGGGTTCGACGCCGTGATGACCGCCTGGCAGAACGGGGACGAGGCCACCCTCATCAATCTGCTCAGGGAGGAGATGGCGCCGCCCAAGCTACAAGCCTGGCTGGAACAGACCCTGCTGGCAGAGCGCAACCGCAACTGGGTCAAGAAGTGGCCCAGCCTGCCGAACGAGAGCTTTATCGTGGTAGGGGCCCTGCATCTTTACGGCGAGCACGGGCTGCTCGCCCTGCTGGAGCAGCAGGGCTGGCGCATCACGCCCCTCACCGAACCGACCCTGGAGAAAGCAAAATAGCGTCCAGTCCGGCGACCTGACGCGCCGGATGCGCGTCGGCTCACAGAATTCGCTGCCGATTAAATAACCAGAGAGGGAGTTGATCGAGATCATCCCCTCCCTCCTGAAGAGGTATCTATCATGCCTGTCACCGCCCAGTAACAGGAGTGAACGAGATGGAATTCTGGATGAACCTGATGTTCGGCAACAGCGTGGGGCTGATGTCCATGCTGGTGATTTTCGGCACCTTCCTGCTCATCAGCGCCTATGCGGTCTATTTCATCTACAAGGTGATGCACGCAGAGCCGCCCAAAGAGGGGCAATAACCAGGCTCGCTCAGACCGCCCTCCCCGGCAGGGCCGGGGCCTGCGAGCGTTGCCATTCTAAGGCCCACCAAGGCCCGCTATACTGGCTCCCTCATTTTCATGCGGGGAGCCTGCCGTGTCTCATAACGACGAACTCTCACTGTTCCTGCAGGAAGTGGCCGACGTGCGGCCCCTTCGCAGCGACCATATCGCCCCCGTTGCGGGCAACAGCCAGCCCACCGAGGCGCAACTCGCGCGCCGGGAAGCCGCCACCGCCGAACAACTCACCCTGGATCACCTCGGCACGGAAGCAGTCGAGATGCTGGACCCCCATGCCATCGTCGGCTTCAAGCGTGACGGCGTGCAGGAGGGGGTCTACAAGAAGCTGCGCCTTGGCAAATACGAGCTGCAAGGCTCCCTCGACCTGCACCACAAGACGCTCAACGAGGCCCGTATCGCCCTGGTGCAGTTCATTGCCGAATGCGAAGTACGGGATATCCGCTGCCTGCTGATCCTGCACGGCAAGGGGGAGCGCAGCACCCCGCGTGCCCTGCTCAAGAGCCATGTCAGCGCCTGGCTGCCACAGTTGCCTTCGGTGATGGCCATGCACAGCGCCGAGCGCCGCCACGGCGGCAGCGGTGCGCTCTACGTATTGCTGCGCAAGAGCGAGCGCAAGAAGGCGGAAAACCGCGAACGGCACCAGAAGCGCCTCGGCTGACTGCCTGAGGGTGGCACCAGGGTGGATGGCAGTGCTAGCATCGGGCGGCCCCGATCATGCCAGGTACGGGGTGCATATCATCAGGGACGATAACAAGGACAATCCCATGTCATACCAGAAACTCGAACAACATCAGCAACAACTGCACCGCCTCTCCCACCTCTCCGCCATCTGCGGCTGGGATCAGGCCGCCATGATGCCGGAGGGGGGCAACGAGGCCCGCGCCGAGGCGATGGCGGAGCTCGGCGTGCTGATCCACGGCAAGCGCACCGCCCCCGAGCTTGGGGAGTGGATTGCCAAGGCAGAGAGTGAACCGCTGGACGAGCACCAGCGTGCGAACCTGCGGGAGATCAAGCGCCAGTGGCAGGATGCGAGCCTGCTGCCGGGGGCGCTGGTGGAGGCGCTTTCCCTGGCCGGCAGCAAATGCGAGCACGCCTGGCGTCGCCAGCGCAAGGAGAACGACTGGGCAGGTTTTGCCCCTAACCTCGAGGAGGTGGTGCGCCTGTCGCGGGAGGTGGCGACCTTGCGCGCCGACGCGCTCGGGGTGCGCCCCTATGACGCCATGCTGGCGCTGTACGAGCCCGGCATGACGAGCGCGAGGCTGGATCAGATCTTCGGCGATCTGACGAGCTGGCTGCCCGGCCTCATCCAGACCGTGAGCGAACGGCAGAAGAGCGACGTGCTCCTTACGCCGCAAGGCCCCTTCCCGATCCCAACGCAGCAGGCGCTCGGTCAGGAGGTGATGGGGCTGCTCGGCTTTGATTTCGCCCACGGCCGGCTCGACGTGAGCAGCCACCCGTTCTGCGGCGGCGTGCCGACGGACGTGCGCATCACCACGCGCTACAACGAGCAGGAGTTCGTCTCCAGCCTGATGGGCATCGTCCACGAGACGGGTCACGCGCGTTACGAGCAGGGCCTGCCGCGCGCACTGCTCGGCCAGCCGGTGGCCGAGGCGCGTTCCATGGGCATTCACGAGAGTCAGAGCCTGTTCTGCGAGATGCAACTCGGCCATCACCCCGCGTTCCTTGCACAGATTGCACCGCGCATCCGCGCACACTTCGGCGAACAGGCCGCGCTCGCCCCCGCGAACCTCGAGAAGCTGTACAACAGGGTCGAGCCCGGCTTTATCCGCGTCGATGCGGACGAGGTCACCTACCCTGCCCACGTCATCCTGCGCTACGAGCTGGAGCGGGACCTGATGGAAGGGCGCATCGAGGTCGCGGACATCCCCGAGCTGTGGGACGCGAAGATGCAACAGTGGCTCTGCTTGTCCACGAAGGGCAATTACCAGAATGGCTGCATGCAGGACATCCACTGGACGGACGGCTCGTTTGGCTACTTCCCGAGCTACACGCTCGGCGCCATGTACGCGGCGCAACTGCGCTTTGCACTCGAGCGTGAGCTCGGCGACATGGGCACGCTCGTAGAGTCCGGCCGCCTGCCGGAGATCTTTGGCTGGCTCGGTCGCCATATCTGGTCCCAGGGCAGCCTGCACGGCACGGACGAGCTCATTCGCCGCGCGACCGGTGAGGCGCTCAATCCCCAGTGGCTGCGCAAACACCTCGAACAGCGCTATCTGAAATAAGCGAGGTTGAACCCCCTCCCAGCCTCCCCCTTCACAAGGGGGAGGAGCTAACCCCGCCCCCGTTCACAGAGGGGAGCTGTTTGTCCCCTCCCCTTACGAAGGGGAGGGTTAGGGTGGGGTCCTGCCCCCCTAACCTTACAAAGGGAGGACTGGGATTCCTCGGATCGCACTATTTTTGCTATCCCTGTCCGTTTTTGGCTAGTCACCCCTCTCGCCCCCGCTTAGTCTCTGGGACATGCCCACAGCAACCCGAGCCATGCCATGACCACAGAGCCCCCGCATTCATCCCAACGGGACGAGATCATCCCGGGTCTCACCCGGGAGCAGTGCCACGCCGCACGCCTCGCGCGAGACGCGCGTTTCGATGGTCGCTTCTTCACCGGGGTGCTCTCCACCGGTATCTATTGCCGCCCCGAGTGTCCGGCGCGGGCACCGCACGAGCACAATGTGCGCTATTTTCGCTTCGCGGCGGCGGCGGAGCAGCACGGGCTGCGCCCCTGTCTGCGCTGTCGCCCCGAGCTCGCACCGGCTCAGAGCGGCGATCTGCCACCGCTCGTCGCCCAGGTGCTGGCGCGCATCGAGCGCGGCGAGCTGGCGGAGCACAGCCTGGGTTCCCTTGCAACGCAGGCCGGGATCACGGAGCGCACCCTGAGGCGCCAGTTCGAGCAACATCTCGGCGCCTCGCCGAAACAGGTGGAGCAGACGCGCCGCCTGCTGCTTGCGAAACGGCTGCTGACGGAGACGCGCCTGCCCATCACGGACGTGGCGTTTGCCGCAGGCTTTGCAAGCATTCGCCGCTTCAACGACGCCTGGCTGCAGGCGTATGGCATGACACCGGGCGCCCTGCGCAAGCAGGAAGGGGGCGCGCCGCAGGAGACACCGCAATCTAGCCTGCAACTGCACCTGCTGTATCGCCCGCCGTTCGACGTCCAGGCCATGCTCGCGTTCTACCGGTTGCGCGCCATTCCGGGGCTGGAGCGGGTGGATGAGCACGGTTACGAGCGTCGCCACCGGGTCGGCGAACAGGAGGGGCTCATCCGCATCGAGCCCGTCGAGGGGGAGAGGCTCAGACTCACGGTGCGGGATCTGCCGCCGGGCGCGCTGCCAGACATCCTGTACCGCGTGCGCCGCATGTGGGATCTCGACGCCGACATGAGCCGCATCGGCGAACACCTGGGGCAGGATCCGCTGCTCGCCGGCATCCAGGGACGATGGCCCGGGGTGCGGCTGCCGGGGGGGTGGGATGAATACGAGGTGATGTTGCGCGCCATCGTCGGCCAGCAGGTGTCGGTCAAGGGTGCCATCACCATCATGGGGCGCCTGGTGGCGCGCACCCAGGCTCAGTTCGGCACCGCGCAGCTGCCCACCCCGACCCAGCTGTGCGAGCTGGATCTTGACGGCATCGGTATGCCGGGCAGCCGCATCCGCACCCTGCAAGGGCTGGCCTCGGCGCTCGCAAGCGGCGCACTCACCCTGGGCAGCGCAAGCGACGAGCAACTGCTCGCGCTGCCGGGCATAGGTCCCTGGACGGTCGCTTACTGGCGGCTGCGCTGCGGGCTCGACACGGATGCCTTCCCCGCCTCGGATCTCGTGCTGCAAAAGGCGCTGGGGGGCGGTGACAAGCTGCCGGTGAAAGAGGTGACAGCGCGCAGCGCCCCCTGGCAGCCGTGGCGCGCCTATGCCGCGAGCTGGCTGTGGCACGCCATGAGTGAACAACCGGCGCTGCTCACCCGGCCAACACAGACACAAGACGAGGAGAAGAGCCCATGATCCGCTATGACATGATGCCCACCGACCAGGGCGAACTGCTGGTCGCCATCGACGAGCGCGGTCTGGTCCATGTGGACTTCCTGGCCGGACTGCGGCCGCTGCCCGACATGCAGGACTGGCAGCAGGACGGCGAGGCGCTCGCCCCCTTCCTCGCCGAGTTTCGGGACTACTTCGCGGGCCGGTTGCAGCGCTTCACCCTGCCGCTCGCCCCCAGGGGCACGGCGTTTCAGCAAGCGGTGTGGCAGGCGCTGTGCGACATCCCCTACGGGGAGACCCGCAGCTACGGCGACATCGCCCGCACCATCGGCAAGCCAAACGCGGTGCGGGCGGTGGGTGCCGCGAACGGTCGCAATCCGCTCTCCATCATCATCCCCTGCCACCGGGTGATCGGCCAGAATGGCAGCCTCACCGGCTATGCGGGAGGCCTGCCCATCAAGCAGGCACTGCTGACGCTGGAGAGGGCCTCTCGTTGATCCGGCGCCACCCGGCCAGGGCTCACTGCCGCTGCGCCAGCCAGCCGTGAAACCCCAACGCCTGAAAGAAGCGGTGCGCCGCCGCGAAACCAGCCCCTTGCAAGAGGCGCCGGGTCTGTCCCTCGTCCAGGGAGGTGAAATCCTCTCCGAGGCGGCGCACCATCTGCTCGCAGGCAGGAAGCGGCAGACCGGCGAGGGCCGCTTGCAACCCCATCGCCTTTCGCTCGAGCGGGTCCGTGGGCGCCATCAGATCCGCCAGCAGCAGGGGAGCACCAGGATTGAGCTGGCGATAAATATCACCCAATAGCGCGGCTTTGGCATCTTGCGCCAGAAAATGCAGAACCAGCAGACAGAGTGCACCATCGCAAGGCTTATCCACCACAGGCAATGCGCCCAGGTGCCAGCACACCCTCTCCCCCATGCCCGCCTGCTCGGCCCGCATCCTGGCCTGGGCCAGCATGTCCGCCGAGACATCCTGGGCCACAAAGGTCCAGCGGGGGCAGAGACGGCCAAGCAGCAGCAACTCGCTGCCCGTGCCCACCCCCACCAGCAGCACCCGGGCCTGCTGGCCCAGCGCGGCCATCAGCCGGGAGGCACAAAGCTGGTGCAGCAGCTCGTAGCCTGGCACCAGCAGGGGGATGCGGCTGTCATAGGCCTTCGCCCCTTCTCCTTCGAATCGCTCCGTCATCTTTTGCTCCTTTGGTGTGAGCCCCCTTGATAGGGGCTGCCGCCGGGAGAAGGTCAAGAGCCACCGGGGCGAGCCAGTTGCCAGCCCAGCCCTTCCCATGAAGGGAGAGCCCTAGCCCCCCTTGCCCAGCGCCGCTTTCAGAGCCGGATTGAAGACGCGCTGGAGGGAGGCGGGGTTGTTCAGCAGCTTGGCCGCCGGGCGGCGCGGGCGCCTGACCAGCTCGCCGCCACAGTTGGGGCAGGTCAGGTGCAGATACTGATCGTTGCACTCGGCGCAGAAGGTGCACTCGAAGGAGCAGATGTAGGCCGTCGCCGTGTCGGCGGGCAGATCCCGGTCACAGCACTCGCAGTTGGGTCTGAGTTCAAGCATGGCAAGTTCCTGAAGCGCAAGGGGAAAGAGGGCAGCTCAGTCGACGATAAAGAGGCGAGCGCCCAGTTCGGTATAGGAGCGATGGGGTTCGGCGTTGTCCGCCACCTGGTAGCTCATGCCCGGCGTCAGGGTGAAGACGCGGCCATCCTGCAACTCGGTGTGCAGCTCCCCTTCGAGGCAGAGCAGCACATGGCCCTTGCTGCACCAGTGATCCGCCAGATACCCGGGGGAGTACTCCACCATTCGCACCCGCAGCTCCCCGAACTGCCGGGTGTGCCAGCGGGCGACGCCGCGCTCTCCCTTGTGTTCGGTCGGCGGGACCTCGGCCCAGTTCGTGGTGCAAAACGGCAGTGCATTGATGTTCATGACGGATCCTTTGTCAGAAGAAGGCTGGGGGAAGGCGCCTCACCACGGGATATCCGTGACAAGGCCGCGCCCCATACTGCCATCAAATCCGCTCCAGCCCCATGCCCACACGGGCAATCATCCCCTCTTCAGGCTGCCCATCACCTGCATCTCGCAGCGATGGCAGTCAAAGCGCAGGCGGAAACTCTCCTTACCCATCTTGAGCTCCAGGGGCTCGGCCTTGAGACCGGGCACCTCCTTGGGGCAGAGCTGCTGGCTGTAGCGGATGCAGTGCTTCGTTGTCATCAGCACCACTTCCCGCTCCTCCTTGTTCGCCTCATACGCGGGGGCGATGCTCCCCACCCCGTGTTCGCGAAAGAACTGCTCCGCCGCGCTGTTCAGCACGTTGCCGAGGTAGGAGAGCCGATGCTGGGGATAAACGGCGCCTCGCAGGGGAATGCGCCGCTCGGGTCGCCGGTAGGCAGCCAGACGGGCCGCTTCCAGGGCGGCAATCCCCTCCCGGCGCAAGCCGTTAAGCTGTGAAGCCGCAATAAATAGCGGGCGAGTGAATGCCAACTCAATCTGGCGCGCCACAAACAGGGTGTTGCCGAGTTTGCCGAGCTGATCCCTGGCCTGTTGCAGCGCCCGTTCCGGGTTGTCGGCCGGCTGCTGGTCGCAGGGGAGCGTGACGGCGGCGCCAATGCCCTGCTCGTCCACAAGTTCAAGCCGCAGTCCCTCGTCGCACTCCGATAGCCGCATATCGACCCGGATGCGGCGATCCGCGCTCCCCTTTTCGAGCTGCTTGCTGAAGGCCTGATCGTGGTTGCGAAAGATCTCGGTGCCCACCTTGAGACCGGGCATGGGTTCCGACAGGAGTAACCGCTTGCTCTGTGCCTTCTCCTCCACTTTATTGAGGCGCATCCCCACCAGCTCGCCCCCCGGCTTGAAGAAGCCGAGGCCATCGCCGTTGTTGAGGGCAACGGCCTGGCCGTCGATCTCGATGCCATCGCGGGTCACGCTGGTGACGCGCCCGAGCGGCTCCCCTACGTATTTCGGGCTGCGCGGCGAGTCGATGCCTGGCTGTCGGCCATGGAGGAAGTAGTCGGTGCTGCCCCGGTTGAAACTCTTCTTGGGATCCGGCGTAAAGGTGTAGCTGCAACGACCGGCGGAAGCGGCCACCAGATCGGGGCGGCGCTCCAGGATGGTGTCCAGCTTCTGACGATACCAGGCAGTGACGTTCTTGACGTAGTCGAGCCCCTTGAGGCGCCCTTCAATCTTGAAGGAGCGGATCCCTGCGGCGATCAGCGCCTCCAGATTGTCGGTCTGATCCATGTCTTTCAAGGAGAGCAGGTGGCTGTTTTCCACCAGCACCTCCCCCCCTGGCGTTTGCAGGGAACAGGGCAGCCGACAGAGCTGGGCGCACTCGCCGCGATTCGCGCTGCGGCCGGTGCGGGCGTGGCTGATGTTGCACTGGCCGCTGTAGGAGACGCACAGGGCGCCGTGGATGAAGAACTCCAGCTGCACGCTCGTGGCGGCGCTTATCTCGCGGATCTGCGCAAGGGAGAGCTCGCGGGCCAGCACCACCTGGGAGAAGCCCACGTCCTGCAGAAACTTCACCTTTTCCGGGGTGCGGTTGTCGGTCTGGGTGCTGGCGTGCAGCGCGATGGGGGGTAAATCGAGCGCCAGCAGCCCCATGTCCTGCACGATCAGCGCATCGGCGCCTGCCTCGTAGATCTGGTGGGTCAGGCGCCGGGCCTGCTCCAGCTCGTGGTCGTGCAGCAGGGTATTGAAGGCGACGAAGACCTGGGCGCCGAAGCGGTGGGCATGGCGGGCCAGGGCCTCGATGTCCTCGAGGCTGTTGCCCGCTGCGCTGCGGGCACCGAAGGCGGGGCCGCCCATGTAGACGGCATCGGCACCGTGGTTGATGGCCTCGATGCCATAGGCGAGGTTCTTGGCCGGGGCCAGCAACTCCAGGCGGTTGTGATGGTTCTGATCGCGCATAACGTCCGGTTCGAAGGGCTGCAAATGGCCGCCACTCTAGCCAGACTCCCCGCCCCCCGCCTTGATCCCGCTTAAGATCACCGCAGAATGCAGGATTGACCCGGTACAAGGACATCTGGCTGCCCCCCTCATCCCCTGGCCCTGAGAGAGTGCCGACTACGCTGGCACCCGACGCGGAGCTAGATCACGACCTTGAGGGCCAGCCCCAGCAGCACCAGGCCGCTCACCTTGTCGATCACGGTGGATTTGGCCTTGAGCCAGGCGAGTACGGGCCCGCGAGAGAGCACCAGGGCCACCAGCACATACCAGAGCGCATCGATGCCGCCTGCGGTCAGCATCATGATGCCCCCCTCACGCCAGCCGGTGTCGGCGTGCACGAACTGGCTGAACAGGGCGATAAAGAAGATGGCGAGCTGGGGGTTCAAGAAGGCCACCATAAAGCCCTCGAACGCCCCTTGACGTCCCCGTGGCGGGTGCCCCTCCTCCTTGCCTGCCTCACCCCCTGCGGGCCTGGCCAGCAACGCCTTGATCCCGAGCCAGGCGAGGAACGCCGCGCCGCCGTAGCGGATGAGATCGAACAGCAGCGGGGTCTGGGTGATCAGGATGGCGAGGCCGAGGGCCGTGATCAGCGCATAGATGCCCACTCCCAGGCCGTGTCCCAGCGCCGTGGCGACCCCGTGGCCCTGCCCTCCCTGCACCGTATTGCGGATGATCAGTGCCAGGCTCGGCCCCGGGCTGATGGCCCCCATCACGCAAATGGCGGCCAGCGCCAGCCAACTCGTCAGCTCCATACCTTCTCTTCCTTCGTGTCGATTGTTGTCACCCGGGATCAGGGTAGGGGGTGGCTCGCTATGCCAGAAGTGAAAGTTATGAATAGAGTCCATAGCCAGTGGCTATAGAGTGGCACAACCCGCTGCCATCAGCGGCTCACCTGCGGCCCTCGGGCCAACTGCTTGCGACTCTCCCCCAGGGTGAATTGCAGGTGATCCCGCAGGAAGGGATAGGCCAGCTCGCGAAACCAGCGGTGAGCCGGATCCAGGTGGTGGCGCTGGTGCCACAGCAGATGATACTGCTGGACCCGGGTGGCGAAGGGGAGATCGCAAAAACTCAGGGCATGTTCCCGGGAGAGCTGCCAGGCGATATGGGCCGGGGTGGTCATCAGACAGTCTGTGCGCAGCAGCACCTCCACCGCGGCCTGGAAGAAGGGCACCCGGGCAAACCAGCGGCGGGAGAGCCCGCGGGGGGCCAGCACCTGCTCCACCGGGCTGTCCTTGTCCCCTCCCCCGCTCACCTGCAGGTGGGGCCATGCAAGGTAATCCTCCAGGCTGAGCGCCATGCCAGAGAGCGGGTGATGGCGCCCCATCAGCACCACCAGCCTGTCCTCCCCCTGATGCAGGCCGCGGATCTGGTCCGGCACCAGCTCCGTGATGGTGGAGACCATGTCCAGCTCCGATTGCCAGAGCTGGGGCAACTGGCGCTTGTCCCACAGGCTGTACTCCAGCGCCGCCTGGGGGGCGGCCCTCGCCAGGGCCGCACAGATGTCCGGCAGGATGTGCTGGGCCACGTAGTCGGAGGAGGCGAGCCGAAACACCCGCTCGCAGCGCTCGGGGGCAAATTCCGGCGCCTCGTAGAGCCGCTCCAGGGCCCCGAGGGAATCGGCAAGCTGGGCCGCCAGGGCCTCGGCCCGCGGTGTCAGCAGCCAGCGCTGCCCTTCCCGCACCAGCAGCTCGTCGCCAAACTCGCTGCGAAGCTGGCCGAGCTGCTTGCTGATGGAGGGCTGGCTCAGGTTCAGCAGCTCCGCCGCCCGGCTGATATTGCGGGTCTCCAGCAGCACCTTGAGGGTGGGCAAGAGATTGAGATTCGCTTTGTGCACAGGAGTCACCTCGGGAAGGGGTCGCCGGGATCGGGCCTTCATCTTACGGCAAGGAGAAGCGAAAATTTAAGCAAAATCACGGTCTTGCTCCCCCCACTCCCCTTACACTGGAGGGGCCGCAGGATGACAGTGAACGCCCCGTGCGGCATAATTTCGCCACTTTCCGCCCCAGAGCGGCCATCACGACAAGCGACGACAAGATGACATACGCCACTATCACCGGGTGGGGAAAATGCCTGCCCCCCGCCTCGCTGACCAACGATGACCTCGGCACCATCATGGATACCTCGGACGAGTGGATCTACCCGCGCACCGGCATCAAGGCCCGCCGGGTCTCCCATGTCAGCACCCAGGCGCTCGCCACCCTGGCCGCCCGTCGCGCCCTGGCGTGCGCAGGTCTGGACGCCGCCGCCCTCGATGGCATCATCCTGGCGACCGCCACACCGGGCACGCTGGTCCCCAATGGTGCCTCCGCCGTGCAGCAGGCTCTCGGCGCCCACAAGGCGGCGGTGTTCGACCTCAACGCCGCCTGCACCGGCTTCGTCTATGCCCTCTCGGTCGCCACCTCCCTGGTGCAGACCGGCATGATGCAAAGGGTGCTGGTGATCGGTGCCGAGCGATTGACCCAGTTGCTGGACTGGGCCAAGCGCGACACCGCCGTGCTGTTCGGGGATGGCGCCGGCGCCGTCATCATCGAGGCGAGCGAGCAGGAGAGCGGCCTGATTGCCAGCAAGCTCGGTTGTGACAGCGAAGCGCGGGAGATACTGCACGTGCCGAATTTCGGTACGGATCGGGTGCGTTTCGCCGACATTGACGGCCTCTTCACTTTCAACTTCGAGGGGCAGGAGATCTTCAAGCGCGCCGTGCGCGGCATGGGTGAAGCCACCGGCACCGTACTGGCCCAGGCGGGCATCGCCCCCGAGCAGGTCGACCTCATCGTGCCGCACCAGGCGAACGTGCGCATCATCGAGACCCTGGCCAAGCGGATGAACGCCCCCATGGAGAAGGTGATGGTCAACATAGAGCAGTACGGCAACACCTCCGCCGCCACCGTGCCCATCGCCCTGTGCGAGGCGCTGGAGCAGGGTCGGGTCAAGCCGAACAGCTACCTGCTGACCGCCGCCTTCGGGGCCGGGCTGACCTGGGGCGCCGCCCTCATCAAATGGGGAGATCGCGTCACCCCGATCGCGAATTGCGACGAGGTGCTGCCCCCCTGCGAGCAGAGCGCCCTCGAACTCATCGCCCATGCGGTGCAGGGTTGCCAGCAGGCCCGCCCCGCCGACGCCTGAGCGAGCGCCCGCTCCCCATGATCCGCCAGGAGCCGGAGGCTCCTGGCTGCCAGCCCCCCTACGCCCCCTCGCCGTTTCGGCAGCGACATAAAAGTCATTGAAAAGTGTGAATTTTGAGCGAAACATATCAAAAAATGACCACTTGACACTTTTTTGTCGTCAGAATGCGGCCAAGGGGTTCACAACCTTGCCGGATCTGGTAGTATGCGGCCTCGCACTTGGGGAGGGGTTCCCGAGCGGCCAAAGGGATCAGACTGTAAATCTGACGGCTCTGCCTTCGAAGGTT
>NZ_JBRKTB010000023.1:0-40081 GCF_053005425.1 Aeromonas sp. 25-248 | reverse complement strand
GGCGACGTCGAATAGTGCCGTCATCCTCCGTGACGGACAGGGGAAAACGACGATCAGTTACCATTCTCTGCCCTCTGGCCACCGGCTCCGATCAGGAACTGGCGGCGGATGGTGCCGTAGTCTTCAAGCTCCAGCTCCACCGCCAGCCCGTAGGGCAGCAGGTCGCGTTGGGTCCACTCTTCCTTCCACTGTCCCTTGTCGTAGAAATAGAGGCGCAGCGCCGTCACGCCGGTCAGCACGGGCTGAATGCGCGGCTCGGTGCCAATGGCCGGATCCGGATAGAGGTAGCTCAACCGCTCCAGGGTCTGCCCCTTGAGACGCCAACCCACTCGTTGCAGGCCGGAGCGCGGCAGTATGCCGTCCGGATTGAGCCAGCCGCCGCGAATGAAGGCCATGCCCCAGTCGTCGCTCTGCTGGCCGAAGCGGGACGCCGCCAGCAGCACCTTGTTGTTTTCGCCGTCGATGCGACCGCTGCGCGGCACCATCTGGGTGACGTCCCGCTCCAGCAGGCTGAAGGCGAGCTGCAGTTCCGAAAGGCGGGCCTCCTTGCGCTTGGCAACCTCGTCGCTGGTCAGCACCCCTTGCAGCACCTGATAGGCCCCCAGGCTCAGGGTGGCGAAGATGGCGATGGCCACCAGCATCTCAAGCAGGGTAAAGCCGCGGTGGCGCGATGGGCGGGGGTTGCTCTGGATCATCGGCTGACACCGGCTCCGGATCATGGACGCACGTTGATGAATGTTCATCGGCTGAGATAGGTCCGGATCATGGCCACCGGGCTGTCGGCCTTGGGCGCGGTGCGCACTTCCATGTCCAGCGCCCTGAAGTTGCTGTCCGCCGTGGCGACGCCGCGATAGCGCCAGTACCAGGTCTGCCCGGCCATCTCCTCGTCCCCTTCCACCCAGCTGTCTCCCGGCCATTTGCCTTCGAGCTTCTGCTGCACCAGCTGATTCTCCACCACCCAGGTCGCCAGGGTCTTCTGCTCCAGATAATTGAGGCCGGCCAGGTGTTCGCTCGCGGTCTTCATCACCGCCAGCCCGGCGATGGCAAACACCGCCAGGGCCACCATGACCTCCAGCAGCGTCATGCCGCGCACCCGGGCGGGGCCGCCCGACAGAGCGGTGCGACGCGCTAGAGCGCCCCCTGCGGGCCTGGCGCTCCTCACTCTTCTTCCTCTTCATCCTGCAACAGGGAGAGACGACCGAACTCGTCCCCCCTGACGGTGCGCAGGTAGTGCAGATCCTCGTCCTGCTGGCTCAGGGTCAGCACGAAGGGAGAGAGCTCTCCCCCCGGAAAGACCAGGATCTGGGGTGTCCGCTCGCGCTCGTCCCGACCCTGCTCCTGGCGTTCGTCCGACGCAGTACGCCAGTTGAAACCTTCCAGCTCCACCGCCAGGGTCATCCCCTCCGGCAACGTCACCGGCCCCAGCAACTTGTCACCGGTCAGTGCGCGCCACTTGCGATCCTTGGGATCCCGGGACATAAACTGCCAGCCGTTCTCCTCGACCCGCAGCCCCAGCAGCCTGCCATCCATCACCGAATATTCCTGGGCCTGCTGCAAGGTCGCCATGAAGCGGCGCGCCTGCTTGTCGAGCTCCCGATCCCCCCTGGCGCCCCCCATGCTGAGGGTGACGGCGGTCGCCACCAGTCCCATCAACATGGCCACCAGCAACACTTCCAGCAGGGTAAAACCGGCCTGGTGACGGGCAGAAGAGGCCACCTTCATGCAGGCAGCCCCGGGGTGGCGCAGTGAGCACGACGCGGCGGAATCACTTATTGGAAGTCCTTCAGGTTCCAGTTGCCGATGTCGTCATCGGTCCCGGCTTCGCCGTCCATCCCCATGGAGAAAATGTCGATCTTGCCGAACTGGCCCGGGCTCAGCAGCTGGTACTGGTTGCCCCAGGGATCCTGCGGCAGGCGCTTGATGTAGCCCCCTTCGCGGTAGCTGCGCGGCTCAGGGGATGCGGTCGGCTTGTTGACCAGGGCGTCCAGCCCCTGCTCGGTGGTGGGGTAGCGGTTGTTGTCCAGCTTGTACATGTCGAGGGCGTTTTCCAGCGCCACTATGTCGGAGACCGCTTTTTGCTGATCCGCCTTCTCCTTGTTGCCCATCAGGTTGGGCACCACCAGGCTGGCCAGGATCCCCAGGATCACGATGACCACCATCACTTCCAGCAGGGTAAAACCCGATTGACGACGCTTTTGCATGACTGACTCCCTAACGAAATGAGATGGCATGAGCCATCAACGATTAACTGTTAAACCACGATCATTCGATTGAATTTGCAGGTTCGAATGGCGAAGCCTATTCGGGCACCCGACCCTCACAGATTCACCATATTGTTGAGCTCGAGCGAGTTGACCGCGGGATCGACCGATGTCACACGCACGCCAGCCTCACAGATTCACCATGTTGTTGAGCTCCAGGATCGGCTGCAGGATCGACATCACGATAAACAGCACCACCCCGGCCATGGAGACCACCAGCATGGGCTCGAACACCCCGAGGGCGATGTTCACCTGGGTTTCGAACTCCCTGTCCTGGTTGTCCGCCGCCCGCTCCAGCATGCTGTCGAGCTCGCCGCTCTGCTCGCCCGAGGCGATCATGTGCAGCATCATGGGCGGAAAAATTCTGGTTTCATCCAGCGACTTGCGCAGGCTGGTCCCCTCCCGCACCCGCTCGGTGGCCTCACCGATGCGCATGCGGGCATAGTCGTTGGAGAGCACTTCGCCGGCGATCTTCATTCCCTCCAGCAGGGGCACGGCGCTGGCGTTGAGGATGCTCAGGGTGCGGGCAAAGCGGGCGGTGTTGAGACCGCGGCTGACCCGACCGATCACCGGCAGGCGCAGTATCACCTGGTGCCAGCGACGGCGACGCTTGTCGTCGGTCAGCCACCAGCGCCAGATCAGGCCGCCAATGCCAAGGAGCAGCAGGAACCAGAGGCCGTAGTGCTGCAACAGCTCGCTGGTGCCAATGAGGAAACGGGTGGTACCCGGCAGTTGCTGGCCCATGTGTTCGAACTGGGCCACCACCTTGGGCACCACGGCGGTGAGCAGTATGGAGATGACCCCCACCGCCACCAGGGTGAGGACGATGGGATAGATCATCGCCTGCAGCAGCTTGGTGCGCATGTGCTGGCGCTGCTCGGTGTAATCGGCGAGACGGTTGAGCACCTTCTCCAGGTGACCGGACTTCTCGCCGGCCGCCACCATGGAGCGGAACAGCTGGTCGAACACATGGGGGAAGGCCCCCAGCGAGTCGGCCAGGGAATACCCCTCCACCACCTTGCTGCGCACCGTCGCCACCAGGCTGCGCAGGTGGGCCTTCTCGCACTGCTCGGCGACCGCCTTGAGGGCCTCTTCGATGGTGAGACCGGCCCCCACCAGGGTCGCCAGCTGGCGGGTGATGAGGGCCAGTTCTGCGGTGGAGGCACCACGGCGAAACAGCACGAAGCGGTTCGCCTCCCGCTTGGCCTTCTCGGTGGTCTCGTTCACCTCGAGGGGGGTCAGCCCCTGCTCGCGCAGCAGCTGGCGCACCTGGCGGGCGGAATCCCCTTCCAGCACGCCGCTCTTGTTGCGCCCCTTGCCGTCGAGGGCCTTGTATTCAAATGCCGCCATCTCAGTCTTCCCGGGTCACGCGCAGCACCTCTTCGAGGCTGGTCTGCCCCTTGAGCACCTTGTCGATGCCGTCGCGGCGGATGCTGGGGGTGTGACCCCGGATCAGCCGCTCGATGGCGAGCTCGCCGCTGGCGCTGTGGATCGCCTCGCGCACCGCCTCGTCCACCACCACCAGCTCGTGGATGCCGGTCCGGCCGCGATAGCCGGTATGGTTGCACTGCTCGCAGCCCACCGGACGCCAGATCTGCTGATCCGGCGCAAGCTCGATGCCCATGGCAACACGCTCCTGCTCGGTGGCAGGGTGCGGTGCGCGGCAATCCGGGCAGAGGGTGCGCACCAGCCGCTGGGCCAGTACCGCCAGGAGCGACGAGGAGAGCAGGAAGGGCTCGATCCCCATGTCCCGCATCCGGGTGATGGCGCCGATGGCGGTGTTGGTGTGCAGGGTCGACATCACCAGGTGACCGGTGAGGGATGCCTGCACCGCGATCTGGGCGGTCTCGAGGTCACGGATTTCCCCCACCATCACCACGTCCGGATCCTGGCGCAGAATGGCGCGCAGGCCCCGGGCGAAGGTCATGTCCACCTTGCTGTTGACCTGGGTCTGGCCCACCCCTTCGAGGTCATATTCGATGGGGTCTTCGACGGTCAGGATGTTGCGATCCCGGGAGTTGATCTCCGAGAGGGCCGCATACAGGGTGGTGGACTTGCCCGAACCGGTCGGGCCCGTCACCAGGATGATGCCGTGGGGCTTGCGAATGAGTTCGCTGATGATGTTGCGGTTGGCCAGCGTCATGCCGAGCTGCTTGAGCTCGAGGCGCACGTTGTTCTTGTCGAGCAGTCGCAATACCACCCGTTCGCCGTAGCTGGAGGGCATGGTGGAGACCCGCACGTCCACCGCCCGGCCGCCGATGCGCAGTGAGATGCGGCCATCTTGCGGCACCCGCTTCTCGGCGATGTCCATGCGCGACATGACCTTGATGCGCGACACCAGCAAGGAGGCGAGTTTGCGATGGGGGCGCAGGATCTCCCGCAGCACCCCATCGATGCGAAAACGGATCACCAGGGCCCGCTCGAAGGTCTCGATGTGGATGTCGGACGCCTCTTCTTTTATCGCCTCGCTCAACATGGCATTGATGAGGCGAATGATGGGGGCGTCGTCGTCGGCATCCAGCAGATCCTCGCTCTGGGGCAGCTCTTCGGCCAGGGCAAAGAAGTCCATCTCGTTGCCGAGATCCTCCATCAGCTGACGCGCCTCGGAGGAGTCACGCTGATAGTGGGCCATCAGGAGCGTCTCGAACTCGTCGTTGCCAAGCAGCTCCACCGCGAAGGCACAGCCCGCCACCCGCCGCACCTCCAGCAGGGTCTGAGGGGAGATCCCCTGACGACAGAGCAGCACCGGGGTACCCTGGCGCTCGGTCAGGATGGCCCCGAAGTTGCGGGCAAACGCGAACGGCAGTTCCGGCAGGGGAGCCGGCAGCTCGCTGCCATCGAGCTGGTAGGCGGCCATCAGGGCTTGCTCTGCACGAAGGGCTGCTCCTGCACCTGGGCGCGCACGCCGGTGGCGGTCGCCTGCTGCTGGGCCTGCATTCTCTGGATCTGCTGCTGCACCTCGGGGGACATCATCACGTCCTGGCCATAGGCGGGCAGCACCTGGCGAGCCGGCGAGGTGGCATAGCCCTCTTCCGCAGCCCGGCTCAGCTGTTCGGCCCTGAACAGGGTGTACTTGTTGCTGGAGACCCCGGAGTAGACATTGGCGTCACGCAATATGGTCGGGCGGATGAAGACCATCAGGTTGCGCTTGGCGGTGGAGGTCTTGGAGGAACGGAACAGGTAGCCCAGCACCGGAATGTCCCCGAGCAGGGGCACCTTGGAGATCTGCTCCTGGGTCTGTTCGTCCATCAGGCCACCCAGCACCACTGTCTCGCCGCTCTTGACCAGCACGGCGTTCTTCACGGTACGGGTATCGAAGGTGGGGCCCAGGTTGGCGGTCCCGGTCGCCTGCTTCTGTGCCACGCTGGAGACTTCCTGCTCGATGTTGAGCAGCACGGAATCTCCTTCGTTGATCTGGGGCGTCACCACCAGCTTGGTCCCCACCGTCTTGCGCTCTATGGTGTTGAACACCTGATCGCTGGTGGTGGAGCTCTGGGAGCCGCTCTGCACCGGCACTTCCTGACCGACGTTGAAGGAGGCCTCCTTGTTGTCCATGGTGACGATGCTCGGGGTGGAGAGGATGTCGTTCTTGCTGTTGGTGGAGAGCGCCGTCACCAGCGCCGCCCAGTCCCCGTGATAGAAGCCTGCCGCCATGCCGCTGAAGCTGCCCGCCAGGGATGACAGGCCGTCGGTGTTGCCGTTGTCTTTGTAATCCTTGGCGGCGATGGCCAGGGAGCCGATGGGCAGACCGGTGTCGGTGAACTGGGTGCCGCCGCCATTGGTGTTGGCCCACTGCACCCCGAGATTCATGCCGTCACCATCCGATATCTCGACGATGATGGCCTCCACCAGCACCTGGGCACGGCGAATGTCGAGCTTGGCGATGACCTGCTCCAGCTCGGCCATCACGTCCGGCTGGGCGGTGATCACCAGGGCATTGGTGGTCTCGTCGGCGGAGATGGCGAGCTGGCCGCCGCCGATGCTGGCGCCGCCCGTGGCCGTGGCAGCCGCCCCGCCCTTCTTGTCGGCGGCGATGCTGGAGCTGACCCCCTTGAGGACGTCCACCAGATCCTTGGCCTTGCCATATTTCAGGTAGAAGACCCGGGTGTTGCCCTGGCTCTGCAGATCCCGGTCGAGCTGGCGCACCATCTGGATGATGCGGGCACGGGCCTTGGGCTCGCCGCTGATGACCACGGAGTTGGTGCGCTCGTCGGCCACCACCTTGGGGGAGAGCAGCAGCGAGGCGTTGGCCCCCTGATTGCTGCCATCCTTGTTGAGGTTGGTCACCAGCCGCACCATCTCGCCGGCGGAGGCGAACTTGAGCTTGATGACGTCCATGTCCTGATCCCCCGCCTTGTCCACCCGGCGAACTACCTCCACCAGGCGGTTGACGACGGCGGCGCGGCCGGTGATGAGCAGCACGTTGGAGGGCTCGTAGTGGACCACGTTGCCGCCGCCGGCGTTGTCGTTGAGCTGACGCAGCAGGGGGGCCAGTTCACGGACCGAAACATTGCGCACCGGCACGACCCGGGTCACCATCTCGTCACCCACGCCGGGGTTGGTGTCATCCACCACGGGGATGGCCGAGGTCTTGGCATCCTTGGAGCGCACTACCTTGAGCACGCCGTTGTTCATGGGCACCACGGCAAAGCCGTAAACGTCGAGCACGCTCAGGAAGAACTGGTAGTACTGATCCTCGTTGAGCAGGTCATAGCTGCGCACGTTGATCTTGCCGCGCACCGATGGCTCTATGATGATGGTTTTGTTCAGGTTCTTGCCGACCGTGTTGATGAACTCCTCGATGTCGGCGTTCTTGAAACTGGCGGAATACTCGGTGGCCCAGGCAGAACCGGCCATCATCAAGGCTGCCGCCATGGTGGCCAGACGCCAGCCCTTCCCTTTATTTGTCATTCTTGGTGCTACTCCAATTCATTATTCTGACAAGCCGACATAGACGTCGTAGAGCTGTCCTTGCCGCTCGACGGTGACGGTCATTTCCGTGGCGCCCGCCACCTGCTGCATCGCCTGCATGGCCTGGGCGTTGTCACGCAGATCCAGGCCGTTGATGCTGACCGCCAGATCGTTGGCGACCAGTCCGAGTTGATTGAACAGTTCCGGATTGCGACCCGGGTTGAGGCGATAGCCGGTCATGCGACCGTCCACCCGGACCGGAGAAATATTGAGGTAATCGGTGATCTTGCCCGGGTTGCCCAGCAGTTCGCTGCGCACGGAGGAGAGTCCCTCCTGGCGGGCCGGTTTGGGCAGGGGCTTGCCATACTCTTCCCCGTCCAGCATCAGGGTCTCGTCACGGCCGTCCCGGGCGATGATGACCCGATCGGCAAACACCTGGCGTATCCTGGCCTGGGTACCGTCGATGTAGTCCCCGATGGCGTAAGAGTTCTGTGTCCCGTTGTGGGCGATGATGGCGATGGACTTGGCGGGATCCGAGCTTGCCAGCACCCCGTTGAGCTGGGCGTTGAGCTGGGTTTTCGGGGCATCCGCCGCCACCGTCTCTGCCGCCTTGTCTGCCTGGGGTTGCAGCGCCTTGCCAAAGAGAGAGAGGCGGCTGAGGTTGCCAAGATCGAGGCGATCGCCGCCACTCCCCTGCACCGAGGTGACCGAGGGTTGCCAGGGGGTCAGGGGTGCGGGCTGGGCCAGTTCGTACAGGCGCCAGGTGAGCACGGCACACTGCTGGGCCAGCAACAGCAGCAGAAGCCAGAACAGGGGCTGGCTGAAACGGGAGAGTGGCATGGCCTTGCAGCGAGCCAGAAGGGAAGTCAACAAATCATCCCTAAGCGGTAGCGTCATCTTTCTCAAAATTGTCTGGCATCCAAGTCGGTTGGCTATTGTGTACGGCAATGGACCCAGAGACAACCGACCGGATGGGACCAAGGGGTGAAAATTCAGTTTCCGTCACACCCGGATGCCCCCTGTTTCTATCCCGGGGCCCGCCTCTGGTATAATCAGGCACCTTTTCAGCCATCCCGGAGCCGATCCATGTCGAATCCAGCACAAAGCAGCACTCAGGTCCGTCTCGACAAGTGGCTGTGGGCCGCCCGCTTTTACAAGACCCGCAGTCTGGCGCGGGATCAGATCGACGGCGGCAAGGTGCACTACAACGGCCAGCGCACCAAGCCGGGCAAGGCGGTCGAGGTCGGCGCCCTGGTGCGATTCTGGCAAGGCCAGGACGAGCGGGAGGTGCGGGTGCTCGAGGTGAGCGAGCAGCGCAAATCCGCCCCGCTGGCCCAGCAACTCTATGAAGAGACAGAGGCCAGCCTGAAGAAACGGGCCGAAAACAGCGAAGCCCGCCGCTTCAACAGCCAGTTTGCCCCAAGCCCGGAGCGCCGACCCGACAAGCAGGAGCGACGCCAGCTTATCCGGGTCAAGCAATCCTAATCCGCGTCTGTGGCCCCTTTATGACGACAGGTGGAGGAATTAGTTCCTAACCACCTGTTTAACAATGTGTTTATTTTTCCCCAAGAACATCCTAGGAAACCATGATGAGTAACCAAGACCTCCTGTATCGCTATCTGTTCGAAGAGTACGAAGTGCGTGGGGAGCTGGTCCAGCTGGATCGTACCTACCGCCACATCATCGACGCCCAGAACTACCCGGTACAGGTGCAGCACCTGCTGGGCGAGCTGCTGGTTGCCACCAGCCTGCTGACCGCCACCCTCAAGTTCGAAGGCTCCATCACGGTGCAGCTGCAGGGGGACGGTCCGGTACGTCTGGCCGTCATCAACGGCGACAACAACCAGCAATTGCGCGGCGTGGCACGCTATGAAGGGGAACTGCCGACGGACGGCAAGCTGCAAAGCCTGATCGGCAACGGCCATCTGGTCATCACCATCACCCCGGATCAGGGAGAGCGCTATCAGGGCATCATCGCCCTGGAGGCCGACACCCTGGCGGCCTGCCTGGAGCACTACTTCGCTCAGTCCGAACAACTGGCCACCCGCCTCTGGATCCGCACCGGCCACCACGAGGGCGAGCCCCGTGCTGCGGGCATCCTGCTGCAGGAGCTGCCGGCCCAGAGCGAGGATCACAGCGACGATTTCGACCACCTGGTCCAGCTCACCACCACCATCAAGGACGAAGAGCTGTTCGGTCTGGACGCGGAAGAGATCCTCTACCGCCTCTACCACCAGGACAAGGTACGGGTGTTCGATCCCCAGGCCATCGAGTTCCGTTGCACCTGCTCCCGCGCTCGTTGCGAAGGGGCCTTGCTGCAGATAGACAAGGAGGAAGCGGTATCCATGGTGCAGGAGCTCGGCAAGATCGACATGCACTGCGATTACTGCGGCGCCCACTACGAATTCGACGGGATAGACATCGAAACCCTGTTCAGCAGGGCTCCCGGTAATGATGCAAACCAGTTACACTAATCAAAGGCGGGCAAAACCCGCCTTTAACTTAAATAACAAAAAAATACCCTATTTTATAAAGTTTGATGGCGATCGCTAAAAACTACCACCTAGGTGGTAGCATGAACGTCAGATAGAACCCTACACACCTCTGAACCCAGGAGAATACAATGACAATCGTGGTAGAACCCACCCTGGCCCAACAACTGAAGCTGGACCAATACGGTATCAAAAACAGCCAGGAAATCGTTCGCAACCCCTCCTATGAGCAGCTTTTCGCTGAAGAGACCCGCTCAGACCTTGAGGGCTTCGAACGTGGCGTCGTCACCGAGCTTGGCGCCGTCAACGTCAACACCGGCATCTTCACCGGCCGTTCCCCTAAAGATAAATATATCGTCAAAGATGCCACTACCCAGGATACTGTGTGGTGGTCTGACCAGGGTAAAAACGATAACAAGGCGATTACCCCGGAAGTGTGGTCACATCTGAAAGGGCTGGTCACCAAACAGCTCTCCGGCAAGCGTCTGTTCGTGGTGGACGGCTTCTGCGGCGCCAACCCGGACACCCGCCTGGCAGTGCGCATCATCACCGAGGTGGCCTGGCAGGCGCACTTCGTGAAGAACATGTTCATCCGCCCGAGCGAAGAGGAGCTGAAGACCTTCAAACCGGACTTCGTGGTGATGAACGGTGCCAAGTGCACCAACCCGAACTGGAAGGAGCAAGGTCTCAACTCCGAGAACTTCGTCGCCTTCAACATGACAGAGAAGATGCAACTCATCGGCGGCACCTGGTACGGTGGCGAGATGAAGAAGGGCATGTTCTCCATGATGAACTACTTCCTGCCCCTGCGCGGCATCGCCTCCATGCACTGCTCCGCCAACGTGGGCAAGGATGGGGACGTGGCCATCTTCTTCGGCCTCTCCGGCACCGGCAAGACCACCCTCTCCACCGATCCCAAGCGTCAGCTGATCGGCGATGACGAGCACGGCTGGGATGATCACGGCGTGTTCAACTTCGAAGGGGGCTGCTACGCCAAGACCATCAAGCTCTCCGAAGAGGCCGAGCCGGACATCTACCACGCCATCCGCCGCGATGCGCTGCTGGAGAACGTGACCGTGGCCGCCGATGGCACCATCGACTTCGACGACGGTTCCCGCACCGAGAATACCCGGGTCTCCTACCCCATCTATCACATCGACAACATCGTCAAGCCGGTCTCCAAGGCGGGTCACGCCACCAAGGTGATCTTCCTGACCGCAGACGCCTTCGGTGTGCTGCCCCCGGTCGCCAAGCTGACCAAGGAGCAGACCAAGTACCACTTCCTGTCCGGCTTTACCGCCAAGCTGGCCGGTACCGAGCGCGGCATCACTGAGCCGACCCCGACCTTCTCCTCCTGCTTCGGCGCGGCTTTCCTCAGCCTGCACCCGACCAAGTACGGCCAGGAGCTGGTGAAACGGATGGAAGCGGCAGGGGCTGAAGCCTATCTGGTCAACACCGGCTGGAACGGCACCGGCAAGCGGATCTCCATCAAGGATACCCGTGGCATCATCGACGCCATCTTGGATGGTTCCATCGAGAAGGCGCCGACCAAGGTACTGCCGGTGTTCAACCTGGAAGTGCCGACCGAGCTGCCGGGCGTCAACCCCGCCATCCTGGATCCGCGAGACACTTACGCCGACCAGGCCGAGTGGGATGCCAAGGCGGCCGATCTGGCCGGGCGCTTTATCAAGAACTTCGAGCGCTTCACCGACAACGACGAAGGCAAACGCCTGGTCGCGGCGGGCCCGCAGTTGTAAGAAACGCGCCTCGCGTCTCACAATCCCGTACCGGTCAGCCCTGCTGGCCGGTATTTTTTTGGCCGATGCGCGGCATATGGCTCCCGCCAAGCCTTGCCTTGACGGCCCTTGCGCGTTAGATTCAGCCAAACTTTATACAATATACAATTTTGCAACCTGCCCGTGACCCCAGCATGACCCCACCTTACAAGACCCGAACCCAGATGGTGATGGAGAACCTCCGCGGCCGGATATTGCGTGGCGAGTTTGCAGCGGGCGCCCCCCTGCGCCAGGACGCCATCGCCAAGGAGCTGGCGGTGAGCCGCATCCCGGTGCGGGAGGCCCTGATGCAACTGGAAGCCCAGGGGCTGGTGAAGTTCGAGGCCCATCGCGGCGCCGTGGTGACCATGCTGGATGCCTCGGCCATCGAGGAGCTCTTTTATTTGCGGGCACTGCTCGAAGCCGATACCCTGTTCCACGCCGTCGACCTGATGACGGAGGAGACCTTCGCCCAGGCGCAAGCCATCCTCGCCCAGTTTGATCTGGCGCTGGAGTCTGGCACCCAGATCGAACACTGGGCCGAGTTGAATCACCGCTTTCACGCCACCCTCTACCAGGCAGCCAATCGCCCCCAGGCACTGGAACTGATCGCCCAGATCAATCTGAGCTGCGACCGCTATGTGCGTTTCGAACTGCTGTTCGCCCAGGGCGGCGTGGACAAGGCCGAGCGGGAGCACGCCCGACTCCTTGAACTGTGCCGCGCCCGGCGCAAGCACGAGGCAGTGGTACTGCTCAAGCAACACATCGAGGCGGCAGGCCAGTCGATCAGACAGATCCTGGCAAGCGGCCACCATCAATGAACACTCACATCACCACAAGCTGGCAATAACGACATGAACCATTTCGAGATTATTGAAACCCGCGTCGCCCAGGTCAGGGCCACACTGGCCACGCTGGAGCTGGACGCCTTCATCGTTCCCCACGACGACGAGCATCTGGGGGAGTACATTCCCGCCTATGCCGAGCGGCTGGACTGGATCACGGGTTTCAACGGCTCCGCCGGGCTCGCCATCATCATGGCGCATCGGGCGGCCCTGTTCATCGACGGTCGTTATACCGTGCAGGCGCGCATGCAGGCGCCGGCCGAGCTGTTCGAGTTTCTCCACCTCAATGAAGACCCCCACGTGCAGTGGCTGGCGGAGCAGTTGCCCTCAGGCTCCCGGGTCGGTTTCGATGCCCGCCTGCACAGCCTGGCCTGGTATCAGAACGCCAACGCCGTGCTGGCCGATCACGGCATCGAGCTGGTGCGCATCGACGAGAACCCCATCGATCTGCACTGGAGCGATCGTCCCGCTCCGACCAAGAGCCCTGTCATCCTCTACAGCGAGGAGCTGGCGGGCCAGTCCAGCCAGGCCAAGCGCGAAATGCTGGCCAGCGATCTGCGCAAGCGCGGGCTGGATGCGGTGCTGCTGACCCAGGCCGAGCCCATCAACTGGCTGCTCAACCTGCGTGGTCGCGACGTGGAACGCCTGCCGGTGGTGCTGGGCTTTGCGGTGCTCTACGCCAACACCACCATGGATTTCTTCGTCGATACCGACAAGATCGACTGCTTCGCCTTCAGTCAGCACGTGGGGCAGGATGTCTCCGTCTACCCCATCGACAAGCTGGGTGACGTGTTGCAGCGCATCGGCGAGGATCAGCAGAAGGTGCTGGCCGACCCCAACACCGCCAACGCCTGGACCCAGCTCGTGATGGAAGAGGCAGGCGCCATTCTGGTGGCCGGCCAGGATCCCACCATGCTGCCCAAGGCGTGCAAGAACCCCGTGGAGCTGGCCGGCATGCGTGCCGCCCACCTGCGCGACGGCGTTGCCGTCACCCGCTTCCTGGCCTGGCTGGATCGCCTGATCGCCAGCGGCGAGTTCGACGGTGTGGACGAAGGCACCCTGGCCGACCAGCTGGAAGCCTTCCGCCACGAGCAGGAGCACTATGTGGAGCCGAGCTTCGACACCATCTCGGCACTCGGCCCCAACGCCGCCATGTGCCACTACCGCCACACCAACGGTACCCCGCGGGCCTTCGGCCAGGACAGCATCTATCTGGTGGACTCCGGCGCCCAGTACCTGGACGGCACCACCGACATCACCCGCACCGTCAAGGTGGGTGAGGTAACCGACGAGCACAGAGCCATGTTTACCCGGGTACTGCAGGGTCATATTGCCCTGGATCAGGCCCGCTTCCCCCGTGGCACTGCCGGCATCCAGCTCGACGTGCTGGCCCGCATGCCCCTGTGGCAAGCCGGTTACAACTACGACCATGGCACCGGACACGGGGTCGGCCACTTCCTCAGCGTGCACGAAGGCCCGCAGCGCATCGCCCCCAAGGGCAGCCTGGTGGCCCTGCAGCCGGGCATGGTGCTCTCCAACGAGCCGGGCTACTACCGGGAAGATGCCTTCGGCATCCGCTGTGAAAACCTGGTGGTGGTGACCGAACAGGAGGCCCGTGGCGAGCTGCCGATGCTGGGCTTCGAGCGACTGACCTATGTGCCGTTCGACATCCGCCTCATCGATCGCAGCCTGCTGAGCCCGGCGGAGTTCCGCTGGATCAACGAATACCATGCGGAGGTCTACCGCCGTCTGAGCCCGCTGCTGGAGGGCGAGGATCTCGCCTGGCTGGAGCAGGCGACCAGCCTCCTCTGATGACACAGGGCCTGCGGGCCCTGTTTCTTTATCTGCGGCATGCCACAAATGCCCCCCTTGCATCGACTCCCCGCCCCTTCTACCCTGTGCCTCCTTTTTGGCTGCCCCGCAGCAGAGACCCGATGAGAGGAGCCCCGATGCACTCGTCCCCCGTATTGCGCCTTGCCACCCACGCCGACATGCACGCCATCTGGCAGATAGATGCCGATGTCTTCGGCGAGGATGTCTACCCCGGTTTCTTCTTTCGCCAGGCCATGGATCTGTGGCCCGAACTGCTGGTCGTCGCGGAGCGGGAAGACCGGCTGCTGGGCTATGCCCTGGGGGGGCTTGGTCAGGATCGGTCGCAGGGCTGGCTGCTTTCCCTCGCGGTGCGTCCCGAAGCGCGCGGCTTCGGCCTGGCCGAGCAAATGATGTTGCAGGTGGAGCATGGACTGCTGAAACTGGAAGTTGAGCGGGTCAGACTGACCGTTGATCCCGCCAATCCGGCCCAGCGCCTCTACTTCAGGCTGGGTTATCAGCAGTTGGCAGAAGAGAGAGGCTACTTCGGGCCGGGCGAGGATCGCCTGCTGCTGGAAAAAGCCCTGACCTGACCATCCGTCACTGGCACGGGAGCCTTCCGGCCACATAATTGGTTACACTTTGCGGGTTTAATGCGCAATCTGGTTGGCGTAAAGTGCAATTCATCACCAGATTAATCCGATGCCCGCCCAGGAGGCCCATCATGTTCAAACGTATTGCTCTCGTCACCCTGCTGGCGGCCACCACCGCCATCACCGGCTGTGCCAACAGCGACGTCTACTCCGGCGATGTCTACACCAAGGATCGCGCCAAGCAGGTACAGACCGTCAGCTATGGCACCATCCTCTCCACCCGCCCCGTCAAGATCCAGGCCGATGAGAACTCCCTGATCGGCACCATTGGCGGCGCCGTGGTCGGCGGCCTGCTCGGCAGCACCATAGGCGGCGGTCGTGGCAGTGACATCGCGGCGGCCGGTGGCGCCATCGCGGGTGCGGCGGCCGGCAAGGCGGCAGGGGACAAACTCAACCAGGTTGACGGGGTCGAGCTCGAGATCAAGAAAGAGAACGGCGAATCCATCGTGGTGGTACAAAAGGCCAGCCCCACCTTTGTGCCTGGCGCCCGGGTCCGCATGACCCAGGGCAACGGCACCATCAACGTGGCCGTGGTGAACTGATAGCGCCGTTCAAGGTGCAACTGCCATAAAAAAGGTGAGCCCTGGCTCACCTTTTTGCGCTCTGCACCACTTAAGATTCACTCCCCCAGATGCAGCCAGGCCGCGATGGACAGCTGCAGGCCCACCAGGTCGGCATGGTGGAACAGGGCATGCAGTGATGCACGATCCCCGGCCACCTGCATCATCAGACGCTGTTGCGCCTGCAGGTCGGCCAGCCAGGAGGGGGGCACCGTCAGCGTGCCTGCCGCCTCAGCAACCAGGGATATCCCCTCAAGCAGGGCATGCAGCGCCCGTTGTTGTTCGCCAGCATCGCCACTCTCGAGCCAGAGCTGCTCATGATACTGCCAGTGCTGCATACCCAGGGTAATGCTGGTCTTCTGATCTTTGCCCTCAATCCCTTGCAGGGGCTGCACGGCCAGTGGCTTGCCAAGCCCAGCCAGCCTGTATCCGCGCTGCGCCTTGGACTGGGCACCCAGCCGCAATCCTCCCTGCGCCGCCAGCTTGCTCGCCAGGGTGAACAGGGCGCGGGCATCGCCGGATTTCAGCTCCAGCTCCAGCTCGTCGATCCCGGTTCGCCCCAGGGCACCGACAATCTCCCCCTGATCCCAGGCCAGCTCGATCTCGGCATCTCCGAATGCGATCAGCCAGTGGCGGCGCAGGAAATCGGTGCTGAACTGGGCCACCAGACGGCTCTGGAGTTCATCGCGCACCGCCAGACTCGGCCAGATATCGGCAGGAAAGGCAGACAGGGTCGGAATGGTGCCCTCTACCGGGGCGTTGTACTCGGGTCTGGCGTGCAATCCGCCCACGACCTGCCCCCGGCACTTGATGGTCTGCTCGGAAAAATCATCGCTGCGACGAATGCGCAACCCCATCTCGAGCCCACGCAAACCCAGATCGGGCGTGTCGAAATAGACGTTGCCAAGAGCGGCTTGATTGGAAGATATAATCTCTATTGAATTCAGAAGGTTGGAGAGGGATTCTTGAATATTGCTGGTGACGAAAAACTTTATCTCGATCTCAGTTTGCATAGTCATTCCGGGCTGGCGGGCAACTTTGGGGGGCATGTTCAGGGTCGCGAGGATATAATGCCAGCGACAGTTCACGATTAATTCACGGTTTTATTGATGGCACAGTTCGGTTACCATGCGCCCCTCATAAAATCGTATCGAGTGTTTTTTCACCGACACAGGTTTGGCCATGCCAGTAAATACTATTTTGGGTCTTTTTGCCAAGTCCCCCATCAAGCCGCTGCAGAAGCATATCGTCAAGGTTCACGTGTGCTGCGAACAGCTCATTCCCTTCTTTGATGCCGTCGCTGAAGACCGCTGGGAAGATGCCGAGAAGATCCGGCAACAGATCGCCCAGCTGGAAAAAGAAGCGGACATCCTCAAGCGCGAAATCCGCTTGAAACTCCCTCGCGGCCTGTTCCTGCCGGTCGCCCGTACCGATCTGCTGGAGCTCTTGACCCAGCAGGACAAGATTGCCAACCGTGCCAAGGATATTTCCGGCCGCATGCTTGGCCGCAAGATGGAATTCCCCACCGAGATGCGCGCCGATTTCATGGCCTATCTCAAACGCTGTATCGATGCGACCGCCCAAGCCGAAAAAGCCATCGGAGAACTCGATGAGCTGCTCGAAACCGGCTTTAAAGGACGTGAAGTTGAAATGGTTGCCGAGATGATCCACCAGCTGGATCTCATCGAAGACGATACTGACACCATGCAGATCGGACTGCGCCAACAGCTGCAAGCCGTTGAGCACAAATACAATCCGATCGACGTTATGTTCCTCTACAAGATCCTCGAATGGGTAGGTGACCTGGCTGATCAGGCAGAGCGCGTTGGCGCCCGTCTGGAATTGATGCTGGCTCGTTCGTAATCGACTGACTGGGTAAACACTACTAATGGACATTATCGCAAATTACGGCACCACCCTGGTGCTCGTGGCGGCCTTGTTCGGCTTTTTGATGGCCTGGGGCATTGGTGCGAACGACGTCGCCAACGCCATGGGCACATCGGTCGGCACCAAGTCCCTGACCATCCGTCAGGCGATCATCATCGCCATGATCTTTGAATTTGCCGGTGCCTATCTGGCCGGTGGCGAAGTGACGGCCACCATCCGCAGCGGCATCATCGACAGCAACGCCTTTGCCGACACGCCGGATCTGCTGGTGCTCGGCATGATCGCCTCCCTGCTGGCTGCGGGTCTGTGGCTGATCCTGGCCTCCTATTTCGGCTGGCCCGTCTCCACCACCCACTCCATCATCGGCGCCATCGTGGGCTTCGCCGTGGTGAGCATCGGTCCGGAAGCGGTACAGTGGAACAAGTTTGGCGGCATCGTCGGCTCTTGGATCATCACGCCGGCCATCTCGGGCATCATCGCCTACTTCATGTTCATCAGCGTGCAGAAGCTCATCTTCAACACGGACAACCCCCTGGACAACGCCAAGCGCTATGTCCCCTTCTACATGTTCCTGACGTCCCTGGTCATCTGCCTGGTCACCATCAAGAAGGGGCTGACCCACGTCGGTCTGCACCTGAGCAATGGCGAGGGCGTCCTGCTCTCCGTCGCCATCTCCATCGCGGTGGCGTTTGCCGGCTGGATCTATATCCGCGGCCAGCAGTACAACCCGAAAGATGACAGCAAGATGCACTTCGCCAACGTGGAGAAGGTGTTCGGCATCCTGATGATCATCACCGCCTGTGCCATGGCCTTCGCCCACGGCTCCAACGACGTGGCCAACGCCATCGGTCCGCTCTCTGCAGTCGCCTCCATCGTGGCGGCCGGCGGCGAGATCGGCGGCAGCTCCCACATCGCCTGGTGGATCCTGCCCCTTGGCGGCATCGGCATCGTCATCGGTCTGGCCACCATGGGCGAGAAGGTGATGGCGACCGTCGGCACCGGCATCACCCACCTGACCCCGAGCCGTGGCTTCGCCGCCCAGCTGGCCACCGCCGCCACCGTGGTGATCGCCTCCGGCACCGGTCTGCCCATCTCCACCACCCAGACCCTGGTCGGTGCCGTCATGGGTGTCGGTCTGGCACGGGGCATCGCGGCCCTGAACCTGGGCGTGCTGCGCAACATCGTGGTCTCCTGGGTCATCACCCTGCCCGCGGGCGCCATCCTGGCCATCGCCATCTTCTACGTGCTGCAGGCCTGCTTCTCCTGAGCAGCCCACGCCGCACGACAAAAAGCCCGGGTCATTGACCCGGGCTTTTTTATGCTTCGCCCATATCACGCTGTCGATTGAGCGTCGATCGGCTGCGGCGTTTACTCCTCGATAAAGGTCCACTCGTCGCGCACCCGGCTGATGGCATCGAGCCGCCGCTTGGCAAGCTGCTCGCGGATTGCCTCCCCTTTGAAGCCGGCCGCCACTATCTCCTTGACCGGCACAGCCTGCGCCGCCTCCAGGGCCTGAGCGACATAGTCCGGCTGACTGTAGACCTTCTCTTCGAAGCCGGTACGACCGTGGAAGTCGGCGCGACAGGCATCGAGCAGCTGGGCAAAGCGCTCCGGTCTGCGCCAGGCATCGGCCTTGTCGAATACCTTGAGCAGGGTCGCGGGCTTGAGCTCGAAGGCAATGTGGATATGGGTGTGCAGGTCGCTCACCAGCAGGGCCAGATCGCGACACTCGTTCGGCACCCGGAAGCGCTCGCAAAAATCCCGAATGAGCGGCAACCCCTTCTGGCCATGGCCGTGATGGCTCGGCCAGAAGGCGGGCGGGGTCAGCCCCTTGCCAAAGTCGTGGCAGAGGGACGCGAAGCGCACGGTCAGTTCGGGGGAGAGGCGACATGCCTGCGCCAGCACCATCATGGTGTGGATGCCGGTGTCGATCTCCGGGTGCCATCTGGCAGGGGCCGGCACCCCGAACAGGGCATCGAGCTCGGGGAAGAGCGCCTTGAGGGCGCCGCATTCGCGCAGCACCTCGAAGAAGATCTGGGGTGTCGGCCCCAGCAGCACTTTTTCCAGCTCCTTCCAGACCCGCTCCGGGGTCAGGTGGGCCAGCTCTCCAGCCTCCGTCATCTCGCGCATCAGCCCCTGCGTCTCGGGTGCCACCACGAACCCCTGGGCATGGAAACGGGCGGCGAAGCGCGCCACCCGCAGGATGCGCAGGGGATCCTCGGCAAAGGCCGGCGAGACATGGCGCAGCAACCGCGCCTCCAGATCCTGCACGCCGCCGTAGGGATCGTGCAGTTGCCCGTCCTCATCTTCGGCGATGGCGTTGATGGTGAGATCCCGGCGCAGCAGATCCTGCTCCAGCGTCACCTCGGGGGCGGCATGGCAGACGAAGCCGGTGTAACCCTGCCCCTGCTTGCGCTCGGTGCGCGCCAGGGCGTACTCCTGCTGGGTTTTGGGGTGAAGAAAGACTGGAAAGTCTCGGCCCACCTGGGTGAATCCGAGACCCAGCATCTGCTCCACCGTGGCGCCGACCACCAGGTGATCCCTGTCACCCTGGGGCAATCCCAACAGGCGATCCCGCACCGCCCCTCCGACCAGATAAATCTGCACGCGCACTCTCCCTCGATAAACTTGCCCCGATGATACCGCTTTTGGCCAAGAGAGACGATGTGCACCCGTCGCACCGGGCTCTCCATCACTCGGCCGGGCGGCTGCTTCCCGCCATCGTCCCGGGCGACTCAGCCCGTGGTTCGCGCCAGCTCCCCTTATGGTATCCGGGTCTTTGACATCCCTTTTGGGAGGCTTTAACCTGCCGCCCATAACAATGGAATGGATCCTTATGTACACACAGTTCTTCGGTCTGTCGGAGCCCCCGTTCTCCATCTCGCCCAACCCCAAATACCTCTATATGAGCGAGCGTCACGGGGAGGCCCTCGCCCACCTCAACTACGGGTTGCAGGACGGTGGCGGCTTCGTGCTGCTGACCGGGGAAGTGGGTACGGGAAAGACCACCGTCTCCCGCTGCCTGCTGCAGCAATTGCCCGCCGACACCGAGATCGCCTACATCCTCAATCCCTCTCTGACCGAGCGGGATCTGCTGGCCGCCATCTGCGACGAATTCCAGTTGCCCTACGGCGAAGAGGCCAGCCTCAAGCAATTGTTCGACCTTATCCGGGATCATCTGCTGGCGAATCTGGCGGCAGGCAAGCGCAGCGTGGTGCTGGTGGATGAAGCCCAGCACCTGCTGCCCGGCGTGCTGGAGCAGTTGCGACTGCTCACCAATCTGGAGACAGACGAGAAGAAACTGCTGCAGGTGGTGCTCATCGGCCAGCCCGAGCTGCAACAGATGCTGCGCCAGCCCCTGCTGCGCCAGCTGGCGCAGCGGATCACCGCCCGCTATCACCTGCTGCCGCTGTCGCGCCAGGATGTGGATGCCTATGTCCGCTTCCGGTTGCAGGTGGCAGGCTGCGTCCAGCCCATCTTCACCCCCAGGGCCATCCAGACCCTGCATCGCCTCTCCGGGGGCATTCCCCGCCTCATCAACCTCATCTGCGACCGCGCCCTCATCGCCGCCTTCGCCCGTGGCAGCCACAAGATAGTGCACGGGGACATCAGCCAGTCCGCGTATGAGGTGAGCGGCATTCGCGACGAGGGGAGCTGGCAATCCGGCCTCACGGTCGCCCTGGTGGGCGCCCTGCTGGTCGCCACCGGCTGGTGGGGCTGGCAATTCTTTGGAGTCTTCCCAGCCCGCCCCCTGGTCAAGGTCGAGGTACCGGTCAAGGTGGATGACACGCCGGAGCAGCAGGCCCAGCTGACCCGCGCCATCAATCAGGCGCTGGAGCCGGACGTCGCCATGCAGAATCTCTACAAGGTATGGGGCTACCAGGCCGAGCTGGAGGAGGCAACCTGCGACAATGCCCCCCGTGCGGGCCTGCGCTGCCAGGAGGGAGAAGCCTCCCTGGCGCAATTGCAGGCGCTGCAATACCCGGCCCTCATCAGTCTCACCGACGAGACCGGCGGCCTCTATTACGCCACCCTGGTCAGCCTGGGGGCGGACAAGGCTTCCCTGCTCATCGGCAACCAGAGCTGGCAGGTGGACAGGCAGTGGCTCTCCGACGCCTGGGGCGGCAGCTACACCCTGCTCTGGCGCATGCCCAGGGGCAACGTGCCCCTGATAGCGAGCAATGCCGGGGCTGCCCAGGTGCAGTGGCTGGACAACGCCCTTAGCCGCGCCATGCAGCAACCCGATCGCAAGGTGAGCCGCTTTGATGCCACCCTCAAGAACAAGCTGCAACAGTTCCAGCGCGAGCAGGGACTGACCCCGGACGGCATCGCCGGCAGCAACACCCTGCTGCGGCTGAATGTGGCCTCCGGCGAACCCATGCCCAGGCTGGAGGATGAATCCCTGCGAGCCAGCACGCCGGTCGATCTCGACAGCTTGGCGGATGATGAGACGGATCCCATGGTCGAGGAGGCCTCCTGATGTCCACCCTGCTCAAGGCCCTGCGCCGGGCCGACCAGCCCCAGTTCACCCCCCATATGCCGCTCATGGGTCTGCCCGTGAGCCAGGAAGAGGAGCCCAACCGCCGCTGGATCTGGTGGGCCCTGGTGCCCCTGGCCCTGGTGATGGGCGCCGCAGCCAACTATGGCTGGCACCTCTATCACCTCAAACCCGTGGAACAGCAGGTCGAAGTGAAGGAAGTGGTGACTCCCCCCTTCGTGCGGGTCGAACCCAGGCCCATGATCACCCGGCCGCTGCCGCCCCCCCTGCCGGAGCCCGTGGTCGCTCCAAGACCTGCCGCAACCCCGGCTGCGACTACCGCAAACCAGGGGGGACAGAGTCTGGCAGAACGGCTGATGGCCGCCCTCAACAACACGCCGCTGGTGGAAGAGAGTGCGCCCCAGGCTCAGGTCCAGACCAGTGCCATCCCCCTCGGCGCCCTGGCCCCGGCCCTGAAACAGCAGGTACCGTCCCTGACCTATGGTGCCCACAACTACTCCTCCGACCCGGCCAAGCGGGCCGTCGTGCTCAATGGACGGGAGTGGCACGAGGGCAATGAGATCGCCCCCGGTGTCATCCTGGCAGCCATCGCCCAGGACTACATCGTCCTGCAGGTCGGCGGCCAGTATGCCAGCCTCAAGGCGCTGCAAGACTGGCGCGGCTGATCTGCCGGCATCCAGTGGCCCTCCCCCGGGAGGGTCACCGCCCATTCTGAGGGAGCCCGAGAGCTCCCCTTTTTAATCAATAACCTACACTCGACCTTTGCCATGCGCCGGGTCGGGGATCGCCCTCCTGATGGCGGGCGGACTTATCATCAGAACATGAGCACACTGTGAGCCATTCAGACAACACCACCTTCGCCACCCGCATTCTGGACTGGTACCATATCCACGGCCGCAAGACCCTGCCCTGGCAGCAGAACAAAACCCCCTACCGGGTCTGGGTCTCCGAGATCATGCTGCAACAGACCCAGGTTGCCACTGTCATCCCCTATTACGAGCGGTTCATGGCCCGCTTCCCCGACGTGCTGGCCCTGGCCAACGCCCCCATCGACGAGGTGCTGCATCACTGGACCGGGCTTGGCTACTACGCGCGCGCCCGCAACCTGCACAAGGCTGCCCAGCAGATCCGCGATCTGCACGGCGGCCTCTTTCCGGAACAACTGGAAGAGGTGATGGCTCTGCCCGGCATCGGTCGCTCCACCGCCGGGGCCGTGCTCTCCCTCTCTCTGGGCCAGCCCCACGCCATCCTGGATGGCAACGTGAAGCGGGTACTCACCCGCTGGCTGGCGCTGGCGGGCTGGCCGGGCCAGAAGCAGGTCGAGCACGATCTCTGGGAGCTGGCGACCCGCCTCACCCCGCGCGTCGGGGTGGCCCAGTACAACCAGGCCATGATGGACATGGGGGCCACCGTCTGCACCCGCAGCAAGCCCGCCTGCGAGCGCTGCCCGGTGCAGGCCGATTGCCAGGGGCTGTCGCAGGGCAACCCCACCGCCTACCCTAACAGCAAGCCGAAGAAGAGCATTCCGGCACGCAACGGCATTATGCTGATCATCCGCCACGGCGATCAGCTGCTGCTGGAGAAGCGTCCGCCGCAAGGTATCTGGGGCGGGCTTTACTGCTTCCCGCAGGTGGAATCCCTCACCGAGGTGACCGGACGACTGCGGGAGTTGGGGCTGGAGGATGCCGCCTATCAGGAGCTCGCTGGATTTCGTCACACTTTCAGCCACTTCCACCTCGATATTCGCCCTTTGCTGATCGAAATGGCTGTTCCGCCCGCCCCCCTGCTCATGGAAGCGGATACCCGACTCTGGTATAACTTACGCCATCCTGCCGAGGTGGGATTGGCGGCGGCCACGGCCCGTCTGCTCGCCTACCCGGACTTACAACCAGACTTGCAACCACAGAGGTCAACATGAGCCGTACCGTATTTTGCCTGCGCCTGAAGAAAGAAGCGCCGGGTCTCGATTTCCAACTCTACCCCGGTGAACTCGGCAAGCGGATCTTCGACAACATCAGCAAGGAAGCCTGGACCGAGTGGCAGAAGAAGCAGGTCATGCTGATCAACGAGAAGAAGCTGAACATGATGAATCTCGAGCACCGCCAGTTACTGGAAAAAGAGATGGTCAGCTATCTGTTCGACGCGGGTGAAGTCCAGATCGACGGTTACACCCCTCCCAGCCAGTGAGCGGGAATCGAGTCAAAGGGCCAGCGTCCCCCTGAGTCGTCGACATGCCGCAGGGTGACACCAATCCTGGCTCAGGCCAGTCAGTGACGGGCGGCCCCACCGCCCGGTTTGAGGATCTTATGGGTCGTTTTTTTGGGCTGCTGTGCGCCCTGCTGTTTCTCTCTGCCTGTTCATCCACACCCCAGACCAGCGGGAGTGGCGATGATGATCTGGTCAACGGCAAGGACGTGCGCGGTTTTGAACACATGATCAGTGCGCTCTCCCATAACGTGAACGAGATATGGGGGCGCGAGGCGCTGTTCGCGGGCAAGTTTGACTACGTCAAATACACGGATCAGTACAAGAGCCGCGCCCACATCGATTTCTCCAGTGGTCACATCATGGTGGAAACCGTCTCGGGTCTGGATCCCCGCGCCCACCTGCGCCGCGCCATCATCGAAACCCTGCTAACCCCGGACGATCCGGCAGAGGTCGACCTCTATTCCGACCGTGAGATCATGCCAGGTGGCGAGCCCTTCCTCTATGGCCAGGTGCTGGACAACCAGGGACAAGCGATCCGCTCCAGCTGGCGTGCAGAGCGTTATGCCGACTATCTGATCGCCAACGCGATGAAGAAGCGCACCCTCGGGATCCGCAACATCTTCTTCATCGACATTCCCATGGTGGCCAACCACGAAGACAGGCGCGGCTACAAATACGCCAGCATCATCCGCGACGCCTCCCGCAAGTACGGGGTCGCCGAAAGTCTCATCTACGCGGTGATCAAGACCGAGAGCAGCTTCAACCCCTATGCGGTCAGCCACGCCAACGCCTATGGCCTGATGCAGGTGATCCCGGCTACCGCTGGGCGGGATGTCTATGTGAGGGTCAAGGGCAAGGATGGCCAGCCGACCAGGGAAGATCTGTTCAATCCGGCCTACAACATCGATGTGGGGACCGCCTACCTGCACCTGCTGCAGACCGTCTATCTGGCGGATATCCAGGATCCCCAGTCCCGCCGCTATGCGGTGATCTCCGCCTACAACGGTGGTGCGGGAGGGGTGCTCAACACCTTCTCCAACGATCGCAAGGCGGCCCCCGGCATGATCAACCGCCTCTCCCCCGAGGCCGTCTATCAGGTACTGACCGAACAACATCCCAAGGCAGAGGCTCGCCGCTATCTCTACAAGGTCAATCAGGCCGAGAAGGGGTTCAAGCGAACCGTCGCAAGCCGGGCTGGCTGATGGCATGCAAGAAGGGCGCTCCCGGAGCGCCCTTCTCATTTACTGTGGCCTGAAAGCTTACTTGGCGATAAAGCCGCCCTTGCTCAGGGGCGCTGCCCCCACCTTCTCCAGGTGTTCCACCTCGACTTCGGTCTTGTTCCAGCTGTGGTCCACCTCGCCGCGCACGCGGATCAGATCGTCAGGACCCACCTCGGTACCGCGCCACACGTCACCGTCCACCTCCACTTCCACCTCGCCGCTGTCGTCACGGAACAGGTAGTTTTCGCCACCCAGGTGTTTGACCAGCTTGCCTTCCAGGGTCACCCACTGATCATCGGCCACGTCTTTCAACTGGGCGACCGATACCTTGTTCTGCTCCTTGGGGCCGGTGTAGGCCGCCATGGCGAAAGAAGAGACGGACATCAGGGCCACCAGGGCGATTGCTTTTGCGTTGTTCATTTCATGCTCCTGTCTTTGCGGTATGAGGGCATCTTGCCCGGGGGCGCGTGAAACAAACGTGAAGCCTCCCCATTCAGGGAGGAGTGATGTGATCGCAAGCGATTAACTGGCCACGGCATGCTGCAAAAATGTATTCGAGTGGATACCTTTTCGTCTGGCCATGCGGGTTCCCAGCCCGCCGCCATCGAGGAACAGTCCGCAGGCCCGTCCTGCCCCATCCATGAGAACAGCTACATGAAAAAATGGCTTTTGTGTTTATTGGGACTCTTCGCCCTCACGGCCCATGCCGCCGAGACGCGCCCCCCCTTCTCCCGCATCGTGATGTTTGGCGACAGCCTCTCCGACACCGGCAAGATGTACGACAAGATGCGTGGTTACCTCCCCTCCAGCCCTCCCTACCATCAGGGCCGCTTCTCCAACGGACCGGTCTGGCTGGAGCAGCTCAACCAGCACTTCCCGGGCCTCGCCATCGCCAACGAGGCGGAAGGGGGCGCCACTGCCGTGGCCTACAACAAGATCTCCTGGAATCCCAAGTATCAGGTCATCAACAACCTGGATTACGAGGTGACCCAGTTCCTGCAAAAGGACAGCTTCAAGCCCGACGATCTGGTGATCCTCTGGGTCGGTGCCAACGACTACCTTGCCTATGGCTGGAACACCGAGCAGGATGCCAAGCGGGTGCGCGATGCCATCAGCGATGCGGCCAACCGCATGGTATTGAACGGTGCCAGGCAGATTCTGCTGTTCAACCTGCCTGATCTGGGCCAGAACCCCTCGGCCCGCAGCCAGAAGGTGGTCGAGGCGGCCAGCCATGTCTCCGCCTACCACAACCAGCTGCTGCTGAACCTGGCACGCCAGCTGGCACCCACCGGCATCGTCAAGCTGTTCGAGATCGACAAGCAGTTCGCCGAGATGCTGCGCGAGCCGCAGAACTTCGGCCTGAGCGACACCGAGCACGCCTGCTACGGCGGCGGCTATGTGTGGAAGCCGTTCGCCTCCCGCAGCGCCGCCACCGACAGTCGGCTGGCCCCCTTCAATCCCGAGGAGCGCCTTGCCATCGCCGGCAACCCTCTGCTGGCTCAGGCCGTCGCAACGCCCATGGCGCGCCGCAGTGCGAGCGAGCTGAACTGTGAAGGCAAGATGTTCTGGGACCAGGTTCACCCCACCACAGTGGTACACGCCACCCTGAGCGAGCGGGCTGCCGCCTTCATCGAACAGGAGTACGAATTCCTCCCTCGATAACGGAGGCCATCCTGCCAGGGCCGGCGCTTCACCGGCCCTCTTGCCCACAAGGGCAAAGCGCAACCCATATGACACCCATCACAGATTCGGGTCACGGTACCCCGGCGGCCTTCCGTCTCCACTATGATGCAGATGGATATCACAATATGTTTTATATCAGTTGCTTGTAGATTGAAAAAAGCGAGCTACGTTTAAACGTGTTGTGGTCGAACACAGGCCCAACCCACGAGGCGAGGCGACATGAATTCGCGCTCCCCACACACAAGATTGCAGAGGCATCTATGAACAAAACACTGATTACCTTGCTGGTTTCAGGCTTGCTTGCGGCCAACGCCCAGGCAGCCGGACAAGACAACACCTGGTATGGCGGTGCCAAACTGGGTTGGTCCAACTTCTACGGTGTCGATGAAAGCAATTCCATCGCCATCACCGACAAAGACGACGATGAAGTCGGCGCCGGTGCCTTCGCCGGTTACCAGATCAACCAGAATCTGGGTGTCGAACTCGGTTATGACTACCTTGGCAAGCTCAAGTACAGCGGCACCCGCAATGGCGCGGCCTTCAATGACTCCGTGCAAGCCCAGTTGGCCCAGCTCACGCTGAAACTGGGCTTCCCGGTTGTGGACAATCTGGACCTTTACGGCCGTGTCGGGGGCGGCTATGGCTGGACCGACAGCGATCAGCTGGAAAACGACAGCCGCTTTACCTTCGTCGGCGCGCTCGGTGCGGAGTATGCCCTGAGCCTGGATTGGGCAGCCCGCCTCGAATACCAGTACAGCACCCCGTATGGCAGCCGTGACGATACCGGCCTGCGCATGGACAACGGCCTGCTCTCCCTGGCCGCCGTCTATCGCTTCGGTCAGGTTGCACCGGCTCTGCCGGTCGCAGCTCCCGCCCCCGCGCCCGAGCCCGTGATGGTCGACAAGCAGTTCACCCTGAGCTCGGACGTGCTGTTTGACTTCAACAAGGCCACCCTCAAGCCCCAGGCCGGGCAGGCGCTGGATACCCTCTACAGCCAGATTGAAGAGGCCAGGCCCAAAGACGGGTCGGCCACCGTCATCGGCTATACCGACCGCATCGGCTCCGAGGCCTACAACCAGAAGTTGTCCGAGCAGCGTGCCCGGACCGTGGCCGATTACCTGATTGGCAAGGGCCTGCCGGCCGGCAAGGTCAATGTGGAAGGGCGTGGCAAGCAGTCTCCCGTCACCGGCGACAGCTGCACCAGCAAATCCAAGCGCGAGCTGATCGTCTGCCTGGCCCCGGATCGCCGGGTAGAGGTCAAGGTACAGGGCGTCTCGGAAGTACAGCAATAACGACGACCCCAAACAAAACGGGAGGCCATGGCCTCCCGTCTTTTTTTATGCTTCCTCAGATGCGCGTGCGCACATCCGCCGCAATCTGATCGAGCAACAGTTGCCAGCCCTGCCCCAGCTCGTTCACCAGGGCGCCATACCCATCGGCAGGCAGCACCCGCTCCTGCTGGAAGGGAACATCTCTCAACACGACCCCCTCCTCCGTCAGCAGGCGCCAGCGACCGCTAAGCAGGGCGCGGCCGTCGTGCCGCCCCTGGAAACGCTCGACCGAGATGCTCAGCACAGGCCCCTTGCGGGCCCCGTCCTGACGCACCACCCAGCCAGGCAAGCGGCTGGAGAGGCCATTGAGGGTCAACTGGTTCAACTGGGCATCGAGGGAACCTGCCCAGCGATGGTACTCGGCAAAGTGCAGCTCCTTGCCCTCCAGCTGATAAACCAGGCTCATCCGGTCAAGCTGACCGGACAGGGCGACGGGGCGCAGCACCAACTGGTGCTGCGGCTGCGCCGTGGTGACATTCGACGGCGCCGTGTCAGCATCCAGCGAATAGTAATGCAGCGTCGTCGGCGCACTGCCACATCCCGCCAGCAGGCCCAGCAAGGCCAGCGTCATCATCCGTTTTTTCATCATTTTCCTCGCTTGGGCTCGGGATCCCGCGGACGAGCGCGGTCAAAGATCAGCGAACTCGGCTGCTCGTTCAGTGAATGGACCAGAGGTTGCAACTCGCTCATCAGCTGGTTGAGGGATTGCACCGACTGGCGCAGCTCCTGATTGGTCTGGGAACCGGCATCATAGGTCTGCAACGTCTCCTGCAACTGCTTGAGGCTCTGGTTGAGGGAGGCCGGCAACTGCTGGGTCGACTGCTGGCCGGTAAACTGCTCCAGATTCGCACTCACGGCACTGACATGCTTGAGCGTCTTGTCCAGTGTCATCAGGGTGCTGTTGACCTGAGTGAGGGTGGTGGCCATGTCCATGTCGACGAACTTGTCGAGAATGAGGTTCACCTTGCGTTCGATCTGATCCAGCCCGGCCTGGGCGGTCGGGAAGACCTGATAGCCCGCCATCTTGAGCGGCTGATAAACAGGCGCATCCGGATAGAAGTTCAGATCGATCACCTTGCCCCCCGTCAGCAGGCTGGCGGTCTTGAGGCTGGCCCTCAGCCCTTCCTTGAACTGCTTGTTGAACAGGGCCCGCCACTGCTCCTTCTCCGCATTGGCATAACGGTGGGAGAGACGCTGCACCTCGATGCGCGCCAGCACCGGGATCTGTCGGCTCTTGAACAGCTGGACGCCCTTGTCGTCGATGAGATAGGGAGCCGAGATGACGGTACCGACCCGGATGCCGCGATACTGTACCGCCGCGCCGGGATGCAGCCCGCCCACGTCATTGTCGAACAGGAAGACATAGTCGATGAACTGATCCAGACTACCGGCCAGCACGCTCTCCTCGTCCTTGAACAGCACGAACTCGTCATTCTGTTTCACCGGCTCCCCCGGCAACCAGCCGGGAGGCAGCCCCATGGTGATGCCGCCGTTGATCAGGCTCTCCAGCGAGTCCATCTTCACCTTCATCCCCTCGCTGCTCATGGAGACCTCGAAGCCGGGCGTCAACCAGAACCGGGAGTTGCTGCTCACCAGAACGTCATAAGGCGCGTTGATGAAGAGCTGGTACTGCATCTCGCTCTTCTCGGGCAGGAATTTGGCCTCTTCGACCTGACCGATGGTGAATCCCTGATAGCTGATGGGGGAACCCGCGCCCAGCGCGTTGGCATCCCGGCTGGACAGGGATAGCCGCAATCCCCTGGCATCCAGGGATGCCAAGGGCGGCCTGTCCAGCATTGCGTATTCGCTTCGCGCCCTGCCCTTCTTGCCGGGAGAAAGCTCGATATAGGCACCGGAGAGCAAGGTGCCAAGACCGGAAACGCCCTCACGCCCGACCCTGGGCTTGACCACCCAGAACTGGCTGTCTTTCTTGAGCATGCCGGCGGCGGCATTGGTCAGGCGAGCCTTGAGCACGGCATGGCTGTAGTCCTCGCTGAGCTCCACCGTCTCGATACGGCCCACCTCCACTTCACGAGAACGGATCACCGTCTTGCCTGCCACTATGCCCTCGGCGGTCGCCACCGTCAGGGTGAAGCTCGGCCCTTGTGAATACCAGTGTTGGAACAGCATCCAGGCGCCGATGAAGAGCGCCAGCAAGGGCACCATCCAGATAGCGGCAGCCGAACTCATGAAATCAGAGCCCGGTTTCCACCTTGTCTTACGCTCACTCACGTTCGCGTTCTCCTTGTTGTAAATCCCAGATCAGGCGGGAATCGAAACTCATGGCAGCCACCATGGTGACCAGTACGACCCCGGCAAAGGCGACGGCCGCAGGGCCAGGGTAGATGGTCATCAGATTGTCGAGCCGAATGAGACCGGCCAGGATGGCCACCACGAAGACGTCGATCATCGACCAGCGCCCCACAAATTCGGTCATGCGATAGAGTTTGAGCTTGCCGAGGGGAGATGCCCCCTGGCCGCGCTGCACCACGTAGCAGAGCCACAGCAGCGCCAGGATCTTCACCAGCGGCACCACCACGCTGGCGAAAAAAATCACCGCGGCAATCGGGTAGGAGCCCATGGCCCACAGCAGCACCACCCCGCCCATGATGGTCGAGGGGCTGTCATCCCCCAGGAACACGGTGTCCATGATGGGATAAAGGTTGGCTGGGACATAGAGGATCACCGAAGTGATCAGCAGGGCCCAGGTGCGGTTCAGACCACCCGGCTTGCGGCTGTGCAGGTGATCCCCGCAGCGAACGCAACTATGGGCATCCTGCTCGTTCAGGGCGCCGCAGATGTGACAGCCCACCAGACCGCACGACAGGGCGCTCTCCTCGGGATCCAGCTCCCTCGCCGCCGTCGGGCCGAACAGCCGCTGCCACAGCCACATCCGATCCAGGGAGGAGATCATCTTGATGAGCAGCAGGGTGTAGCCAACGAAGGCCCAGAACGACAGCCCCATCTTGATGTCGGCCATCCCCATCAGCTTGACCAGAGAGATGAGCACCCCGATGAGGAAGACGTCCACCATCAGCCAGGGCTTGATCCGGCACAGCAGGCGGCCAAGGGAGCGCAGGGCCTTGCTGTGCAGATCCTTGTCCAGGCGCCACAGCACCAGCATGATGGAGCCGATATAGACCAGCGGCAACCCGATCAGGGTAATGCTCAGCACGGCCCCGAGGAACAGGTAGCCTTGATCCACCAGGGTGGTGATGCACTGCAGGAAGGTCATCTCCTGCCCCACCCCCTTGGCCGAGAACGACATGAAGGTAAAGGCGTTGGAGAGCACGAACATGATGATGGCCGCAAAGCCATAGGCGATGGGCCTGCGCTCCTGCTCAGGCAGATGACGAGTCAGGGTATGGCCGCAGCGCGGACAACTGCTCGTCTCCCCCACGGCCAGCTCGGTGGCCGGCACCAGCAGGTCACACTCTTCGCAGGCGGTCGCGTCATGGGTATAGGTGGGTGGATGTTGGTGTGAAACCGGATGCAAGATAAGACCCCAGCATGAGGCCCGCCACGGGGCCAGAGCCGCCAATTATTGCAGCAGCGGCCCCTGCCGACCAGCCCTGTCGTTGTCCATCCTGCCCGGGTGTGAGAATGACTTTGACAAGGCAGTGCCCATTTAGCACAATCAAACGCCACTTTTTTTCCGCGGGACAATAATTTATGACAACTGAATCCCCAAGCTACTCCACTATCGAGCAGGCCTTCTCCCTCGGGAACGGGCAAGATTCTGCCCTCAACTGGTTGCGCAAAAACCGTAGCCAGGTCGCCATCTTCCTGGTGAGCGGCATCAAGCTGGAGGGGACCATCAGCGGTTTTGACCAGTACAGCGTGCTGTTGACCGATGCCCATGGCAATCAGCAACTGGTCTACAAGGCCAAGATTTCCACCATTGCCATGCACTCCGGCCGTCCTGCCGTCAGCATCCAGCGAGCCCGCAAGCCACGGGTTTCCATGGCGCCGCGCCCCCATGGCGCCCCCAGCCGTTATGACGACAACCAGGGTGGCGGCAGCGAGCAGTAAATCTCGCCCCCGCCCATCCTGACGGTGTCGCTGCGTCAGCCAGTGACATCTGCTCCCCACTCTCATGTTTCGCCTGTCCCGTATGAGAGTGGGGCTTCTCTCCCGAGCAGGTTGTTGACCCGCTCGTCTTCGTCACTCAGTAGGTCAACCCGACCGGTTTTCCCTCTCTGACCATGCAGACCTGCATGCCGGCCGCTTCACCGGCCTGTGCGCCTATGCCCGTGTCCTCGAACACCAGACATTGACCGGGCTCGACACCCAGGCGTCGCGCCACCAGCAGGAAGGTGTCTGGATGGGGTTTGTGCAGCTCCACGTCGTCGGCGGTGACCACCACGGGGAAATACCGATCCAGCCCTGTGTTGCGCAGCACCGCTTCGGCATTGATACGGGGAGAGCCTGTCCCTATGCCCATGGGGATCCGGCCGTGATAGCGTTCCACCAGCTCCAGCATGGCCGGGAAGGGGGTGGCCTTGTGCAGGTTGGCGACATAGTGTTCGGTCTTGCAGCGTGTCACCACCAGGGGATCCAGCGCGATCTGCTGCACTTCGGCCACCAGCAGGGCTATCTTGCGGCTGGGCATGCCTCCCAGCTCATAAAACCAGTCGGCGTCGAACCGAAAGCCAAACTCGCGGGCGGTGTGCTCCCAGGCGGCCAGGTGCAAGGGCATGGAGTCCACCAGAGTGCCGTCGAGGTCGAAAACCAGGCCTTGAAATCCGGATAGGGTCATGGTGCAGGATCTGTCTGTGAAAAATGGGCCCCCATTCTAGCCAGAGAGCGGGCGCATCGCCATGCGCCAGGTGGCGAGAAACGCTTGCCACCTCATTTATACAGGGCGATGCCAGGAGGCAGCCCCCACGCAGGTGTCAGCGATAGGCCAGGGTACAGGCCCGCCCTTGGGATTTGGCGTGATAGAGTGCCTGATCCGCCTGCTCGGTCAGGGTTTGCCACTCCTTGTCCGATGACGGGACCAGATAGCTGAACCCGATGCTGACGGTGAGTGTCGCCGCCACCCGGGAGGCCGGATGGGGAATCTGCAAGGCGTCAAGGCCGTGGTGGATCTGCTCCGCCAGCCGCTCCGCTTCTCCCGGCTGCGGTGAACACAGCAGGATGACAAACTCCTCCCCCCCATAGCGGGCCACCAGGTTGGTACGCCGCCGCTCGGTGTCCTGCAGCAGTGCCGCCACCCGCTGCAGGCACTGATCCCCCTTGCCGTGGCCGAAGTGATCGTTGTAGGACTTGAACTCGTCCACATCGATCATCAGCACCGCCAGCACGCCCTGATGGCGGCGAGCCCGCTCCCACTCCCGTTCCATGGTGATGTCCCATTGGCGGCGGTTGGCGATGCCAGTCAGGGGATCTTCCAGAGACAGCAGAGAGAGGCGCCGGTTGGCCTCCTCCAGCGCCCGGTTGGTATCGGCCAGTTGCCGGGTCCGTTCCTGCACCCTCAGCTCCAGCTCCCGATTGAAGCGCTCAAGCTTCTCCTGGGTGCGCTGGCGGATCAGCAACTGGGAGAGCACGGCGGCATACTGCTTGAAGATCTCGCTCTGATACGCCTTGAGGGGGCGCCGCCAGAGCAGGTTGTCGGCGGCGATCCAGCCGATGGGGGTACTCCCGTCCCAGAGCGACACCATGGCGTTCCAGCCGCGACCCACCTCCTGCTTCTCGTAATAGAGAGGCGTGTCCTCCAGCACCAGGACATAGTCCTTGCGACGCAGCGCCTCCTGCACTGTGGGGTGATCCGGAATGGGGCTGATGAAATGGCGCTCGTCGATGAGCTCACCCGCCTCGTTGGTACCCCAGGTACCGTGCATGGTCTTGAATTCACTGTCAGTCAGGAAGATGGCGATGCGATCGAACTGCAACTCCTGGCGGGCCAGTGCCACCGCGTCGTGCAGCAGACGATCCTCGCTCTCGCAGCGGGAGAGCTTGACCCCCACCTGATGCAGCGCCTGCAGCATGCTGAGGAAGGAGTCCTGCAGGGCCTGGCTGCGCACGAGGTCTGCCTGGGTGTGGAGCCGCTGATCCCGCTCCAGATCCACCTGTCCCGCGAGTCGCCGACTCTCGAGCTCGGCGGCGAGATAATGCATGAGCAGCTGGATGCTCTGCTGCTGGCGTCTTGGCAGGCGATCGAGACGACGGCGGGTTTCCAGATAGACCACAGCCTCCAGCCCCTTGTGACGCTTGAGGGGGAAGCTGGCGCGCAGGCGCGGGATCTCGGGTTCGACGCTCTCCCGCTCCCAGATGGCACGGGTCGGCGCGATGGGCTCCACCAGCAACTGGCCGAGCGCAAGGGAACGTTCGATGAAGAGGATGGGCAACTCGAGGGAAGAGAGGACGTCAGCGCTCAGGCAGAGCAGACCCTGTTCCGGGCGATAGTGATAGAGCTGGGGCGTCGGAGCACGCAGCCACAGATAGATCTGTTCAGCCTCTGTTTTTTCCCTGACCGCAGACAAGGTCACTTCACAGAGATGTTCAAAACTGGTGAAGTGCTCCGGATCCCATTCTTCCATGCCAAATCATCCTTGGTTGTATCCAAGCGAGTATATCGGCAAAGCCCGGCCATTAATTGACCGGGCAATCAAAAGCGAGATCCAGAGCCCAGTTTTTACAACAGATTCAATGCCTGCATGGCACTGCGGATGCGCTCGCGGGTGGCCTCGGAGAGCGGCATCACCGGCAGACGGCACTCTTCGCTGCACAGACCCAGCAGAGAGACCGCATACTTGGCCCCTGCGGGGCTCGGCTCGGCGAACATGGCCTGGTGCAGCGGAATGAGCTTGTCCTGCAATTCGCGGGCAGCTTGCCACTCACCGGCCAGCGCCAGGTTCTGCACCTCGGCCACCAGCTTGGGGGCCACGTTGGCCGTCACCGAGATGCAACCCTGGCCACCACCGATGTTGTAGGCCACGGCGGTGGCATCTTCACCGGAGAGCCAGGCAAACGGCTTCTTGATGAGCTGGCGTTCAACCCAGGGGCGGGCCAGATCACCGGTGGCATCCTTCACGCCGGCAATGCGCGGCAACTCGGCCAGACGGGCCAGGGTCGCCGGCTGCACGTCAACGATGGCGCGGGGCGGAATGTTGTAGACGATGATGGGTTTGGTGGTGGCGTCGTGCACCGCCTTGAAGTGGTGGTAGAGCCCTTCCTGATTGGGGCGGTTGTAGTAACCGGCCACATGCAGGGTGGCATCCGCTCCCATCTGCTCGGCATAGCGGGTGTATTCAATGGCTTCAACCGGGTTGTTGGAGCCTGCACCTGCGATCACGGGAATGCGCCCGGCCACCAGCTTGACCACCAGCTCCACCACGCGGCAATGCTCATCGTGGGTCAGGGTCGGGCTCTCCCCGGTCGTGCCGACCGGCACTATGCCATGGGTTCCCTGCTCTATGTGCCACTCCACCAGGCGAGCCAGTGCGGCCTCGTCCAGCTGGCCCTGTCGAAATGGGGTGATCAGGGCAACTATCGAACCTTGAAACATGGGATTTCCTTCTCCTAAACAGATGGATTGGTCAATAAAAAGCCCCGGTACGGGAGTCGCTACCGGGGCTTGAATCGTCTCAGGGATGAGAGGTTACGCGCGCACGCCAGCAGGCCCGATTGTCAGGCTGTGTTTATGCTTTCGTTTCGATACGCATGACCGCATTGCATCATCTCTGGGTAAATAGGCGTCTGGGCATATTTCGGGAACACGGCATAAATGTCAAGGCGAAAGCGGCCATGTATAATGGCCGCCCAAAAATGCGTGGAGAGACCCAATGAGCCGTCCTGTCAGTGCCGTCAGTCAGATGCTGGAACGTAACCAAGCCCTCTTTGTCGGCAAGCGGCTGTTGGTGTGCGGTGCCCTGGAGGATGATTACCCTCGTCAACTGGCCGAGCTGGCACAAAGCCTGACCGTCTTCACCACGGATTACTGCTATTACCGCACCCAGCAGGCCGTTCTGGGAGACGCCATCCTGTTCGATCACCAGCTGGGTGGCGCCCCCCGATTCGATGCCCTGCTGCTGCTGATGCCCAAGGCCAAGGCCGAGGCGCAATACCTGCTGGCCATGATGACGCCGCTGCTCGAAAGCGGGGCCGACCTATTCCTCGCCGGCGAGAACCGGGGCGGCATCAACGGGGCCGACAAGCTGCTGGCACCTTATGGCGAGAAACCGATCAAGCGCGACTCTGCGCGCCGCTGCTCTCTCTACCACGGCACGCTCGACAAACCGGTCGTCCCCTTCGAGCTGGACGCCTGGTTCAGTCGCTATGAGTGCCAGGCGGGCGACACCACCCTGACCGTCATGGCCCTGCCTGGGGTCTTCAGTGCAGACGGCCTGGATCTCGGCACCCAGATGCTGCTGGCGAGCCTCCCCCCCGTAACGGGCAAGCTGCTCGACTTTGGCTGCGGCGCCGGCGTCATCGGTTCCGTGCTGGCCAAGCGCAACCCGGCCCTGGCTGTCACCATGGTGGATATCAATGCCCTGGCACTGGAGTCCAGCCGCCGAACCCTGGCGGTCAACGGTCTGAGCGGACGTGTTCATGCCTCCGATGTCTATTCCGACATTGCCGAAACATTCCAACAGATTGTCTCGAATCCCCCCTTCCATGCCGGGCTCAAGACCTTCTACGCCGCCACCGAAACCTTCCTGGCAAAGGCACCTGAGTACCTGACCGCAAATGGCGCCCTGACCATAGTCGCCAATGCCTTCCTGCGATACCAGCCTATACTGGATGCGCACTTCAAACAGACCGAGGTGATCGCGGGCGATGCCAAATTCAAGGTGTATCTGAGCAAAGCTTAAAGAAGTGCAACGGTTGTAATAAAACAAGTAGAGAGTGCCAGACGGGATCTGTTAAGGTACCAGGAAAACGTTTACCACCCCTTTAGGGGTGTTTTTTCGCAGCAACATGAAAACCTTTTCAACATCATGATCTCAGGGAGAGAACGACGATGGCAGGCATACTCACCATGATACTGGCAGGCGGTGAAGGTACCCGACTGCAACCGCTGACCACCACCCGCAGCAAACCCTCCGTACCCTTTGGCGGCAGTTACCGGTTGATCGACTTCGTGCTCAACAACTTCGTCAACGCCGACTTCCTGCGCATCTATGTACTCACCCAGTTCAAGTCCCAGTCCCTTTATCTGCACATGAAGAAGGGCTGGAACATCGTCGGCATCACGGATCGCTTCATCGATCCCATTCCGGCCCAGATGCGAATGGGCAAACGCTGGTATGACGGCACCGCAGACGCCATTTACCAGAACCTGCGCTTCATCGAGATCTCCGACCCCGAGCACGTCTGCATCTTCGGCTCCGATCACATCTACAAGATGGACGTGAGCCAGATGGTGAGCTTCCACAAGCAGAAAGCGGCCGCCCTGACCGTCGCGGCACTGCGCATGCCCATCGAGGAAGCAAGCGCCTTCGGGGTGATCGAGGTGGATCAGGAAGGGCGCATGATTGGCTTTGAAGAAAAGCCCCGTCACCCGAAACACATCCCCGGCGACCCCACCCAGGCCCTGGTCTCCATGGGCAACTACATCTTCGAGACCGAGGCCCTCTATCGGGAGCTCAAGCGGGATGCCGCCGAGGAGAACTCCAGTCACGATTTCGGCAAGGACATCATTCCCAGCCTGTTCCCCCGTGCCCCCGTCTATGTCTACGACTACAGCACCAACGTGATCCCGGGCGAGAAGCCCAACGTCTACTGGCGCGATGTGGGGACGCTCGACTCTTACTGGCAGGCACACATGGATCTGGTGGCCGACGATGCCCCCTTCTCTCTCTACAATCGCAAGTGGCCGCTGCACACTCATTACCCGCCCCTGCCCCCCGCCACCTTCATCGATACCGACGACTGCAAGGTCAAGATCGCCAACTCCCTGATCTCCGGTGGCTGCTTCATTCAGGGCAGCCAGATCCAGCGATCCATACTGGGATTTCGCTGCAACATAGGCCCCTGCAGCCACATCAGTGAATCCGTGCTGCTGGGGGATGTGAAAATCGGCGAAGGTTGCTCCATTCGCCGCGCCATCATCGACAAAAACGTTGAAATTGCACCCGGCACCGTGATCGGTGAGAATCTGGACCATGACAGAGAGCGGTTTACCGTATCCGAAGGCGGTATCGTCGTGGTACCTAAGGGAGCAAGAGTTGGCTATTAACCCACTGAAAATCCTGTTTGTAGCCTCGGAGGTTGAGGGGCTGGTGAAGACCGGGGGCCTGGCGGATGTGGCCAAGGCCCTGCCGCAGCATCTCGCCCGTCAGGGGCACGATGTGCGCATCATTATGCCCTTCTACAAGACCATCAAGCGCCGGGACGAGGCCACCCTCCTCGCCTCGCGCTGGCTCCCCACTCCCCAGGATCGCAGTGATATCAGCTATCGCATCCATCAGCTGGAACTGGACGGGATCTGCGTCTATCTGCTCGATTGCCCGCACTATTTCGACCGCCCCCAGCTCTATGCCGAGAACAACCAGGCCTATCCCGACAACGGTGAACGCTTTGCCTTTCTGGCCGCGGCGGCCCTGCATGCGTGCGAACAGCTGGGTTTCGCTCCCGACATCGCCCACTGCAACGACTGGCACACCGGTCTGCTGCCGCTGCTGCTGAAAACCCGTCATGCCCACAACCCCTTCTTCCAGCGCACCCGGTCGGTCATCAGCATTCACAACGCGGCCTTTCAGGGCGTGTTCGATCGCCAGCAGTTCTGGGCCGTGCCGGAAATCCACGACTACGAGCAGCGCATCAACTACGACTATGGTCACATCAATCTGCTCAAGTGCGGTGTGCTCTACGCAGACAAGATCAATGCAGTCAGCCCCAACTACGCCAGCGAGCTGCTGACACACCTGGGCGCTCACGGCATGGCCAGCGTATTCCAGCAGCGGGCAGCTGACCTGCGTGGCATCCTCAACGGCTGTGACTATCAGGACTGGGATCCCGCCTTCGATCCTCTGTTGCCCGCCACCTATGATGCCGACAACCTGGATGGTAAACACACCTGCAAGCGCATCCTGCAGCAGGAGACGGGGCTCCCCGTTGGCAACCTCCCCATCTATGGCATGGTGTGTCGACTGACCGAGCAGAAAGGAGTACACCTGCTCATCCCAGCGCTAGACAAGTTCTTGCAGCATCAGGTCCAGGTGGTAATTGTGGGCTCCGGTGATCCCTCTCTCGCCGCCCAGTTGCAAAGCATTGCCCAGCAGCATCCCGACAAGTTTGCCTTCATCAATGCCTATGACGACCGTCTGGCCCACCTGGTGGAAGCTGGCGCCGACTTCTTCCTGATGCCTTCTCTGTTCGAGCCATGCGGGCTCAACCAGATGTACAGTCTGGCCTATGGCACACTGCCCCTGGTGCGGGCCGTCGGCGGATTGAAAGATACCGTCGTGGACTGGGATGCTGACCCGGCGCACGCGACCGGTTTCTGCTTCAACGATCCCACTGCCAGCACCTTGCTCGATGCCATGCGCCGCAGCCTGCTCCATTATCTGCAGGAACCGGCACGCTTTGCCCGTGTGCAGCACCACGCCATGAACACCCGCTTCGACTGGGCAGACTCCGTCATCCTGTACGAACAGATGTATCAGGATGCGCTGGCCACCGTCTGACGCCGATTGCTGAAGTTTTATGCCCTTGGCACGCCTTTATCCGTCAACAGCGAAAAAAGTCCCCTTTGGCTGTTGACGCCCCCCCAAAACTCTATAGAATCCCCCACCGCAGTGATGCGAAGGTGGCGGAATTGGTAGACGCGCTAGCTTCAGGTGTTAGTGTCCCACGGATGTGAGGGTTCGAGTCCCTCTCTTCGCACCATACTGCAACATGCTCTTATCAGACGGCATGTAAATTCAGACTGATAACCCGATGTGCGAAGGTGGCGGAATTGGTAGACGCGCTAGCTTCAGGTGTTAGTGCCCCCCGGGTGT
>NZ_JBRKTB010000022.1:0-41757 GCF_053005425.1 Aeromonas sp. 25-248 | reverse complement strand
GAAAATCAAAAATTGTTTTTGATGCTCGATGCTGTGAGTGCCCACACAGATTGCTTGATTCAAATTGTTAAAGAGCGACACAGCTTTTGGCTGCTGCGGGAGTGGCATTCTACTCAACCGCCTTCTCGAGTCAAGCCTTATTTTACGAGGCTTTTCGAGGCTGCCGACCGGCTTGTTTGCGTTGCCGCTTGCCCTGTCGATGGAGGCGCATTATAGGGAGCGAATTCGTTCTGGCAACCCCTCCTCTGCAATAAAATTGCAAAAATCGGCACTTTTTTAGTTATTCATATCCAGGCACAGCTTTTATACAAACTTATCCACAGAAACCGGTGTCATCTTGCTAGAATGGCCGAAAACAAGGAGGCCAAGATGGACTTGCGACTGAGACCTTACAAGGGAAAATGCCCGCAACTGGGCAAACGGGTATATGTGGATCCCTGTGCCACCCTGGTGGGGGATATCCAGCTGGGTGACGATGCCAGCATCTGGCCCATGGTGGCCGCCAGAGGGGACGTCAACCATATCCGCATCGGTGCCCGCAGCAATGTGCAGGACGGCACAGTGCTGCACCTGACCCGCAAGAGTGCCAGCAACCCCGGCGGCTATCCGTTGCTGATCGGCGAGGATGTCACGGTCGGTCATAAAGCCATGCTGCACGGTTGCACCATAGGCAACCGGGTGCTGGTCGGCATGGGTGCCATCCTGCTGGACGGGGTCGTGGTCGAAGATGATGTGATGATCGGTGCCGGTAGTCTGGTGCCACCGGGCAAACGGTTAGAGGCCGGCTTTCTTTATATGGGTAATCCCATCAAGCAGGCGCGCCCTCTCAAGCCGGCCGAGATCGCCTTCCTGAAGACCTCGGCCGACAACTATGTACTGCTCAAGGACGAGTATCTGCAAGAAGCCTGATACCCCGCCACCACAAACAGGAAGCCCGGCATAATGCCGGGCTTCGCTTCTTATTATAGCTATATAGCCGTGCAGAACGGCTGACCAGAAATCAGTGGGCCTGATCCCAGTTGTCACCGGTACCCGCTTCAACCAGAAGCGGCACATCCAGTTCGGCTGCGGCAGACATCTTCTCCTTGATGATGGCGATGTACTCCTCCAGCTTCTCTTCGCGGATCTCGAACACCAGTTCATCGTGTACCTGCATCAGCATGCGGATCGACTCGTCTTCAATCCCGCGGATCCAGCCATCCACGTTGATCATGGCGCGCTTGATGATGTCGGCAGCGGTACCCTGCATGGGCGCGTTGATGGCGGCACGTTCGGCTGCCTTGCGCAGACCGGCGTTGCGGGACTTGATATCCGGCAGATATAAACGACGGCCAAACAGGGTTTCGACATAACCCTGGGCTTCCGCCTGCTGACGGGTGCGCTCCATGTACTCCAGCACCCCCGGGTAGCGCTCGAAGTAGAGATCCATGTACTTCTGCGCCTCGGCACGGCCGATACCCAACTGCTTGGCCAGACCAAAGGCACTCATGCCGTAGATAAGGCCGAAGTTAATCGCCTTGGCGCTGCGGCGCATGTCGCTAGTCACCGCATCGAGCGCGACCCCGAACACCTCGGCGGCGGTCGCCTTGTGGATGTCCTTGCCCTCGGCGAAGGCGGTCAGCAACCCCTTGTCACCGGAGAGGTGGGCCATGATGCGCAGCTCGATCTGGGAGTAATCCGCCGCCACCAGCTTGTAACCGGCGCACGGAATGAAGGCCTGCCGAATACGGCGCCCCTGTTCGTTGCGCACCGGAATGTTCTGCAGGTTGGGATCGGTGGACGAGAGTCGACCGGTCGCCGCCACCGCCTGGTGATAGGAGGTGTGCACCCGCCCGGTCTGCGGCTTGATCATCAGCGGCAGCTTGTCGGTGTAGGTGGACTTGAGCTTGGCCAGGCCACGGTGCTCCATCAGCAGACGCGGCAGATCATAGGTCTCCGCCAGCTCGGCCAGCACCTCTTCCGCAGTGGATGGCGCTCCCTTGGGGGTCTTTTTGATGATCGGCAGCCCCAGCTTGGTGAAGAGGATTTCACCCAGCTGCTTGGGCGAGGAGAGATTGAACTCCTGCCCGGCCAGCTCGTGGGCCTGCTTCTCCAGCTCTGCCAGACGCACTTCGATCTCCTGGCTCTGCTGATGCAGCAGCTTGGGTTCGATGGTGGTACCGAGTCGCTCCATCCGCGCCAGCACCGGCAGCAGCGGCAATTCGATCTCGCTGAATACCTTGGCAAGTCCCGGTTCGGCAGAGAGCTTGCCCCACAGCGCCTGATGCAGACGCAGGGTGATGTCGGCATCTTCCGCCGCGTAAGGGGCCGCCTGCTCCAGTTCAATCTGGTTGAAGGTGAGCTGCTTGACCCCCTTGCCGGCGATCTCTTCGAACGAGATGGTTTCGGCGTTCAGATACCTGCGGGCCAGCGAATCCATGTCGTGGCGGCTGGCGGTGGAGTTGAGCACATAGGATTCGAGCATGGTGTCGTAGGCGATACCCTGCAGCTCGATGCCGTGGTTGAGCAGTACGTTGCGGTCGTACTTGAGGTTCTGCCCCACCTTGAGACGGGCCGGATCTTCCAGCAGCGGTTTGAGCTTGCCGAGTACCACGGCCTCGGTCAGCTGCACCGGCGCCCCCAGATAGTCGTGGCCGAAGGGCACATAGGCCGCCTTGCCCGGCTCGATGGCAAAGGAGACGCCAACGACCCGCGCGTCCATATAGTCGAGACTGGTGGTCTCGGTGTCGAAGGAAAACAGCGGCGCCGCCTGCAACCGTGCCAACCACTCATCGAATTCGGCCTCATCCAGAATGCAGCGATAGTCGGTTTCGATGGCGGCTACCGGGGCGGCGCCTTCCTCATCACCTGCGGCTTCGCTCTCCTCGCCACCAGACTCCAGTTCTTTGATCAGGTTGCGCAGCTCGTACTCGCGATAGACCGCCAGCAGGGCCTCCTTGTCGATGGGGCCAAGCTGCAGCTCTTCCAGACTCTGCTCCAGGACCACGTCGGTCTTGATGGTCGCCAGCACATAGGAAAGGCGCACCTGCTCTTCCTGCTCGCGGAACTTGTCGGCAAACGCCTTGGAGCCGCGGAAGCCGAGCGCCGCCACCTTGTCGAGGTTGGCGGCAATCTCGTCGATGCTGCCTATCCCCTGCAACAGGGCCAGTGCGGTCTTCTCGCCGACACCGGTCATGCCGGGAATGTTGTCCACCTTGTCCCCCATCAGCGCCAGGTAATCGATGATGAGCTCGGGCGGTACGCCGAACTTCTCGATCACCCCTTCCCGATCGGTCTTCACATCCTTCATGGTGTCGATCAGGGTGACATGGTCGGAGACCAGCTGCGCCATGTCCTTGTCGCCGGTGCTGATGAGCACAGGCAGCTGTTTCTCGGTCGCCTGACGGGCCAGGGTGCCGATCACGTCGTCGGCCTCCACCCCTTCGACCATCAGGAAGGGGAAACCCATTGCCTTGATCATCTGGTGGATAGGAGCGACCTGGCTGCGCAGATCGTCCGGCATGCTGGCGCGTGTTGCCTTGTATTCGGGATAGATGTCGTCACGGAAGGTCTTGCCCTTGGCGTCGAACACCACGGCCACGTGGCAGTCGGGGTACTGCTTGCGAAGGCTGCGCATCATGTTGGCCATGACACGGACGGCGCCGCTAGGCAAGCCGGTCGAGGTGCGCAGATCGGCCTGCTGCGAGGCAAAGAAGGCGCGGTAAAGATATGAAGAGCCGTCGACCAGAATAAGAGGATTGCTAGAGGCCATGAAAATCGTCCTGCCAAGAATAAACAGCCGCTAGGATGCCACAGGGCCCGCACCACACCAAGGGGACTCCCACCATCACCCCGGCGCGCCGGTGGGGCACATTTCTGTGGATAACTCTGTGCTCAAAAATGGCACCATTGCATCACGGCCGTGACAAAGCTGTGGATTAAAACAAAAAATGTCTTTTAAAACATTACGTTGAGATCATAAAAACTCAACATGACACACGCATCATGATCTCGATCAATGTGGAAAAAAATTCAAGGGGGGTACTAAGGCAGGATCCAGAACGAAACAATCCTAGCACAGGGAGATGACTTGACCAGCGGAGGTCGAACGATAACCATACAAAAGTACAACAATCTACCCTGGCTCACATTTTCAACAACGAGGAGTCTGTCATGAAAAAAGTGGCCGTGATCTTGAGTGGTTGTGGCGTGTTTGACGGCGCCGAAATCCACGAGGCCGTCATCAGCCTGCTGGCGCTGGCCCGTCAGGGAGCATCCGTTCAATGCTTCGCCCCCAATGTCCCTCAGCTTCATGTCATCAATCACCTGACCGGCGAGGTCAACGAGGGAGAGAGCCGCAACGTGCTGGTCGAGGCGGCCCGCATCTGCCGCGGCCAGATCAGGGATGTAGCTGAACTGGATGCAGCCGACTTCGACGCCCTGCTGGTGCCGGGCGGCTTCGGCGCCGCCAAGAACCTGTGTGACTTCGCCATCAAGGGCGCAGAGTGCCGCATCCAGCCGGATGTGCTGAAGGCCTGCCAGAGCTTTGCCAGAGCAGGCAAACCGGCCGCCTACATCTGCATCGCACCGGCCATGATCCCGCTCATCTATGGGGCAGGCACCCTGGCCACCATTGGCAACGACGAGGGCGCCGCCAACGCCATCGAAGCCATGGGTGGCAGTCATCTCGACTGCCCGGTGCGCGAATTCGTGGTGGATCAGGAGCGCAAGGTCATCTCCACTCCTGCCTACATGCTGGCCAACAATATTGTGGAGGCGGCGGACGGCATCGAGAAGACCGTCAAACAGCTGCTGGCACTCTGATTGCCCGGCAGACCAAAACAAGCGGGCCGCTCAAGGAGCGGCCCGCTTTCATTCCGGTCAGTCCAGACGGGATCAGATGGCATCGCCCATCTGGTCCATCTTGCCCAGCAGGGCACGCAGACGCTCTTGCCAGGCAACGTGCTCGTTGCGCAGTTGGTGGTTTTCGTCTTGCAGCTTGCTGTTCTGCTCTTTCAGCTCGTCCAGCTCCATCTTCAGCAAGGAGATGTTGTCGACGGCGGATTGTACTTTGGATTCGAGTTGCTCAAGGACTTCTAGTGACATATGCATACCTGTATGTTCAATTGCGATGCCCCACAGAGGGCGATTCAAGCGCGTGGAGCCAGCATACCCTGATGCGCTCGGCACAAACAAGCCAGCACGTTGCAAAATGCGCCCTGCGGCCCGGTATTGCTTAAATATGCGTCGGTTTTTCTCGCAGGCAGCAGGAACCTCGATCCCGGGCGTCCGCCGTGGCACAACCCGCCCTCCTGCCGATGCCGCCATCAGCCATGCAAGGCGATGAAGCCCCCCATCATCAGACAGGCCACGGCGTACATCAACAGGCCGTAGAGCAGGTTCCAGCGCAGCAGCAGCCCGGCGCTCAGGTTGTAGCGGGACGCCAGCGCCAGATTGGAGCCGGAAAGCGGGCTCGTCCCGGTCGCCAGCCCCCACCCCATGAGGAAGCACATGCCAAGCAGGCTGGGATCCGGTGCCAGCGGCCAGAGCAGCGGCGCCACCCCCGAGATGCTGATGAGAGGATGCACGCCCACTATGGCCACCAGGAAGATCAGCAGCAGGGTCAGGCAGGCTTCCAGCCAGCCGAAGTGGTTGAACAGCGGCAGGCCGTGGCCACTGCCAAAATCCAGTACTGACAGCGCGCTGTTGATGCCAGCCGCCAGCAGGCCGGCCCCCAGAAACAGCACAAGCTGGCCACCGATGGCCGGGAAGCGCTCCACCACCTGGCGCTTGAGAGCAGCCCCTCGCCCCGCTTGCGGCATGAACAGCAAGGCCAGCAAGGGCGCCACCAGGGCGATCACCGCCAGAATGCTGAGTCCGGGCCAGAAACGGTGGATCACCAGCACCAGCAGTGCCAGGGTCACCGGTAGCCCCAGGGTCTGGAGCCGCAGCGGATAACCTTCAAAGGTCTCCACGCCGAGTCGCTCTACCTGCCAGGCCGTCAGCCCCATGGCCAGCAAGGCCGCCAGTATGCCAAAAGGCAGTATGCTGCCCAGTTGCAGACCCGGTGCATAGGTGAGGGCCACCGCCATGGCGACGAAGAAGGGGGACCAAAACGCAGCCGCACAGAAGATCCGGCTCAGCACCATGACCTGACGCCGCTCCAGCGTCCCGTTGCGCTCCAGCCGATCGCCGATGATGAAGAGCACCGAAAGATTGATGACGGCCCCCAGCAGATTGAGGCTGGCCATGGTGCTCCACAGCCCCTTGCGACCGGACCAGGAGGCGGTGCCGGTCAAGAGGCCGGAGGTAGCCAGATTGAGGGTGCTCACTGCGGCAAACATGGTCAGCATGTTGATGTTCGGCAAGAGCCAGTCACCGGGGCTGAGGCTGGCCCCTCGCCACCAGGAAAAGAGCAGCAGCAGGAGCGCCGCGCCGTAGAGGGCTAGCGCCTGGCGCCGTGCGGCACCCACCAGCCAGGGCCAGGTGAGCAGGGAGGCGGCCCAGGCCGCGATGGCGGCGGGCCAGGGGGAGAAGTCCAGATAAAGGTGCAGCAGGTTGAGCAGCCACATCCCAAGGATCAGAAAGCCTGACCAGCGCTTGACCATACAACGGCCTCGGTCAGGGGATCAGAGGCACTGATCCATGTCCAGGGAAGGTTTGTCGCACTCGGGGCGGCCCACAATCCTGGCGGGCACGCCAGCGACCGTGGTGTGAGGCGGCACCGGGTTGATCACCACGCTGCCGGCACCGATCTTGGCGCCGACGCCCACCTCGATGTTGCCGAGCACCTTGGCCCCCGCCCCTATCATCACCCCTTCCCGGATTTTGGGGTGACGATCGCCACTCTCCTTGCCGGTCCCCCCCAGAGTCACACTCTGAAGGATGGAGACGTCGTTCTCGATGACGGCGGTTTCGCCGACCACGATACCGGTGGCATGGTCAAACATGATGCCCTTGCCGATGCGGGCGGCCGGGTGTACATCCACGCCGAACACCACGGAGATCTGGTTTTGCAGATAGAGCGCCAGGGCACGGCGTCCCTGACGCCACAACCAGTTGGCCACCCGATACCCCTGAAGAGCATGGAATCCCTTGAGGTAGAGCAGCGGGGTGGAGAAGAGGTCGACCGCCGGGTCGCGATCCTGCACCGCGCAGATGTCGGCGGCCACTGCGGCCAGCAGCTCGGGCTCGCTGCGCAGGGCCAGCTCGATCACTTCCCGCAAGGCGATGGCAGGCATGGTGGTGCTGTCGAGCTTGTTGGCGAGCTGGAAGCTCAGCGCCGAGCGCAAATCCCGGTGATTGAGAATGGTGGAATGAAAGAAGCTGGCCAGCATGGGCTCCTGGGCCGCCATGCTCTGCGCTTCCTGCTGAATTTTTTGCCAGGTTCTGGCAACCAGATCATCCATGTTGCAGCCTACTGTTGTTCAGGGTGAGTGCTTTGTCGTTCTTTTGTCAGCACCGAGATGGGGTCCATGTGAATGATCACATCCATCCGCTCGAAGGCCTGGCGGACGGCCAGTTCAGCCTCGTCGGCTATCTGATGGGCCCTGACCAGAGGCAGTTGATCATCGAGTTCCAGATGCAACTGCACGAAACGGGTCGGCCCGGATTGGCGGGTACGCAGGTCATGTACGCCATGCACCCCCTCTACGGCGCAGCAGAGGGCCATTATTCTCGCTTGTTCCTCCTCTGGCAACTGACGATCGAGCAGGGCCTGCACCGATTCGTAGCCGATATGGACAGCCCCCCACACCAGGAACAGACCGATCAGAATGGCAAACAGGCCGTCGGCCCAGTACCACCCCTGCCCCGCCAGCACCAGTGCCACCAGCACGCCGCCATTGAGCAGCAGGTCGGAACGGTAGTGCAGCATGTCGGCCTTGATGGCCACACTGTTGGTCTTGCGGATGACAAAGCCCTGGAAGCTCACCAGCAGCAGGGTCAGCACGATGGAGCCGACGCTGACCCAGATCCCCGCCTCCAGGCGTACCACGGGCACCTGATTCAGCATCGACGAGATGCCGTGCATCACCAGCAGCAGGGCGGACCCCGAGATGAAGGCCGACTGCACCAGACCCGCCAGGGACTCCGCCTTGCCGTGGCCGAAGCGATGCTCTTCGTCGGCAGGGGCCAGCGCATAACGGATGGCCAGCAGATTGATGAGAGAGGCGCTGATGTCCATGAAGGAATCGGTCAGGGATGCCAGCAGGCTGGATGAATCCGTCATCAGCCAGGCGATCAGTTTGCCCAGGATGAGCAGGGTGGCGGTGGTCACAGCGGCCATGCTGGCCAGGGTGACCCAGCGGGAATAGTGTTGGTGGCTCAAAACCGGCTTTCCTCCGACGCGTAAAAACTTATTATACCCTGACCCGGACGTCAGTTTGGCGTGCAAAATCAACAGAGTGACTCCCAGATGAACAAAATACTCCTGGTCGACGACGATCTCGAGCTGACCCAGCTGCTCACCGAAATCCTGACCCTGGAGGGGTTTGAGGTCACCGTCGCCGAGGATGGGGAAGAGGGATTGCAGCGACTGGCAGAACAGGCATTCGACCTGGTGCTGCTGGACGTCATGATGCCCAGACTCAACGGTTTCGCGATGCTGACCCGGCTGCGCAAGACCCACGACACCCCGGTGTTGATGCTGACCGCCCGTGGCGACAGCCAGGATCGGGTCAACGGGCTGGAGGCCGGTGCCGACGACTATCTCGCCAAGCCGTTCGACGACAGGGAGCTGCTGGCCCGGGTGCGCGCCATCCTGCGTCGAACCCAGAGCCAGGCTCCCCAGCGCGGCGGCAGCTCGGAAGAGGTGCGCTTCATGGATCTGGTGCTGCAGCCCGGCCTGCAACAGGCTCGCTGCGACGATCAGTTGCTGGAGCTCACCGCCACCGAGTTCGGCCTGCTGGAGTGCCTGCTGCGCAATCCGGGCCAGATCGTCAGCAAGGGCCTGCTCTCCGAGCAGGTGCTGGGCAAGAAGCTCGAACCCTTCGATCGGGCCATCGACATGCACCTGAGCAACCTGCGCAAGAAGCTGCCGGAGCGGGCTGACGGCCAGCCCCGCTTCAAGACGGTGCGGGGACGAGGCTACCTGTGGCTGGAGCAGGCATGAAATCGGCCCGCACCTTCAACGGCCTTTCCACCCAGATCTTCCTCTGGTTCTGGTTCATCCTGCTGCTGGTCGTGGCCGCGGTGGTGATCCTCCCCACCCTGGACCCCCGCAACATCATCCCGCTGCCGGCCCACGAGATCACCCGTCTCAACAACAACCTGGCGGCGCTGCAACGGGGCGCGGATCCCGAGCAGGATTTCGATCTGGCCAAGGCCATCGATGCCGCGGGCCTCTTGCCGGTGGACAACATCTATCTACGCGATGCCAAGGGGCAGATGCAGTCCAGCACCCGGCTAAGCAAGTTCGTGATCCGTTTCATGCTCGACTCGGACAACCCGGCCAAGCCCATGCTGGGCAGCGAACACCAGCGCGCCATCGCCGGCCCCTTCCAGATGGTCCATCACGGCCAGACCTATCACGTCTATTTCGGTCTGAACGTCGAAAACTCCTACCTGTTCCTCTTCATCCAGATCCTGGATCACCCCATCCAGATCCTGGGCATCGCCATGCTGGTCAGCACCCCGCTCTGTCTGTTGCTCGCCTGGCGCCTGACCCGCCCCATACTGCAGTTGCAGCAGTCGGTCTCCCAACTCGCCCAGGGCAACCTGGAAATACAGATCCCCAACCTGGGGCGGCGCGACGAGATAGGCCAGCTGGCCGAACATGTCAGTCGCATGGTCGATACCCTCAAGGACATGATCCAAAAGCAGAAGCAGCTGCTCTCCGACATCTCCCACGAGCTGCGCAGCCCCCTGACCCGCATCCAGCTCGCACAGGCGCTGATCCGCCGCAAGCAGGGGGACAGCGCCGAGCTGGCGCGCATCGAAGGGGAGATAGCCCGGCTCGACAAGCTGATAGGGGATCTGCTGGATCTGTCGCGGGTGCAGCAACATGTGGAGGCGCCGGTGACGCTGCCCCTGGCGGAGCTGCTGGAGCCCATCCTGGATGACGCCATGTTCGAGGCAAACCAGAACGGCAAACAGCTCAGGCTCCCTTCCTTGCCCGCCGAATCCCTCACCATGTGGCCGGAACTGTTGGCCCGCGCCCTGGAAAATCCCCTGCGCAACGCCCTCAAGTATGCCCGCGAGTTCATCAAGGTGGACTGGTACCGGGAGGGACGGGAATGGGTGATGACCATACGGGATGACGGCCCTGGCGTGCCGGTGGAGCAGCAGCCCCGGTTGTTCCTGCCCTTCTTTCGGGTGGACGATGCCCGCAACGCCAAGACCGGGGGCACTGGTCTCGGCCTTGCCATCGCCGCCGAGGCGATCCAGCGTCATGGGGGGACCATCCGGGCCAGCAGCAATCAGCCGACCGGACTGGTCATCACCATCCGCCTGCCCATGCCCTGACCTCCCCCTTTTCATCGGCACGGGTGCTGGGTATGCTGGCGCCCGTTTCGCACCAGCCCAGGATCCTTCCATGCTCGATATCGTGCTCTACCAACCGGAAATCCCCCCCAACACCGGCAACATCATTCGCCTCTGCGCCAATACCGGCTACCGGCTGCACCTGATAGAGCCCCTGGGGTTCGAGTGGGATGACAAACGGGTCAAGCGGGCCGGGCTCGACTATCACGAGTTTGCCGACGTCAAGCGCTGGCCTGACTATGAGGCGTTTCTGGCGGCCGTCGCCCCCCAACGGGTCTTTGCCTGCACCACCAAGGGACGCACCGCCCACTCGGCGGCCCGGTTTGCCCCCGGTGACGCCCTGCTGTTCGGGCCCGAGAGCCGAGGCCTGCCCATGGAGATCATCGAGAGCCTGCCATTCGAGCAGCGGCTGCGCATTCCCATGCTGCCCCAGAGCCGCAGCATGAATCTGGCCAACGCCGTCGCGGTGTTCGTCTACGAGAGCTGGCGACAGTTCGACTATTCAGGCTCGCTCTGATCAGGCTCGCTCTGACCGCTGACGATATTGGCAAGGCGGCCAGGATTCAGACTGACTGCGCCGTCCCCTGCCCCGCCAGCAGCCGTCCACCCCGCTCCAGTCGCCAGCAGAGCCAGCCCAGCGTCAGGCCACGACCGGCCATCAGGGCACTCATGGCGGCCCACAGGGCCGCCACACCCCATCCCTGGCAGAACCACCAGATGGGAAAGAAGCCGGCAAACACCGCCACCAACATGCTGTTGCGCATCTCCCGGGCCCGGGTGGCGCCGATAAAGACCCCGTCCAGCAGGAAGCACCAGACCGCCAGCAGCGGCATGGCCACCAGCCAGGGGAGCTGACGTTGCGCCTCGGCGATCACCGCCGGTATGTCGGTAATGTGGCTGATGAGCCAGTGGCCCCCCAGGGCAAACGAGAGGGTGAATGCCAGGGCGATCAGCAGCGCCCAGCCCAGATTGAGGACGATGGCCTCTCGCAGCAGCAGCCGATCGCGCCTCCCGATGGCGCGCCCTACCATGGCTTCCACCGCATAGGCAAATCCATCCAGCCCGTAGGAAATCAGCATCAGGAAATTGAGCAGCACCGCATTGGCGGCCACCGCCACATCCCCCAGCCTGGCCCCCTGCAGAGTCATGAACACGAAGCAGAGTTGCAGGCACAGGGAGCGGATGAAAATATCCCGGTTCAGGGCGAGCAGCCGCAGCAGGGCCGGCCACTGGCGCCAGCGCTGCCAGGCGTTGTGCCACCCCCCGGGATCAAGTCGGCGCAGATGCCGGCTCACCAGCCAGAACCCCACCCCGAGCGTGCTGTAATCCGCCAGCAGGGAAGCTGCGGCCACCCCTTTCACCTGCCAGCCCAATCCCAGCACGAACCAGGCATCCAGCACCATGTTGACGAGATTGCCCAGGATCAGCAGCAGCATGGGACTGCGTGCATCCTGCATGCCCAGCAACCACCCCATGATGACCAGATTGCACAAGGCCGCCGGGGCGCTCCAGACCCGCACCGACACATATTGACCGGCATAGGTCTGTACCTCGGAAGAGCCGCCGCCGAGGGCGATGATGGCAGGCAGGAACGGCAACAACAGGAGCAACAGCACCATGCCCAGTCCGATCGCCAAGCCCAGGGCCCGCGCCAGGGTGTCGAGCTGCCCTTCGGCATGGGCTGCACCCTGAGCCTGGGCAGTCAGCCCTGTGGTGGACATGCGCAGGAAGCCAAGCAGCCAGAACAGCAGATTGATGAAGGTCGCACCGACCGACACGCCCCCCAGAAACCAGGCCTGGCCAAGATGACCGATCACCCAGGTGTCCACCAACCCCAGCAAGGGCGTGGTGACGTTGGAGAACACCATGGGCAGGGCCAGGGCGAAGACGGCTCTGTGGCGGCGAGGATCCTTCAGCCAGGCGGGAATCAGCATGGTGCGCGCCGGGATCACTCGCCAGCCAGCCGCACAATGCGCGCGAAGTCGGCCACCATGGCCTGCATGTCCACGTGGGGCACCTCACCCGGTGCCACTTTGGGTCGGAAGGTGGCCACCAGCTTCCCCTCGGGGTTGATCAGCACGATGGAGGCGGAGTGGTCGATCAGGTAGTCCTTGCGATCCCCTTCCACGATGGAATAGACCAGCCCCAGATTGCGGACCAGAGGAAAGAGGGCACTGTGAGGTGCTGTCGCCGCCTTGAACTCGGGCTCGAAGAAGGCGGTATAGCTTTTCAGGCGGGCGCTGTCATCCCGCTGGGGATCCGCCGAGATGAATACCACCTGGCTAGTGGGGGCTATCTTCTTCAACGCCGGATAGACGCTGCGCAGATCCGCCAGCGTGGTCGGACAGACATCCGGGCAGTAGGTGTAGCCGATGAACAGAAAGCTCCAGTGTCCCGTCAGGTTGGCAGGGGTAAAGGGCTGTGCATCCGCATCCGTGAGGGTAAACGGGTTGATGTCTCGCCCCGCCGGGTAGTAATCGGCCTGTTCCGGCACCGCGGGCTGACTCCAGTAATAAGCCGCCGCAATGGCGCCGATGAACAGCAACAGCAGCAGGTAAAAGCGTGGTTTAACCATATAAAACAAAGCCTTGCTTATGTTAGAAGCCCAGGGGGCAAAACCGGTAGGGGTCATTGTAACCCGCCTGCCCCCGCCGATGGCTAGTCTTGCATCCCGGCGGGAAAGCGTCTGTGCCATGGATAAGCCGCATCGGCGCCAAAACAAGAGCCCCGCTCTGGCGGGGCTCTTGTTTGTACAGGAGAGGGATCAGGGCCGCAGCCTGTGCTGCGGCTGGGCACGTCTCAGGGGGACGCGCAGCGGGATGACGGGGGCAGTCCAGGGCTCATCCGGCAATCCGATGTCGTGATGACGGCGAAACAGACGAACCAGGCGGACAATCTTGTCTTTGGGGCACCCAAGCCAGATGGTCCAACCATCTCCCTTGTGATAGACCCAGAGCGCATAGAACCATGTCATCCGACTGCCCTTGATGAATCGGGTGATGGAAGATGCGGGCGCTGCGGCCGGCACCGGATCCCACGGCGAGCTTGAAGCCATACCTGTCCTCCTTGCTCAACAGGTCACGCTGACGGGTCTCTTTGTCCCCAACGACGAACCAACCACGGCAGCGTACTGACTGTACGAGTCCCCAGTCTGAGGTGACTCTCCCTTCTGCGCACCGACCCGGCGATCATGCATCCCTGCCATGGCGTACTGCCCGGTGCGACTCCCCCTTCCCTGATCACCGACCATGACAGGGGCCTTATCAAAGGATATATCCGAAATGCATGTCGTGCGGCGAGACTATGTGCACAGGAAGGAGAAGCGAAAAGGTGGGGAGGGAGATGCCATCGGCAGATGAAAATGAAGAGGCCTCCCGCAGGAGGCCTCTTCATCGCATCGGATGCTTACATCCAGTCGGCGTTGCGGATCACGCCGACCGCCAGGCCCTCTATGGTGAGGTGCTGACTGGCGAGATCCACCTCGATGGGGGAGAGCTCTTCGTTTTCCGGCAGCAGCCACACCTGGCTGCCCTTGCGCTGGAAGCGCTTGACGGTGACGTCCTCGTCGAGCCGTGCCACAACGACCTGGCCGTTGCGTACCTCCTGGGTCTTGTGTACCGCCAGCAGGTCCCCGTCCATGATGCCGATGTTCTTCATGCTCATGCCCTGCACCCGCAGCAGGAAGTCTGCCCGCGGGTGGAACAGGGCGGGATCCACCTGGTAGTGGCTCTCGATGTGTTCCTGAGCCAGGATGGGTTCCCCGGCCGCCACCTTGCCGATCAGTGGCAGGCCGTTTTCTTCAGGCTGCACGTCCTCTTCTTCGAGCAGCAGACGAATGCCGCGGGACGTGCCCGGCATGATCTCGATGACCCCTTTTTTGGCCAGGGCCTTCAGATGTTCTTCGGCCGCGTTGGCCGACTTGAAGCCAAGCTTCTGGGCAATCTCGGCGCGAGTCGGCGGCATGCCGGTCTCGTTCATGTTCGCCTTGATGAGCTCGAGTACTTCAGCCTGGCGAGGGGTAAGGGGTTTCATAGCATGGGCACCTGTCTTTTTATACAGCACACTGGCAGTATATACAGTGCTGGGGCCAAGGCAAGGCGCAACTGGCATTTGTCGCGACCCGACGCACATTTGTCCCTCCCCCCGCTCTGAAGTGCCGACTCATCGTACCTCTCGGCGACAAGCTGTCGGTGATTTGCTATGCTCACGCCGCATTTTTTTGGAGAGCAGACGCACATGTCCCTTGGACAGAAGATTTCCAGAGCCATCCTGCAATGGCCGGTCAGCGGCTTGGTCAATCACAAGAGCCTGCCGGAAAATCCCATCACCGAGCTCAAGCTGGATCCGGCCAGACCCATCGTCTATGCCCTGAAGACCAGCTCGATCACCGACCTGATGACCCTGCAACAGTGCTGCGAGGATCTCGGCCTGCCCGGCCCCTTCACGCCGCTGGAGCTGAACGGTCAACTGCTGCCACGCTACGTCTGTCTGGATCGTCCGCCTCCCCTGTTCGGCACGCGCAACAAGCCACTCCCCTTCCTGCAGGAGTTCCACCAGCTGCTGGACCTGCACAAGCAGGATCCGGCGCTGGACATCCAGGTAGTACCCGTCACCCTGTTCTGGGGCCGCGCCCCGGGCCGGGAAGGCGAGGAGGCCTCCGGCTGGAACATCATCAGCAGCCTGGCGCCAAACCGCCTGAAGAAGGCGCTGATCGTGATCCTGAAAGGGCGCGAGAACCTGGTGCGCTTCTCCCCGCCCCTCTCCCTGCGCTACATGGCGGACAAGCACGGCACCGACGAGGCCATCGCCCACAAGCTGGCGCGGGTGGCCCGTACCCACTTCAGCCGCCAGCAGCTGGCCGCCACCGGGCCCAAGCTGCCGAACCGCAACCTGCTGTTCAAGCAACTGCTGGATTCGAGCGTGATCCAGCAGGCCATCGAGGAGGAGGCCAGACGGGAAGGGATCAGCCTGGAGAAGGCGCAAAAGCGTGCCCACGGCTACATGGACGAGATCGCCTCCAATTTCTCCTATCGGTTGATCCGCCTCGGGGAGAGTTTCCTCGGCTGGCTGTGGAACAAGCTCTATCGCGGCCTCTCGGTCAACGGAGCAGAGCAGGTGCGTCAGCTGGCCCAGGAAGGGCACGAGATCGTCTACGTCCCCTGCCATCGCAGCCACATGGATTACCTGCTGCTCTCCTACGTCATCTACCACCAGGGCATGGTGCCGCCCCACATCGCGGCGGGCATCAACCTCAACTTCTGGCCGGCAGGCCCCATCTTCCGCCACGGCGGCGCCTTCTTCATCCGCCGCACCTTCAAGGGCAATCCGCTCTACAGCACGGTATTCCGGGAGTACCTCAACCTGCTGTTCGCCAAGGGCTACTCGGTAGAGTTCTTCACCGAGGGTGGGCGTTCGCGTACGGGTCGCCTGCTGCCCCCCAAGACCGGCATGCTGGCCATGACCCTGCAGGCCATGATGCGCGGGCTGGACAGGCCGGTGACCCTGGTCCCCGTCTACCTCGGCTACGAGCACGTGATGGAGGTGAACACCTACCACAACGAACTCAAGGGGAGCCGCAAGGAGAAGGAAAGCTTCCTGCAGGTGCTCGGCATCCTGCGCAAGCTGCGCAACTATGGCCGTGGCTTCGTCAATTTCGGTGAGCCGCTGACCCTCAACAGCTACCTCGGCGAACATGTGCCCACCTGGAAGGAGAGCATCGGCCGGGAGGAGCGTCCCGAGTGGATGGCCTCCACCGTCAATCAGCTGGCCGAGCTGCTGATGACCCGTATCAACGATGCCGCCGCCGTCAACGGCCTGACCCTGAGTGCCCTGGCCCTGCTGGCCGCCGAGCGCCACGCCTTGACCCGGGACGAACTCCAGGCCCAGCTCAACACCTATCTGGACCTGCTCAAGCAGGTGCCCTACAGCCCGCACAGCACCATGCCGGACGAGGACGCCAGGACCCTGCTGGAGCAGGCGATGGAGCTCAACAAGTTCGAGGTGAGCGAGGACAAGCTGGGCCAGATCATCAGCCTGGACCGCTATCAGGCGATCCTGCTCACCTACTACCGCAACAACATACTGCACCTGTTCGCCATGCCCTCCCTGGTGGCGGCCCTGATCGAGCGGTGCGAGGGGATCTCCCGCAGCGAGATCGTCGCCCGTTGTGTCGACATCTACCCCCTGCTCAAGACCGAACTCTTCCTGCGTTATGAAGAGGACGAGCTGCCTGAACTGATCGATGCCCTGCTGGCCGAGCTGTTGCGCCAGCAACTGGTCGAGGCACGCGACGGCGGCTACTGGGTCAACCCCGGCAACCAGATGCGCCTGCTGCTCTTGGCCGAAAGCATCCAGGAGACCCTGCAGCGCTACGCCATCGTGCTGACCCGCATGCTGGCCCAGCCCCACATCGAGGCGGAGCAGCTGGAAGCGGACGGCCTGATGATGGCGGAGCGCCTCGGCACCCTGCACGGCATCAACGCCCCCGAGTTCTTCGACCAGAAGCTGTTCAGCACCCTGATCCACACCCTGCGCAGCGAAGGTTATCTGGATCCGGGCTGCAAACCGGATCTCGGCCGCTTCCAGGCATTGGCCGACAACATAGTGCCGCTGCTCAGCAACAAGATCCGCCGCACCATCCAGGCGGGCAACCGGCTCTGAGGCGTCGACACCCAACAAAAAGGCCGCATCATGCGGCCTTTTTTCATCAAGGAAGGGGGCGGGTTAGAGGTAGTGAACCATCACCCCGAGCAGCACCAGCGCCCCCACGTAGTTGTTGTTGAGAAACGCCTGGAAGCAGGCTTCCCGCTGCCGCTCCCGGATCAGTCGCTGCTGGTAGACGAACAGCGCCGCCGCCCCCAGCAGCCCCCAGTAATAACCGGATCCCAGCCCCATCAGCTGCCCGACCCCCAGCAGGATCAGCAGGGTCGCCAGTTGCAGCGCGCCGATGATCCGCTTGTCGTGGCGGCCGAACAGGATGGCGCTCGATTTCAGGCCGAGCTTGAGGTCGTCATCCCTGTCCACCATGGCGTACTCGGTGTCATAGGCGATGGTCCACAGCAGGTTCGCAAGAAACAACAGCCAGGCTTCCGGCGGCAGGGCATTGGCCTGGGCCGCGTAGGCCATGGGAATGGACCAGGAGAAGGCCATGCCGAGCACCAGCTGGGGGATGGGGATGAAGCGCTTCATGAAGGGGTAGCAGACCGCCAACAGCAGACCGGCAAAGGACAGGCTGATGGTGAGCGGGTTCAACGTCAGCACCAGGGCGAACGAGAGAAGCGCCAGCACGGCGAACAGCACCAGCACTTCCCGCTCGGCGACCCGCCCCATGGGCAGCGGTCGTCCAGCGGTGCGTTTCACATGACCGTCGAAGTTGCGATCCGCATAGTCATTGATGACACAGCCGGCGGAGCGCATCAGGAAGACGCCCACCACGAACACGGTCAGGATCCAGGGGTCAGGCAGGCCACCAGCCGCCAGACAGAGCGCCCACAGGGTCGGCCACAGCAGCAGCAGGGTACCGATGGGCTTGTCGATGCGGGCCAACTGCGCATAGGCCAGTCCCCGCTCCTTGGTTAACAGCTTCACTCCAGCTCCTTATCCGATGGCAACGAATGAGACGATAGCGAGGGCAGGAAAAGTTCATGGACCAGCAGTGGCCATTGCCCCAGAAACAGGCGGGAACGACGCCCCCAGACGGTGGCGGCCGGACACCAGGGATTGCTCGCTATCTCGAAACAGGCCAGTTGCAGGTGATCCCGCCGCGCCGGTGCATCACCGAAAATGCGCTCTCCCAGCGGCTGCTCTCCCAGATCCTGCAAACCGCCCCCCTGCAAGGCCGCTTCGGCAAACAGGGTCCAACCCAGGATGGCAGGCCCGCCATCACCGTGCAGGATCACCTCACGGCACATGCCCGCGGGGGCCGACACCGCCACCAGCGCCTGCTCGTCCACCGTCAGCGACACGGCGCGATTGCCGAGCAGTTGCACCGAGAGGTGATGATTGTAACGACGCAGGCGCCGGGTCATGGAATCGGCCTCCAGCAACCAGGGACGCAGCGCCTCGGGCGGTTCGCACTCTGCAGGCGCCCGCCACGGGACGATCTGGACGAGGGGAACAGTCAACTCGGACTTCACAGCTTCACCATCCGGAGATTTCCGTTGTCAGGTTAAAAACCGGTTTATTATCCGTAAATCAATGGCGAATTGTAAGAACATCCGTGCTTGACGGCCCCGATGGCAGCATCAAAAATGGGGCATCCGTCGCTGCCGAGCCATCCAGATGAAGATCTTCAGAATTCTGCTGCTGTCCCTGGGGTGTACCCTCTTGAATACACAGGCCTTCGCCAATGAGGAAGAGGCCACCGATCCCGCCTCCTCCGCCGTCCAGCCGGGATTCGCCTATCACGCACTGGATCCGGACATCATCACCAACTACCTTGGCGACGGCAAAACCCTCGGCTATGTACGGGTGACGGTAGAGCTGATGGCCACGGACGCTGCCGACCTCAAGTTGCTGGAGCAGCACGACCCCCTGATCCGCGACGCCATCATCCGGCTGATTGGCAGCAAGACGGGCGCACAGATCAAGTCCCTGGTGAACCGGGAAGAGCTGCGCAAGGAGTGTGAGGCCAAGGTCAACGAACTGCTGGTCAAGGAGACGGGCAAGAAGGCGGTCCGCGAGCTCATCTTCACCAAATACCTGTACCAGTAACCACACCGGGAGGGGTCCTGCCCCTCTCACCCGTTGCATTCACTGTCGAGGACGTCATGGGTCACAAGACGCTGTGTGAGTGGCGCCGTCACGAGATCCCCGCCGATCTCAAGACGCTGCGCAAGATTGTGCGCAAACCCAAATTCGTGTGTGGCAAGTGTGCCCGCAGCGCCAATGACAAGGATTACCTGTGCCAGCCGCTGCGGCTGAAACATAAGGAAGGGTAGGTCCCTCTTCTCACGAAGAGATTCACGCAAGATTTCAGAAGAGAGAGGAAGGCTGATTTATTGATCAGTCCAGCCATGGCGACCCTGTTCAAACAGGCGACGGGCCTGCACGTCGTTGGGACAGACGCCACGATACTCCTCTCCCGACCGTCCTGCCAGATAGAGATGCTCGGGTCGGCAATACCAGGCCAGCCCCTTCTGGCGACCCAGCTCCCAAAGGGCAACGTCCACTTTTTCCCCGCACTGGGTCTGGTGAAAAGCCACCCTATCGCCAGCAAAACCGAGCTTGCCGTCCGCCTCTCCCACGTCGCTCCACACCTTCTCGCAAGGGTCGTCGGAGTTGGAAACACAGCCCCCGAGCAGGGCGGCACAAAACATGATGACGAGTGAGCGCATATTCATCCTTGGCGTCGTTGGAATCGTTGTTGAGCCGCTGCCTGCCTTGTACAGCGTCATTTGAGCAGTTCATTCTAACCAGCCCGCCCCGTTCTCACCAAGGGCTGCCCCCCTCGCCACACAAAAAATCGGGCGGGCACCAGGCCCGCCCTCAGGCGTTACAGGGAGTCACTGATCGTCGAGAGGGTCATAGTCCTGCCAGCTCTCGTCATCCAGCTCCTCCAGCTCGTCTTCCCAGGATTCCGGCTCCCAGTCATCATCGAGATCGAAATCAGGCGTCTGCGTACCCATGCTCATTCTCCTTGGATAGTGCACCGGCCTACAAAGTCTATCCAGAATAATGGGGCTCGCCAGTGGTTCCGATCAGAGCTTGACCAGGGTGCAGCCAGCCACCTGGAGTCATGGCTCCGGTGGCATCCACGCTCTGCGTCAACCCGGTGACAGACCGGGCGAACACGTCCGCTGGCAGTTCCCGCGCAGGGCGACGGTGCACCAAGCGGGTCTTCGGTCACAACGCCTTGAACATGCTTGCCTCGACCTGTCGTGGCATCGCTCGTCAGGTGCTCTGGCGCTTTTGCAATTGAAAATCCAGGGCGAGGCTCATGCCGGCCACCTCCTCGCCCGCCAGCTGGCGCAGGATCAGCTCCGCCGCCTCCCTGCCCATCTGGTGATAGGGGATCCTGACCGAAGTCAGCGCAGGATGACAGGCGCGCGCCACATCCAGATCGTCGAAACCGGCGATGGCGAGCTTGCCCGGCACGCTCAGATGGCGGCGCTGGCATTCGAACAGCACCCCGGCCGCCAGCTCGTCGTTGACGCAGATCAGCGCATCCAGTTCGGGCCAGCGCAGCAGAAACTCCCCCAGCATGGCCGCCCCCGTGCTAAAACTCGGCAGCTCAGAGGTATTGATGATGGCGTCCGGGGAGAGGTAGTTGTCCAGCAGCGCCTTCTGCCAGCCCTGCATGCGCTGCTGCAGCATCCACTGCTCCTGGCGGGCACAGAGAAAGCCGATGTTGCGATGACCGCGCTCGATGAGGTGGCGGGTCAGCTGATAACCGGCATCGAAGTTGGAGACCCCGACGTTCATGTCGATGGGATGGCGCGCCATGGCTCCCACCTCCACCACCGGCAAGCGGGCCGCCTGCAGGCGCTGCCGGATGACCTCCCCGGGATCCCCCCCAAACAACACCACAGCGGCCGGATTGTGCTGCAGGAAATTGCTGAGCAGGCTGGCCTCCTGCTGCTTCAGGTGCTGGGCATCCCCCAGCATGATCTGGTAGCCCTCGGCGAGCAGGGTCTGCTGCAGCCCGGCAATCATGTCACCGCAGGCGCGCTCCGCCAGGCTGGGGACGATGACCACTATGGTCTGGGAAGTGGCGGAAGCCAGCGCCCCCGCCGCCCGGTTCGGGATATAGCCGAGTTCATCCACCGCCGCCTCGATGCGCTCGCGCATCTTGTCGGACACCAGCTCGGGGGTGCGCAGGGCGCGCGACACCGTCATGGCTCCCACCCCAGCCAACTGGGCCACGTCGTTGAGGGTCACCCGACCCGTGCTGCGGCGTTTTTTCGCTTCTGACATCCTTTCCCTTCCTCGGCATACGGGCATTCACTTTAAGGCAAAAGCGGGGCACTGACTATTTGCTCAAACCGGATTTTACCTTCTTTGAGGCCGATAAGGGGCAGGATGAATCCCTTCCATGAGAGAAATGATAGCGCTATCACAGATCAATGTTAGCGCCATCTGGTAGCGCTAACTTTCGGGATCAAGCTCACAGTTATCAAAGGGCAAGATCGCTAGATTGGCGCCATCCTATCCAGTCCGGACACTACCATGCTGACCCAATTGCTGACCGAGGAGGTCATTTCCATCGAAGCGGGCGCCCGCGACTGGCGCCACGCCATCGAGCTGGCCACCGCCCCCCTGCTGGCCAACGGCACCATAGAGCCCTCCTATGTGGCGGCGCTCTATCGCTCCCACGAGGAGCTCGGCCCCTACTACGTGCTGGGACCGGGCCTGGCCATGCCCCACGCCCGCCCGGAAGACGGCGTCAACCGGTTGGGACTGGCGCTGACCGTGCTGAAGGAGGGGGTCAACTTCGGCTCCGAGGGCAACGACCCGGTGCGGCTGCTGGTCACCCTGGCCGCCAGCGACAGCAACTCCCACGTGGAGACCATCGCCCAGCTGGCCGAGCTGTTCATGAATGAAGAAGACGTGGCGGCCATCATGGCAGCCACCAGCAAAGACGACATCTTGCGCATCCTGGCGCGTTATTGAGTGGCGCCCTGCGCCCGACAGAGGAAGAGAACATGAAGATTCTGGTTGTATGCGGACACGGCCTGGGCACCAGCCTGATGATGGAGATGAGCATCAAGAGCATTCTCAAGGAGCTGGCCGTGACGGCCGAGGTGGATCACCGGGATCTCGCCTCCGCCGGCAGCGAGCGCGCCGAGATCTTTGTCGCCACCCGCGACATCGCCGAACAGCTGGTCAGCATGGGGGTCGACGGCCGGCTGGTATCCCTGGACAACATGGTCGACAAGGCCGCCATGAAAGAAAAACTCGCCATCGCCCTGCGCGAGCTGGGCGCACTCTAACCCCTTTGCGACTGTCTGGGCGGCTGGTGAGCCGCCGCTTCCATCTGCTTGGAGCTGACCATGGAATTTTTCAATTTTCTGATGTTTGACGTGCTGTCGGAGCCGGCCGTGCTGGTTGGCCTCATCGCCCTCATCGGCCTGATCGCCCAGAAGAAACCTGTGACCGAGTGCATCAAGGGCACGGTCAAGACCATCATGGGCTTCGTCATCCTGGGGGCCGGCGCCACCCTGGTGGTGAACTCGCTGGGCGACTTCGCCACCATCTTCCAGCACGCCTTCGGCATCAAGGGGGTGGTCCCCAACAACGAGGCCATCGTCTCCATCGCCCAGCAGTCGTTCGGCAAAGAGATGGCGATGATCATGTTCTTCGCCATGCTGGTGAACATCCTGATCGCCCGGCTCACCCCGTGGAAGTTCATCTTCCTGACCGGTCACCACACCCTGTTCATGTCGATGATGGTGGCGGCCATCCTCTCCGCCGGCGGCATGAGCGGCATCCCGCTCATCGCGGTGGGCAGCCTGGTGGTCGGCGTGACCATGGTGCTGTTCCCGGCCCTCGCCCACCCTTACATGAAGCAGATCACCGGCTCCGACGATGTGGCACTCGGCCACTTCTCCACCTGCTCCTACGTGCTGGCCGGCTGGATCGGTGCCAAGTTCGGCAACAAGGCCCACAGCAGCGAAGAGGTGCAGGTGCCCAAGAGCCTGCTGTTCCTGCGCGATACCCCGGTGGCCATCTCCTTCACCATGGGCATCATCTTCCTTATCACCTCCGCCTTCGCCGGGCCCGAGTTCGTCGCCAGCGTCGCCAAGGGCAAGCACTGGTTCATGTTCTCCCTGATGCAGTCCATCACCTTCGCCGCCGGGGTCTACGTGATCCTGCAGGGGGTACGGATGGTCATCGCCGAAATCGTGCCGGCCTTCAAGGGGATCTCCGACAAGCTGGTGCCCAACGCCAAGCCGGCGCTGGACTGCCCCATCGTCTTCCCCTACGCCCCCAATGCGGTGCTGATCGGCTTCCTGTCGAGCTTCGCCGCCGGTCTGGTGGGCATGGTGCTGCTCTACCTGCTGGGGCTCACCGTCATCATTCCGGGCGTGGTGCCGCACTTCTTCGTCGGCGCGGCAGCCGGGGTGTTCGGCAATGCCACCGGCGGCCGTCGCGGCGCTCTACTAGGTGCCTTCGCCAACGGCCTGCTGATCACCTTCCTGCCGGTGTTCCTGCTGCCGGTACTGGGAGATCTGGGCTTTGCCAACACCACCTTCAGCGATGCCGACTTCGGTGTGGTGGGGATCCTGCTCGGCCTCATCGTACGCTGATCACTCTTGCTCATCGGGGGCATGGCCAGCGGTGCCATGCCCCCACTCATCTTCCCGCACTGCCAGCCGGGCCCCACCAGCCCGAACAACGTCGAAAATATGTGCAAACACAGTGCGTTGGATCGGATTTTCACCCCATAGCGGCAGCATCTGACAGGGGAGTGCGATATGCTGATGCGCTGACGTTCAACCCGACCTCGCTCGAGGCCCTTTCCATGAAATACCTGGTAGTACAAACCAAACAGATAGGAGATGTGCTGATCTCCACCGCACTGTGCAACAACCTCAAGCAGCACGACCCTGCCGGGGAAGTTCACTATCTGGTCATGGATTACTGCGCGGGCATGGCAGAGGGAAACCCCAACATCGATCGATTGATCGTCATCGAGAAGGCGCGCCGCAACGAGTGGCGCTATATGAAGGATTTGCTGCTGGGCATTCGCCGCGAACGCTACGATGTGGTGATCAACAGCCAGGGCCAGATGATAGGCCTGCTCACCTGTCTCTTCTCCGGCGCCCGCCTGCGGATCGGCTTCGACTCCTTCCCATGGCGCCTGGGCCACAACCGCATCGTGCGCTTTCGCCATGACACCGAGCATCAGGGCAACAGCACCCTGGTGGACGACCGGTTTTCACTGCTCAAGCCCCTCGGCCTCGCCAGGGAGGATCGCAACTACTATCTCTGGCTCAGCGACAGGGAGAGACAACGGGGGCGCGAGACCCTGCTGGCCGCTGGCGTCGACCCGACCCGGCCACTCATCGCCATGGGAGTTAACTCCCTCGGCCATTACAAGCGCTGGCCCATCGACTGCTTCGCCAAGGTCGCCCAGTGGCTCATCGAGGAGCACAATGCCCAGATCTTGGTCTATTGCGGACCGGGGGAAGAGGAGTACAACCGGGGGCTGAAGCCGCTGCTGCCAGAAGCGCTGCAGGCCAGCGTGTTTGACCATGTGCAGACCCGCTCGGTACGGGAACTGGTGGGGCTCTTCGCCCATTGCCAGCTGTTCGTTGGCAACGACACAGGCCCGCGCCATATGGCGCAGGCGCTGGATATCCCCCTGCTCACCATCGTCTCTCCCCTCGGACACTCCGCCATTGCCAATCCCGTCTCTCATCCCCGTTATCGCTTCGTCGACACGGGTCGTCAGGATCCGCAGCAGGAAGTGCGCGAGGTACAGATGCAGCTGGATGAGCTCTGGAGTCAAGTCACTCCTGTCACCGGCAAGCAGGCAGATGGAGACACGGCTCCCCTGCCCACTGTCTAGCACGGTGATGCCATATCGCCATCATTTGCGCAGGCGGAAGAACTCCTTCTGCCATTCATAGAGATACCCTGACCAGCCTTTGGCCTTGGCACGCAGGAACACAAGACCGGATGAGCGTTTCCAGCTGTGCTGGAACCAGTGGGTCATGTAGCGCTCTGCCGCCGGCTCGAAATGAATCGCCTCCCCCTGGTAGTTGTAGAAATAGTGCACGGGGGCGATCAGGGCGGTATCCCCTGATGATGCCAGCTTCTCCGAGACCAGGTGTGTCATGATCTCCGGCCCCATGTACATGGGAGAGGACATGATCTCCTGTTCATAGAAGCGCACCAGTTCGGACAGCATGGCCGAATCTTGTCTGGCGTAGATGACCGCGGTGCCGATCAGCCGATCGGATTCGTAGCCGACGCCAAAGGCCACGGACTCGAAGAGCGGGAAGGGATCCTGGTTGATGGTGACATCGGTATCCAGGTACAGACCCCCTTCCTGAGCGAGGATCTTGAGCCGCAGGTAATCGGTCACGAAGGCCAGCAGGCCTCGCCGGTAGCATTCCCGGGCAAAGGTGCACTCCTGTATCCAGCGTTTGACCTGCGGATCCGTGTCCAGCCAGAGCTTGTAGTCGTAACCCTGCTTGCGCCAGTCATCGATGCACACGTGCGCCAGAGGAGGCAAGCGGCTGCCGAGCCAGATGGCGTGAATGGTTCTGTTGGTCGCACTCATGCCTTGCCCCCCGCCTGTTTCATGTTCCACAGGGCCATCCTGACGAAGCGGTAGAAGCGATAGAGTTCACGGGTCAACTTGAATCCCAGCGGAACTTTCTTCAGCACGACCTGATTCTGAATGTCGCTGCCCATGTCCCGCGGACTGTAGATGGCATAGGGAATCAGGCCGGTACAGATGAGCCCGGTGCGATAGGACTCACCGATGAAGTTGTCGACCGAACAGAGCCACCGCTGGCTGTGGGCCAGCAACCGGCGGGCCCCCTGGGGAGAGATGCTGTATCCCGTGGTCCAGCACGAGTTGTTGTGCCAGAACATGAGCTGCATGTTGTCCACTGTAGTCAGGGCCGTGGCGGTGCCGATCTGGGGTTCCACCTTCACGTACTCGTACTGTTCGTGGATCTTCGGCAGGGTACCCACCACCTCTTCAAAATACTGGGTGGGCAGGAAATCGTCTTCCAGGATGAGGATGGGCTCGTCGAGCTCGACACACTTCTCCCACAGCAGATAGTGGCTGGCATAGCACCCCTTTTCCCCGGGCGTCAGCGGTCTGCTGCGAAACCGGATCCTGTGCTGATCATCCGGCAGGGCCTGCAGCCGCTCGGGCAGCCCCTCAAAACCGTTCACTGCGCTGAAAAATTCGAAGGGGATGCCTCTGGCAGAGAGCACAGACTCGACACGACTGCGCCGCTCGACGGCCCTGTCCAGACTAATGACGTAAATTTTCATGACCTTCCTTTCCAAGCCTGTTCAGTTCCCAATGCAATGCGGTCGAGTAGATGGCGCCCATGAAGACGCTGAATACCCACTGCCCGGAACGCATGTAGAAGAATGATTCGAAGTTGTTGATGATGAGCCAATAGAGGATGAAGGAGATGGCCAGCATCTTGATGAAACGGGACGAAACCGGACAGCACAGCACCTGGCGGAGCACCGAGAAAAGTGTGCCATACAACACCAGGAAACCGGCTGCCCCCCAGCACACCAGGGTTTCCATGTTGGAGTTGTGCAGGTGACGAAACTCCCGGGTAATGTAGTCAGGCAGCGTCTTGGAGAGGGTGATCACCAACGACTGGCTGCCATAGCCTGTCCCGAAGAAGGGGTGAGCCAGGAACCACTGGATGGCCTCCAGCCAGGTCTTCAATCGCACCCCGATGCTGAAGTCCCGTACCTCGTTCCAGTTACCCGTCAGGATGGCATGCACATCCCCCTGATGCACGAAGCCGGCCAGCAACCGCTCCCGGATGAACGAAACCTGATACAGCGCCAGCATGGTCATCAGCAAGATGGCGTAGGTCAACACCACCTTGCGCCTTGGCCATCCTCCCCCAAGCAAGGGGAGGATGGCCAGCGAAGCCGAGATCGCCAGCCAGGACTGACGAGACTGCAGAATGACGGAGAAGACCCCGAACAACAGGATGCCGAGCAGGATCCCGGCATTGCCCAGCGACAGCTTCCTGAATTTCGAGGTAAGCAACAAGAGCACAAAAAACAGGAAGCAGGCACCCGCGATCAGGGAGCCGTGCTGGGCATTGCGGTAATTGAAATCTACCCTGGCCCCATCAAGACCTGTCTCGACGATGGAGAAGAAGGAGGAGTGATAGGCAAAGGTGAAAATGACACCGAGGCAGAAGGTCAGCAGGGTGATGACGATGCGGCGCGGGTTCCCCTTCAGCCAGTAGGCGAGACCAAGGAAGAAGAAGAGGTATGCCATCGACTTCACAGAAGGGTATTTGAGGGCATACTCGGGCACGAACTGTCTGGATGCGACCCAGCTCAGGCACTGTACCACCAAGGCCAGACAGAGCAGTTGAAAGATCCTGTTCCTTGTAAAGAAGGCCCTTTCCACATAGAAGGCCATCAGGGTGGCCAACACTATGATGGTCTGGCAGACGTCGGCGATCAGCTGAATCGAATCCTTGAACAGGGTGTAACCCAGAATATTCAGGAAGATGAAGTTGCCGAACGCCTGGCCGTGAAAGATGCGGAGAAAATCGTCACTCGTCGATGAGTCATGATCTGTCATACGGAGCAAGGTGTATTCCCTGTCAGGTTTTTCGGAAGACATAGTTGCCACGGATCTTGCGCCACAGACCAAACATGTCGGTGCGGGGGAAGATGGCGATCCGGCGGATCTGGAACGGATCCCGGTGCATGGCTCTGGGGCCGCTGTTGGTGGCCACAGCATAGCGATAACCGGCGGCAACGGCCTGGGCTTTTGCACTGTCGTTCAGATCCCCGTAAGGATAGGCAAACGAGATCAGGGGATGGCCGAGCAACTGCTCCAGCCAGGCCTTGTTGGCCTGGATCTGGTGGGCCTGCTCCTCTGGGGGGAGCGTGCTCAGGCGGGGGTGAGTCAGGGTATGGCCCCCGATCTCCACATGACCGGAGGCCACCAGCGCCTTGATTTCGTCCGGGGTCATCAGGGTCACCGGGGTATCGGGGTGAGTCGGGTGCTCCACATCCCAACGATTGTGATCCTCACCGGTCACCACATAGACCACCGCCTTGTAGCCATACTTTTCCAGTAGCGGCAGCATGCGGGTGAGGTTGTCCCGATAGCCGTCGTCCACGGTGATCATCAGGTACTTCTTGCCGTATTGCAGCCGGTGGATGAACCCGTTCTCCGCCAGGTCGGCAAATGTCAGCGTCTCGTAGCCCAGCCACTTCATCAGCTTGAGGTGCTTCTCGAACATGGCGACCGGGAGCCAGGTGCCATGCACTCCCTTTTCGCTCTCGTGCTCGATGAAGCGGTGATACATGATGACCGGCATCTCCCGGCGCAGGGTCTCGACCACGGCGTCCTGATAGACGGATTCCAGCCCGGTCACGACGCCTTGCAAATCATACTCTTGCAGGATCCGTTGGCGCACTGGGTCTGGCACCACCTTGGAGGCCAGCGCCGAAGGGATCTGCGCCTTCAGCCCGGCAAAGTCGATGGCCAGATCCCTGGGGCCGATGTCGCCGAAGTTGCTGGCGAGGGCCTCGTCCAGATTCTGCTCCGTCACCAGACCGATGGCCCTGGCTTCGCCGATGGCAAACGCCGGACGACCGCACAGCAGCGCCTCCATCGCCACCCGACCGGCACCGATCACCAGATCGCAGCCCGCCATCAGGGCGGGCACATCGTCCACATAGCCGACGAAGTCGACCTTGTCCTGAAAACGGGCAAAACGCGCCGGCACCTGGGTGCCGCTGACGACGCGCACCCGGCAGGCTTCCAGATCCAGCACCTCGTCCAGCAACCGGTAGCAGAGCTCCCCCTTGGGACCGCTCAGCCGACCAATGATGGCGATCACCGGTTTGTCGTTGTCCGGTATCGGCACGGGCTGGAACTTGTCGGTCTCGATACCGTTGCGCAGCACCTGCACCATGGCCGGGTCCACCCCCAGGTTGTCGATGATCTGGCTGGCGATATCCTCGCACACCGCCACCGCCCGATAACCCAGCGCATGGAATGCCTTGCGAGAGGCGTGTACCGGCTGGCGCCCGTGCACCGTGGTGATCATGGGGGTGCCGGTCAGCTTGCAGGCGACGTAGCTGCTCCAGCCCGAGGCGCGCGAATGGGCGTGCACAAGCTGGATCCTGTGCTTGCGGATCAGATAGATGAGATAGAAGACGTGCCAGAAGCGGCGCAGGATGCTGCGCTTGTTGAAGCGCAACCGAAAGACCGGCCCCAGAGTCGGTTTGGTCAGGGTGTCAGAGACGTAGAAAACCTGGTGGCCACGGCGGGTCAGCTCGTTGCCGACCGTGGTGGCATAGACCTCCGCGCCCGTCACTTCGAGCTGGGAGAGAGCCATCAATATGTTCATGCAAGCGCATCCGATCGACGGGTGGCCAGAGCCACCCGCCAGAGGGGGATCAAGCCCGGTTCAACCAGGCCATGTAATCGGCCACGCCTTCGGCCACAGTCTTGAACTCGCCGTCATAGCCGACGCCGCGCAACTTGGTGAGATCCGCCTGGGTGAAGCTCTGGTAGCGACCCTTGAGGTGATCCGGGAAGGGAATGTATTCGATGGCGCCTTTCTGGTGATGCCTGATCACGGCTTCCGCCACGTTCTGGAACGGCTCAGCCCGGCCGGTGCCGCAGTTGAAGATGCCGGAGTGCTGCGGATTCTGCCAGAACCAGAGGTTCACCTTGCAGACGTCGTCCACGTAGATGAAATCCCGCATCTGGCCGCCATCCGGGAAACCGTCACAGCCCTCGAACAGCTTGGGATTGTCACCCTGCTTCACCTGGGTATTGAGGTGGAAGGCCACGGACGCCATGGAGCCCTTGTGCTGCTCGCGGGGACCATAGACGTTGAAGTACTTGAGACCCACCACCTGGGAGTTGATCTCCGGCATCCAGCGACGCACGTACTGATCGAACAGCTGCTTGGAGTAGCCGTAGACGTTGAGGGGCTGCTCGAACCTCGGGTCTTCGATGAAGTTGTCGTTGCGCCCACCATAGGTCGCGGCGGAAGAGGCATAGATGAAGGGGATTTCCCGCTCGATGCAGTAGTGGAACAGATCCTTGGAGTACTCGTAGTTGACCTCCATGATGAACTTGCCGTTCCACTCGGTGGTCGCGGAGCAGGCGCCTTCGTGGAAGATCACCTCGATGCCGTCATCCCACTCCTCGAATTCGTCACCGGAGACGATCCGCGCCTGGAACTCGTCCTTGTCCATGTAGTCGGCGATGGTGAGGTCGACCAGGTTGACGAACTTGGTGCCGTCGGTCAGGTCATCAATGACCACGATATCGGTCCGTCCTTGAGCGTTCAGCTGCTTGACCAGATTGCTGCCGATAAAGCCAGCACCGCCAGTTACTACGATCATGGAGTTTGCCTCGCGTACGTTGTGGCCCCGTGTGACTGCCTGTTAAAGCTGTGTATAGTGGGCCAATTTGAAATTGCCGAAAAGTTTATCACGGGCCGCAAGGGGATTCGACCTCGATGACTTTTCCCCTTCGGGCCCGGCAGAGGGACCAGCGATGAAGACCAGAGACAGGATCATCCACAGCGCCACCGAGCTGTTCAACGATCAGGGCGAGCGCAACATCACCACCAACCACATTGCCGCACACCTTGGCATCAGCCCGGGCAACCTTTACTACCACTTCAGAAACAAAGAAGACATCATCCACTCCATCTTCGATCAGTACGCCCGCCACCTGAGCGACAGCTTCACCCCGATCCGCAGCAGCGAGATCCGGCTGGAGGATCTGATGGGCTACCTGGATGCCATCTTCTATTTGATGTGGCAGTTCCGCTTCTTCTACGCGAACCTGCCGGACATCCTGAGTCGCGACGAGCTGCTGCAGCAGAAATACCTCAAGGCACAGGAGCAGCTCCGAGCCACCGTGGAGACGCTGCTCAGAAGCCTGCGCGAAGGCGGTATCATCGCCGTCAGCGATGAAGACCTGCCGGATCTCGGTCAGACCATCAAGATGGTCGTCACCTGCTGGATCCCGTTCCAGATCGCCCAGGCCCCGGCCACCCGCATCACCAAGCCCCTGCTCTACCAGGGGGTCTTGCGGGTGCTGTTTTTGCTGCGCCCCTACGTGCAGCCACAAGTGGCCCCCCAGATACATCAACTGGAGCAACATTATCTCCAACTGGCCCAACCAGCCGGGTGAGATCTGTTTCACAATTGTTGATTATCAGCATAAAAATTTGAATTTATACGCAGGGATTACAGTAAAATGTTGCCCATTCTAGGGTCTGTCGGCGTTTCGTCGCGACCGTGACGACGCCGAACCGTGCGGGTTGCACGGCCCGGGATCCTGATAACACAGTCGATACAGCAATGAGGACCGAGGATGTCTAACGGATTCTATCGTCACCTGACCGAACAGCTCGAACAGGTCAAGGCGGAAGGGCTATACAAGCAGGAGCGCATCATCACCTCGGCCCAGCAGGCCCAGATTGCGGTGGGCGGCGAGCAGGTACTGAACTTCTGTGCCAACAACTACCTGGGGCTGGCCAACCATCCCGACCTGATTGCCGCCGCCCATCAGGGACTCGACAGCCACGGCTTCGGCATGGCCTCCGTGCGCTTCATCTGTGGTACCCAGGACCAGCACAAGGAACTGGAGCAGAAGCTGTCCGCCTTCCTCGGCACCGAAGACAGCATCCTCTACTCCTCCTGCTTCGACGCCAACGGCGGTCTGTTCGAGACCCTGTTCGGTGCCGAAGACGCCATCATCTCCGACGCCCTCAACCATGCCTCCATCATCGATGGGGTGCGGTTGTGCAAGGCCAGGCGCTATCGCTACGCCAACAACGACATGGCCGAACTGGAAGCCCAGCTCAAGCAGGCTGATGCCGACGGCGCCCGCTTCAAACTGATCGCCACCGATGGCGTCTTCTCCATGGATGGCGTCATCGCCGACCTCAAATCCATCTGCGATCTGGCCGACAAGTACGACGCGCTGGTGATGGTGGATGACTCCCACGCCGTCGGCTTCATCGGGGAGAACGGCCGCGGTACCCACGAATACTGCGAGGTGATGGAACGGGTCGACATCATCACCGGCACCCTGGGCAAGGCGCTGGGTGGCGCGTCCGGTGGCTACACCTCCGGCAAGAAAGAGGTGATCGACTGGTTGCGTCAGCGCTCCCGTCCCTACCTCTTCTCCAACTCCCTGGCACCCTCCATCGTCTCGGCCACCATCAAGGTGATCGACATGCTGGCCGAGGGTCACGACCTGCGTGCCCGCCTCAAGGAGAACAGTGCCTACTTCCGCGAGCGCATGAGCGCCGCCGGCTTTACCCTGGCCGGCGCCGATCACGCCATCATTCCGGTCATGCTGGGGGATGCCAAACTGGCCGCCGAGATGGCGAGCCGCATGCTGGCCGCCGGTATCTACGTGGTGGGCTTCTCCTTCCCCGTGGTACCCAAGGGTCAGGCGCGCATCCGGACCCAGATGTCCGCCGCCCATACCCGGGAGCAACTGGACAAGGCGATCGATGCCTTCATTCGCATCGGTCGCGAGCTCGGTGTGATTTGATCACATGGCTGGCTGATTAAAACGGGGGCCAAGGTTGGGCCCCATTTTATTACCCTCTGTACCCGGCATGGCGCCGTGAGGAATCTGTCATGAAAGCACTCTCCAAACTCAAATCCGAAGTCGGCATCTGGATGACCGATGTCCCGGCTCCCGAGCTCGGCCACAACGATCTGCTCATCAAGATCCGCAAGACCGCCATCTGCGGCACCGACATGCACATCTACAACTGGGACGAGTGGGCCCAGAAGACCATTCCCGTCCCCATGGTGGTAGGGCACGAGTATGTGGGAGAGGTGGTCGCCGTCGGCCAGGAAGTGCGCGGCTTCGCCATCGGCGATCGCGTCTCCGGCGAAGGCCACATCACCTGCGGCCACTGCCGCAACTGCCGTGCCGGTCGCACCCACCTGTGCCGCAACACCATTGGTGTGGGTGTGAACCGCCCGGGATCCTTCGCCGAATACCTGGTGATCCCGGCCTTCAACGCCTTCAAGCTGCCGGACAACATCCCCGATGAGCTGGCCGCCATCTTCGATCCGTTCGGCAACGCCGTGCACACCGCCCTCTCCTTCGACCTGGTGGGTGAAGACGTGCTCATCACCGGCGCAGGCCCCATCGGCATCATGGCTGCTGCCGTCTGCCGTCACGTTGGCGCCCGTCACGTGGTGATCACCGACGTCAACGAATACCGGCTGGAACTGGCCCGCAAGATGGGCGCCACCCGTGCCGTCAACGTGGCCAAGGAGAAGCTCTCCGATGTCATGGAAGATCTCGGCATGACCGAAGGATTCGATGTGGGGCTGGAGATGTCCGGGGTGCCCAGCGCCTTCCAGGACATGATCGACAAGATGAACCACGGCGGCAAAATCGCCATGCTCGGCATTCCTCCCTCCACCATGGCCATCGACTGGGGCAAGGTGATCTTCAAGGGACTCTTCATCAAGGGGATCTACGGCCGCGAAATGTTCGAAACCTGGTACAAGATGGCAAGCCTCATCCAGTCTGGCCTGGATCTCAGCCCCATCATCACCCATCACTTCCACATCGACGACTTCCAGCAGGGCTTCGAAGCCATGGGCTCGGGCAAGTCCGGCAAGGTGATCCTGAACTGGGATTGACGACACGCGAGGGGCGCCTGGGCAATCAGCGCGCCCTATTTTGTTCAGCCTCACGAAACCCGGCGCATGCCGGGTTTTTTTATGTGGGATCACCCCTTCCCGCTCTACCACTTTGTTTGCAGATTGCTTAACACTTCACACACAAGCGTTTAAATGGCTGTAACTATTCGGTTATAATCCCGTCGTTTTCTGGGGATAATAAGAGCCTGCTGGGAGTACATGAGCGTGTTGAAAAAACTGAGCTATTTGCTGGCTGCCGGGATGGCGGCTGCCACTCTGTCCGGCGCCGTCCTTGCCGCCGATGACATGTCGACAGAGGCCATCGCCGAGCGTATTGCCCCGGTTGGCCAGGTTTATACCGCCAAGGATCTGGAAGGTATTGCGACCGCCGCGGCCGCGCCTGCGGCAGCCTCCTCCGGCCCCCGTGACGGCGAGACCGTGTTCAAGGGTGCCTGCTTCGCCTGCCATGATACCGGTGCCGCCGGCGCCCCCAAGCGAGGTGACAAGGCCGCCTGGGAGCCACGCATCGCCCAGGGATTCGACACCTTGCGCAAACACGCCATCGAAGGCTTCACCGGCAAGGCTGGCATGATGCCACCGCGGGGGACCTGCGCCACCTGCAGTGACGAAGAGATCGAGAACGCCATTCACTACATGATCGACAAGCTCTAAGTAATTGAAAGGGCTCCTCTTGCAGCCCTTTCAATCCCATCACTTCCGACTACGCTTGAAGGTAAGTTTTTTCGGGAGTGTTGCATGTCAGTTCAGCCCACCACACCGCCAGACTCGCACTCCTTGCTGGCGGTCGTCTCCTCCATCATGGATTTTCCCGCCCCCGGCATTGCCTCCCCCGAGGATTACGCCCGACTGGTCGGTCTGCTGGACACACTCTGCCCTCTGCAACATTTCGCCATGCTGGGGCTGGCCGACGGGGGGCTGAACTGGCGCTACACCTATCAGCTTCCCGACGTGTTCAAGCAACAATTGGGACGGGAAGAACCTCGCCTCACCGAACAGCTCACCCGGCTCGATGAAGGTCAGGGCTGGTGTGTGCAGCCTGTGGAGCATATCGACGTGCAGTGGTTGCTGGCACGCAGCACCCCGGATCAGGCACCCACCCTGAGGTTGCTGTTGGAGTGCCTGGCCAAACGCCTGCACGAAACCCAGACCGGTACCCAGCTGGCGGGGCAGGCCTCCCCTCTCATGCAGCGGGATCCCCAGTGGCAGGAGAAAATCGAGAAGATCGGCAGAGTCATGCGCCTGGCTCACAACCTGCCTCAGCATGCCCTGTTTGCCCAGTTGGAAGCTGTGTTGCGCCAGATGCTCTCGGTCAGCGACATGTTGCTGATCCGGCTGGAAAACCAGCGACTGGAGCGACTCTATCCACCACACCTGACATACGACGATGACATCATTCGGGCCATGTGCCACAGCACCAACAGCGTAGAGCGCCATGAAGAGGGACTTTACTGGTACAGCCTGCCCCTGCGCCAGCAGCAGCAATACTTTGCCCACCTCATCCTCAACATGACCCGGCCTCTGGAAACCGATGACAGGCTGTTCCTCGATTTCCTGCGCCATCAGCTGACCCTGTTGCTGGAGCTCAAAAGAGTGCGACAGCAACTCGATGAGCTCAACTCGGAGGAGTCCATCAACCAGCGCCTCCAACAGCTGCGCCAAACCAACCTGAGGTTGCAGAAACGGCTCAAGCATCATCAGGAGCTGGAGCGGCGGCTCCAGTTCAATGCCCTGCACGACCCGCTGACCCAGTTGCCAAACCGGGCGCTGCTGATGAATCACCTGCATCATGCCATGACCCGCTACCGCCGCTACCAGACAGCCGGCTTCACCCTGATCTTCGTCGATGTGGATCACTTCAAGCAGGTCAATGACGCCTTGGGCCACAGTGCTGGCGATCAGTTGCTGCAGGAGCTGGGCAGCAGGCTGCAAGGCTGTATCCGGCAAAATGACATGGTGGCGAGGCTCGGAGGGGACGAATTCGTCATCTATCTGGACAACAGCCAGCGGGAAGAGGACATCAGCCCCGTGCTCAATCGCCTGATTGGCCGTATCGGCCATCCGTTCCGGCTCCAGGGCAACGAACTGACCATCACCGTCAGTCTGGGGGTCGCCAGCGTGACGGAGCAAACGGCCGATGTCAGTGAACTGCTGCACCAGGCAGACCTCGCCATGTACCAGGCCAAGCGCAACGGTCGCAGCCGCATCGTCATGTATTCGGAGGCCTGTACCGAACAGGCGGGGTCACCGGAAGAGCGGCTCTTCAGAGCCTTGCGGGAAGGGCGGATTGTGCCCTACTTCCAGCCGGTGATCAGGCTGTGTGACAGCCGCCTGGTCGGACTGGAGGTGATGGCGCGCTGGATAACGGAGGAAGGGGAGCTCAAGGATGCATTCGACTTCATTCCTCTGGCGGAACAGTGCGGCCTCATTCAGGATCTGGACCGCCAGATCCTCAAGCGCACCTGCCAGCAACTGAAGCTTTGGCAACCCGCCTCCGGGGTCGGTCGTTTCAGGATAGCCATCAACCTCTCCGGCAAGCACCTGGCCAGCCACGAGCAGATCATGCAACTGCTCACCATCATGGAGGAGGAGGGTGTCATCCCCGCATGTTTCATCTTTGAGTTCAACGAACGCGAGCTCTCCCGGCAGAGTGCCGACTCCCTCACAGCCTTGCATGAACTGAGGGCGAAAGGGATCCAGGTCAGCCTGGATGACTTCGGCACCGGCTTCTCTTCTCTCAACGCCCTGTTTCACTTCCCGGTGGATTACATCAAGGTGGACGACAGCTTCACCCATCGCATGTTGAACTCACCCAAGGATCTGGCGCTGATCCGCGCCATGCGGGACATCTGCCAGGACCTCGACTTCACCCTGGTGGTCGAGGGGATCGAAAATCAGCAACAGTTGCAAAAGCTCATCGAGCTTGGCTGCGCCCTCGGGCAGGGGCGCCACATCTCCCCCCCGCTGCCGGGAGCCGATATTCCCCCTCTGCTGGGTCAGGCCGCCCGAGAGGCCAAGCCTTCCGGCCTCAATCCTTCTTGAACAGGGCCCGCAGGTTGGCGACACCAACCTGCCCCTTCTGCTGGCGTTCCTCTGCCGTCACCTTCTTCTGGTTTTCCCACTCCAGGTCATCCTGGGGCAGCTCCAGCAGGAAGCGGCTCGGCTCCGGCCGCACCGACTCGCCAAACTGGCGACGCTCCTTGCAGAGGGTAAAGGTCAGCTCGGTCTGGGCCCGGGTAATCCCCACGTAGGCGAGGCGTCGCTCCTCCTCCACGTTGTCCTCGTCGATGCTGGTCTGGTGCGGCAGTAACCCCTCCTCCATGCCCACCATGTAGACATAGGGAAACTCCAGTCCCTTGGAGGCGTGCAATGTCATCAGCTGCACCTGATCCGCCTCATCCTCCCCTTCGTTGCGCTCCATCATGTCCCGCAGGGTGAGCCGGGTAACCACCTGAGCCAGCGTCATCGACTCCTCCAGCTCATCCCCTTCCAGCATCTCGCTGATCCAGCGATAAAGGGTGGAGACGTTTTGCATCCGCATCTCCGCCGCCTTCGGACTGGGGGAGGTCTCATAGAGCCACTCCTCATAGTGGATCTCCTTGATCATGTCCCGCACCGCCTCCACCGGATTGCCGCGCAGCGCCTGATCGCCGAGCCGTACCAGCCAGTTGGTGAAGGCCTGCAGGGCGGATAAACCGCGTCCGGAGAGGTGTTGCTCCAGCCCCAGCTCGAAACTGGCGGCAAACAGGCTCTTGCCACGCTGGTTGGCGTACTGGCCCAGTTTTTCGAGGGTGGTGGGGCCTATCTCGCGGCGCGGCAGATTGACCACCCGCAGGAAGGCGGTGTCCTCATCCGGGTTAACCAGCAGCTTGAGGTAGGCCATGATGTCCTTGATCTCGGTGCGGGAGAAAAATGAGGTACCGCCCGAGATACGGTAGGGTATGCGGTTGGTCATCAGCGCCTTCTCGAAAATGCGCGACTGATGGTTGCCCCGATAGAGGATGGCGTAATCCTTGAACCGGGTGCGGTTCATGAACTTGTGGCCCATCAGCTCGGCGGCGATACGCTCCGCCTCGTGCTCCTCGTTCTTGGCAAACAGCACCTTGAGCTTCACCCCCTCGTCCAGTTCGGAGAAGAGCGCCTTGTCATAGACGTGGGGGTTGTTGGCGATCAGGATGTTGGCGCACTTGAGGATGCGCCGCTTGGAGCGGTAGTTCTGCTCCAGCTTGATGAGTCGCAGATTGGGGAAGTCTTCGTTCAGCAGCACCAGGTTCTGCGGCTTGGCCCCGCGCCAGGAGTAGATGGACTGGTCATCGTCACCCACCACGGTGAAGCGGGCTCGCTCGCCGACGATCTGCTTCACCAGCTCGTACTGGCTGGTGTTGGTGTCCTGGTATTCGTCGACCAGCAGGTAGCGGATCTTGTTTTGCCAGCGCTCGCGCACCTCCTGGTTGCTCTTGAGCAGCAGGGTCGGCATCACGATGAGGTCGTCGAAATCAAGCGCGTTGTAGGCCACCATCTGGCGGTGGTAGCGCTCGTAGAGCTGAGCCATCAGCACCTCTTCCGGCCCGCGGGCGATGCGCATGGCCCGGGCAGGCAGGATGAGGTCGTTCTTCCAGTTGGAGATCTGGCTGATGAGGGCCGAGAGCTTGTCCTTGTCGTTGTCGAGCTCCGCCTCGGTCAGCTCCTTCAGCAGCGCCAGCTGATCGGTGTCATCAAACAGGGAGAAGTTCGCCTTGAGGTTCAGGCTCTTGTGCTCGCGGCGGATGATCTCAAGCCCCAGAGTGTGGAAGGTGGAGACCATCAGCCCCCGCGCCTCCTTGCGACCCAGGGTCTGACCGACCCGCTCCTTCATCTCCCGCGCCGCCTTGTTGGTAAAGGTGACCGCCGCTATGTTGCGTGCGTTGTAGCCGCACTGCTGTACCAGATAGGCAATCTTGTTGGTGATGACGCGGGTCTTGCCCGATCCGGCACCCGCCAGCACCAGGCAAGGGCCGGAGACATACTTGACCGCTTCGTTCTGATTGGGGTTGAGCTTCATGGGCCGGATCTCTTGGCTTATGATGAGGGGCGGCATTGTAACAGAGATCCCGCAGGCAGCCGAAACCGCAGGCAATATCCCGCCACTGCGCCTTGTGTTTGACCGCTATTTTCCGGATCATGGCCGACTTTTCCAGATGATATGAGGGGAGCATGAATCAGCAACAGCACGCCCGGCTGCGCGGCCAGTTTCCAGCCTTGGCGCAGGAGGTGAACGGCCACCCTCTGGTCTATCTGGACAACGCCGCCACCACCCAGAAACCGCAAGCCGTGCTGGATGCGATCAATCACTACTATCGGGCCGACAATGCCAACGTGCACCGCGCCGCCCATGCCCTGAGCGGCCGGGCCACACGCGCCTTCGAAGATGCCCGCAAGACGGCTGCCCGCTTTATCAATGCCCCTCGCAGCCACGAAGTGATATGGACCCGTGGCACCACGGAGGCGATCAATCTGGTGGCCCAGAGCTGGGGGATGAGCGAGCTGAGGGCGGGGGATGAAGTCGTGCTCAGCACCCTGGAGCACCACGCCAATATCGTCCCGTGGCAACTGGTCGCCCAACGCACCGGCGCCGTGATCCGGGTCGTCCCCCTCGATGAGCGGGGCGATCTCGACATGGCTGCCTATCACGCCATGCTGGGACCACGTACCCGACTGGTGAGCGTGGCTCACGTCTCCAATGCCCTTGGCACCGTCAATCCAGTCAAAGAGATGGTGGCAGCGGCCAAGGCGGTCGGTGCCCTGAGCCTCATAGACGGCGCCCAGGCAGTGGCCCATCTCGTAGTGGATGTGCAGGCTATCGACTGCGACTTCTACGCCTTCTCCGGCCACAAGCTCTATGGCCCGACCGGGATCGGCGTGCTGTGGGGCCGCACTGAGCTATTGGAGCGGATGCCCCCCTGGCAGGCCGGCGGCGAGATGATAGACAGGGTCAGCTTCAGCGGCACCACCTTCAACACCCTGCCCTTCAAATTCGAGGCAGGCACCCCCCATATTGCCGGCGCCATCGGCCTGGCCGCAGCCATCGGCTTTGTGATGGAGCAGGACAAGGATTCATTGGCCAGCCATGAAGCGGCGCTGACCGACTATCTGGTTGCCGGACTGCAACAGGTGCCAGGGCTGCGTCTGGTCGGCGAACCCGGTCAGCGCGCCGGCGCGGTCTCTTTCCTGCTGGACGACATCCACCCGCAAGATGCCGCCACCCTGCTCGACATGCAGGGCATAGCCCTGCGGGTCGGCCATCACTGCGCCATGCCGCTGATGGAATCGCTTGGTGTCGGCGGCACGATGCGCGCCTCGCTGGCCTGCTACAACAATCGGGACGATGTCGACGCCCTGCTGGCCGCCCTGCACAAACTCCGTGACTTCTTCTAAGGCAGACAATCCAATGAACAGCCTCGCAACCTATACCCGGATAGGCGTTGAGCCCGATGCAAATAGCATCCGTCAGCAGTTTGCGGCAGCAAACGGCTGGGAGAACCAGTACAGACTCATCATCCAGCTCGGCAAACTGCTGCCTGCACTGCCCGGCGAATGGCAGCAGGAGGCATTTCGCCTCAAGGGGTGTGAGAGCCAGGCTTGGTTGAAAGGGGAGAAAGGTGAGGATGGTAACTGGCACTTTGCTTGCGATTCCGATGCCCGCATCGTGCGCGGTCTGATTGTCATCGTACTGGCGGCACTCAATCATCAGAGTGCCGACGCTATCCAGGCTTTTGATATGGATGCCTATTTCAGTGAATTGGGGCTCGAGAAACACCTGAGCCCGTCGCGAGGCAACGGGCTCAGGGCAATCGTCTTGGCTATCCGGCAGCAAGCCGTCTAATCCACCTTGTTCAGTGGTCGATCATGCTTCACCAATCGACCCTGTGTCTTCATTTCCAGCCTCTTTCTCGGCACGGGACCCGCGCTCGGCAATCTTCTTCAATACCCGGGACGCGGCAACCAAGCCAAAAGTGGCCGTCACCGGCGTCACGGCACCGAAGCCGGAGGCGCAATCCATCTTCATATTGCCGTCGCTGGCCGCCTTGGCCTGGCAGGTGCCGCCATTGCCATCCGGATAACTCAGCTGCTCGGTTGAGAAGACACACTCCACCCCGAACTTGCGCGCCGGATTCTTGCTGAAGTTGTGCAGTCGGCGCAGGTCGGAGCGCACCTTGGCGGCCAGCGGATCCTGAATGGTCTTGGCCAGGTCGGCCACGGTGATCTGGGTCGGGTCCATCTGCCCGCCGGCACCGCCCGCCACGATCACCGGGATCTTGTTGCGCTTGCAGAAGGCAATCAGCGCCACCTTGGCCTTGACCGAGTCGATGGCATCCACCACATAGTCAAACTCCCGCTTGATATGCTCGCCCAGGTTGTCGGCGGTGACGAAGTCATCCACCTCGATCACCTCGCAATCCGGGTTGATGGCACGGATGCGCTCGGCCATCACCTCCGTCTTGAGACGGCCGACCGTGCCCTGCATGGCATGGATCTGGCGATTGGTGTTGGTGATGCAGATATCATCCATGTCGATCAGAGTGATCTGGTTGATGCCGGCCCGAGCCAGCGCCTCGGCCGCCCAGGAGCCGACGCCACCGATCCCGACCACGCAGACTTTCGCCTGGCTGAAGGAGCCAAGGGCACGCTGGCCATAAAGACGGGCAATGCCCCCGAATCGCTGTAGATACTCTGCTTTCATACCACCACCTTGCTTGAGGGCGGCCATTATAGCGGCAACCTCTCTCAGGGGCGATGATCGGATGATGGCGGTGTTGATGTGAGGGGAAATAGGTGCGGTCTCGGGAACGAAAAAAAGCCCAGTCGTTAGACTGGGCTTTTTAAGTAGTGGCGGAGCGGACGGGACTCGAACCCGCGACCCCCGGCGTGACAGGCCGGTATTCTAACCGACTGAACTACCGC
>NZ_JBRKTB010000021.1:0-64898 GCF_053005425.1 Aeromonas sp. 25-248 | reverse complement strand
CTTGTCATTGAACACCTCAAATAATGGTGGCGACTGTACCACCTAAAACGGTGTCCGGGATGATTAGACCACTACAGCCCCAGGTTGTAGCAGGTCATGGCACGAAACACCTTGAACTCCACGGCATCGGGGAAGCGGGACAGGGCCTCGTCAAAGGTGGCCAGCGCCTCGGGATGACGGCCCGTGGTGCGATAGGAGCTGCCTAGTCCAAGCAGGGCCCCGCGCAGCGACGCCTCGCCAAGCCCCAGCGACACGGCCTTCTGATAGAGCGGAATGGCCTGGGCTTCTCGCCCCAGCATGTCGTGCAGTCCGGCCACTTCGTAATGCAGCTCGGCGTGGGCCGGGTGCGCGATGAGTTGCAGCAGACCGTGCTGACGGGCTTCCTCGAGCCGTCCCTCGGCCTTGAGGGTGTTCAACTGTTTCATATGTGCTCCTGCATGGGGATGAAGGATGAGTATGCCTGCCGGCAGGCTGGCGGGGAACGGGTCATGGGGCCATGAAAAAGGCCTCCCGCCGATGGCGGGAGACCTGGTTCGGCGCCGGGGCGCAATGGCCCTAGCGTGTGTCCAGCCTTACTGGGCGTTCAGGCTGTAGGCCAGGGTCTGGTCGTTGAAGCGCACCACATAGGCACCGACCACTGCCGTGGTGATGTCTGCCCCGGCCAGCTCGGCCACGCCATCCTTGTTGGTGTCGCCGTAGTTCTGGGTCCAGTCCCCCTTGACGTCGAACTTGAAGCGCTGGCCGCCGTTGCCATCACCGCTGCCGGTGAAGGTGACGCTGGCCTGCCAGAGGTGATCCCCGACCAGGGACATGGGGGTGGTGCCCCAGTTGTTGGTGGTGCCGCGAATGTTGAGGCTGGCGACATTCTTGGCATAGGTGACGCTCACCGGAGTCAGGCTGTATTGCAGGGTCTGATCGTTGAAACGTACCCGGTACTGGCCGATGACCGGGGTGAGGATGTCACTGCCGGTCAGTTCGGCCACGCCGTCCTTGTTGGTGTCGCCGTAGTTCTGGGTCCAGTCCCCCTTGACGTCGAACTTGAAGCGTTGGTTGGTCTGACCGTCGAAGGTGACCAGGGCTTCCCACTGATTGTCGGCGACCAGCGTCATGGCAAGGGAGCCCCAGGCGTTGGGGGTGCCGCGGAAGTTCAGGGTGGGCAATACGCTGGCGTAGGTGCCGTTGTCATCGGTGACGGTCACGGTGGCGCTGGCACTGGCGGTCAACCCTTCCGCATCGGTCACGGTGACCGTCACGGTATGGATACCCGGGGTATCGAACCGGACTGTCTCCGTGGCGGCGGTGCCCCCGCTGGACCAGCTGTAGCTCACCACGCCGCCGTCATCGCTGGAAGCGGAGGCGTCGAACACCACGCTCTCCCCCGCCTTGACGCTGAGGGTTTTGGGGGAGAGGGTAGCGACCGGTGCCTGGTTGCTGGTGAGGGGTGTGACCGTGTAGCGCAGATCGCTCTCGCTCAGGGTGATGCGGTAGGTGCCCGCCCCGCTGACCAGGATATCCTTGCTGCTGCCCTTGTCGGCGATGCCATCCCCTTCGTTGTCGCCGTAGTTCTCGGCCCAGTTGCCGAAGACGTCGAACTTGAAGCGCTGGGCACCGGTGGCGTCACCGTTGCCGGTCAGGGTGAGGGTGGCGGACCAGACACGGTTGGCATCGACGGTCATGGGGGTGTTGCCCCAGGCGTTGTGGGTGCCGCGCAGGTTCATGCTGCTGAACTTGTTGCCCGGCAGGACGGAACTGCCGCAGGGGCTGGCCTTGGTGCAACCGGCGATGATGGCGGCCGCCTTCATGCCGGGGACGTTCAGGCTGGCCTTGCCGCTGCCATCGACGGTGACATAGCCGCCGCTGCAGTAGTCATTGCCCCCCAGGAGGTTGCAGTACTCGCCGGCCGGCAGGCCGGTCTGCACCGAGACCACCAGGCTGCCGCTCTCGTTGTTGATGGCGACGAAGCCCTTGTCACCGCGGCTGAAGGCGATCTGGTTGTTGCCGTTGTCCCACCAGTTGCTGACGGGCTGGCCTTCGGTCCGGTTGTGGAACAGGGCCATGTTCATGATGGTCGGTCGGCGCTGTTCGCAGTTCCACTGGCTGTCCGTGCAGGGCGTGCTGCCCGGCGCCCCCTTGTCGGTTTCATAGGTGCCCATGTTTTCAAAGCGATAGCCCGACAGCACCTGCTTCCAGCCATAGGGCCAGGCCATCATGAAGGTGTTGGCCAGATCGTAGCGGGCACCGCTCATGAAGGTGAGCATGCCGCCACCGCCGTGGCCGCGTTCGCGGTCGTGGTTGACCACGAAGACGAAGGCCTTGTTGGAGGGGAGCAGGCCCCAGCTCTCGCCCAGGGTCTTGAGGTTCTTGATCTGGCCGTTGAAGTTGGCGGCGAGATCGGTGCCGTATTTGAAGTCGGTGACGGTGTCGATATAGGTGTAGCGGCCCGGCTGAATGTCGGGGGACTCCCCGCCTGCGCCGATCACCTCCAGGTAGGCCCTGGGGCTGCCCGCCTTGTCGAGGATGGCCTTCACATCGGCCGGCGCCATGTGCTTGGCCGCATCGATGCGAAAGCCCGCCACGCCCCAGCCGAGCAGGGTCTTCATGTAGGTGGCGATCTGATCCTGGACGTAGGATGAGCCGGTATTGAGGTCCGGCATGCCGTAGAGGGCGCCGTTCCAGACGTTGTTGCTGTCACCGTAGTTGGTGATGTCGCCGCTGTGATGGAAGTCGTTGTAGCCGAACTGGGGATATTGGTATTGCCCCGAGTTGTAGCTGCCGCCGCCGGTGGCGGTGCCCGAACCCGATGCCAGCTGGTTGAAGACGGCGTCGGCATAGACCTTGACCCCGGCCGCGTTGCAGCGGGCGATCATGCTTCTGAGCTCTGCCTCGCTACCACCGAAGCTGTTGAAATTCTTGAAGCTGACCGGTTGATAGACGGTCCACCAGACCTGGCTGCCCTGCTTGTGCTCGGCGGGCGGGGTGATCTGGACGCCACCGAACCCCTTGGGCCCGAGCACGGTCTCGCACTCGTTGGCGATGTCGTTGAACTTCCATTGGAACAGGTGAACCATGACTCCTTCGGCGCTGGCAGTGTGGCTGAAAGAGCCGAGTGCCGCCGCCAGCAGGGCGGTTCGAAACAGTGTGTTGTGCATGACGATTTTCCCTTCGATCTTGTTATTGACGTATCACTGTCGTGTAGTCGAACGGACAACAAACAACCTCGTTCAGCTCCGTAGCATTCATGAAATCGATGTGGTTGAAAATCGAACAAGCTGAATTAATTAAGAAATGTGAATGAAAATGCTTTCATGCCATTCGGTGGCAGCAGGAGGGGGCAGATCGGTGCGAGATCCCGTCAAGCAGGTAGCGAAGGGGATGAACAGGGGCCCCGCAGGGCCCCGTGAACGTTCAGACGTTGGGTTCCTGCTGCCCGGCACTGGCCCGGGCACGACGCCCTGGCAGCATGCGGGTGACCAGGTTGCTGCGCTGGCGCCAGGAGGTGTAGGCGATGGCGCACAGGTGCAGGGCGATCATGCCCTGGAGTGCCCAGGTGCACCATTCATGCCAGTCGTCCGCCCCCAGATCGAAGCCGGTCTCGGTGTTCTGGAACCAGCCGGTCCCTGCGGTGGCGAGTACCAGCAGCCAGAGTGCCCAGACCGCTAGCTTGCCGCTGCCGTGATGGCCAGGGGTGGGCGGGGTCCGTTCGCGCAGGGCGTCGGCCTGATGGCGAAAATCCTCCCGGCTCGGGATGAGGGCGCGCAGGCGGGCGTGGCCGCGAGCGAAGGTGAGCCCCCACAGCAGGCGTATGCCGATGAGCACCATGACGGCGTATCCCATCCGCTCGTGCCACTCCTCGCCCGCCTCGTTGAGCCAGAGGTTGCCGATACAGATGGCCGCCACACCCCAGTGGGTTAGGCGCACCAGAGGATCCCAGTGGAAGGGATCAGCCTTTCTGCTTGGCATATTTGTGGTACTCCTTCTTCAGGTCGTTGACCTTGGCCAGGTGCTCGCGCGCCTTGGCTTCGTCACCGGCCTGGAGGGCTGCCAGGCTGGCATCCAGTTCGGTCTGCACTTCGGTCATGCCTTCCAGGAACTTCTCCTTCTTGGCGTCGGGCATGTTCTTGCCCTTGGCGACGTCCAGCTGGGCCTTCATCTCCTTGATGTATTTCTCCATGGTGGCCGCGTCGTCGGCCTTGACGGCCTGCTTGTAGTTGAAGCCGATCTTCTTCATCGGCTGCTCCAGATCGCCGGCCATGGCAGGCAGGGCCATCAGGCCGAACATCAGGGGCAGCAGCAGGGGACGCACAGTTTTCAGCATGGGATTTCCTTATGAGACGACGAGATTGCAGGTTGTTATAGCACTCATTTGAGTGCGGTTTCACGCATCATGATGCCATGAAAGGGCGATCATTGTATGAAGAAAGTGCGACCAATTGTGACGAATTGTGCAGGGGATTGCTGTGGGAATGTAGCCGAAAGAGAACGGTCACCGGATCTCGCCTCCGGCAGGGGATACAAGGGCGCGCATCTGGCCCGGGAAGGGGCCCGCAGGCAGTGAATCATGCTGCCATTTTTTTATCACACATCGGTTTTTTAAAGTCAGGTGAGTCTTTCAGGTGTTTTTGTTTTTGAAAGCTACCACCCATGGACGATTCCACTGCCCGCACAGACGCCGTGCAACAAAAAAAGGGCCCGCAGGCCCTTTGAGTGATCGGGATCCGGCCCTTATTCGGCCTGCTCGCGCTCGATGGCACGCCAGCCGATGTCCTTGCGATAGAAGATGCCGTCCCACTGGATGCGACCAGCCAGGGCATAGGCCCGCTGCTGGGCTTCCTGCACCGTGTGGCCGAGGGCGGTGGCGCACAGCACGCGGCCACCCTGGGTCAGGCTGGTGTGTCCTTCCAGGCGGGTGCCTGCATGGAACACCTTCTCCCCTGCCACTTCGTCCACCGGCAGGCCGCTGATGGGGTGATTGCTGGCGTAGTCGCCGGGATAGCCACCCGCCGCCAGCACCACGCCGATGGCGGCACGGGGGTCATAGACGGCTTCCTTCTGATCCAGCTGGCCGGCACAGGCGGCGAGGCAGAGATCCACCAGATCGGACTGCATCCGCAGCATGATGGGCTGGGTTTCGGGGTCGCCGAAGCGGCAGTTGAACTCGATCACCTTGGGGTTGCCCTCGGCATCGATCATCAGGCCGGCGTAGAGGAAGCCGGTGTAGACGTTGCCCTCGGCCGCCATGCCGCGCACGGTCGGCATGATCACCTGTTCCATCACGCGCTGGTGCACTTCGTCGGTCACCACGGGCGCCGGGGAGTAAGCCCCCATGCCGCCGGTGTTAGGGCCGGTGTCGCCATCGAAGGCGCGCTTGTGATCCTGGCTGGTGGCCATGGGCAGCACGTGCTCGCCGTCCACCATGACGATGAAGCTCGCCTCTTCCCCGTCCAGGAACTCCTCGATCACCACCCGGGCGCCGGCATCGCCGAAGGCATTGCCGGAGAGCATGTCACGCACCGCCGCTTCCGCCTCGTCGAGGGTCATGGCGACGATCACCCCTTTGCCGGCGGCCAGACCGTCGGCCTTGATGACGATGGGGGCGCCCTTCTCGCGCAGATAGGCCAGCGCCGGCTCCACCTCGGTGAAGTTCTGGTAATCGGCGGTGGGGATGGCGTGGCGGGCCAGGAAGTCCTTGGTGAAGGCCTTGGAGCCTTCCAGCTGGGCGGCGGCGGCGGTCGGGCCGAAGATGGTCTGATCGGCGGCGCGGAAGGCATCGACCACCCCTTTCACCAGGGGGGCTTCCGGTCCGACGATGGTGAGGCCGATCTGGTTCGCCTTGGCGAAGGCCAGCAGGCCCTCAATGTCGGTGGCCTGGATGGCGACGTTCTCGATGCCCGGCTCAAGCTGGGTGCCCGCATTGCCCGGTGCCACGAAGACCTGGGTCACCAGGGGGGAGTGTTTGGCCTTCCAGGCCAGGGCGTGTTCACGGCCGCCGTTGCCAATGATCAGTACTTTCATCGTCTCGCTCGCTTCTGTCTGAGTTCACTGGCGCTGCGGTGGCACTGCCAGTGGAAAGGATCCGGTGCTAAAGAGGCAGGGCCGCCATCGGCGGCCCTGGGCTGTCAGTGACGGAAATGACGTATGTTGGTGAACACCATGCACATGCCGTGTTCGTTGGCGGCGTCGATCACCTCCTGGTCGCGCATCGAGCCACCTGGTTGGATGACGCAGGAGATGCCCGCGGCAGCGGCGGCATCGATGCCGTCGCGGAACGGGAAGAAGGCGTCGGAGGCCATGACGGAGCCCGCCACGGTCAGCCCTTCATCCTCGGCCTTGATGCCGGCGATCTTGGCAGAGTAGACGCGGCTCATCTGGCCGGCTCCCACGCCGATGGTCTGGCCGTTCTTGGCGTAGACGATGGCGTTGGATTTGACGAACTTGGCGACCTTCCAGCAGAACAGCAGATCCTGCAACTCGGCCTCGGTGGGCTGACGCTGGCTGACCACGGTCAAATCCCCGAGCGTCACCATGCCCAGATCGCGCTCCTGCACCAGCAGGCCGCCGTTGACGCGCTTGAAGTCAAAGCCTTGCGCCGGGGCAGTCCACTGGCCGCACTCCAACAGGCGCACGTTCTGCTTGGCGGCGACCGCCTCGCGGGCTGCCTGGCTGATGCTGGGGGCGATGATCACTTCCACGAACTGGCGGGCGACGATGGCCGCGGCGGTCTCGCCGTCCAGTTCGCGGTTGAAGGCGATGATGCCGCCAAAGGCCGAGGTGGGGTCGGTCTGGTAGGCGCGATCGTAGGCTGCCAGCAGGTCGTCACCGATGGCGACGCCGCAGGGGTTGGCATGCTTGACGATGACGCAGGCCGGTTCGCTGAACTCCTTCACGCACTCCAGTGCCGCATCGGTGTCGGCAATGTTGTTGTAGGAGAGGGCCTTGCCCTGCAGCTGGATGGCGCTTGCCACCGAGCCCGGCGCGGCCTGCTCTTCGGCGTAGAAGGCGGCAGCCTGGTGGCTGTTCTCGCCATAGCGCATGTCCTGCTTCTTGATGAACTGGCTGTTGAAGGTGCGGGGGAAGCGGGACTCTTCATCGCCTTCCTTGTTTTCGCCGTAGGAGGGCACCAGGGTGCCGAAGTAGTTGGCGATCATGCCGTCGTAGGCGGCGGTGTGCTCGAAGGCGGCGATGGCCAGATCGAAGCGGGTGGATAGGGTCAGGCTGTTGCCGTTGCCATCCATCTCGGCGATGACGCGGTCATAGTCGGAGGCCTTGACGACGATGGTGACGTCCTTGTGGTTCTTGGCAGCGGAGCGGACCATGGTCGGGCCGCCGATGTCGATGTTCTCGACGGCGTCTTCCAGGGTGCAACCGGCTTTGGCCACGGTGGCGGCGAAGGGATAGAGGTTGACGACGACCATGTCGATGGGGGAGATAGCGTGCTCGGCCATGATGGCGTCATCCCGGTCGCGACGGCCGAGAATGCCGCCGTGTACCTTGGGATGCAGGGTCTTGACCCGGCCGTCCATCATCTCGGGGAATCCGGTGTAGTCGGACACCTCGGTCACCGGCAGGCCCGCATCGGCCAGCAGCTTGGCGGTACCACCGGTGGAGAGCAGGGCCACACCACGCGCGTCGAGTGCCTTGGCAAATTCCAGGATGCCAGTCTTGTCAGACACACTCAGCAGTGCACGGCGAATGGGTCGAGCTTGTTCCATCACACTATCGTCCTCAGCATAACGGGGACCGTTCCATGGGAGGCGAGGCTCAACACACAGAGAGTCCCCAAATAAATGGAAGTGGGGGATTTCGCAAACCACTCTCGCCCGGGGCGGCCGTTGGCAAAAGCGTTTTAGGAAATGCCCGCTTGACGCGACGCTCTCTTGTGGGCGCGTATTCTACACAAAAAATGTGACCTGTGGTGGATTTTTTAAAGAGACAAACCCTTGTGGGATGCGGCGTTAAACGTTTTCTGGTGAATTTTTGTGAAACGTTTGTCTTTTCAGTGTTTTGGGGATAAATGGCCGGCAAGTGGGGGGTTAGCTGCTGCTTTCCTGCCTTTGACTGGCAATCGCCGGGCAAAGAGGTGATAGTGGAGGCCGGTTTATATTGAGTACCATATCGGGAATGTCATGCGGGGGGAGAGGACCATGTATCGGATCGGTGAACTGGCCAAGGCGTGCGGGGTGAAGGCCGACACCCTGCGCTTTTACGAGAAGAACGGCCTCATCTCGCCGGGCATTCGCAACGAATCCGGTTATCGCCTCTACGGGGAGCAGGACAGGCGGCGGCTGGAGTTCATCATCCGCGCCAAGTCGGTGGGCTTTTCCCTCGCGGACATCGGCGAGCTGCTCACCCTGGACACCAACAAGGCCAAGGTCACCTGCCAGGAGGTGAAGGCGGTGGCCGACACCAAGCTCGAACAGGTGGAGCAGAAGCTCCTGGAGCTGACCCGTTTTCGCGAGAACCTGAAGGCCCTCTCCGACATCTGCTGCGGCGGCCCGCGTTCGGCGGAGCACTGCGCCATCCTCGAGACCCTGGAGTCCGGCGCCCCTTCCCGCCACGAGCACCACGACCATGAGCACTGAGCTGCGTCGGCCCCGGGTCTCCGCCTTTCTCGCCCTCTCCCTCGACGGTTTCATCGCCGGGGAGGGGGGCGATCTGGCATGGCTGGCCCCCTATGGTGGCGACGGGCCGGAGGAGACCGGCTACAGCGCCCTGATGGCGAGCGCGGACACCCTGCTGATGGGGCGCAACACCTACGATATCGTGAGCGCCTTTCCCGAGTGGCCCTACGGGGACAAGCCGCTGGTGGTACTGACCCACAGGCCCGCCGACCCCCGTCCTCGAGTCGCGTTCAGGCAGGGGGCGCTGGCGCAGGTGCTGGACGAGTTGTGGCAGGGGGGAAGCCGTCACCTCTATCTGGATGGCGGAGAGCTGGTGAGGCAGGGTCTGCAGGGGGCCCTGGTGGACGAGCTGACCCTGTTCTGGGTACCGGTCACCCTGGGGGGCGGGATCCCGCTCTTTGCAGGATCCCTGCCCGGCGCGCTGAGACCGGTGTCGAGCGCCGTGCTGCCAAGCGGCCTGGTGCGGGTTATCTATCACCCCGCCTGACAGCTTGCACGGGGGAGGCAAGAGGTGCACAATCGGCGCGTTTTTCGCCATCTGCCCTTCCAGACAGGGACGACAGGCAAACACGACAACCCCATCAAGGAGCCCATATGGCCAAGAAGAAGGTGACCTGTGTCACCGCCGAACCCGCCTGCGAACATCAGCGCGGCATCATTCAGGACAACCACCTCAAGGCACTGGTGACCTCCCCCCTGTTCCAGGCCCGGGTCGAGCCGAGCAAGAAGGGCAAGGGCAGCTATCAGCGCAAGGCCAAGCACGGCAAGCGGTGGGAGCCCGGCCAACAGCAGATGGTAAGCGTCTGCTGCTGAGCGGGTTCCTGCCGCAAGGCATCAGTTAAAACAATCAGGGCGCCAATGGCGCCCTGATTGTTGTTCTATTCGCTGGTGCTGACTTGCGGTCTTGACGCAAGAGAGTGAACCCGTGCTCACTCGTCCATAAAGAGTTCGAGCAGCACGTTGAGGTAGCGATGCCCGAGGGACGTGAGCTGCCAGCTGTCGCCAAGATCCTCGATCAGCTCCTTGGTCCGGGCGATGGCGAGCATGGTCTCTACCCGCTCCAGCGGTAGCCCCGTGAAGGCCTCGAACTCCGCCTTGGGGGCGGGTTCAAACAATCTGAACCGATTCATGAAGTACTCGAGCGGCAGATCGTCCGCGCTCACCTGCCATTGGCTGTCCAGATAGGGGCGGCTCGGATCCAGATAACCTTTCGGATGCTTCACCTTGGCGGTGCGCAGGATCTGCTGGTTGGCAAGATCCGTCACCTTGCCGTGGGCGCCGCAGCCGATCCCCAGATAGTCGCCAAAGCGCCAGTAGTTGAGGTTATGGCGGCACTGATACCCCTCTTTGGCATAGGCCGAGATCTCGTACTGCTGATAGCCCTGGGCGGTCAGCATGGCGTGGCCCTGCTCGTAGATGTCCCACAGGGTGTCATCTTCCGGCAACGTGGGGGGCTTGGAGGCGAATGCCGTGTTCGGCTCTATGGTGAGCTGATACCAGGAGAGGTGCGGCGGCGCGCAGTCGATGGCCTGCTGCAGGTCGTAGAGCGCATCGTCCAGGCTCTGATCCGGCAGGCCGTGCATCAGATCCAGGTTGAAAGTGGGAAGCGCGATGGCGTGGGCCAGTTCGGCGGCCTTGCGCGCCTCCTCGGGGCCGTGGATGCGGCCGAGCCGGGTCAATTTCTCCTGCTGGAAGCTCTGTACCCCGATGGAGATGCGGTTGATACCGGCCCGCTGGAAGCCGGCGAACTTGTCCGCCTCCACCGTGCCCGGGTTGGCCTCCATGGTGATCTCGCAGTCCGGGGTCAGTGCGATGCGTGCGCGCACCCCGTCCAGCAGCACCTGCATGGCGTCGACGGAGAGCAGGCTCGGCGTGCCGCCACCGATAAAGATGGAGGAGAGGGGGCGCCCCTGGGCCCAGTGCAGATCCTGCTCCAGATCCTCCAGCAGGGCCGCCACGTACTCGAGGTGGGGCAGTTCCCCCTTCTGGGCGTGGGAGTTGAAGTCGCAGTAGGGGCACTTCTGGACGCACCAGGGCACGTGGATATAGAGGGAGAGGGGCGGCAGTTGCAGCATGGGATTTCCAGTATTCAACAATCAAAAGGGGTCGGGTGGCCCTGGTTGTCGGTGACAACGGGCGGGGCGCCGCGAACGAAACGGGGGCCGACGGCCCCCATTGTAGATGACAACGCGGCGGGAGACAGCGCTTTAGTTGACCGCCGCCAGGGCCGCTTTGAGCTTGGCCAGCGCCTGGCCACGGTGGCTGAGCTGGTTCTTGAGCTCCGCCGGCATCTGGGCCGAGGTGCAGTCGTGATCGGGGACGAAGAACACCGGGTCGTAGCCAAAGCCGTGCTGGCCGCGGGGTTCGTCGATGATCATCCCTTCCCAGCTGGCCTGGCAGATAATGGGGGTGGGATCGTCGGCGTGGCGCATGTAGACCAGCACGCACCAGAAGCGGGCGCTTTTCAGGTAATCCGGCGCGCCCTTGAGCTCGGCCAGCAGCTTGTCGATGTTCTCCTTGTCGCTGGCACCGGCACCGGCAAAACGGGCGGAGTAGACGCCGGGGCGGCCGTGCAGCAGATCCACTTCCAGACCGGAGTCGTCGGCCACGGCGGGCAGGCCGGTGACGCGGGCGGCGTGGCGGGCCTTGATGATGGCATTCTCGACGAAGGTGGTGCCGGTCTCGTCGGCATCGGAGACTGCAAACTCGCTCTGCGGGATCACCTGGATCTTCATATCGGCCAGCATGGCGGCCAATTCCTTCACCTTTTTCTGGTTCCCTGTTGCCAGGACAAGCTTGTTCATCACACACCTCCGCAAAAATAATCTGCGCATTCTATGCGGGGGAGGGGTTTAGTAAAAGCGCCAATTGCCCGGGATCCGGTGCCAACGGGGGATCCTGGTTCCACCCCCTGAGAGGTAGAAGAGATACATGTTTCCAGTGGGGAATAACCGAAGTGATTAAATACCATTTCAATTCATTACTCTGAGTCAGTAGACTCGCGGCCCAATCGATATTCCTAGGGCTTGAGGTGACTGATGCCATTGATTCTTTTGCTTGTACTCCTGGTGTTGTTCAGCCCGCTGGCCATCGACATCTATCTGCCTGCCATCCCCCAGATGGCCGAGCAGCTGGGGGCCGAAGTGACCCTGATGCAGGGCACCATCACCTGGTTCCTGTTCAGCATGGGGCTGGGGCAACTGCTGGTGGGGCCGCTCGCCGATCGCTACGGGCGCAAACCCATTGCCCTTGGCGGTGTGTTGCTCTACGGCCTGAGCGCCCTGGCAGCCGGCTTTGCCGCCAGCCTGGGCGAGCTGATGCTGGCGCGGGTGCTGCAAGGCTTCGGGGCCTGCGCCACCTCGGTGGCCGCCTTCTCGGTGGTCCGTGACAGCTATGGCCCCAAGAAGAGCGGTCAGATGATCTCCTATCTGAACGGTGCCATCTGCTTTATCCCCGCACTGGCGCCCCTGCTGGGTGGCTGGCTCACCGCCAAGGCGGGCTGGTCGGCGAACTTCTGGTTCATGGCCGGTTACGCCGTCGTGGTTGGCAGCTGGCTGCTGTGGCGGATGCCGGAAACCCGCCCTGAGGAGACCAGCAGTGCTGGCCCGCTCATCAGCTGGTCCCGCTACAGCCCGGTGCTGCGCTCCCCGAGCTTCCTGTTCAATGCGGCGCTGTGCATGCTGGCGATGGCGGTGATCCTCGCCTACGTGACGGCGGCGCCGGTACAACTGATGGTGACCCTGGGGCTGGACATGAGTGGCTTCAGCTACTGGTTCACCGCCAATGCGGCCCTCAACATCCTGGCCTGCTTCCTGGCCCCGCGCTTCATCGCCCGGGTAGGGCCAAGACGGACCCTGCGCATCGGCCTGCTGGTGGTGCTGCTCTCCGCCATCACCCTGACCCTGGCCATGCACATCCCGCACCCGCTGGCCATGATGGGCCCGGTGTTCCTCTCCAGCATCGGCTTTGCGATGATCCTGGGCGCCGCCGCGGGTATGGCGCTGGCCCCCTTCGGCCACTGCGCCGGCACTGCGGCCGCCCTGCTCGGCCTGTTCCAGATGAGCGGCTCCGGCGCCCTGGTGGGGATCACCGGTTGGTTGATGCCGGATCCCCTGAGCCAGCTGGCCCTGCACATGTGGCTGCTGCTGCCCCCGCTGGTGATGCTGATGACCCGCCAGGGCCGGCGCTTGTGTTTGCAATAAATCCTGTGCTCTGATGAGCACACTCAGGGGGCCTTGAGCCCCCTTCTCTTTTTCAGGCGACCCGCCTGCCTCGCATGATCACAGACCCGTGGAGAAAACCGGATGAGCCACACAATCAACGCCGCCCTGGTGGGATACGGCTTCGCAGGACAGACCTTTCACGCCCCCTTCCTGGCCACGACCCCGGGCCTGACCCTGCGCTGGGTGGTGAGCCGGGATGCCGCCAAGGTACAGGCCGCGTTGCCCGGCACCCGGGTCGGCACCCTGGAGCAGGTGCTGGCCGATGACAGCCTCGATCTGGTGGTGATCGCCACCCCCAACGACACCCACGCCCCCATCGCTCGCGAGGCCCTGCTGGCGGGCAAGCACGTGGTGATCGACAAGCCGTTCGCCCTGGATCTGGCCGAAGCGAAGGCGCTGGTCGAGTTGGCGGAGAAGCAGCAGCGGCTGCTCAGCATCTTCCACAACCGACGCTGGGACGGGGATTTCCTCACGGTGCGCCGTCTGCTGGCGGAGGGGGCGCTGGGGCAAGTCGCCCAGTTCGAATCCCACTTCGACCGTTATCGCCCCGAGGTGCGCCAGCGCTGGCGCGAGGCGGGCGGCCCGGGCTCCGGTCTCTGGTTCGATCTCGGCCCTCATATCCTGGATCAGTCGCTCCAGCTGTTCGGTCAGCCGGACTGGTTGCAGGCGGATCTGGGCAAGCAGCGCCCCGGGGCCCTGGCGGACGACTACTTCCACGTGGTGCTGGGTTATGGCGAGATGCGGGTCATTCTGCACGGCAGTTGTCTGGTGTCGGCCGTGATGCCCCGCTTCGTGGTGCACGGCAGTCAGGGCTCCTTCATCAAGTTCGGCATGGACGTGCAGGAGGAGCAGCTCAAGGTGGGCAAGCGGCCTCCGGCGGCGGACTGGGGCGTGGATCCCGCCCCCGGCCAGCTCAGCCAGATCCGGGACGGTCAGCTCGTGCAGCAGACCGTGGCTGGCGAGGCGGGGGACTACGGCGCCTACTATCGCGGCGTCTGCGCCGCCATCCGGGGAGAGGGGGAGAACCCGGTGCCGGCCGACGAGGCCCTGGCGGTGATGGCCTTGCTGGACCTGGCCCGGGAGAGCGACCAGCAGGGGCGGCGCCTGCCTTGTCAGAAGCTGTCTGACTGACGGCGTTATCCGGCAGCGCTGAGAGCCTGACAGAAAGACAATGGCTGACTGGCAATCGTCAGGTAATTGGCGATTTGTTGTGCGAATTTGGTGATGAATGGGTGTTTTATATTAATATTTGTCGTTGCAGCAGTGTTTCTTATCATGCCAACGAGAAAATATCATTGTGATACGCGTTTTCATCGGTCGCATATGGGGATATATTTCGCGCGCCTTCGGGCTCCAGCGGCCGGTGTGCCGACAGGAGCCGGGGCGTACAGCGATGGTCCCTGCACCATCTCTCCATCTTTTTTTGAGGGTATGCACATGAACAAAGTACTGGTAGCCGGTATCCTGGGTCTGATGTTGACCGCCTGTGGTCAGAAAGAAGAAGCTGCCGCTCCGGCTGCGACCCCGGCCGCAGACGTTGCTGCCACTGTCGAGAAAGCCGCTAGCGAAGCGTCTGCTACCGTCGAGAAGGCTGCTTCCGAAGCTTCCGCTACTGTCGAGAAGGCTGCCGCTGACGTGGCCACCAAGGCTGAAGCTGCCGTGAGCGATGCCAAGGCCAACTAAGCCAGCACCTCATTGAAAAACGGGCCCGGCGCACTCGCGCCGGGCCCGTTTTTTTATGGCCATGGCGGGGCGTTGCCCGGTCAGTCGAGGGGTTCCACCAGCAGGATGTGGGAGTCGGCCCCCACCACCTTGACCCGGCTGCCGGCCGGCAGCGGCGCGTTGCAGCGCACCGTCCATACGGTGTCGTCCAGATGCACCCGGCTCATCCCCTGGCTGACCTCGTCCAGCAGGGTCAGCTCGCGGCCCATGTAGCTTTGCATCCGCTCGTTGATGGGAGCGGCGGCATCCAGCCCGGAGCGATCCCGGCGATGCTGCCAGCGCCACCAGGCCCAGGTGGTGAGCAGGGATTGCAGGGCGAAGAGCAGCAACTGCGCCTGCCAGCCGAAGGGCCAGACCAGCAGCAGGAGTCCCACCTCCAGGGCGGCGATGCCGGTCCAGAGCAGGAAGCCCACCGACCCCATCACCTCGATGGCCAGCAGCACGAAACCGAGTCCCAGCCAGTGCCAGTGGGTCAGCCCCTCGAACAGGGCTGTCATGATTTGCCCGCCTTGCCGTCTTTGTTGAACAGCTCGGCCATGCCCGCCACCGAGCCTATCAGGCTGCCCGCTTCCAGGGGCATCATGATGATCTTGCTGTTGGGGCCTTCACCGATGCGGGCCAGGGCCTCGGTGTATTTCTGGGCCACGAAGTAGTTGATGGCCTGCATGTCGCCCTCGGCGATCGCCTGGGAGACCATGTGGGTCGCCTTGGCTTCCGCCTCGGCGGCCCGCTCCCGCGCTTCAGCGGCGAGGAAGGCGGCCTGACGTTCACCCTCGGCTTTCAGGATCTGGGACTGCTTCTCCCCCTCGGCCTTCAAGATCTTGGACTGGCGCACCCCTTCGGCCTCCAGCACCTCGGCCCGCTTCTGGCGCTCGGCCTTCATCTGGGCGTTCATGGCTTCCACCAGGGCGAGGGGCGGGCGCACATCCTTGATCTCGATCCGGGTCACCTTGATGCCCCAGGGGGCGGTGGCGGCATCCATGGTGCGCAGCAGCTTCTCGTTGATGGTGTCGCGCTGGGAGAGCATTTCGTCCAGCTCCATGGCGCCGAGCACGGTCCGCATGTTGGTCATGGTGAGATTGCGGATGGCACTGGTGAGATCATTGACCTCGTAGCCCGCCTTGCGGGCATCCACCACCTGCACGAAGCTGATGGCGTCGATGGTGACGTTGGCGTTGTCCCGGGAGATCACCTCCTGGGGCGGAATGTCCAGCACCTGCTCCATCATGATGATCTTGTGGCCGATGCGGTCGATGTAGGGGATCAGCAGGTTGAGGCCCGGGGAGAGGGTGCGGGTGTAGCGGCCGAAGCGCTCCACGGTCCAGTTGTACCCCTGGGGCACTATCTTGATGCCGGCACTCAGGGTGGCGAGTACCAGGAATATGAAGATCCCCAATACAATCAATGACTCATTCATGATTAAGCTCCTTATGAAACACTTTCACTAGCCTAGGGTCTGGTGCCATCCACCACAAGCAGATTCGCTTCTCTATTGCCGCCACACGGCTTTACTAATTACCAAAACGCATTAAAGAGCATTTTTTATTATTTTGAGGGATAAGCGCTCCTGCCTATAGTCGCCCCAGATGTCGCGATGCCGAGGAGCGGGCCCTGATGGATTATTTACCTATGTTTGCCAGGTTGGAAGGCCGCCCGGTACTGCTGGTGGGCGGGGGCGAGGTTGCCCTGCGCAAGGCGCGCCTGCTGCTGGCGGCAGGTGCCCGGATCACCCTGGTCTCTCCCGCGCTCGAGCCCGAGTTCCATGAATTTGCCGGTCGCTTCACCCATGTGGCGGCGCGTTTCGACCCGGCTCACCTGGCAGGGCAGATCCTGGTGGTGGCCGCGACCGACGATCTCGAGGTCAACGCCCTGGTCTACCAGAGCGCCACCGAGCGCGGTCTGTTCGTCAACCTGGTGGATGACCCCGAGCGCTCCAGCTTTATCTTCCCCTCCATCATCGATCGCAGCCCCATCGTGGTGGCCGTCTCCAGCGGCGGCAAGGCCCCCGTGCTGGTGCGTCTGTTGCGCGAGCGGCTCGAGAGCCTGCTGCCCCGCCACCTCGGCGGTCTGGCGGAGCTCTCCGGCCGGGTGCGCCGCCGGGCCAAGCAGGTGCTGGCCTCCCTCTCCGATCGCCGCCGCTTCTGGGAGCGCGCCTTTGCCTCCAACACCCTGGCCGGTCTGATTGAGAAAGCCGATTGGCAAGGGGCCGAGCAGTGGCTGAACGAGGGACTGGACAAAGCCCGTACCGAAGTGGGGGAAGTGGTGCTGGTGGGGGCGGGCCCGGGGGATCCTGGCCTCTTGACCCTCAAGGCGCTGCAACAGATCCAGCAGGCCGAAGTGGTGCTCTATGACCAGCTGGTCTCCCCCGAGATCCTGGACCTGGTGCGCCGCGACGCCACCCTGGTGTCGGTCGGCAAGAAGGCAGGGGCCCACAGCGTGCCCCAGGAAGAGACCAATCGCCTCTTGGTGGAATACGCCAAAGCGGGCAACCGGGTGGTGCGCCTCAAAGGGGGCGATCCCTTCATGTTCGGCCGTGGCGGCGAAGAGCTGGAAGTGCTGGCAGAGGAGGGCATTCCCTTCTCGGTAGTGCCCGGCATCACCGCCGCCGCCGGTGCCACCGCCTATGCGGGCATTCCGCTCACCCACCGCGACCATGCCCAGAGCGCCGTCTTCATCACCGGCCACTGCCAGAAGGAGGGCAAGGAGCCCGACTGGCAGCAGCTTGCGGCCACCAACCAGACCCTGGTCATCTACATGGGGCTGATGCGCTCCGAGCATATCCAGCAGCAACTGGTGAGCCATGGCCGACGCGCCGCCACCCCCATCGCCATCATCGAGCGGGGCACCACCGCCCGCCAGCGGGTGCTGACCGGCACCTTGGCGGATCTGGCCGAACTGGCCCAGCAGGCGGTGAGCCCCTCCCTTATCGTCATCGGTGAAGTGGTGGCCCTGCGCCAGCAACTCGCCTGGTTTGGCGAGCAGGGGCAAGGGCAGGAGGCAGAAAGCGGCCACGAGCTCAAGCTGGTGAGCCTGGCCTGAGAGGCGAGACCCGAATCGATTTGACGGTGCGGCCAAGGCGGCACCGAACTGAACCAACACCGCGCCCCGAGCAGGTGCGATAGCAATGAACCGAGGACCCAGACATGGACCGTGAAAGACTGACCCAACTGCAGCCATCCGATGCACAGAGCATCCGTGCAGGTGTCACCCGCGAGCGACTGACTCACCTGCAGCAACTGGAAGCCGAGAGCATCCATATCATCCGCGAGGTGGCCGCCGAATTTGAAAACCCGGTGATGATGTACTCCATCGGCAAGGACTCCTCCGTCATGCTGCACCTGGCCCGCAAGGCCTTCTACCCGGGCAAGATCCCCTTCCCCCTGCTGCACGTGGACACCAACTGGAAGTTCAAGGAGATGATCAAGTTCCGGGACGAGACCGCCAAAAAGTTCGGGCTGGATCTCATCGTCCACAAGAACCCGGACGGTCTGGCCATGGACATCAACCCCTTCGTGCACGGCAGCAGCAAGCACACCGACATCATGAAGACCGAGGGGCTCAAGCAGGCGCTCAACAAATACGGCTTCGATGCCGCCTTCGGTGGTGCCCGTCGCGACGAGGAGAAATCCCGCGCCAAGGAGCGCGTCTACTCCTTCCGTGACAAGTCCCACCGCTGGGATCCGAAGAACCAGCGCCCGGAGCTGTGGCGCGTCTACAACAGCCAGGTCAACAAGGGGGAGAGCATCCGTGTCTTCCCGCTCTCCAACTGGACCGAGCTGGACATCTGGCAATACATCTATCTCGAGAACATCGACATAGTCCCGCTCTACTTCGCGGCCATGCGCCCCGTGGTGGATCGCGGCGGCATCAAGATCATGGTGGATGACGAGCGCATGCCCATCGGCCCGGAAGACGAAGTGAAGCAGGAGCTGGTGCGCTTCCGTACCCTCGGCTGCTACCCGCTGACCGGGGCTATCGAATCCAATGCCACCACCCTGCCGGAGATCATCGAAGAGATGCTGATCACCACCTCGAGCGAGCGGCAAGGGCGGCTCATCGACCACGATCAGGCCGGCTCCATGGAGCAGAAGAAGCGTCAGGGCTATTTCTAAAAAAATGTTCTAAGGAATCGCAACATGAACAACCACATTCAGACCGCCATCAGCGAACAGGGCATTGAAGCCTACCTGCACGCCCAGCAGCACAAGAGCCTGCTGCGTTTTCTCACCTGCGGCAGCGTGGACGACGGCAAGAGCACCCTCATCGGCCGCCTGCTGCACGACTCCCAGCAGATCTATGAAGATCAGCTCAAAGCGCTGGAGTCCGACAGCCAGAAGCTCGGCACCACCGGCGAGAAGCTGGATCTGGCCCTGCTGGTGGACGGCCTGCAGGCGGAGCGCGAGCAGGGCATCACCATCGACGTGGCCTACCGCTATTTCTCCACCGCCAAACGCAAATTCATCATCTCGGATACCCCGGGCCATGAGCAGTACACCCGCAACATGGCCACCGGCGCCTCCACCTGCGATCTGGCCATCATCCTGATCGACGCCCGCAAGGGGGTGCTGGATCAGACCCGCCGCCACAGCTTTATCGCGAGCCTGCTTGGCATCAAGCAGTTCGTGGTGGCAGTGAACAAGATGGACCTGGTGGAGTTCAGCCAGGAGGTGTTCGATCGCATCAGCTTGGAGTACCGCGAGTTCGCCAAGAAGCTCAGCGTCGACACCATCCACATCGTGCCGGTCTCGGCCCTGGACGGCGACAACGTGGTGAACCCGAGCGACAAGCTGGCCTGGTATCAGGGCGAGACCCTGCTCTCCTTGCTGGAGTCCGCCGAAGTGGAGCGCGAGCTGGAGCGTCACCCGGTGCGCCTGCCGGTGCAGTACGTGAACCGCCCCAACCTCGATTTTCGCGGCTTCGCGGGGACGCTCGCCTCCGGCATCCTGCGGGTGGGCGACAAGCTTGCCGTGCTGCCGTCCGGCAAAGAGAGCACGGTGACCCGCATCGTCACCTTCGACGGGGATCTGGAGTACGCCCTGCCGGGTCAGGCCATCACGGTCACCTTCGCGGACGAAATCGACATCAGCCGGGGCGACCTGCTGGTGGATGCGGCGAAAAAGCCCCAGGTGACCCAGAACGTGCTGGCTCACATCGTCTGGATGGGGGAAGAGTCCCTGCAACCGGGCCGGGTCTATGACGTCAAGCTGGCCACCAAGAAGAGTCGTGGCCAGGTGGAGGCCATCCGCCACCGCATCGAGATCAACAAGCTCGACGAGCTGCCCGCCTCCGAGCTCAAGCTCAACGAGATCGGGCTGTGCGAATTCAGCCTGACCGACCCGGTGGCGTTCGACCCCTACAAGGAGATCCGCGACACCGGCAGCTTCATCCTCATCGACCGGCTGACCAACGTCACCGTGGGTGCCGGCATGATAGTGGAAGGGCTGGCGGCCAAGGTGATGGCAGGGCAATACAGCGAGTTCGAAGTGGAACTCAACGCCCTGGTGCGCAAGCACTTCCCCCACTGGCAGGCGCTGACCATCAGCAACGATTCCGGCAAGGAGTAAGCCCATGACCTGGCAACAATCCCTGGTGCTGGGTCTGCTGGCTGCCCTCGTCGCCCTGCTGATCCAGGGCAAACTCCGGCCGGCGCTGCTCTTCTCGGGCGCCGTGCTCATCACCTACCTGAGCGGCCTGGCGGACATCAACGCCGTGGTGGCGGGCTACACCAACAGCGCTCTGCTGACTCTGGTGTTGCTGCTGCTGGTGTCGCTCGCGGTGGAGAAGACCCGGGTCATGAGCTGGTTTGCCAACCTGGTGGGCACCGGCTCCTTCAACAAGGTGCTGGTGAAGGTGTGGTTTTCCACCGCCTTCCTGTCGGCGTTCGTCAACAACACCGCCGTGGTGGCGTCCATGCTGGGGGCGGTCAAGCGCAACCCCAACCATGCGCCCTCCCGGCTGCTGTTGCCCATGTGCTTCGCGGCGACCTTTGGCGGCGTGCTGACCCTGATCGGCACCTCCACCAACCTCATCGTCAACAGCTTCCTCATCAAGATGGGGGCCAAGCCGCTTGGCATGTTCGACTTCTTCATGGTGGGGGCGGGGACCCTGCTGACCGGCCTCATCGCCGTGCTGCTGTTTGCCCGCCACCTGCCGGAGCAGGACACCGAGATGAGCCGGGAATCCGGCTATTTTCTCGAAGCCAAGGTGGGCCCCGGCTCCCCCATGGCCGGGCGCAGCGTCAAGGAGAACGGCCTGCGCAGCCTGAAAAGCCTCTATCTCGCCGAGATCATCCGGGGCAACCAGGTGATCTGCCCGGTGCAGCCGGAACACGAGCTGCACGAGGGGGACATGCTGCTGTTTTGTGGCGACGTGGAGAGCGTCGGCGTGTTGCAGGAGCTCAAAGGGCTGGATCTCTACGGCCAGCACCGCCTCAACGGCCAGCACCTGGTGGAGGTGATCGTCAGCCACAGCTCGCGCTTGGTGGGTCAGACCATCAAGGATGCGGAGTTTCGTACCCACTTCGATGCGGTGGTGCTGGCGGTGCGCCGGGGCGAGACCCAGCTCACCGGCGGCCTCGGCCAGATTGAATTGCACGCAGGGGATACCCTGCTGCTGGCCCCCGGCCCCAAGTTTGCGGGCAACAAGTCCCTCTCCCGGGAGTTCGTGGTAGTGAGCGGGCTGGAGGCCTCCACCCGGCTCGATGCCACGCGCAGCGCCGCCGTGGTGGCGGGGTTCCTCGGGGTGCTGACCCTGTCGGTGCTCGATCTGGTGCCGCTCTTCAAGGGGCTGCTGGTGATGCTGGTGGTGCTGCTCTTCTCCCGCATCCTGACCCTGGACGAGATCCGCCGCCGCTTTCCCCTGGATATCTGGCTGGTGGTGGGCGGGGCGCTCGCCATCGCCGATCAGCTGGAGAAGAGCGGCCTGGCCAAGCTCATCGCCGACTGGCTGATGGGGGAGTTCAACGGGGCCAGTCCCTTTATCGCCTTCGTGGGGATCTATCTGTTTACCCTGGTGCTGACGGAGTTGATGAGCAACAACGCGGCGGCGGCGCTGGCCTTCCCCATGGGATTCCAGCTGGCGCTCAGCATGGACGTCTCCACCATGCCGTTCATTCTGGCGGTGCTGTTCGGGGCGAGTTCCAGCTTTATCCTGCCCTACGGCTACCAGACCAACCTGATGGTCTATGCGGCGGGCAACTACAAGATGCCGGATTATCTCAAGCTGGCCCTACCGGTCTCCCTGGCCTACAGCCTCGGGGTGATCGTCATGGTGCCCCTGCTGTTTCCGTTTTAAGGTCTGATACCGGGGGATGTGTTAAGGGCTGCTTATGTTAACGCAGCTTTTATCAAGTCTGCTTATGATGCAGGGGAGTGCCAGGGCACTGGCATCCAGGCGTGAGCGCCAATCAGGGGGTGTTGCATGCGCAATCTCAGGGCATCAGCACCTTGCCGCCTCATCGCGAGGCGGCTCCCCGCGGTAGCGGACAGTGTCAGTATTGAGGCGTGAGCGCCAATCAAGGAGTGTTGGATGAGCAATGCCATGGCATCAGCACGTTGTCGGCTGATAGTCCGAGGCGGCTCCCTGTGGTGCCGGACAGTTTAAGTTTTGAGGCGTGAGCGCCAATCAAGGAGTGTTGGATGAGCAATATCGTGTGGCATCAGCATGCCGTCGACAAACAGAGCCGGGCCGAGCAGAAGGGGCAAAAGCCGCTGGTGATCTGGTTTACCGGGCTCTCCGGGGCGGGCAAGTCCACCCTGGCGGGGGCGCTGGAGCAGGCGCTGGCCGCCTCGGGCAAGCACACCTATCTGCTGGATGGGGACAATGTGCGCCACGGTCTGTGTGGCGATCTGGGCTTCGATGACGCCGCCCGCCAGGAGAATATCCGCCGGGTCGGCGAAGTGGCAAAACTCATGGTGGATGCGGGCCTTATCGTGCTCACCGCCTTTATCTCGCCGTTCCGTGCCGAGCGGCAACTGGTGCGCAATCTCGTGGGTGAAGGGGAATTTGTCGAGGTCTTTGTCGATGCGCCGCTCGCCATCTGTGAAGAGCGCGACCCCAAGGGACTCTACAAGAAGGCGCGGGCAGGTGAGATCCGTAACTTCACTGGTATCGACTCTGCCTATGAGGCCCCCGAGCAGCCGGAAATCCACCTGCTTAACGCCGGCAAGCCGGTGGATGCGCTGGTGGAGGAGCTGTTGACCGCTCTAAGGCTGCGGGGGCTGATTGACTAAGGTCGGTTGTCAGTGTCGAATATTGATAAATAAGGGGGCGTTTGCCCTCTTGTTTATTGTCTTCTAACTATTTCCTTTGTTGTCAGTAGCTAACGGGTTAATAGGACATGTAGTATGGTGCTCAAAGGTGAATTTCCCTCTGACTTTTACTTTTAATAGCCGTATATAGTACTGTCAATTTTCAAATTTGTTATAAAACTATTCTTCTATGAGAAGACCTTTTTATGATGTGTGATATATTTTTGTAGTTCGGGAGTGACATCATATTTAGTTACTTTTAAAAAACAAGATATAGAACGAGCAAAGAAGAAGTTTGCAACTCTTAACCAAATTGAAACCATGTTTCTATTGCCTTCTGAATTATTATAAATTTCATTTAAACCACTGAGCCAAAGGGTCGGTGGAATTGAATGCACGAGTGTTGATAAGTCAGCAATAATACCAGAGACGAAGTCGGCATGTTCCTCACAAGAATTTTTTAACCTTTCCATTCTAGTGTTATAGAAAACACCTTCACCATTTTTCAGTTTATCAAGTCGGTGAGAATAACAGGGAGATGATTTGATTTTTTTCCAATACTGTTCTTTTGAGTAAGGATAAAATTTTTCGGCTCTTTCATTATCTATCGATTTTTGGATTTTGCTAATGCGGCCTGATATATACATGCCCAAAATGTTACGGTGAAGGCTCAATCTTTCAGGTGTATCTGCATTACTCATCATGTCTAAAACATCATGAGTATCAATGATATTTCTTACTAAAGATGCAATTGAACGTTTATCTAATATTTCATTTGTATCATCTGCAGAAGGCAATAGCTTTATTAATGATACTGAGGTTGCTTGCAATGTAGTCGTCAAAAATATAGTTGGCCAATCAAAAAATTCTTCATCTTCATATGCTTTGTGAGCTCTATTTATGTATTGTTCGAACAAGGTAATACCATATGCAAGAGTACCTGCTTGTGATGAAAATAAATCAGACATAAACATTCCCTTGTTTTATAAATTAGCTTTATGCAGTAGCACGTAGTGCCGCCAGAGGTTAAAACACAGTTGTGTGTTCTTTAGCGTAGAGCAGCATGATATTCATCATATATTTCCTTGAATTTATCTTTTCGATTTTTCATATCAAATGGGAAACTTTTAAGAATTAGATTTGCAGATGCTTCTGTATATTTATGGATTTTATTTAAACCGTGATGGGATGGAATATGATATGTTGGGTTGTCTTTTATCCCAAGTTTCCATGTAACAGCGTCAAAGTAAGGGTTGTCAATTTTTACTTTTTTAGAAAGAGCTGTTTTTGTCAAGGGGTGCGTGTTTGCAAAATCGACAGGTTTTTGTATCTCAATGCCATGTTTTATTTCAACTTTTCTAACCACATAATAAGCTTTTCCACCTTCATTTTCATCCTCAACAAAACTCCCGCTATCAATCCAGTTTAGTTTTTGCGCGGTGTCATTTGTTAAATATACAGAAGCTGCCTGATCATTTCCAGATAACTCATGAGCATCAATAACTGCTGCTTTATCTATGCCCACTTTATTCAGTAGCGTAATATTGTCAATCATTGCTTTGAAATAAGATTCACGCTCAGTATCAAGCATGTATATTAAATCAGCATATTTTATTTCATCAGTGGAGGCTGAATATCTATAATAAATTGCACCTTCGCGTAGAACTTCTTTATCAGGCTTACCTTGTTCAGCTCTGATTGATTTTGATTTCTTGCAAATTATTGGTTTTCTGTGAGCTGGCTTAACCAACAAAGCATGAATTTTTAGACCGTGTTTTTCAATTACATGTGATTCGAAAAGGATCTCTGGCTGAAAATACTCTTTTAAAAAGTTTGTGATGACTACATCATCTGGGGCTTCAGCTTCTACGATCCCTATCAGCTCTCGAGGCTTATCTTTTACACCAAAAAAAAGGACACCACCATCTCGATTCGCAAAGGCTGCCATTGTCTTTGCAAATTTTGGTAGGTTGTTGTTTTCGAATTTAAGCTTGAATTCTCTATGCTCACTCTCGCGGTTGCTTACTTTATTTGTTGCCTTATCAACACTTAATTCAAGTAGCTTAGGTAACTGAATCTTTTTAGTTTTCATGATAAACCTATGATAAATAAGTGGTGATAATTACATTAGTTTCGGGACATCCACCAATTTGACGGCAGCGTAGCATGCTGCTTCGCTTGATGGGTAGCCAGTCAAGGAGTTTGCCATGACCATCGCTCGTTCACGTCAGATTAGCATGTAAGACACTCCCGATTACCATGTGGTCAGCCGTTGTATGCGGAGGGTTTCCTTGTCTGGGCAAGATGCGCATTCTGGTAATATATAGAATGTTTGGCTAAAAATTGTAGGTTGGTACTGAACGCAGTGAAGCCGAACGTTTACCGAACAACCAAATCCATATTTATCCCGCTCTGGTTGAGGTGATCATACTCGTCCGTTGGGCTTCGCTCTGCGCTAACCCACAAGAACCACGTGACCGCCCCTGAGTTTCAGTCTTCAGTCTGCTCAACCCCGCTTCAATCAGTTGCCGCTGGATGTATTGGCTGGGTTACCTAGCTTGGACCTTAACCAAATATTTATATCGCTGATGACCTCTTTGCGCAGGCTTTTTCCGTCGATATTTTTCAGTCCATGATCGAGTTCTTCGTAACGCCGATATTCAATATTTATTTTCCCGAGCTCTTTAAGACTCTGCATTAACTCATCTGTTTTTTGAGGTGATACCGATGTATCCATTCCCCCCTGCACGATTAGCAAAGGAGAATTTACTTTTTTAAGGGTATCCAGCTGATCGATGGAGAGCATCTGCTGCCACCAATGATAGCCATGCCCGCTCACATCAAGTTCAAATGGCTTGCTGTTAAGAACATGTTCGGCAAACCCTTTAAAACCGTCGATATCTTTTCCCGCCGCTTCGATATTTTCATGCTCTGCAGCGATGCTGTGTGAGACGTCATCGATAAACCAGCGGCCACCGCCATTAAAGGCGATGGTGGCATCGATATAGTCAATATCTGCGGTCACCAGGTTGGCGGTAACGGCCCCTTCACTGCCGCCCAAGAGAATTAATTTCTTGTATTGACCGTCTTTTCTAACGATATCGAGCACAGCCTTGATATCCGCTACCCGCTGCGCAGGGTTGTCCTTTTCAAGGTACTGAGCAGGGCAGTTCTTGCGTGCCGGGTCGGTACTGTATTTTAACTTGCGATTGATGCCGTACTTTTCGATTAGCAACACATCAGCTTCTGGCCAGACATTTTTATACTCGGTGAGTATGGAGTCTATGTTAAGCACGCTATTGCAATCAGAGCCTTGCAGGATCAACAGCAGTGTATCTGTGTCATGGAGATGTTGGACAAGATAATAGGAAATAAACGAACCATCATCCCTGCTAACTGTGCGAGTCATGATCGCTGTTGCGCTTACCGAGCAGGAAAAAATGAGCAAGAGTAAAGATATTGCGCGGACTTGCATATTATTCCCTGATAGTCATGATAGAGGCAGTACGTTAATCGGTGCTGAAACCTTCATTCCTCTTGAATGGAAAAAGGGCTGAGGAAGCGTAGTGAAAACCGCCCCAGCCCGGCTTTTATTGGTACTCGCGCCTTGTTATCAGCGATTAACCACCAAATTCACGGCTAATAATTTGTGTGGGGACAACATTCTCTGGCAAGTCACTCGACATTTTTTGAGCAAGTTCACCAGCCAAACCAAACGCGTTGTCAATGGGGTCGACCTTTATTCCGCTTTCGACAGCCAACTCCAAAAACTTCTTGCCAATCTGATTGCACGTATCAACCCAGTTTTTGGGCAGCTCCCCCATGGTGAGCTTGGGTTGACAGACCAGTTGAAATGTATTTTTTCCTTCTTGTATTTGAAATGCCACATCAACAAATTCACTTTTATATGGGTTGGCTAGCGCACTTGAACTAAGTAAAAACACAGCACCAATAGAGGATTTTTTCATGACACGTCCTTGTGAATAGTAATGCCCACCAAGGGGCTGATAACATACAACCGCTAAACTCTGCGGCAACAAAAATAACCATTTAGGTCAATGGAACTGAAAACACCGAGCGATGTAAGTTTCTTTTTACCCATCGATTGTGCATCCGTTTCGTGACCAGGTTCCCTCTGGCTTTTGACCTCATTGCCAATCAATATACTCTTGAGGTGGTTGTTCAATATCGATCATGTGTGCAGCAGAAAATAGAATTTCAACGCCAAAACCGAGAGGGACATCAACCTCATCAGGAACAATACAACGTGGCTGGAAGTCCAGTCTGACTTTGGTTGCATCACCTATTTTTAGTTACCGTTCGACCCCATCCATCTTTATCCCACTCTGGTTCATGTGACCATGCTCGTCTGTTGGGCGCCGCTGCGCTCTGCACCAACCGGCAAAAAACACGCTACCGCCCCTGAATTTCAGCCTCCAGCCTGCTGCGCTTTCCCTGTGGCACCGGTCTGGTTCATGGCTGACTCCGACAAGAGGTGATCCCGATTGCCATGTTACCGAACGGAGCTGGTTAGGGAAGAGGGATCGGGCGATTTCTCAGGCAAGATCAATAAATTGAGGGGGCTGCGGGGCCTGTGGCAGGTTGGATAAGAGGGATCTCAAGGCGCAACGCGTTCCCGCTCAACGCTCAACGCTCAACGCTCAAGGCCTAACGCCCAACATTCACGGTGTATGGATGGGGGAGTGAGGTCATTGCCCTGCCGAGGGCCATGCGGTGCAGCCGAGAGGGTCGGCGTGGCACGGGCGAGCAGGTGGTTGGGAGGGGGCGAAAGAGCCGCGGGTTCAGTCGAGGACTCGAATTTGAAACCCGCTCAGACGCCCATGCACCACCCAAAAGAGGGGCCCGCTGCCGGTGATGGCAGGGGCCCGTTTTTGTTGTTAGCGCACGGTCTTTGGGTCTGGTTTCCTCCGTGAAGGTTTAGCGGGCCAGCAGGGGTTGGCCGCTGGTCAGGGCGGTGCTGGTTGGCCGGGTGGCGGGATGCTGCTGGAACTGGCGTACCAGCCGCTCCAGATCCCCGAGCTGCTTCACGAGGGCAATGATGCCCTGCACGGCGTGGCGGCTGCCCTGGCTGGAGTCGTCGGCCAGACGCTTGATGTCCAGCACGCTGTGGTGGATGTCCTGGGTGACCAGGGACTGCTCCTGCATTGCCTGGGCTATCTGGTTGCTGCCTGCGGTCACCTGCAACAGGCGTTCGCTTATCTGTTGCAGGATATCGCCAGTGGCGGCGGCCTTGAGGCGGCAACTGGCGGAGAGCTGTTCCCCTTGCGCCATGGCCTGCTGGGCATCGTCGGCGCTGGCCTGCAAGAGGCTTATCATCTGCTGGATCTCGCCGGTGGAGGATTGGGTCTTGATGGCCAGGGTGCGGATTTCGTCCGCCACCACCGAGAAGCCGCGACCGGACTCGCCCGCCCGGGCCGCCTCGATGGCCGCATTGAGGGCCAGCAGGTTGGTCTGGTTGGCGATGTTGTTGATGACGTCCAGGATGCCGTCGATGGCGCGGCACTGGCTGGCCAGCGCCTCTATCACGGCGCGGGAGGTGAGCAGCTCGCCGTGAACCCCTTCCACCGCCGCCACGGTATCGAGCACGCTGCGATTGCCCTCCCGAAACAGCACGGCGGTGTTGTCCAGGCTGTCCGAGGAGGCGCTCGAGCTGTGGGAGACCTCGCGAATGGACGCCGTCATCTCGGTGATGGCGGTCGCGACCTGGTTGGTCTGGGCCTGCTGTTGCTGCAGGTTGCCGGTGATGGACTCGGCATTGTTCAGATCCGTCTGCGCCGCCTGCACGATCTGCTGGCAGGTCTGCTGGGTGCGGGCCAGCACCGCATTGAACTCGGCCTCATTCATCTTCATGGCGAGCTCGACGGCAGCCAGGCGATCGACCCGGCCGGTATACAGCAGTTGCATCAAGGGGTTGTCGAAACGGTGGCGGGCCAGGGTCTCCAGCCGGGCGAGGCGCCGGGAGAGGGTCTGGCAGATGACGAGCGCAACCACCAGGGGCAGGGCGCCGATGAGCAGAGGCCAGCCCGGGCCGTGCTGATAGCCGAGGGTGACCAGGCTAGCCAGCAGCGCCATCAGGCAGAGGTGGATCCCCAGGGTGTGGCAGCAGGGGGGCAGGCGCAGGGCCCGGGGGGTCTTGCCGCGGCGCATCTCGTCATAGACCCGCTCCGCACGCTGCTTGATCGCGTCGTCCGGCGCCGTGCGCACCGACTGGTACTCCACCACCTTGCCGCTTGCGTCCTGAATGGGGGTGACGAAGGCGTTGACCCAGTAATGATCCCCGTTCTTGCAGCGGTTTTTGACCGGGCCCATCCAGCTTTTGCCTTCCCGCAGATGGCGCCACATGTCGGCAAACGCCTGGGGCGGCATGTCGGGGTGGCGGACCAGGTTGTGGGGAGCCCCTTGCAGCTCCTCCAGGGTGAAGCCGGCTATCTGGCAGAACTCGTCGTTGGCATAGGTGATGCGACTCTCCAGATCCGTGGTGGAAATCAGGTTCTGGTGCGACGGGTAGAGGCGCTCACGCTGGGTAACGGGTTGATTGACTCTCATGGTACTTCCTGCCTGACAGAGGAAAGAGAGTCTGGTTGCAATTCGTACACCAGAGTGCCCAAAAACGCTTAAATTGCGTTCTATATGTCTCTTTTGTGCTCAAAGCCCGTAGTGGGGGGAGCATGGCCCGGGCTCGCGTCCGCCCCTGCCGTCAGGATTCGCTTTTTGGGAGCCGTTTTGGCAATGGCGGGGCGGGTTTCGCAATTTGGCAAGGCGGGGCCGGGGCCTCCGCCAGCCTCAGGCGGGCAGATCCGGCTCGCTGACCGGGGCCGGCATCTGGGTCTCTATCAGCAGGTGGGTGGAGAGCAGGGTCTTCAGATCCTGCAGGTACTCCTCCAGGGGGGGCTCGTCCAGCAGCAGGGCAAGCTCGTTGCCGATGGGGGTGAGCCGGTAATAGAGCAGGGTGAGGTTGCTCTGGCGTTGGCGCAGACGCCAGCGCTGGTTGCCAAAGGCCAGCTCGATCCCGTCGGCGGGCAGGGGGCCGGATTCGAGCTCGCCACGGTGCAGCAGCCCGAGATCGCACAACAGCAGCAGGGCGCTGTAGGGCACCCGGTATTTGCCGAGCCCCATTCGGGTGACCTTGGCGCGACTGAGCAGGCTGGCCCCCTTGTGCATGCCCAGCAGCAGACGCTGCTCGTCGCTGCCCTCGTAGTGGCAGGAGAGGGCGCAGATGCGCTGGAACAGCTGGGCTTCGCGCTGGGTCATCTCCTTGAGGGTGTTGAGGGCCCGGATGGAGAAGCGGCCCGGGGTCGCCACTTCCAGGGCGAAGATGCGGCCCCACAACTGCTGCATGGGGGTCATGCTGATGTCTTCGGCCAGTTGCAGGAAGCGGGTGAGCCAGTCGCTGTCTATCTCGCCGCCGGCGGCGGTCTCTTCGCAGTGGCGCGCGGCCATCACCATGATGGATTCCAGATTGCGCTGGCGGGTGGCCTGCTCCGCCAGCTGGCGGAAGGTGGCGCGCTGCTCGAAGGTGCTGTCGCTGTTGCGGGTGAGCATGCCATCGATGCCGCGGCTGCGGGCCAGGCGCAGGGTCTGCTCCTGGCTGCTCAGGATGGAACTCTCTTTCTTGGGGGGCAGGTCAGCCATGCTGGCTCCGTGATGGCAAGGTCTGGTAGTGAATGTTACTCCAACCAGATCCATGAACAATCCCTTTGCCGGGGTCGTCACGGGATAAAAAAATGGCCTCCCGGGGGAGGCCATCAGGGGCTCACTCTTCGTAGACGCTGACCTCGACCGCGTCCATGGAGTAGGAAGCGGTGGCCATCTCGTGGCTGGAGCTGACGGTGTGCATCTTGCCCTTGACCCAGATGGCGTCCCAGAGGTCATCCACCGGCGCCCCCTTGGGGTAGCTCACGTAGATCACCTGGTTGGTGGGCGGGGGCGGCACGTGAATGCAGGCGCCAAAGTAGGGGACCAGCAGGAAGGCGGTGATGGTCTTGGCATCCCCTTCCAGGGGCACCACGAACCCGGGGATCCGCACCTCCTGATTGTCCAGCTTCTTGTTGACGCCTCCCACCGGCTGCGGCACCGAGGAGAAGTCGCCATCATGGCTGACTTGGGGCGGTGGCAGCAGTTTTTCCCCCTCCGGGATGAGGATGTCCCAGTCGATGGTCTTGTAATCTGCAGCCATGGCAGGCAGCACCAGCAGGCTGGCCAGCAGCGCCACTATTTTCCACTTCATCATCTGTTCTTCTCTCTTGGTCGGATGCGTCGGGTCAGACGCGAATGCTCATGCCGTCGCTCAGGCTGTAGCGGTAAGCGCGGGCGGCAGGCAGCAGCCCGATCACCATGCCCGCCAGCCAGACCAGACCCAGCAGTTGCCACTCATAGGCGCTCGGCAGACCCAGGCTCATTTGCAGGCCATAGTGGCTGAGCAGCCAGGGGCTAGCAAGCCCCTGACCGAGATAGAGCGCGGCCACCCCGAGGGCGATGCCCGCCGTGGTGAGCGCCATCGCCTCCAGCGCCAGCAGCAGGAAGAGGTGGGCAGGGCCCGCCCCCAGCGAGCGCAGAATGGCGAGCTCGCGGCGCCGCTCGTTGAGGCCGGCGAGCAGGGTGGTCAGCATGCCGATGAGGCCCGCCACCACCACGAAGCCCGCGATCACCGACAGGGCGGTCTCCGCCACGCTCATCAGCCCCCAGAGCTCCTGCAGGGCGGCTCCCGGCAGGATGGCCATCAGGGGCTCCCTGGGATAGGTGTTGACGCTGCGCTGCAACTGGAACGCCAGGATCCGGTTGCTCAGCCCCACCATGAAGGCGGTGATGGTCTTGGGGGTGAGATCCAGCGCCATCGCCTGTTCCGGGGTCACGTTCTTGCTGTGACGACCGGTGTCCCAGCCCAGGTGGATCGCCTCTATGCCCGCCAGCGGCACATGAATGGTGCGATCGATGGGGGTGCCGGTGGGGGCCAGGATCCCCACCACCTTGAACGGCATGTTGTCGTGCTGGCTGAACGAGGTGTTGCCGGCGCCATGGGCGATGACGATGGGTTGATCCAGGTGATAGCCGAGCTTTTCGGCCACCTGGGCACCCAGCACCGCTTCAAACGGTGTTTCGAAGGGGCGACCTTCGCGCAGGACGAGCGCCTGCTGCTGGCCGTACTTCAGGTGGGTGAAGTAGTCCCCGTTGGTGCCGAGCACGCGAAACCCCTTGTGGGAGTCGCCAAGGGAGAGGGGGATGGTCCAGGCGACGCCTGGCTTTGTCTTGATGGCCTGGTAGGAGTCCCAGCCCACGTTGTTGGTGGGGTTGCCGATGCGAAACACCGAATAGAGCAGCAGGTTCACCTGGCCGGAGCGGGCGCCGACGATGAGATCGGTGCCGGAGACGGTGTTGGCGAAGCTGTCCCGTGCCTGACTGCGCACCCGCTCCACCCCGAGCAGCAGGGTGACGCTGATGGCGACGGCCAGCAGGGTGAGCCCGGCGGTGAGGCGACGGGCCCAGAGACTTTGCAGGGCGAGTTTCAGCATGAAAGCCTCCGCAGTGAAGGGGAGATGGCTGGACGGGCTGCGAGATGATGGCGTGTGGTCATGCCGCCCTCCGGTTGAGCTGTTGCAGGTTCTCCACCCGGGGGAAGAGGGGCTCCAGATAGGGATCGTGACTGACGAAGACCAGGGTAGATCCCTGCTTGTCGCACTCCTCGAACAGCAGCCGGATGAAGGCGGCCCGGTTGTCGGTGTCCAGGGCCGAGGTGGGCTCGTCGGCGATCACCAGAGGAGGGGAGCCTATCAGGGCGCGGGCGGCGGCGACTCGCTGCTGCTGGCCGATGCTGAGGGCGTGGACGGGGCGATGGAGCGCCTCATCCGGCAGTTGCAGTTCTGCCAGCAGGCGGCGCGCCTCCTGCTCGGGGCTCCCTGTCAGGCGGGCCCGCTTGGCGGGTGAAAAGGTGAGGGCAGCGGTGACGTTGTCCTGCACCGAGAGAAACGGCAGCAGATTGAACTGCTGGAAGATGTACCCCAGATTGGCCGCCCGGAACTGGTCACGGGCACGGCCGGAAAGCCGGGCCAGGGGCTGGCCCAGCACCTCCAGAGTGCCGTGGTTGGCGGTCTGGATACCGGCCAGCAACCCGAGCAGGGTGGACTTGCCACAACCCGATGGGCCCTTGATGAAGACGCGCTCACCCTCGTGGATGCGAAGGGCGGGCAGATCGAGGACGGCTTCGTGACCCGGCCAGGCAAAGGCCAGATCACGGATCTCAACCACGGCATGTTTCATGGTGTTACCAGCCCAGTTTGTTGGCGGACGGAGTCAGTTCGGCGGCGGTCTGGCCGGTGGGCAGTATGCCCTGCACGCTCAGCTTCTCCAGGCTCGGGTAGAGGCTGAACAGGGTGGCCTCGAGACCGGTGAGTTTGGCCGGGGTAGCGCAGGTGTAGGTGTACATGGCTCCCATGTCCGCATGGCCCGCGTCGTCGTGATGGTGTTCATCGTGAGCGCTATCAGCCTTGTCGTGCTCGTGCTCGTGCTCGTGCTCGTGCTCATGGTCATGATCTTCCTTGGCGGCCTGCAGCTCCTGCTGGGTCAGCTTGCAGCCGGCGGCCGGGTCGAAACGGAAGAGGGCGTCGGGCTGCTGGAGGCGGGCCACCGCCTTGGCATACTGCGCTTTCTCCTCATCGGTGTTGGCGGCATGCTCGAAGCCCACCAGATCGGCGGCAGGGGCTTGCAACTCGATCATCAGCTGGTTGCCGTCGAGTACCAGGTTGAGGTGACCGTGACCGTGCTCATGGGCACCGTGGCTGTGACTTTCGTGTTCGTCGTGATTGGCCTGGGCGCCGAAGGCGGCAGCGGCCAGCAACAGGGTGACTGCTTTCATCGTTAATCCTTTTGAATAAATAGAGAAAAGATTGGTTCAAAAAAAGAAACAATGAAGGGGCGGTGGGGCGCGGATACGGCGATGTCCCGTGGTGCCGGTGGCCGCCCTCGGTTGGGGAGTGCCGATATACCGGTCGATGCCAAAGGAGAGGGGAGGGAGTACGGGGGTCGGCGTCAGTGCCAGCTTGCCATCCAGATGCAGGACGCAGAGGGTGCAGGCATGACCGTGATCGGGCAGGGCAGCTTCAAGAGGGTGCTGTGCCAGCACCGGTTGCATCCACAACCAGCCCAGCAGCAACACCCAGATTGTCAGTGTGGAACGACCCATAGACCCTTGTGGAAAGGGCGCCATCAGCGCCCTTCTCTCTGATTCAGAGATGGGACTGGATGAGCCCCATCACCTTGGTTATCTCGGCGGCATCGAGCTGGCCATCTTTGGCAAACAGCACCTTGCCCTCTTTATCCAGCAGTATGATGGCCGAACTTTCCGGGGTAAGCGCCCAGGCGTTGCGGGCCATCCCCTTGGCATCCAGCACCATGGCGGACCAGGGGAACTCCTTCTTGCTGTCCTCGGCACTGCTCTTCACGAAACCGGACGTGCCCCAGATGGCGTCATTGCTGTTGATGATGGTGACGGTCTGGTACTTGTCGTGGGGCAGCTTGGCCGCCTTGATCGCCTCGATCATGGGGGCATTGAGCTCCTTGGCGCTGGAGCGACCCGCGATGTGCTGGATCAGGAAGACCTTGCCGGTCAGGACCTTGCTCTGCCAGGGCTGATAGCTGATCTCCTTCTCCTTGAGCACCAGCTCCCCCTTGTCGCTGATGTTGACCAGCGGCACCTGGGTTGATTCCTTGATGTTGTGGGCCATGACCAGGGTTGGCAGCAGCGCCAGAGTAAGCACGAGATGTTTCATCCGGATGACACTCCTTTGTGATGTTATAACGATTTTTGGGTCGAGGGAATGGGACCCTGAACATCCTAAACTGATCGGATCTGTTTAAAAAGTGTTAAATAATGCAGGGTGCGACGGTGATCTTGTCAACATGGGCGCCATCCCCCAATGATGGCGGCAAGGATGGCATGTCATCCATCAAAAGCAAGTGATGGTCAGAAGAGGCTAGTAGAGCGGTTCGCTGATCAAGGGAATCTGGGCCATCGTCATCTGCTGGGCCAGCAGGGGAGAACCGGTGAGCAGCACGTGGCGCTGATTGCCGATCACCAGGGTGTCTCCCTCAAGGCCGCTGTCGGCCGTGATGGCGAGCCAGGCCGGCGAGACGCTGCCGATGCTGATGTTCGGATAGATGATGCTGAGGCTGTACTGGGGTGCCAGCTCCGCCAGCAGACTGGCCATGAGCAGCGCCTTCTCGTCGCTGTCGGCCTTGTTGTCCTGCAGGGCCTGCAAGGGCGGAGCGAAGTGGTCCATCTGCTCGGGCGGGGTGGGGATGCCGCTCAGCCACTCCTGCAGCAGGATGACGCTGGTGGCGAGATCCTTGGCCGAAAACTGCTGTGCCAGGGGTTTGAGGTCTCCCTTGAACTGATAGAACAGCTGGGAGTAGTTGGGGCGCACACAGGGCAGCTTCTGATTGGCCGGGTGCACGCAGGGCTGGACCCGCATCTCGTAGAAGGCGTCCTCCTGATATTGCCGGTAGGCCTGCCAGAACTGGGCGGATTCGAGGCTGCTGTCGTGCAGGGTAAAGGCCTGTTCCAGGTTGCGGAACTTGGTGGCCGTCTCCGGGCTGTGCTGGTTGATCTGGTTGATGCTGTTGTAGAGGCGCGGACTGATGTAGGAGTAGAGTGTTTCCAGCGGGAAGTTGAGGGCGGTGTCGAGCTGTGTCATCTCGTGACGGCTGGCTGAAAAGGTGCGCTCATCCGCCGTCAATTGCAGGTGCTTTTGCTGACCATCCGCAGATTGCCACTGCCAGCTCAGGTTGATCTCGTTGGCCTGCGCCATGGTGCCGAAGAGCAGACTGCACAGAAAGCCTTGTGCCAGTTTCATGGTGCGCCTCCGCCTGGGTTGATAATAAACAACTAGGTGAGTGACCGGCATTTGGATTGGTCTGGTGACAGATATATTGGTAATTATCTGATCTGACTTTAAATTTAATTCAGGAAATAAGTCATGGGGGAAATCATCATGAAGCTTGTTTCACGGTTTCTGCTGATATTGGTGGCCACGCCAGCGCTGGCGGGGCAGGTCATCGTCAATCAGGGATTGTCCAGCGCGGATACCTTCGCCCTGCGGGATCAGCTGGCCCGGGAGCATGAATGGCAGGAGTGGCTGCGCTTCCAGCAGGCCATCAAGTGGCTGGAGGTGCTGCCGGTCAACTGCGATCTGGTGGGAGGTGCCGGTCAGGAATATCGCTGCGGTGATGACTATTACCGCCCCTATCGGCAAAACGGGCGCGACCTCTATATCCAGGGGGATCCCCCCGGAGCGTCCCCGCAACGACCAATAAAAAAGGCGCCATAAGGCGCCTTTTTTTGCGAGGGATACGCTTATTTTGCAGCGTAACGCTCGGCAGAGGTCTTGATCTCGGCTTCGGCAGCGGCCTTGTCGCCCCAACCTTCCACCTTGACCCACTTGCCCGCTTCCAGCTCTTTGTAGCGCTCGAAGAAGTGCTGGATCTGGGCTTTCAGCAGCTCGGGCAGATCGTTCACATCCTGGATGTGATCGTACTGCTTGGTCAGCTTGGAGTGGGGAACGGCCACGATCTTGGCGTCTTCGCCTGATTCGTCGGTCATCTTCAGCACACCGACCGGGCGGCAGCGGATGACGGAGCCGGCCAGCAGCGGGTAGGGAGTCGGAACCAGCACGTCGACCGGATCCCCGTCCAGGGACAGGGTGGCGTTCACGTAACCGTAGTTGCACGGGTAGAACATCGGGGTGGACATGAAACGGTCAACGAAGATGGCGCCGCTGTCCTTGTCGACTTCGTATTTGATCGGGTCGGCGTTCTGCGGGATTTCGATGATGACGTAGATGTCGTCAGGCAGGCTCTTGCCGGCCGGTACCAGGTTCAGGCTCATGACGTTTCCTTTGAGTGTTGGAGTCAAGTTTGCAGGCCGACATTATAGCGATGTCCCGTCAAATGACCATATTTCAAGGGCCGGGTGGCGTGGCGGAGGGGGGCTTTTCCCCGCGCTTGCCCGATTTCTGTCGTCTGCGGGCGCCGATGCCTTCGCTCCCCATGGGCGCGGCTTGTGCCACCGGGTCAACAGACCCTAGAATGCGCACTCCCTTTACTGGAAAAGGCAGCGGTATGCACATTCACATTCTCGGGATCTGCGGCACCTTCATGGGTGGTCTGGCGGTGTTGGCAAAACAGCTTGGCTATCGGGTGACCGGCTCCGACGCCAACGTCTATCCCCCCATGAGCACCCAGCTCGAGCAACAGGGCATCGAACTGACCGAAGGCTACGACCCCTCCCAGCTCGATCCGGCGCCGGATCTGGTGGTGATCGGCAATGCCATGAGCCGTGGCAACCCCTGTGTGGAATATGTGCTGGACCGCAATCTGCCCTATATCTCTGGCCCTCAGTGGCTGCTGGAGCACGTGCTGAAGGATCGCTGGGTGCTGGCCGTCGCGGGCACCCATGGCAAGACCACCACCGCCAGCATGCTGGCCTGGGTGCTGGAGTATGCCAAGCTGGAACCCGGTTTCCTCATCGGCGGCGTGCCGGGCAACTTCCCGGTTTCCGCCCGTCTCGGCTCGGCTCCCTTCTTTGTGATTGAAGCGGACGAATATGACTGCGCCTTCTTCGACAAGCGATCCAAGTTTGTCCACTACCACCCGCGCACCCTGGTGATGAACAACCTGGAGTTCGACCACGCCGACATCTTCCCGGATCTCGCCGCCATCCAGCGCCAGTTCCACCACCTGATGCGCACCGTGCCGAGCAACGGCCGGGTGCTCTTCCCCAAAGGCGATGACAACCTCACCGCCGTGCGCGAGATGGGCTGCTGGAGCGAAGTGGAGCTGGTGGGCCAGGACGACGCCAAGTGGAAGGCGGTCAAGCTGGCCGATGACGGCTCCGCCTTCGAGGTGTGGCTGGATGGCGTGAAACAGGGGGAGGTGCACTGGGAGTGCATCGGCGAGCACAACGTCAACAACGGTCTGATGGCCATCGCCGCCGCCCGCCATGCCGGTGTCATGGTGGAGCACGGGATCAACGCCCTCTGCCAGTTCAAGTCCCCCAAGCGGCGCATGGAGCTGAAAGGGGAAGTGGCCGGCATCAGCGTCTACGATGACTTCGCCCATCACCCCACCGCCATCGAGACCACCCTGGGCGGCCTGCGCGCCAAGGTGGGCAAGGCCCGCATCATGGCGGTGCTGGAGCCCCGCTCCAACACCATGAAGCTCGGGGTTCACAAGGAGGAGCTGGCCGGTTGCTTTGACGGCGCCGACGAGGTGTTCTTCTTCCAGCCCCCCAACATCGGCTGGGATCTGGGGGAGGTGACGGCCCACATGACCCGGCCTGCCCGGGTATTCGAGGCCCTTGATGCCCTGATTGGCGCCCTGGTGGCCGAGAGCCGCCCAGGGGATCATATTCTGATCATGAGCAACGGCGGCTTCGGCGGCATTCACGACAAGCTGATCGCCCGCCTCAAGGAGCTGCAGAGCGCATCATGAACAAGGCCATCACCCTGGCGCTGACCGGCGCCTCCGGCGCTCCCTATGCCCTGCGCCTTCTGGAATGCCTGGTGCAGGCGGACTATCGGATCTTCCTGCTCGCCTCCTCGGCGGCCAGGGTTGTGCTCAAGACCGAGCAACAGCAGGATTGGCCGGGCTCCCCCAGGGAGCTGTCGGCGTACCTCTGTCGCCATTATGGTGCCAAAGAGGGTCAGATCGTCGCCTGCGGCAAGGAGGAGTGGTTCTCGCCGGTGGCCTCCGGCTCGGCGGCCCCCAAACAGATGGTGGTCTGTCCCTGCTCCATGGGCACCGTCTCGGCGATCGCCAACGGCACCTCGGACAACCTGCTGGAGCGGGCGGCGGACGTGGTGATCAAGGAGCGCGGCCAGCTCATCCTGGTGCCCCGGGAGAGCCCCTTCTCGGCGATCCATCTGGAGAACATGCTCAAGCTTGCCCGTCTTGGTGTGACCATCATGCCGGCGGCGCCAGGGTTCTACCATGAACCCAAAAGCATCGAGGATCTGGTGGACTTCATGGTCGCCCGCATCCTCGACCACCTGGGTGTCGAGCATGAGTTGACCAGTCGCTGGGGTTATGCCAGCCACTGATACGGCGGGGAGCGGACAAAAAAGCGGCGCCGGGCGTAAAGCCCGGCGCCGCTTTGTCAACATCTGCGCGAGTCAGCTGGCCTGGATGGGGGCCGTCACGTACTTGAACAGGAAATCCGTCACCTCTTCCCGGCTCGGACGCTGCGGCTGATTGATCATCTGCATCATCACATAGCCAAAACCGGTCAGGGAGCGGGCCAGATCCTGCGCCGACAGCACGCTCTGGATCTCGCCGTTGTCGATGGCCCGTTGCAGGTGGGGGGCAATGCGCTCCAGCGCCTTGTCCAGCAGCCGAGTGTAGCGAGGCCACACTTCTTCCCGCACCGAGGAGCTCCACTCCAGCCAGATGCTGGCGTGATCGGGCTTGTCATAGGCGGCGTCAACGAACAGCTTCACGTGGCGGTGAATGCTCTCCCTGGCGGAGCCCTGACCGTTGTAGGCCTGTTCGAGGATCTGCTGTACGAAGGCTTCGATTTCTGTCAGCACTTCGTCGACCAGATCTTCACGAGTATTGAAATAGTTAAAAACGGTCGCAACCGAGACCTTTGCCTGTTCGGCTATCTCGGCATGCCCCGCACGGCCGATGCCGCGACGGGAAAATACCTCGACGGCACACTCCATCAATTGATCACGGCGAGCCTCCGGCGAAAGCCGGGTTCGACGTCTTATTTCTGCGCGTGGTTCCATAGTTTTTTCATCTAATAGTTATTGATTATGGTGTTTATAGTATTGTCACCGATAATGCCCGAAGGCTTGCTAACTCTATCAATTAAAATAAGCCGATAAAAGCATCACGTATGCCTGACGCCCACTGGTTGGAGTGGTAGAATCCTCGGTTTTGACGTTAATGAACGGCCAATAACCCTTTGGTCATTATTGGAGTATGTGATGAAACACATTGTCGAGGTGATGATCCCCGAGGCCGAGGTTGCAGCCCGGATCGCCACGCTGGGTGAAGAGATTACCGCCCGTTACCAGGGCTCCGAGGAAGTGGTCATGATCGGCCTGTTGCGCGGCTCCTGCGTCTTCCTGGCGGATCTCTGCCGTCAGTGCCAGTTGCCCATCACCCTGGACTTTATGACTGCCTCCAGCTATGGCTCCGGCATGCACAGCACCCGTGACGTGCGCATCCTCAAGGATCTGGATGACGACATCAAAGGCAAGGACGTGGTGATCGTGGAGGACATCATCGACACCGGTTACACCCTCAACAAGGTGCGCGAGATCCTCTCCCTGCGCGAGCCGAAATCCCTGGCCATCTGCACCCTGCTGGACAAACCGTCCCGCCGCGAGGTTCAGGTGCCGGTGGACTGGCTTGGCTTCTCCATCCCGGACGAGTTCGTGGTGGGCTGTGGCATTGACTACGCCCAGAAGTACCGTAACCTGCCTTTCATCGGCAAGGTGGTACCGCAAGAGTAAGCCGGGTCCGAAGTAGCAAGGCAGGCTGGCCGGCCCGCCATCGACTGTCTTCAGGCGGCGTCACAGCCGCCTTTTCTGTCTCGAGATGGGCTCATCCATCACAGGGGTTGCAATGAACGCATTGGAAATCAGCGGTCTGAAGAAGACCTATCAGGGGGGCGTCGAAGCCCTCAAGGGCATCGATCTCACCGTCAAACAGGGGGATTTCTTCGCCCTGCTCGGTCCCAACGGGGCGGGCAAATCCACCACCATCGGCGTGATCAGCTCACTGGTCAACAAGAGCGCCGGCAAGGTGAAGGTATTCGGTCATGACATCGATACCGATCTGGAGCTGGCCAAGTCCCAGCTCGGCCTGGTGCCCCAGGAGTTCAACTTCAGCCAGTTCGAGAAGGTGAGCCAGATAGTGACTCACCAGGCCGGTTTCTATGGAGTGCCGCGGGCCGAGGCCAAGGTGCGCGCCGAGAAGTACCTGCGCCAGCTCGATCTGTGGGACAAGCGCGACATGGCCGCCCGCACTCTCTCCGGTGGCATGAAGCGCCGGTTGATGATTGCCCGCGCCCTGATGCATGAGCCCAAGCTGCTGATCCTGGATGAGCCGACCGCCGGGGTGGACATCGAGATCCGCCGTTCCATGTGGAGTTTCCTCAAGGATCTCAACGAGCAGGGGGTGACCATCATCCTGACCACCCACTACCTGGAAGAGGCCGAGATGCTGTGCCGCAACATCGGCATCATCGACAAGGGCCGCCTCATCGAGAACACCAGCATGAAGAGCCTGCTCGGCAAGCTGGGTCGCGAGACCTTCTTGCTGGATCTGGTGCCGGGCTCCATCGTACCAGCCCTGCCCGAGTTCAACGGCCGGATGCAGGATGAGAACACCTTGGAAGTGGAGCTGGAGAAGAGCCAGTCCCTCAACAGCCTGTTCGAGCAGCTCTCCGCCCAGGGGGTGAAGGTGCTCAGCATGCGCAACAAGGCGAACCGGCTGGAAGAGCTGTTCGTCAATCTGGTAGAGGAGGGTCGCAAAGCATGAACCCCATGACCTATTACATCGCCTTCAAGAGCATTCTGGCCAAGGAAGTGAGCCGCTTCACCCGGATCTGGATCCAGACCCTGGTGCCGCCCGCCATCACCATGAGCCTCTACTTCGTCATCTTCGGCAACCTCATCGGCTCGCGCATCGGTGACATGGGGGGCTTCAGCTACATGGAGTTCATCGTACCCGGCCTCATCATGATGTCGGTCATCACCAACTCCTACTCCAACGTCGCCTCCTCCTTCTACAGCGCCAAGTTCCAGCGCAACGTGGAGGAGCTGCTGGTGGCGCCGGTGCCCAACTACATCATCATCGCGGGGTATGTGGGCGGTGGCGTGGCGCGCGGCCTCTGTGTCGGCCTCATCGTCACCCTGGTGTCGCTGTTCTTCGTGCCGCTGCAGATCCATCACCTGTTCAGCGTCTGCGTGACCGTGCTGCTCACCTCCATCCTCTTCTCCCTGGGGGGGCTCATCAACGCGGTGTTCGCGAAGTCGTTCGATGACATCAGCATCATCCCGACCTTCATCCTGACTCCCCTGACCTATCTGGGGGGCGTCTTCTACTCCATCACCCTGCTGCCGCCGTTCTGGCAGGGGGTTTCCCAGGTGAACCCCATCATCTACATGGTGAACGCGTTCCGCTACGGCTTCCTCGGGATCTCCGACGTGCCCCTCGGCACCGCCTATCTCATCATCATCGGCTTCATCCTGGTGCTCTACGGGATGGCCTGGTGGCTCATCTCCCGCGGCACCGGTCTGCGCCACTGAGGCGCAAACCCGCCAGCAAAAAGGCGCCCTCGGGCGCCTTTTTATTTGCACATGTCGGTCTCAGAGGGCCGGGGCATCGTAGTCCGCGGGCTCGTCGCTGTAGACGCAGACGTTCCACTTGGCCGCGAGGCCATCATCCGCGAGGCAGTAGCGCTCGAAGAAGGCCTTGATACCGGCGCGCTGGCAGTGGGCCTCGAAGCTCGCCATGTCGCGCCAGATCTCGTTGAAGACGATGGGGAAGCTCTCCCCCTCGGCAAAGGGGCTCTGGATATGGCGGGTGACGATGTACTGCAGGCAGCCATCTTCACGCAGGGTGTCGGGTTCGAGCCCTTGCAGGACGCGGAACAGGGCCTGCTCCTGACCCGGCTTGGGCTGGAACTGGGCGATGCAGTAAACCTTCTTGGACATCGTGGTCTCCTTGCCGTGTCTCAACCCCGCAGGGCGACGACCCGGTTGTCGATGAGGCGGGCCTTGCCCAGATAGGCGGCCATCAGGATCACCAGGCGCTGGCTCTCGGCGCTGGCGGATTCCAGGGTGTCGGCATCGACGATGTCGATGGCATCCGTCCTGAATCCCGCGTTGTCGAGGCGTTGGCTGGCCTGGGCAACCAGGGAGGGGAGGTGACTGTTCCCCGCTTCAATCTGCCCGGCAATCCAGTTCATGGTGCGCGCGAGCTCGGGGGCGATGGCCCGTTCGGCAGCGGTCAGATAGCCGTTGCGCGAAGAGAGGGCCAGCCCGTCTTCGGCCCGCACGGTCGGCACGCCCACGATCTCGATGGGCATGGCCATGTCGGCCACCATCTTGCGAATGAGCGCGAGCTGCTGGTAATCCTTCTCGCCAAAGCAGGCCACGTTCGGTTGTACCAGATTGAACAGCTTGGTGACCACGGTACTGACCCCGCGAAAATGCCCCGGACGCAGCGCCCCTTCCAGCAGGCTGGAGATGCCGGGCACCTCGACGAAGGTGTGGCTGGCGAGCCCCTGGGGATACATGATCTCCGGCGTCGGGGTGAAGACCAAGTCCACACCGGCGGCCTCCAGGGCGGCGCAATCCTGCTCCAGGGTGCGGGGGTAGTTGGCGAGATCCTCGGCCTTGTCGAACTGCAAGGGGTTCACAAAGATGCTGACTACCACTTTGTCGCCATGGCGGCGGGCCTCCTCGACCAGGGTGAGATGACCCTGATGCAGATTGCCCATGGTGGGCACGAATGCGATGGCGCGGCCTTCGCGATGCCATTGACCGATCTGCTCGCGCAGCGCGGCGGGATTGTTCACAACCAACATCGTCAGTTCACCTTCAGATGAATCAATAAAAGAGGGGGTCGTCAGGGGGGAGGGCGAGACGGGGGCACAGCCCCCCGCGCTCATGACGACAGAAAGTCAGTTGAAGCAGTGCTCGGGGCCGGGGAAGGTCCCCTCGCTCACCTGCTGCACGTAGAGACGAATGGCGGCACGCATGTCACCGGTCTCGGCCAGGAAGTTCTTGGTGAACTTGGGCACATAACCGGAGGTGATGCCGAAGGCATCGTGCATCACCAGGATCTGGCCGTCGGTGGCAGGGCCGGCACCGATGCCGATCACCGGAATGCGCAGCGCCTTGGTGATGCGCTCTGCCAGAGAGACGGGCACGCACTCGAGTACCAGCAACTGGATGCCAGCCGCTTGCAGCTCCAGCGCCTGGCGGTAGATCTCCTGGGCATGGAACTCGTCGCGCCCCTGCACCTTGAAGCCGCCAAACACGTGGACGGATTGCGGGGTCAGGCCGAGATGGCCGCACACCGGCACCCCGTTACGGGTCAGGTGGCGGATGGAGTCGCACAGCCAGTCCCCCCCTTCCATCTTCACCATGCGGGCACCGGCCGCCATCAGGCGCGCCGCGTTCTGGTAGGTCTGCTCCGGGGTGGCGTAGCTCATGAACGGCATGTCGGTCACCACCAGGGCATTGGTGGTGCCGCGCACCACGCAGCGGGTGTGATAGACCATCTCGTCCATGCTGACCGCCAGGGTGTCGTCTCCGCCCTGCAATACCATGCCGAGGGAGTCGCCGATTAGCAGCACCTGGGCGCCCTCGTCGTCGAACAGCTTGGCGAAGGTGGCGTCATAGGCGGTGATGGCGGTGATTTTCTGTCCGTCCTGCTTCATCTTCTGCAGGTGGGTAGTGGTGATCTTGCTCATTACGTTGTTCCTACTCTTCTCTACTCGCCTGCTGCACCGGCCAGGATCGCGAGTCCATTGCGCGGGCAGCGGGCAACCAGTTCGGTGAGCGGGGTGCCGCAGGGCAGCACCAGGGAGGGGGCTATCTCGGCAAGGGGCAGCAGGACGAACTCCCGCTCCTTCATGCCATAGTGAGGCACCGTCAGGCGCTCATGCCGGATGACCTCGTCGCCGTACAGCAGCAGATCGAGATCCAGGGTCCGGGGGCCCCAGCGCTCATCCTTGCGCACTCGCCCCTGTGCCTGCTCGATGCGCTGCAGCTCGTCCAGCAGCGCCAGAGGGCTGAGGCGGGTGGCAAGGCGCGCCACGGCATTGACGTAGTCCGGCTGATCCGCAGGGCCCATGGGGCGGCTGCCGTAAAGGTGGGAGGTCTGCAGCAGCTCTGACTCGGGCAGGGTCGCCAGCGCGGCGATGGCGCGACGAGCCTGGCCGAGGGGGTCGGCCAGGTTGGAGCCGATGGCGACGAAGACCTCGATCATCGGCGGATCCTTACTCTGCCGACTTCGGCTTGCGGCGACGGGGGCGACGGCGGTTGCGGCCATTGCCGCTGCGCTTCTCGCCATCACCGCTGCGGGAGTCGGCGCGCTCGCCGCTCGCCGGGCGGCGGGTCGCCTCCCGTTGCAGTTGCGGGCGCACATCCGGGTTGGAGGCAACATAGCGCTCCCACCAGCTCGCCAGCTCGCCGAGGCCGCGCTCGACCCGGTTGCGCAGCAACAGGAAGTCGAAGGCCGCACGGAATTTCGGATGCTCCATGGCGCGCTCGGGGTGTTTGCCCTGGCGGCGGGTCAGGCGCTGCTGCAGGGCCCAGATGTCGCGCACGTCCGTGGTGAAGCGGCGTGGCACGGCGATGATCCGCACCTGGTTGTCCAGCACCTCGTTGATGGCCAGCATGAAGGCGTCGTACCAGGGCAGACCGCTCTCGTTTTCCAGCACGCGGCCGCGGGCCTCGACGGCACCCCACAGCAGGGTGGCGTAGAGGAAGGCGGGGGTGACGCGCTTCTCTTCACGGACCCGGGTATCGGTGTCCATCAGCGCCTGCTCGATGAACTGCTCGTAGGGCGAGTTGCCGTGGGGCGTGAACAGGGCGGCTACCTGGGGGAACAGCGGCTGGAACAGCCCGTATTCCCGCAGCAACTTGTAGGTGGCCAGACCGTCCCCCGCCAGGAACAGCTTGAGGGTCTCCTCGAACAGGCGGGCGGCCGGGATGTCCTGCAGCAGCGGGGCCAGCTCCCGGATGGGCGCGGCGGTACGCGGGCTGATGGTCATGTCGAGCTTGGCGGCGAAGCGCACGGCGCGCAGCATGCGCACCGGATCTTCCCGGTAACGGGTCTCGGGGTCACCGATGAGCTCCAGCCTGCGCGCGGCCAGATCTTCCAGCCCGCCCTCGAAATCGTGCAGGGTGAAATCCTTGGCGCTGTAGTAGAGGGCGTTGACGGTAAAGTCGCGACGCTCGGCATCCTCTTCGATGGTGCCGTAGACGTTGTCCCGCAGCAGCATGCCTTCATCGGACTGGGCCGACACATGCTTGCTGGTATTGACCTGATGGTGGTGACCCCGGAAGGTGGCCACTTCGATCACGTCACGACCAAAGACGATGTGGGCCAGGCGGAAACGGCGGCCGATGAGGCGGCAGTTGCTGAACAGCGCCTTGATCTGCTCCGGCGTCGCGTCGGTGGCGATGTCGAAATCCTTGGGGGTCTTCCCGAGCAGCAGGTCACGGACGCCGCCGCCGACCAGGTAGGCCTCATAGCCCCCCTTGTTCAGGCGATAGAGCACCTTGAGGGCATTCTCGCTGATCTCTTTGCGCGAAATCGGGTGCTGGTCACGGCTCAAGGTACGGCGCTGTCCGGCGACACGGGCCGGAATGGGGGACTCCACCGACTGCTCGCCGTCTTCCTTGCCGAGCACTTTGCGGCAAAAGTTTGCGATCTGGGAAAAAATGGTACACCTCGTTATGACTTCAAATTGACGGGAGGCCAAAAAAATAGCGGCCTATCATAGCTCAGCCCCAACCAAATGAGAAACGGTGTGGCCTGCTTCCCCTTGATTGGTCCTTTTGGGGCAAGAAATGCAGCCGGGGCTAGCTTTGCCCTTGCGGGATCTTCTGCTGGCGGGGCACCCGGGCCAGCTGCCAGTGGGCGATGCCCCAGCCGATGATCTCGTCGATCCGGCTCGCCATCAGCTCGGGCGGCGGGCACTGACCGAGAAAGTGCAACGCCTGCCACAGGGCCGGTCGTACCTCGTCCTGCGACAGCGCCGGCGCATGGTTCTGCTTGGAGAGCTTGTTGCCATCCGCTTGCACCGCCAGCGGCAGGTGCACCCAATCGGGGACGGCAGCCCCCAGAGTCTGGTAGAGGGCAATCTGGCGCACCGTGGGTTCCAGCAGATCGGCGCCGCGGACGATCTCGGTGATGCCGCTGTCCATGTCATCCACCACCACCGCCAGGTTGTAGGCGTAGAGCCCGTCCCGGCGGCGCACGATGAAGTCCTCCTCCGCCAGCGCCGCGGGGACGGAGATCTCTCCCTGAAGCGCATCCTCGAACCGATAGACCGGGTGGTGCTGGCGCAAACGGGCGGCACACCCCTCGGCGGTCAGCCCCAGGGCGCGGCAATGACCGTTGTAGAATCCCCCTGCGGCCATGATTTCGCGCCGGGTACAGCGGCACCAGTAGAGATCCCCGGCCCGATAGAGCTGATCGATGATCTCGTCATAGCGGCCATGGCGCGCGCTCTGGAACATCACCTCCCCATCCCAGCCAAGACCGTGTGCCTCCAGGGTGGTGAGGATAAGGTCAGCCGCTCCCGGCATCTCCCGCGGGGGGTCGATGTCTTCGATGCGCACTAGCCAGCGGCCCTGCTGCGCCCTGGCCTGCAAGAAGCTGCCAAGGGCGGCGACCAGGGATCCGAAGTGGAGCGGACCGGACGGCGAGGGGGCGAAGCGGCCCACATAGGGGCGTCGGGAGGGGGGGGATGTCATGACCATGGCAGTTCGGGTAGGCGATGCATTGAGGCTGCATTCTGGGACGGCCCGACCAAAAGCTCAATAAAAAAGGGAGCCTAGGCTCCCTTTTCGTTTCTGTGGATGGGCGGCATCAGCCAGCCATCTGTTTTTCCTTGATCTCGGCCAGCGTCTTGCAGTCCACGCAGAGGTCTGCGGTCGGACGGGCTTCCAGACGGCGGATGCCGATCTCGATGCCGCAATGCTCGCAGTAACCGAAGTCATCTTCTTCGAGCAGCAGCAAGGTTTTCTCGATCTTCTTGATCAGCTTGCGTTCACGGTCGCGGGTGCGCAGTTCGAGAGCAAACTCTTCTTCTTGCGCGGCGCGATCCACGGGATCCGGGAAGTTGGCAGCCTCATCCTTCATGTGGTCGACGGTGCGGTCAACTTCCTGCATCAGTTGGTTGCGCCAGGCTCCCAGGATCTTGCGAAAATGTACCTTCTGTTGGTCATTCATGTACTCCTCACCGGCTTTCATCTGGTAAGGCTCTACACCCGCAATGGCCAGGGGGCCCAGAGATTTCCTGTTTTCGCCTGTTGGCATGCCCTGTCTCCTAATTCAGCACGCTACCCGTGCCATCCATAAATTGAGGGCGACATCTATAGCAGAAGGGTCAACGGGAGGCAAACAAGCCTTATCAATAATGTTACCCACTTCTGCATTTATTCTCTGCCCTCGGGTAGCATATGGTCAGATTCAAATGGGATAAAATCCTGAGCCACCATGCCCTGCACCCCAACATGGGGGCGATAGCATAAAATTTCAACCCCTGCCGCCATCGCCTGTTCAACAAGCTGACTATAGTGCGGATCGATATGGGCTGCAGGGCGCATTCTCGCGATGCCGGAGTGCAATACCATGAACAGCAGCACGGCCCGGTGCCCTGCCGCCTTCATGGCCATCAATTCACGCAAGTGCTTGGCGCCGCGGGTGGTGACCGCATCGGGGAAGTACCCCATGCCGGGTTGCTCCCGCTCGTCGAGCAGGGTGACGGATTTCACCTCGATGTAACAATCCGGCCTGTGGTCATCTTCCAGCAGCAGGTCGATGCGGCTGTTCTCTTCCCCGTATTTCACTTCGGTGCGCAGCCTGGCATAGCCTGCCAGGGGGGCGAGAGCGCCCTGTTCGATGAGCTCCCGGGCGATCTGGTTGGCACGGGCCGTGTTGACGCAGATGAAGTGACCCGCCGGGCTCTCGGCGATTTCCCAAGTGTTTGGCAGCTTGCGCTTGGGGTTGTCGGATGTGGAGTACCAGACCCGGGTGCCCGGCAGGGCGCAGCCGGTCATGGCACCGGTATTGGCGCAGTGGATGGTGATCACCTCGCCGTTGTCGAGCGCCACATCCGTCAGGAAGCGCTTGTAGCGGGAGATCAGCTGCCCGGACTGCAGGGGGGGATCGAAGATCATGGGGTGAGCTCCTCGCGGTGCGGGTTTTTGACGCGGGCCCGCAGGGGCCAGCAGGCGAGCGGTTCGTAGTGGACGCCGTCCGGCGTGCTGACGGATTGATAGAGGCAGAAGCGATCGGCCCTGAGCAGAAAATCCGGCGCAGGCAGCTCGCCGGGGGCCTCGCCCGCCTTGCGCGACAGGGTGACGTGGGGGCGATAGCCCTGCTCGCCGTTGCCCAGCCCGAGCTTTTCACCGTGGCGGCGCAGCGCCCTCGCGAGCACGGTCAGCTCGTTCGGCCACTCACCGGGCCCCACCCAGGCGGCTTTGGCGCGCTGAAACCAGCCGGTCTGATCCAGATGGACGCTGAAAGGGGGGCAGTGCTGTCGCTCGGCGGCCGCGATCAGGCGAGCCTGGGTCGCTTCGTCGGCCTCCCCGAGAAAGGCCAGGGTCAGGTGCAGGTTGCTCTCGGGCACCGGCTGGCCGGGCCAGGGGCGCTGGTCTCGCCAGGTCGCAAGCTCGGGGGCAAGCTCTGGCAGGGGCAGGGCAAAGAAGAGTTTGGGCATGCGGCGTGTCGGTCCTCGTGATGGGCATCGGATAAGGGCCATTCTATGGCAGCCGCTCCCGGGATGTCTTGCCGTGTTGCACCTGACGCTTCCTGCCCCTGCCCGGCAGGGGCGCTTACGATGGCCGGGAGGCTGTGGCAGAATGGACCCCTTTTCAGAAGTGTCACAGAAGGTGCCCATCGCTTTGTCTTCCCTCCCCATCGTCCCGGTGTTGCCCGAACTCTTTGCAGCCCTCGACAACCATACCAGCGTGATCCTGCAGGCGCCCCCCGGCGCTGGCAAATCGACCCTGCTGCCCCTGGAGCTGGTGCGCCAGCACCGGCTGCCCGGGCGCATCATCATGCTGGAGCCCAGGCGCCTCGCGGCGCGCAACATCGCGAGCTTCCTCGCGCGTCAGCTGGGGGAGAAGGTGGGCGAGCGCATCGGCTTGCGAGTGCGCGGGGAGAGCCGCACCAGCAGCCAGACCCGGCTCGAGATCGTGACCGAGGGGGTGCTGACCCGGATGCTGCAGCAGGATCCTGAGCTCAGCGGCGTGTCGCTCGTCATCTTTGACGAGTTCCACGAGCGCAGCCTGCACGCCGATACCGCGCTGGCCTTCGCCATCGAAAGCCAGCAGGGGTTGCGCGATGATCTCAAGCTCTTGGTGATGTCCGCCACTCTGGATGGCATGGCCCTGGAGCGCCTGCTGCCAGGCGCCCCCGTGGTGCGCTCCGAGGGGCGCGGCTTTCCCATCGAGTACCACTATCGCCCCGCCAATCGCCAGCAGTGGCTGGAACCCCAGGTCGGCGCCGTGGTGCTGGAGGCGCTCGCCAGTCAGGCTGGCAGTGCCCTGGTGTTCCTGCCGGGACAGGGGGAGATAGAGCGGCTGGCACAGTGGCTGGAAGGGCGGTTGCCAGGGGATGTGACCCTGGCTCCCCTCTATGGCCGTCTTGACCTCGCGGCCCAGCAGGCGGCCATCGAGCCTGCGCCTGCGGGTCGTCGCAAGCTGGTGCTCACCACCAACGTGGCGGAGACCTCCCTCACCATCGAGGGGATCTCCGTGGTCATCGACAGCGGATTGGAGCGGCGCGCCACCTTCGATATCAAGAGCGGCGTCACCCGGCTGGAGACCCGGCCCATCGCCAAAGCCTCCGCCACCCAGCGGGCGGGGCGGGCAGGGCGGCTTGGCCCCGGCGTCTGTTACCGGCTCTGGAGCTGCGAGGTGCAGGAGCGCCTCGCCGAGCAGAGTCCCCCCGACATCCTGACGCAAGAGCTCACCGGCCTGCTGATGGACGCCGCCCAGTGGGGGGCCCGGGTGGAGGCGCTGCCCCTGCTGGACATGCCGCCCCCTGCCGCCGTGGCCAGCGGCCGGCGGTTGCTGGTGGCCCTGGGCGCCATGGCCCCGGAAGGTGAGCAACAACTTACCCCGGCAGGCCGTGCCATGGCGGCCTTCGGCACCCATCCCCGCCTCGCCCGCATGTTGCTGCGGGCCCGGGAGCTGGAATCCGAGGGTCTGACAGGGATTGTCGCCGATGCGGCTTTCCTGGTGGCGCTGCTGGAAGAAGATCTGCGAGGATCGGAGCGCCTGTCCGTGCTGTTCCACCGCCGTCAGGGCGCCCTGCGCCAGGGGGCGGCCCGCTGGTTCGAGCGGCTCGGCGTGCGGGCAAGCAGCCCGCAGGGTCAATGGCTGGGGTTGCTGTGCGCCCTCGCCTGGCCCGATCGCATCGGCAAGCTGCGCAGTGGCAGCCGCTATCAGCTCAGTGGCGGGGTGAGCTGCGATCTGGTAGAAGGGCATCCCTGCCAGGGGCAGGGGGCCATCGTGGCCGTCGAAATGGGTCAGAACGAGCGCGGCAGCCGCATTTTCATCGCCGAGCCGGTGGCGCTGGATGAACTGGTGCGCCAGCTGCCCGAGCTGGTCGGCGAGCGCCAGTGGTTCGACTGGGATGATCGGGAGGAACGGGTGCGTGCGGAGCGCCAGCAGGTGCTCGGCGAGCTGGTGCTCGGCCAGCGGCCGCTGACGGATCTCTCCGATGAACAGAAGGGGCGCTGCCTGCTGCAGGGCATTCGGCGCAAGGGGCTGCACGTGCTGCCCTGGGACGAGAGCAGCGAGGGGCTGCTGGCCCGCTTGCGCTGCGCCCGCGACTGGCTGCCCGACGAAGCCTGGCCCGCCATGGATGAGGAGAGCCTGCTGGCCGACCTCGAGCAGTGGCTGCTGCCAGCGGTGAGCGGCATGACCCGGCTGGAGCAGTTGAAGCGGCTCGACATGAGCGACATCCTGCGCCAGTCTCTGCCCTGGCCCCTGCCAAGGCGGCTGGACGAGGCGCTGCCGAGCCACTTCACCGCACCGACCGGCAGCCGGGTACGGATCCGCTACCAGCCTGGTCAGGCGCCGGCGATCCCGGTGCGCATCCAGGAGATGTTCGGGCTGGGCGCGACCCCATGCGTGGCCGATGGCCGGGTCCCCCTGGTGGTGGAGCTGCTCTCCCCGGCCCAGCGCCCCTTGCAGATCACCGCGGATCTCGCCGCCTTCTGGGCGGGATCCTATGAGCAGGTGAAAAAAGAGATGAAGGGGCGCTACCCCCGTCACTACTGGCCGGACAACCCGCTGGAGGCGATGCCGACCCGGGTGACCAAGAAAAAGATGGGATTGCAGGAGTAGCCGACGGGGCAGTGATCGGTCGGTACGATCAGAACAAGATGGCGGTGGCACAGTCCCCTCCACAACAGGCATCGCAGGCCGCTCGCATCAGCGGGATGGCGAGGAGAACGACAAGAGGATTTATGGCAACCCAACGACGCAAGCGCACGCCCAAGAAGGCAGCGCCCAAACGCACCATCTGGCGCACCCTGTTCTGGCTGGGCTTCAAGCTCTCTCTGGTGGTGGCGGCCTTCATGGTGGTGTTTGGCATCTATCTCGACACCAAGGTGCGCGAGCGCTTCGACGGCGAGAAGTGGCAGTTGCCGGTGATGGTCTACAGCCGCCCGCTGGAGCTCTATCCCAGCCAGCGGCTCTCCCAGACCCAGATGCTGCGCGAGCTCAACATGCTGAGCTACAAGCAGGTGCGTCAGCCTCATACCCCGGGTGAGTACGCGGTGAGCGGCAACCGCATCGAGCTGGTGCGCCGGCCGTTCGAGTTCCACGACGGTGCCGACGGCGCCCGTGGCCTGCGTCTCACCTTCAACGGGGCGCGCCTCGAGGGGATCCAGTCCCTGGAGAACCAGCGCCAGCTCGGCTATGCCCAGATGGACCCGGTGCTGCTCGATCGCCTCAACACCGAGGATCGGGAAGACCGCCTGCTGGTACGCCTCTCCGAGGTGCCGGACAGCCTGCTGGTGACGCTGCTCACCACGGAAGACAGGGACTTCTACCAGCACGGCGGTGTCTCGCCGGTGGCCATCATGCGCGCCATGGCAGCCAACCTGCTGGCGGGTCGCACCGTGCAGGGGGGCAGTACGCTCACCCAGCAGCTCGCCAAGAACTTCTTCCTGACCCGTGAGCGCAGCCTGTGGCGCAAACTGCAGGAAGCCTACATGGCGGTGCTCATCGACTACCGCTACAGCAAGGACGAGATCCTGGAGGCCTACCTCAACGAGGTCTATCTGGGGCAGAACTTCTCCCAGGGGGTCTACGGCTTCGGGCTCGCCTCTTACTTCTACTTCGGTATTCCGGTCAACGAGCTGGACATCGATCAGGTGGCCCTGCTGGTGGGCATGGTGAAGGGCCCCTCCTATTACGATCCCTGGCGATTCCCCGACCGGGCCAAGGCGCGCCGGGATCTGGTGCTGAAACTGCTGGCGGATCACGGCAGCCTGACCCAGGCCGAGTATGACCTGGCCAGCAAGCAGCCCCTTGGCATCATCGCCCGCGGCCAGATGAGTTATGGCCGCACCCCGGCCTTCATGGGGCTGCTCAAGCGGGAGATCCAGAACCGCTTCGGCCCGGATCTGCTCAAGCAGTCCGGCCTCAAGATCTTCACCAGTCTGGATCCCATCGCCCAGCACGCCGCCGAGCAGGCGGTGGAGTCGGGTCTGGCCACCATCGAGAAGCAGCGTGGCAAGAAGAAGCTGGAGGCGGCCATGGTGGTCTCCGATTGGCACAAGGGCGAAGTGGTCGCCATGGTGGGGGGACGGGATCCCCGCTACGCCGGCTTCAACCGGGCGCTGGATGCCCGCCGTCAGATTGGCTCCCTGGTCAAACCGGCGGTCTACCTGACCGGCCTCTCCAACGGCCTGACCCTGGGCACGCCGCTTAAAGATCAGCCGATCCGCATTCGCGGCCAGGATGGCCAGATCTGGACGCCGCAGAACTACGACCGCAAGTTCCGCCAGAGCGTGCCCCTGATGGAGGCGCTCGCCAGCTCCCTCAACGTGCCGACCGTCAACCTCGGGATGCAGATAGGCCTGGACAAGGTGGTGGATACCCTGCACAAGCTGGGTGTGCAGCAGGAGATCCAGCCCTATCCGTCCCTGGTGCTGGGGGCGGTGGCGCTCTCGCCCATGGAGGTGAACCAGATGTACCTGCCCATTGCCAACCAGGGGTTGACCCAGCCCCTGTCGGCCATCCGGGCCGTGGTGAATGGCGAGGGGCGCCAGCTCTACCAGCATGACGAAGCGGCCAAGCGAGTGACGGATCCCCAGGCAAGCTGGCTGACTCTGTTCGCCATGACCAAGACGGTGAGCCAGGGGACGGCCCGTGCGCTCGGTGCCAAGTTCCCCGGGGCCACCATGGCAGCCAAGACCGGTACCACCAACGAGCTGCGTGACTCCTGGTTTGCCGGGATGGACAACAACGAGCTGGTGAGCGTCTGGGTCGGCCGTGACGACAACACCCCGGCCGGGCTGACCGGTGCCAGTGGCGCCTTGCAGCTGTTCAGCGGCTACATGAGCCAGCGAGGGGTCAACAGCCTGGGGCTGAAGATGCCCGAAGGGGTTAGCTGGGCCAACTTCTCCCGCTCGAGCGGTGCCCGGGTGGCCAGCGATTGTCCCGGCAGTCTCCAGGTGCCGGCCAAGCTGGCCGGTCTGGCCGAGCCCATGAGCTGTGCCAGCCCGGTCTCGGACCCGGCGAATGCCCTGGACAACTGGTTCAACGGTTTCTTCAACTGACGAAGACGGGCAGCGCAGGCTGCCCGTTTTGCAAGGATTGCCATGACCCATCCCCTGTTTGAGGCCATCCATCACGTGGCCATCATCGCCAGCGACTATCCGCGTTCGCGCCACTTCTATCACCAGGTGCTGGGGTTGCCCATCATTGCCGAGACCCTGCGGGCCGAGCGTCAGTCGTGGAAGCTGGATCTGGCGCTGCCGGACGGCAGCCAGCTGGAGCTGTTCAGCTTCCCGGCGCCGCCACCGCGCCCCTCCCGGCCGGAGGCGTGCGGGTTGCGCCACCTGGCGTTTCGGGTGGCGGATCTCGACCGGGTCATCGCCCACCTGGAGCAGCACGGGGTGGAAGTGGAGCCGGTGCGGGTGGACGAGCTGACCGGCAAGCGCTTTACCTTCTTCGCCGACCCCGACGGCCTGCCGCTGGAGCTGTACGAGGCAGCGCGTTAGGCTGCCTGTTGCAATCCGGGTGATCGGTTTGACCATGAAAAGGCCGCCCTGGGAACAGGGCGGCTTTTTTCATGGGGTTGGAGAGGGGATCATGCTGTGGTCAGCAGGGCGACCGCCACCGCCATCACCACCATGCCGAGCCAGCCGACGGGTCTGAGGCGCTCGCCGAACAGCAGCAGGCCCCCGAGGGCGGTGCCCAGAATGCCGATGGCGCCCCAGGTGGCATAGGCCACGGCCAGATCGATCTTGCCGGTACTGACCGCCTCGCTGAGCAGAGTGAAGGCACAGAGCACCAGCAGAATGCCGAGGACGCCCCACCCCTTGTCGCGAAAACCGATGGAGCGGTTGATCGCCATGTTGGCGCCGATATCCAGCAGGGCGGCGCCCAGTACGATGATCAACGGGTGCATGGGGCTTCCCTCCTCTGGTGGGTGGGGGCTGGTGCATCATGGGTCTCGCCCAGGGTCACCATGACAATCCCCACTATGGCCAGCGCCAGTCCGATCCACTCCTGGATGCTCAGCTCGTAGCCGAGGAACAGGACGGAGACGGCGGTGATGAGGGCGATCCCCAGCCCTTCCCACAGCGCAAACGCGATACCAATGGAGATTGTCCTGGCGGCCTTGGCGAGCAGCAGGTAGGAGAGGGTGATGAGGAGCCACATCGGCAGATAGTGGATCCAGCCGCTCTCGCTCTTTGGGATCAGGGCCATGGAGGAGGTGCCGGCGACCTCGGTCAGGATGGCCCCCGTCAGGAAGAGGCGGGCCAAAAGCAGGGGACGGGATGACATGCAGTTTCCTTCTGTTGCTGCGACGATGAGAGGATAACGGCACCCGAAACGGGCAAGGTTATCGCTGAGCGTCGAGAAAGCTGTCGCTGCTAGTTTGCCTTGGGGGCGGGCCAGGGGATAAGGTGGTGATGGAATAATCTGCCGCCAGTTTGAAGTCATGAAGCTAAATCAGATACAACTCTTTGTAGAAACAGCAGACAGTGGTTCGATAGCCAATGCCGCCAGACGACTTGGCAAGAGTCGCAGCGCCGTGAGCTCGGCGATAGCAACCCTGGAGGTGGAGCTTGGCGTCGAACTTTTCGAACGAGGGGCGAACCAGAGCCGACTGACCGAAATCGGCGAGCAAGTGCTGGACGACTGTCGGCGGCTGTTGCAGGCCGCCAACAGCCTGAAGCTCAAGTGCGAGCACCATGCCTCCGGTGCCGAGGTGGCGCTGCGGGTAGCCCGGGACGACGCCATTCCCGAGGTGGTATGGCGCGAGATGCTGGGAGCGCTGCGTCGCCAGTTTCCGGGCACCAGCATCTCCCTAGTGCTGGCCTCACCGCCGGAGCTGCCGGCCCTGGTGGAAGAGGGGTTCGTGGATGCCGCCTTCGGCCTCATCACCGAGGAACAGGAGCGCAGCGGTCTTTGCATCGACGTGCTCAACCCGATCCGCACCCTGATGGTGGTCGCGCCAAGCCACCCGCTGGCTGGGCTGAAGCGGGTGTTGCAGCAGGATCTGACTGATCACACCCAGGTCACTCTCTCCTATGTGGACGCGTTTTCGGTCAAGAGCCTGCTGCCCATCGGGGGGCAGCATATCGGGTTGTCGAGTTTCGAACTGATGCGGGATGCGGTGCTGGATGGTCTGGGCTGGGCGGTGCTGCCTTCACCCCTTATCCAGAGCCAGCTGCGCCAGGGGGAGCTGCTGACCCTGAAGCACAAGTTCAGTCTGCAGTGGCGCGATTACGGAGTCTATCTGTCGGAGAACGCCCATCACGGCAAGGTGCTGGCCTGGCTGAAGAAGGCCATAGAAGCCTATCTCGAACCCTTCGAGTAGCCGCTAACCGGGGTGGGCACCCCGGTTGGCAGTGAGAGGGGATCAGCGCAGGCCGTGACGGGGGACGCGCTGGCGGGAGCGAAATGGCAGCAGCAGGAGGCCGAGCAGCAGATCCCCCGCCAGAGAGGCCAGCAGACCCGCCGCCACGCCGCAGAAAATGGCGGCCTGTTTGAGGGGGACCACATAGCCGTAGTTGTGCAGGGTATCCTGCCAGAGGGCGGGATCGGCGCGCAGCAACAGGTGGGAGAGCTGCTGGTACCAGGGGCTCTCCCGCACGGCGATCTCCCCCTGAAGGTGCTGCTGCTGGTTCACCAGTTGCTGGAGGCTGGTGGCATCATGGGTGAAGACGGGATCCTGGCTGGCACCGTAATGGGCGACCAGCGCCTGCAGATCGCCATTGAAGTGCTGGTCCGCCGTGCGCTGGAAGGGGGCCAGCGCCAGACCAGCCTGCTGCAGCCGGGCATCCAGCCGCTGGAAGTAGAGATCGACCAGCCCGGGGATCTGTACACCTGCCAGCAAACCGAGGGCAAACAACATCATGCGAAGGTAGCTGCGCATCATCATCATCCTGAACGAAGGGAGCGCCCATACTAGCCGCAACCGGTGGGAGAGCCAAGGAGGGGGCGCGCTTGCCCACCTGGTCGGTGGCGCCAAAAGAAGATCCGATGGAATACCTTTGTTACACGAATTCTTACACTTTTGTGATGCAAGTCATCTTGCGGCTGGCCTAGAATGAGCGTTTTTCGAAGGACACGTCGGCATGAGCAAGTTCATTCCTTTCTATCTGGCCGGGGGCCTCATCGCCTTCAGTTGGGGCGCCCTGCCTGAGCACGGCCCCTGGGATGGGTGGGATCTCGCCCTCTTCCAGCTGGTCAATGGCTGGATTGGCCACTCCCCCCGTTGGGCCGATCTGGTGGCCATCACCAACAACCGCCTGTTCGATCTGGCCGCGCTGGCCTGCATGGGCGGGATCCTCGCCAGTTGCTTCTTCCGTGCCGACGGGCAGGAGCGCCGTCGTCTGGTGGCCATGGGGGTCGTGATGCTGCTGGGGGCCCTGGTGATCAATCAGCTCGGGCATCTGTTGCCGGTCAGCCGTCCCAGCCCCACCTTGATGGTGGACGGGGCACTGCGCCTGACCGAGATCAGTGCGATTCCCACCAAGGACTCCGCCGGTGACAGCTTCCCCGGTGATCACGCCCTCTTCCTGATGATCTTCGCCGGTTTTGCCCTGCGCTATCTGCCGCGCTGGGCCGGGGTGGTTGCGGTGGTGATGGTGCCCCTGTTTTCGGCGCCCCGCATCCTGGCGGGTGCGCACTGGATGACGGACGTCTATGTAGGCGCTCTTTGCCTCTCCCTGATCTGCCTGCCGCTGCTGTTGCTCACTCCCGTGTCGGATCGCCTGATCGACCGCCTGGCTCCTCGGCTGCCACGCTGGATTGCCTGACGGAGAATGAAAAAAGAAGGCGGGTCACCCCGCCTTCTTTCGTTTACGCCTCACCGGTGCTGTGGTCGTCGCGAAATGACCAGGACTACGCCCGATGAGCCCGGGCTGTCGCCCTCCCAACCAGTATGGATAGCCCCATTCGGGTTCTGCCAGCCAAAATAGTCGGGGCCAAACGTTTGCACCCGTCGTCTCATGATCCTGGCCAGGATTTTTTCCCTCCGCTGCCTTAGAATCGCCGCCCGTTGTTGGAGGTCTCCCCATGCTTGTCACTTTTCTGCGTCTCTTGTTTATCGGTTGTGCCCTGGTCTTTCTCTTTATGCTGGTCCGTGCCTGGTGGCACAAACGGCGTCATGGCCAGCTCGAAGCCACCCCTTTCTGGCCGGTGGCGGCCATCGGTTTTGTGGCCAATTTTCTCGATACCCTGGGGGTGGGGAGCTTTGCGGTGAAGACCGCCTGCTACAAGCAGTTCAGGTTGATCGATGATCGGGTGCTGCCCGGTACCCTCAACGGCCAGTGCGTGCTGCCGACCGTGACCCAGGCTCTCATCTTCATCGGCGTGGTCAACGTGGATCCCATGACCCTCATCAGCATGATGGCGGCGGCAGCAGCCGGTGCGGCCTGGGGCGCCCGTTACGTGGCTTCCTTTGATCGCCAGACCATCCGGCTGGTGATGGCGGTCTCCCTGCTGGTGGTCGCCGGTCTCATCTTTGCCGGTCTGCTTGGGCTCTTCCCCCTCGGTGGCGAGGCCATGGGGCTGAGCGGTTACAAGCTGGGGATCGCCCTTGCCGGCAACTTCCTGTTCGGAGCCCTGATGAACGTCGGTATCGGCCTGTTCGCCCCCTGCATGACCCTGGTCTATCTGCTCGGCATGAACCCGCTGGTGGCCTTCCCCATCATGATGGGATCCACCGCCGTGCTCAGCGTCTTCTCGGCGGGGACCTTCATTCGCATGGGGGCTTTCGATGCGCGGGCCGTGCTGGCGGTGGCCATCTTCGGCCCCATCGGCGTGGTGCTGGCGGCCATGCTGGTCAAATCCATGGAGATGGAGATGCTCAAATGGCTGGTGGCCTTCATCGTCATCTATACCTCCTGGACCATGTACGCCTCCTGGCGGGCGGCGCGGCGACAGCCAGCGCCCGCGCTGGCAGAGGCGACGAGCTAGCTGGCGTCGGCGAGGCCCGCCTGCACGGGCGCCCCGCGTTGGTATGTCATCCCGCTCGCCCGGTCCTGGCGCGTCTTCTGATGCCTCTGGCAGCCCCCTCCGGGTGGGCGGCCTGCTGGCTGGAGGCGACCAGTGCGGCTTCCGCCCTGGCACCGAGAAACACATAGAGCCCCAGCGCCAGCAGCAACCCCACGGCGCAGCCCATCACCCCCACCGCAGGCCAGAGCAGTTCGCTCTGGCCGAGGGATCCCTTGAACAGCAGCAGCAACCCCTCGATGGAGACCGCGATCAGGATGGCGGCGATAAAGCGGGTAATGGTGCGCCGGATGGCGCTGTGGCGGAAGATGTCCTTATGCAGCAGCACTTCCTCTTCGAGGATGGTCTTGCCGAGATCGAACACCGCCAGCGCGAGCGTGAGGAAGATGATGGCGCTGAAGGCGCCGAGCCGGTTCTGCTGGGTGCCGCACAGCAGCAGATAGAGCTGTTCCAGCCCGTGCCAGATGAGGGTGCCGACGATGAGAAACAGGGCCAGACTCAGGACGACGTAGACGGCCCTGAACCAGGGAATGGCGCGCCGCCGCTCCCTGTCCCCCATCAGCCAGGCGATCAGCTGGTGCAGGTTGATCTCCAGCTCCCGGCCATGGCCCTGCACCAGCAGGCGCAGCTGCCCCTGGGCCGCCGGAACGGGCGCCAGTATGGCAGGCCTGATCTGGGGGGCCTGGCTCTTCACCTCCTCGACGAAGGCATAGGTCTTGAGAGACGCCTCGGGGAGGGTGAGCAGCCCCAGCAGCAGGGGGGCCAGCTCGGTTTCGTACTCCTGATAGCGCCGCAGCACATCGATGGGGCTCATCTCTGCCATATACACCTCGGTCAAATGGGCTCCTGAAGCAGGGGCCTGCAAATTGTGGGCCCGATTTATGACAGCCCGTGTACGGCGCGGCGCACCAGCAGGTGGCAAGGCTCCGGTGAGGGACTTAAGGATGCACCACTATGGTGCCTTGCCGGGATGAGCAAACAAAAAAGGGCCCCATCGGGGCCCTCTGCACATCTTGCGGCTTGTCAGCCAGCCAGCTTGGCGAAGCTGCGCTCGGCGGCCGCCAGAGTGTGTTCGATCTCCTTGTCGCCGTGGGCCAGCGACAGGAAGCCCGCCTCGTAGGCGCTCGGAGCCAGATAGACACCCTCTTCCAGCATCAGATGGTAGAAGCGCTTGAAGCGTTCCATGTCGCAGCGAGTGACCTGCTCGTAGCGGGTGATCTCGGGCTCGTCGGTGAAGAAGAAGCCGAACATGCCGCCCACGTAGTTGATGGCAAGCGGGATGCCGTGCCTGGCGGCGGCGGCTTTCAGCCCCTCGGCGACACGGGCGGTCTTGGCGCTCAGCTGCTCATAGAGGCCCGGCTCCAGCAGCAGGTCCAGCATGGTGAGGCCGGCGGCCATGGCCACCGGGTTGCCGGAGAGGGTACCAGCCTGATAGACGGGGCCGGTCGGGGCTATGTGCTGCATCACCTTCTTCTTGCCGCCGAAGGCGCCTACCGGCATGCCGGCACCGATGATCTTGCCGAGGGTGGTGAGATCCGGATCGATGTTGTAGTGGCCCTGGGCACCGCGCAGGGAGACGCGAAAACCCGTCATCACCTCGTCCAGGATCAGCAGGGCGCCGAATTCGTCACAAATGGCGCGCAGCCCTTCCAGGAAGCCGGGCACCGGCGGGATGCAGTTCATGTTGCCGGCTACCGGCTCGACGATGATACAGGCGATCTCGCTGCCGTACTGGGTAAAGGCTTCGCGCACCGAATCCAGATCGTTAAAGACACAGGTGAGCGTGTGTTTGGCGAAATCGGCCGGTACGCCCGGGCTGTTGGGCTGACCCAGGGTGAGGGCGCCGGAACCGGCCTTGACCAGCAGGGAGTCGGCATGGCCGTGGTAGCAGCCTTCAAACTTGACGATCTTGTCGCGACCGGTGTAGCCGCGGGCCAGCCGGATGGCGCTCATGGTCGCCTCGGTGCCGGAGTTGACCATCCGCACCTGCTCTATGGAGGGGACGATCTGGCGCACCTTCTCGGCCATCAGCACTTCGATCTCGGTTGGGGCACCGTAGCTCAGTCCCTTCTCCACCGCCTTGATGACCGCGGCCTTGATGGCCGGGTGGTTGTGGCCCAGCAGCATGGGGCCCCAGGAACCGATGTAATCCACATAGGCCTGACCATCCACGTCATAGAGGTAGGCGCCATCGGCGTGATCGATGAAGCGGGGTGTGCCGCCGACCCCGTTGAAGGCGCGGACCGGTGAGTTGACGCCACCGGGAATGGTCTGGCGGGCCTGTTCAAACAGCTGATCTGATTTTGACATGGATCATCCTTAATGGGATTTTGGTCGTTACCCGGGCGCAGGCTGCCGATTGCGGCTCGGCAGGGGATGGCGGGAGGAGTATGCTTTGCGCTCTCGCCCCGGACTCTCGCCCGTGATACATGAAACGGGCCGACTATAGCAGAAAGGCCCAGAGCTGGGCAGCCGAGGCCGAGGTGTGTCTGGTCCTCGTTAGATGAGCGTGATTATCCATGGAGCAACAAGCCATTCCTTCCGCCGACGCGGCCTCGCTGCGTCGTCCTCCAGTCTTGCAGCGCCTGATACGGCGGGACAAGATGCCGCTGCTGGTGCTCCTGTTGGCGGCCCTGGTCGGCCTGCTGGCAGGCCTGGTGTGCGGATTGTTCGAGTCTTGCGTTCACTGGCTGGCCCAGCAGCGTGTCGACTTGCTGGCCGATCGCCCCTGGTGGCAGCTCGGTCTGCTCGGCTTTGGTTTCAGCGCCCTGCTGGGGTTGGTCGGCTATTTCCTCACTCATGCCTTTGCCCCCGAGGCGGGGGGATCCGGTATCCCGGAAATTGAAGGGGCCATGGACGACCTGCGCCCGGTACGCTGGTGGCGGGTGTTGCCGGTGAAGTTTTTTGGCGGGGTCTGTACCTTGAGTTCCGGCATGGTGCTGGGGCGGGAGGGGCCCTCGGTGCAGATAGGGGGCAACCTCGGCAAGATGGTGGCGGATATCTTCCGGTTGCCCAAGGAGCATGGCCACGCCCTGCTGGCTGCCGGTGCGGCGGGTGGTCTCGCTGCGGCCTTCAATGCCCCGCTGGCAGGGATACTGTTTGTCATGGAAGAGATGCGACCGCAATTTCGCTACTCCTTCCTCGCCATCAAGGCGGTCGGGATTTCGGCCGTCATGGCGACCCTGATGCTGCAGAACATGAAAGGGCAATCCCCCGTCATCATGCTGCCTCACTACGACGCTCCGGCCTTGAAGGCGCTCTGGCTGTTTCTCTTCATGGGGGGCTGCTTTGGTGTGCTGGGGTTCGTCTTCAACAAGCTGGTGCTCGCCTGTCAGGATGGTTACCTGGCATTGCATCAGAACAAGCGCCACCGCTTCGTCATCATCGGCATGGGGGTGGCTGGAACCTTTGGCATGCTGTCGCTGTTCGCCCCTTCGGTCACTGGAGGGGGAATCGAGCTCATCCCGCATCTGACGGGGGGAGACTATGCGATGGCGACGCTCTTCATCATCTTCTCGGTGCGACTGGTGGGTACCCTCATCTGCTTTTGCTCGGGGGCCCCTGGTGGTGTCTTTGCGCCGACCCTGGCGCTGGGCACCCTGTTCGGGGTGATCTTTGGTCACCTGTTCCACTCTGCATTTCCCGATCTCGGCATCGAACCGGGCGCCTTTGCCATCGCCGGCATGGGGGCGCTCTTCGCCGCCACCGTGCGTGCCCCCATTACAGGCATCGTGCTGGTGACCGAGATGACAGACAACTATCAGCTGATCCTGCCCATGATGATCACCACCATAGGGGCAACCCTGGTGGCGCAATGGTTGGGGGGGCGCCCTATCTATTCCCAGATCCTGGAGCGAACTTTACGGCTTGCTGCGCGTCAAAACCGGGGTGAAAGCAGCATCGCGACCGGTTAACTCTTTGTTTATCCGTATCAATCCGGCATGGTCGCGTATAGTGAAAAGAAACCGGCCGTGTGGATGTCGGCATAGAGAAGAGGCCTTATGTCCCAAATCGTGAAGTTATTGGTGGTGCTGGCCGTGGGGGCATGTATCGGTTATGTCGTCGGGAACAGACAGGAGCTGGCTCAGAGCAGCCTGATGACGGTGCAGCAAGAGACGTTGGAGCGTCAGAGCAAGGCCATTGCACAACTGAAGACGGATCTCGGCGTCAGGGAGACCCTGCTGGCGACCCAGAAGGCCGCCTTCGAGCAACTTCAGCAGACGCTCAAGGATCAGGAAGCCCAGGTACAGGAGCAGAAACGCCAGCTGGCCTTCTTCGAGCGCATCATGCGTCCCACCGGCGAACAGGTGGGGGTATCCATCGACAATCTGACATTGCAGGAGACGAGTGTGCCGGGTCGCTACCACTATCGTCTGGCGCTCACACAACCCGCCAAGAAGCGGGAGCTGTTTCGGGGGCAGGTGCAGATCCGGCTCGAAGGCAGTCTGGCTGACAAGCCCAGGATCCTCAGTGGCCGGGATCTTGGCATGAAGGTGGGGGAGGGACGCTACGCGTTGCGATATTTCCAGCTCTTGGAGGGCATTTGGCAGCTTCCCTCAGGCTTCATCCCGGACAGGGTGAGAATCCTCATCCCGAAGGAGGGACGGCAACCGGCCCAGGAGCTGGTTGCTGAGTGGAACGAGGTGCTCAAGCCTCTGATCGCTCAACCAGCCCCCTTGCCGGCAGCACAGTAAGAGAGTGGTGAATACTTGAACTAAATGGTCGGGTATTGGATAATTTCGCGGTTTCCATGTTTGTGGATGTAACGGTTGTGAGGTCAGCAATGAGTGCAGTAGCAGAAGCCCCCTTGCCCATCCAGATGACGGATGCGGCAGCCAACAAGGTAAAGACCTTGATCACCGAAGAAGAGAATCCCGAACTCAAGTTGCGGGTCTACATCACTGGGGGGGGCTGCTCCGGTTTCCAGTACGGTTTCACGTTTGACGAGAAAATCAATGATGGCGATACCGTGGTCGAGAAGAGCGGCGTCACCATGGTGATCGATCCCATGAGCCTGCAATACCTGGTCGGCGGCAGCGTGGATTACACCGAAGGCCTGGAAGGTTCCCGTTTCACCGTGACCAACCCCAACGCCACGACGACCTGCGGTTGCGGTTCCAGTTTCTCCATCTGATCTACAAGCAGCGTGATATGAAGGGCCCCGAGGGGCCTTTTTCATTTTTGTATGCCTGGCGTGGCTGGCATGTAGATCTTGATGTGGCTAAAACGGGTACCGATTGGTAGCGATAGAGAAGGTGTGCAGGCTCATTTAGATGAATTATTGACGGCTTTTTAGCCTGATTGGTTGTTGATTAAACACCTGAGCGTCTTTTTCAAATAAACACGTAGTTTTCGCTTGTCAGCGAGAATCATATCCCTATAATGCGCCTCCATCAGCACGGCGCAGTGCGCGTCTGGTTCACCTTGCAAAGCAAGATGGTGAGGGTTATAGTTTAAGACCCTGCTCTTTAACAATTTGAATCAAGCAATCTGTGTGGGCACTCACAGCATCGAGCATCAAAAGCAATTTTTGATTTTCAATGTCTGATGAAGTGACCAAAGCAACGAAAGTTGCAGCAGTTAATTCAGCAATTCATTGAG
>NZ_JBRKTB010000020.1:0-67245 GCF_053005425.1 Aeromonas sp. 25-248 | reverse complement strand
GGTCGTTACTGGGCTCGAACCAGTGACCCCCTCCTTGTAAGGGAGGTGCTCTCCCAGCTGAGCTAAACGACCTGGGAATATTGTCTTCACCTGCTGTGAAGAAATGGTGGGTCGTGCTGGATTCGAACCAGCGACCAATTGATTAAAAGTCAACTGCTCTACCGACTGAGCTAACGACCCTCACCACGACCAGTGCCGACTGCATTACTGCTCCGGCTCTGACGGCGGCCTATATTACGGATTTATCATCCTGGCGCAATAGAAAAATCTTAAATTAAATCTGATTGTTCACTGCGCATACAAAGCACGGCGGTATTTACAAGAGTGTTACGAAAACAGTGACATGCAGCAATGTCACAGCTTGGCCAGACTCTGTTTGGCCAGCTGGGCCGGCGAGGTGTTGGGGTAACCCTTGATCACCTGCTCATAGAAGGCCTTGGCCTCTGCTTTTTTGCCGTCAAGCTGGGCGAGCATGCCGAGTTTCAGCAGGGCATCAGCCCGCTTGGGTGACTTGCTGTATTTGTTCGCCACCGTGGAGAACTGGCTCGCGGCCCCCGCCCTGTCGCCCTTGTTGAACATCAGCTGGCCGAGCCAGTAGTGGGCATTGGGAACATAGCTGGAGTTCGGGAACTGCTTGATGAACCCTTCGAAGGCAGGAATGGCCTTGTCATAGTTCTTCTCCTTGAGCACCATGTTCACGGCCGCGTCGTAAGCCTGGTTCTCATCCTGGTTGGTGGAGTAGTTGGCAGCCGCGGCAGGAGGCGTTGCAGCACCTGCAGCAGGTGTTGCGGGCGTGGCGGCTGGCTGGCTGTTGGCCACCTTGTCGAGCTCTTGGTAGAGTTGGCGCTGGCGCTCCTGGGACTGCTCCATCTGGTAAGTCTGCTGTTCCAGCTGACCACGCAGCTCGGAGACCTCCCCTTGCAGGGAGTCGACCTGTTGCTGCAATTCGGCCTGCAGACGCAGACGGGCATTGAGGGTACGCTCCAGCAGAGCAACCCGGTCTTCCAGGCTGCCGGTCGGTACGATGGCACCATTGTTGCCGCTCAGCACCACGCCGCTGCTGCCAGAATCCCCGCTCAGATCGCTCACCGGTGCCGCCGCTTGCGCATTCAAAGCAACCAACACGGCCAGCGCAACACCAGCTTGCTTGTACACAGATTTCATTCGGATCAAACCTTAGCGTTTAGTGCAAATAAAACGGTCAGCGCATAGTCGCTCGCTGATACAGATTTCATTCGGATCAAACCTTGACGTTTAGTGCAAATAAAACGGCCATCGAAATGGCCGCTTGCATATAAACGAACTTCGTTCGACTCAAACCTTAGTAAACCAGGACCGCACGGCGGTTCTTGGCAAAGGCTTCCTCGGTGTGGGACAGATCCAGCGGCTTCTCTTCGCCATAGCTGACGATGGAGAGCTGCTCGGCCTGCACACCCAGGGTTTGCAGATACTTGGCAACAGCCTTGGCACGACGCTCACCCAGCGCGATGTTGTATTCCGGCGTACCGCGCTCGTCGGCGTGGCCTTCGATCAGTACCTTGACGCTCGGACGTTCACGCAGGTAGCTGGCGTGGGCATCCAGCAGGTCGGCGTACTGACCCTGAATGTCGTAACCATCGTACGGGAAGTAGATCACGTTGTCGCGTTGCAGCGCTTCGAACTTCTGACGCATCTGCTCTTCCGGGGACAACATGCCGTTGGCGCCGCCGGTTTGTACACCGCCCATGCCGTCGGTCATGCCGGACTCGGCGCCAGCGGCGTCGGAGTCGGAAGAGGAGCTACAGGCAGCCAGGGTGAACAGTGGCAGTGCGATGGCCAGACCCTTGAGCAGTTTATTGAGTTGCATGCTATTTCCTTAAACCTTTATAACAAAACAAAAAACAATCGATTTTTATCAATTCAAGAAGGGCGACCAAGCTGGTGCACGAATTTCACCGCTACTGGTCGGAAGCACTGCCTTGAAGCGACCGTCGGTCGACACCAATGCAAGACTCTTACGACCCTGATAGATGGTGGCATAAATGATCATGCTGCCATTGGGAGCCACACTTGGCGATTCATCCAGAGCACTCTGGGTCAGTACCAGCATGGCTCCATTTTCCATATCCTGGCGAGCGATGCGATATTGTCCCTGAACCCGGGTCACCATCACCATGGACTTGCCGTCCGGTGTGATGGATGCCCCCTGGTTGGAATCCCCTTCCCAGGTCATCCGGCGAGTCATGCCAGTCGCCAAATTTACGCTATAAATCTGGGGTTTGCCACCACGTTCAGAGGTGAACAGCAAAGTTTGACCGTCCGGCATCCAGGAGGGTTCGGTGTCGATGGTGCGGTTATTTGTGACTCGAGTGAGTTGCTTGCTAGCAACATCAACGACATAGATGTCAGGCTGCCCATCTTTGGACAGAACAATAGCCAAACGACGACCATCCGGAGACCACTCCGGCGCACCGTTGATGCCACGGAAGCTGGTGATCAGACTGCGCTGCTGGGTGTAGATGTCCTGCACATAGATCTCGGACTTCTGGTTCTCGAAGCTCACGTAAGCCAGCTTGCTGCCATCCGGCGACCAGGCCGGGGACATCAGGGGTTCACGGGAGCGCAGCAGAGTCTTCTCGTTGTAGCCGTCGTAGTCGGAGATCCGCAGCTGATACGGGAACTGGGTGCCCTGCTGCACGGAGACATAGGCCAGACGAGTCAGGAAGGCACCACGCTCACCGGTCAGACGCTCGTAGACGATGTCGGAGATGCGGTGGGCAAACTGGCGCATCTGGGCACCCGGGATGGTCGCCATGCGGCTGTCCAGGATGTAACCGTTCGCTTCACCGCCCTGGGTCTTGGCCAGTTGGCCTTTCAGGACGTCGACCAGCTCGAAGTTGATCTTGTAGGTGCCATCACCCACGGCGGCGATGGAGCCGACCACCACGGCTTCGACCCCCTGGGAAGCCCAGGGCGCGAAGTTGATCTCGCCGCTGGTGCTCGGCGTCTGCGGCATCTGGCCACGGGCCAGCGGCTTGAACTTGCCGCTGCGCATCAGGTCGTTGGAGACCACTTCCGCGATATCCTGCGGCAATTGGCCATTGCCCTCCCACTTGAAGGGGGCGATGGCGATGGGGCGCGCACTGTCGATACCGCCGGTGATGACGATGTCCAAGGCCGCCTGAGCGCTCTGGCCTAGCAGAAGGCAGCCAACCAAAGCAAAAAACACTTTTCTTATCATGGCTTAAATACTCTGTTCCAAAAAAATGAGAGGTGAAATCCCTTTATCAGCAGATGCTGCCAACCACGGTCATTGACCCCGTTCTATCACGCTTAGATGCTCGGTTCTAACTTGAGGTTAAACTCCTTCAACATCTCGAATGCCGCCGGATCCTTCGGCACCGGCAACTGGTTGGCCTTCAGCACCGCCGCCTTGCCGGAGCGGCAGACCGCCGGATCACCTTGACCGTTGTCCACCGAGATGACGAAGCCGCTACTGGCCAACTTGACACCGATAGTACATGTTTTGCCCCGCATGGTGGGATCCAAAATCATGTAGCGCTCGACCGTGGCCTTGATGAGGGCGGCATACTTGTCGACCTCGCCCTTGGCGGCTGCCGATGCTGCCTGACTGCGCGCATTGGCCTCGGCGGCCAGCTGCTGCTCCATCATGGCTTCCATCTCTTTTTGCAACTTGGCCTCTTCGGCCGCCTTGCGCTTGCGCTCCGCCTCAATCTTGGCCTTTCTGTCAGCCTCGGCCTTCGCCTTCTTCTCTGCGTCAGCTTTTGCCTTCTTGTCAGCCTCTTCCTTCGCCTTCTTCTCGGCCTCGGCCTTGGCTTTCTTCTCGGCTTCCGCCTTCGCCTTTTTCTCGGCTTCGGCCTTGGCCTTCTTCTCGGCTTCCGCTTTCTTGGCTTTGGCCTCTTCCGCCTTGGCCTTCTCTTCAGCCTGCTTCTTCTCCAGCTCTTCTTTTTTCTTCTTGAGCGCCAGCGCCTTGGCCTCTTCCGCCGCCTTGCGTTCGGCTTCGGCCTTCTTGGTCTTCTGCTCTTCCAGCTTGCGGGCTTCCTCGGCTTTCTGGGCCTTCTCTTCCGCCTGCTTCTGTTCAGCCTCTTTCTTCTGCTTGTCGGCTTCGGCCTTGCGGGTTGCCTCTTCGGCCTGCTTGCGCTTGGTCTCGGCGATACGCAGACGCTCCTGCTCCTGTGCCAGCTCGCGTTTGACGCGCTCAGCGTCTTCCTTGTCCTTCTGCTGCTGTGCAGCCTTGGGCTGGGCCTGCTTCTGCTGCTGGACCTGCTGCATCTGCTGCTCCAGCATTTCGCTGTCCATCATGACCGCATTGACGATCTGTCCCTTGGACTCGGGGCGCTTGGGTTTGCTGAAGTCGACACCGACCAGCAGGATGATGCCGATGATCAGATGCAGCAGCAGCGACGCGACGAGATAACCGGAAATACCACGCTTCACATCCATCTCCGTCAGTTCACCGGATCCGTCATCAGACCAACCTGAGGCACACCGGCTTTCTTGAGGGCCACCATCAGCAGGATCACCTCCTCGTAGCGTACGGACTTGTCACCGGCGACCACCACGGGCGCGTTCTGGTTGATGGCCAGATAGCCCATAGCCTTCTCGGTGATGTACTGCTGCATCGCCTCGGGGGTGCCGCTCGGTACGGGCTCGTCATCCGCCTCGCCAGCCTTGATGACGTACTCACCCTCGGTATTGACGCTGACGATGAAGGGCGGCTTGGAGTCTTCCGGCAACTGCTCGGACTCCGCCTGGGGCAGGTCGACCTTGACCCCCTGCGTGATCACGGGCGTGACCGCCATGAAGATGATGAGCAGCACCAGCATGACGTCGATATAGGGCACCACGTTGATCTCGGCGACCTTCTTGCGTTTGAGCCGCTGATAGGTTTGCATTACTTCTCACCCTGCTGTGCGATTTGGCGGTTCAGAATGGTGGTGAACTCGTCCATGAAGTTGGCGTAGGCGTTTTCCAGCCGTTCGACCTTGTTGGTGAAGCGGTTGTAGAAGATAACGGCCGGGATGGCGGCAAACAGACCCATGGCGGTGGCGATCAGAGCCTCCGCGATACCCGGTGCCACCATCTGCAGGGTCGCCTGCTGAACCTGACCCAGAGCGATAAAGGCGTTCATGATCCCCCAGACGGTACCGAACAGACCGATATAGGGGCTGATGGAGCCGATGGTCGCCAAGACCGGCAGGTTGGACTCGAGATCGTCCACTGCACGGGACAGGGAGACGCGCATGGCACGATAGGTACCGTCCATCACCGCATCCTGACCGCGGGCACCGGCCTTGAGCAGGCGGGCATACTCCTTGAAGCCGGAGTAGAAGATGTCTTCCATGCCTTCGATGTCGTCACGACGGGAGGAGGACTCCTGGTAGAGACGATTGAGGTCGACCCCGGACCAGAATCTGTCTTCAAACTGCTCCGAGGCGAGGTTGGCCGCCTTGATGGCCTTGGAGCGCTGGATGATCAGCGCCCAGGAGACGACCGACATGCCCATCAGGGTCATCATGACCAGTTTCACCAACAGACTGGCTTGCCAGAACAGGCCAATAAACGAAATTTCAGCGTGCACTTAACAGCACTCCCTTGATTTTTTCAGGTATTGCAACAGGTTTCATTTGCGGATGACTGACACAGGCGATCTGTACCATGGCCTGAGTGATCAGCCGTCCATCAGCCGCCAGGATCTGCTGTGAAAAACGCATGGAAGCGCGTTTCACTTCAGTTACTTGCGTCATTACGGTCAGCAGTTCATTGAAGCGGGCCGCCGCGCGGAAGTCGATTTCGGTGCGACTCACCACAAACGCGATCCCTGCCTGCAGCAGGACATCCTGTTCGATGCCGCCTGCGCGCAGGAATTCGGTGCGGGCCCGTTCCATAAACTTGAGATAATTGGCGTTGTAGACGATGCCTCCGGCATCCGTGTCTTCGTAGTAGACACGCACCGGAAACTCAGAGACTTCCCCCATAAAAATCTGTGATCCATTCGACAGTCAGATGGGGGGCTATCATAGCGCAGGGCTGAATAGGAAAGAAGCAGGGGGAGACAGGGAAATCCCCTCTCCCCCTGTTTTTTATGGCGTGCAGCAGCGCCGACAGCCCGAAGACCACAGAGCTGTCAACATCGCAAGAAAAGCGGACAAGAGAAGTGGCTGCGAGCGGCGTGACGAGCGAGGTTCTGTCGCTCTGACTAGGCGACGGCACGCCCCTCAAAAAAGAAGAAGGAGGTGGGCTGATGCCGACCTCCTTCATCATTTATGGCAGGTAGTAGCTGCTGGTCAGCCAGAGCCCGCAGAGCAGGCTGGGCAGGGCGAGCCAGGGGAAGAACAGCACGCGACCCACCAGGCTGCGCGGGTGAAACCCCAGTCCATGCATGACACCGCAACAGACCGCCCACATCAGCCAGGGCGCAAGCCAGAGGCCGTGCTCACTGGTATTGGCCGCGACCAGGTTGGGCGCCTGCAAGATGGCGACAGCCAGCAGGGCCGCCGCCAGCAGCATCAGACCTTGCCATGGCTGGCGCTCCAGAGGAGCGGCCAGCCGGGCGAGCCTGTCACTTGTCTTCATCAATCTGACGATCCAGGTTCTCGGTGTGCTCCAGCCAGAGCGCATTGATAATCCCAAACGCACAGGCCAGCAGCAGCCCCAGGATCCAGGTGAAATACCACATATCAGGGCACCTTCTTAGTAGAGCGATTGTTGGTTGTCTTCGATGTGCTTGTTACTCACCCGGCCGAACATCTTGATGTAGGTCCAGATGGTGTAAGCCAGCACGGTCGGCACGAAGACGACTGCGACTACCGTCATCACCTTGAGGGTGTTGAAGGAGGCGGTGGAATCCCACATGGTCAGGCTCTGGGACGGCTCGAGGCTCGAGGGCATCACGAACGGGAACATGGAGAAGCCCGCGGTCAGGATGATGCCGGCGATGGCCAGGGAGGAGAACAGGAACGCCACCCAACCCTTGTCCAGCTTGGCCGCCACGGCGGTCAGCAGACACATCACCAGACCCAGAACGGGTGCGGCAATCATCCAGGGATAGAGGTTGTAGTTCTGCATCCAGGCACCGGCCTGCACCACCACTTCCTTGTGAAGGGGGTTGGTGACGGCGTCGGTGGCGACGGAACCCACAATCACATAACCATCCATGCCGCTCACCCAGACACCGGCCAGGGCGAACAGCACCAGGGTCAGCAGGGAGAAGATCATGGCGGCGGTGCGAGAGCGCGCCAGCACTTCACCTTCGGTCTTCATCATCAGCCAGGTCGCACCCTGGGTGATGATCATGAAGAGGCTCACCAGACCGGCCAGCAGACCGAACGGATTGAGCAGACCGAAGAAGTTGCCGTGATAGGTCATCATCAGGAACTGGTTGAAGCTGAACGGTACACCCTGCAGCAGGTTGCCGAACGCCACCCCGAAGATAACAGGGGGAATGGCGCTACCGGCAAACAGAGCCCAGTCCCAGTTGGAGCGCCACTTGGCATCTTCCTGCAGGGAGCGGTACTTGAAGCCGACCGGACGGAAGAACAGCGCCATCAGGGTCAGGATCATGGCGATGTAGAAGCCGGAGAAGGCCGCCGCATAGACCATGGGCCAGGCGGCGAACAGGGCACCACCGGCGGTCACCAGCCAGACCTGGTTGCCTTCCCAATGCGGCCCCATGGTGTTGAGCATCACGCGACGCTCCACATCCTTCTTGCCGACGAAGGGGAGCAGGGCGCCCACCCCCATATCGAAACCGTCGGTGATGGCAAACCCGATCAGCAGCACGCCGACCAGCACCCACCAGACCAGACGCAACAGTTCGTAATCAAACATGGGTCACTCTCCTTATGCCTTGCTCTGTTCGAAGTGGTACTTGCCCGTCTTCAGGCTGCTTGGGCCCAGGCGCGCATACTTGAACATCAGGTACATCTCGATGATCAGCAGTACGGTGTAGAACAGGAAGATCCCGATCAGAGAGAACCAGATCTCGGACGCAGGAATGTTGGATGCAGAGACATAAGTCGGCAGCATCTCGGCGATGGTCCAGGGTTGACGGCCATATTCAGCGACAAACCAGCCAGCCTCGATGGCGATCCAGGGCAGCGGAATGCCGTACAGCAGCGCCTTGAGCAGCCACTTGCGCTCGCCGATCTTGTGGCGGGTGCTGTCATAGAAGGCCAGACCGATCAGCACCAGCATCAGGATGCCGCAGGCGACCATGATGCGGAAGGCGAAGAACAGCGGCAGTACCTGCGGGATGGAGTCATCCACGGCAGCCTTGATCTGCTCGTCGGTGGCGTCGGTCACGTTGGGGGTGTAACGCTTGAGCAGCAGACCGTAGCCCAGATCCTGCTTCACTTCGTCGAAGCGGGCGCGGGTATCGTCGGACTTGTCACCGGATTGCAGCTTGGTCAGCAGGTCGTAGGCGGTCATGCCGTTGCGCACCCGCAGCTCATGCTCGCTCTTGAGATCCTTGAGACCAGTCACCTGACCGTCCAGGGAACGGGTGGCGATGATGCCGAGGGCATAGGGGATCTTGATGGCGTAGTCGGTGCGCATCTCTTCCTGGTTCGGGATCCCGAACAGGGTGAAGGATGCCGGAGCCGGCTCCGTGTTCCACTCGGCCTCGATGGCCGCCAGTTTCACCTTCTGTACTTCCCCGGTCTCGTAGCCGGACTCGTCACCCAGCACCAGCACGGAGAGGATGGAGGCCATGCCGAACGCGGCCGCGATGGCGAAGGAGCGACGAGCGAATGCCACATCACGATTCTTCAGCAGGTAATAGGAGGAGATCCCGAGCACGAACATGGCGCCCGTGGTATAGCCTGCCGCCACGGTGTGTACGAACTTGACCTGGGCAACCGGGTTGAACACCAGGTCGGCGAAGCTCACCATCTCCATGCGCATGGATTCGAAGTTGAACTCGGCACCCACCGGGTTCTGCATCCAGCCGTTGGCGACCAGGATCCACAGTGCGGAAAGGTTGGTCCCGAGCGCCATCAGCCAGGTAGCCGCCAGGTGCTGGCGCTTGCTGAGACGATCCCAACCGAAGAAGAACATACCGACGAAGGTGGACTCCAGGAAGAAGGCCATCAAGCCTTCGATGGCCAGCGGGGCCCCGAAGATGTCGCCGACATAGTGGGAGTAGTAAGCCCAGTTGGTACCGAACTGAAACTCCATGGTGAGCCCGGTGGTAACCCCGAGGGCAAAGTTGATACCGAACAACTTGCCCCAGAACTTGGTCATGTCCCGGTACACTGTGTTGTTGGTCATCACATAGACAGACTCCATGATCGCCAGGATGAAGGCCATCCCCAGCGTCAAGGGTACAAACAGGAAGTGATAAAGGGCCGTCGCAGCAAATTGGAACCGCGATAGGTCTACCACATGCTCAGCAATCATGATGTTTCCTCACCGATTATTGGCACGGCTATTTTAAGTTTTAAGGACAAAGCTTCCATTGGAAGTCCCCGAACGGTCGGTCACCCCTCGCGGACTGACCGGATTCGACTGCCACCACATTAACAACAAGGCAATATACAGGAACAAAAAAAGCTAATGTTTAACATCTAATAAACAATAACCAGGGTTCTATTCCCGCCTATAATGATCGCTGTTTTATATCACCTTTATTTGATTGAAATCAATGTAAAACCACCCTCAATACATGTTTTTTCAAGGCAACTTATAGGGCTTTTCCCATTAATTATGGGAGCTTCATCACAAAAAACACCAAGTCGTAAATAATTGATTTAAATCAATTTTATGACACATCAAAATAGTTTCAATTCTGTTAAACAAATACGCAACCCCGGAAATAAAGCCCTCGCATCTCGATTATTTCAATAAATGGCCAGGCTCATCCAAAAATCAATTTAAACCCAGTAAAAACACATGTTTATGCGGATTGACACCCCCACCAAATTCATTAGTTTATCTAATCAAAAGCCCATAGATTTTCTTGTTTGCCCCACCCGGAAAGAGCTCCTACAATGCGCCTCGCAGTGAGGGCATACCTCTGAATACAGGCCGGTCATTCCGGGTTCCCGGTACGTATTCGATGAACATTTCGAACCTGTTTGTTGGGATTAATGATGAAAAAGTTTGTTGCCAAGACCATCCGTTACTACAAGCTTTCTTTCGTTCAACTCTATCAAATGAACCGACTCTGAAGCCTCGCGACGGCTCCTCTGTTTTTTCCCGACCGGTCTGCAGACGCGCTCACTGTCTGTGAACATCCATCCTGAATTGTCTTTGCCCACCGCCTGTGCCGTGGGCTTTTTTTTGCCCGCAAAACAAAAAGCCGCCTCAAGGGCGGCTTTTTGGTTCATAGCGCAACGTCTACTGATCTGCCGGTCGTTCCAGGCCAAAGTGTGCGTAGGCTCTCTGAGTTGCGATCCGCCCTCTGGGTGTACGTTGCAGATAGCCTTGCTGGATCAGATAAGGTTCCAGCACGTCTTCTATGGTGTCCTTCTCCTCACCGATGGCGGCGGCCAGGTTGTCGAGCCCGACGGGCCCCCCCATAAACTTGTCGATGACGGCCAACAATAGCTTGCGATCCATGAAGTCGAAACCTTCGTTGTCCACGTCCAGCATGTCCATGGCACGGGCCGCAATGGGTCCGTCAATTCGCCCGTCAGACTTCACCTGGGCAAAATCTCGTACCCGCCTTAACAAACGGTTAGCAATCCGCGGTGTCCCCCGGGAGCGACGGGCTACCTCGAGAGCGCCGTCTTCCGTCATGTCGAGCCCGAGGCAGCGGGCGCTGCGAGAGACGATGTCGGTCAGGTCCTTGACGTTGTAAAACTCGAGGCGCTGCACGATGCCAAACCGATCCCGCAGGGGGCTGGTGAGGGAGCCGGCCCGGGTGGTGGCACCGATCAGGGTGAAGGGAGGGAGATCGAGCTTGATGGAGCGGGCCGCTGGCCCCTCCCCTATCATGATGTCGAGCTGATAATCCTCCATGGCCGGGTAGAGCACCTCCTCCACCACCGGGCTGAGACGGTGGATCTCGTCGATGAACAACACGTCGTTCGGTTCCAGGTTGGTGAGCAGTGCCGCCAGATCGCCGGCCTTCTCCAGCACGGGGCCGGAGGTGGTCTTGATGTTGACCCCCATCTCATTGGCGACGATGTTGGCCAGCGTGGTCTTGCCAAGGCCGGGAGGCCCGAAGATCAGCAGATGATCGAGGGCCTCCCCGCGCTGGCGGGCGGCCTCGATGAAGATCTCCATCTGATCGCAGACGTGATCCTGTCCGGTGTAATCGGCCAGCTTTCTGGGCCGGATGGCCCGATCGATGATCTCGTCCTCACGGGCGGCACCGGCCGAGATGAGGCGATCCGCTTCAATCATTGTCTACCTCACACCAGGCTGCGCAGGGATTCACGAATGATCTCCTCTACCGACATGCCGTCGGCGGCCACCTTGCTGACGATCTGGCTGGCCTGCTGCGGCTTGTAGCCGAGGGCCACCAGTGCACTGGCCGCCTCCTCGCTCGCATCCGGGGCTCGCAGCGGGCTCTCTTTCGCGGGCAGGGTGATTTCGGCCGGGGAGAAGAGATCGTGGCTGACCCAGCCCTTGAGGCGGTCTTTCATCTCCACCACCAGGCGCTCGGCGGTCTTCTTGCCCACGCCGGGCAACTTGACCAGTGAGCTTATCTCCTCGCGCTCGACGCTCATCACAAACTGGGTGGCCGTCATGCCGGAGAGAATGGCCAGGGCCAGCTTGGGGCCGACCCCGTTGGTCTTGATCAGCTCGCGAAACAGCGCCCGCTCCTGCTTGTGGTTGAAGCCGTAGAGCAGCTGGGCATCTTCACGCACCACGAAGTGGGTGTGAATGACGGCCTCCTTCCCGAGTTCGGGCAGATCATAGAAGCAGCTCATGGGCATATGAACCTCATATCCCACCCCTCCGACTTCCAGCAACACCTCGGGGGGTTGCTTCTCGATGATGACGCCTCTCAAGCGACCGATCATGTTCTTTTCCTCGCCACGCAGACTCTCGCAAATTGGGTCATAGCATAAAGAATAACTGGATAAGTATCCAGCATAGGTCCATGCAGATCATGGGATGACCAGCTCTTCATACCCGGCCATTTCCCTCGTTCAGAACACAGTCTGTCACTTTATTTTCCATCGGGGATGGCACATCTTCGTCATTGATTGAACACTGAAATGGTCTTGTTCGGCACCAGGGAAGGCTTGATTCATGAAAATCGTCACCACATCCAACCTCGGACTCACCATTCTACTCGGCTGCACCCTGGGCATGGGGGCGATCGGCTGGTATGGCAGCCAGCGGCTGGCTGATCTGCTCTCCTACGTCCTGGGTGCCGCCTGGCAGACGGCAGATGGTGCCATGGAGGGCTCCATCGAACTCGGCAACCAGTCGCTCTATATCCAGAAAATGCTCTCGGGGATCCCCCTCGACGCACCGGAACTGCAACGGGCAAAAGAAGCGGCCAGCGACGCCTTGCGCCGGGTGGAGCAAGGCGGGCTCATCGATGGGGCGGCCATTACCACACTGAAGCAGCATGAGCAGACCTATCAGCAAGAGCAGGCACAGCTGCTGACCCTCTATCGCACCTTCACAAGCACCGATGAGGCGCTGCGCGCCAGTTCTGAACGCATGTCACGCCTCTCGACCAGGCTGGAGGTGATCGGTGACGAGGCCGTCGAGAGCCTCACCCGCTCACCGGATCAGGCCATCAGCTGGCACGGCGGCCTCGCGACCCGCTGGCAGGCGGCCGATGGCGGCATGGAGGCCAACATCGGATTCCTGCGCCAGCTCTATGCGCTGGAGAAGATGCAGAGCGAAGGCCCTACTCCTGCCATCCAGGCCGAGCTGGCACAAGCCACCCGCTTCTATCAGGACGCGGTTGACGGCATGCTGGCAACCGGCCAGTTCGATGTGCCCGGTGACGGGGAGTTTGCAGGCCAAATGCTCTCCACCCAGTATCGCGCCCTGCAAGCCGACAATGCCCGCCTGATCCGTGAATGGACCACAGCCTTGAGCGCTTATCAGAACCAGCTGGCCCGTTACGAACACAGTGCCGACCAGCTCAGGCTGGCGCTGGTCGAGGTCGAGACCCAGGGGGACGCCACCGTCGAGGATCAGGTTCACCAGCTCAACGCCATCATCGACTACACCAGGGGACTCATCCTGGGGGGCTTGCTGCTCAGCCTGCTGATCGTCACCTGTTGCGGCTTCTGGCTGGTGCGCACCATTGTTCGCCCGCTACTCCAGGTCGACAAGCGCATGCAGGACATCGCCGCCGGGGAAGGAGATCTCAATGCCCGCATCAACCTCTCACGCGACGACGAGATTGGCTCCCTGGCCGGCAGCGTGGATCGCTTCATCGAGAAGCTGCAGATGATGATCAGCGCCACCATGGACAACAACCAGCACATCAGCCAGCACGTGCACACCTCGGTCAACCGGGTCCAGGCCATCAGCCAGAGCAGCCGCCAGACCGCTGCACATGCCCAGGCGCTGCACCACGACAGCGAGCAGATGGTGCAGGTGGCCACCACCATCTCGGACAACTGCAACCTGGCGGCACACAACGCCAACGAGGTACGCCAGCTCACCACGCAAAGCAGCCAGTATGTCTCCTCCGCCACCGCCGGCATGCAGCGGGTGGTCATGGAGGTGGGTGAATGTGCCACCGCCATCAATGCCCTCAAGGAGCAGGCAGGGCAGATTGGCCAGATCATCTCCACCATCAGCAATATCTCGGAGCAGACCAACCTGCTGGCACTCAATGCCGCCATCGAAGCCGCCCGGGCGGGCGAGATGGGGCGCGGTTTTGCCGTGGTGGCCGACGAGGTGCGCACCCTGGCCAATCGCACCGCCACCTCCAGCGCCGAGATAACGGACGTGATCAACAGCATCCAGCAGCAGACAGAGCAGGCCTATCTGATGATGCAACGCAACCTGAAAACCGTGGAATCGGGTATGGCGGACTCCGACAACACCAAGCAGATCCTGTTCAAGGTAGAAGAGGCCATCGATCAGCTCGCCGACATGGTGCAACAGGTGGCAGAGGCGACCAGCCAGCTCTCCCACACCCTGGGACACACCACGGGCAAGGTTTCGGATATCAGCCTGCAGGCCCAGACGGGCGAACAGGAAGCCCAGGAGTGCCTGCAACTGGCCTCCTCCCTCCATCAGGCCAGCCAGCAGCAACAGCAGTTGCTGTCGCAATTTCGGGTCTAGTGCGGACGGGGCAAGGCCCCCGCCCTACCCCAGCGCCGCTGAATTTAGCCCTTGGGCCGGGGGGCTTCGCCTGTTAAAATTCCGCACTTGAAATTTTCCAGGGCCAAGCCGCCCGAACTAGCGAAGGTCTACCGCGATGCGTACCAGCCAATATCTGCTTTCCACTCTCAAGGAAACCCCCTCCGACGCTGAAGTTGTCAGCCACCAGCTGATGCTGCGCGCCGGGATGATCCGCAAACTCGCTTCCGGCATGTACGCCTGGCTGCCGACCGGCTTGCGGGTCCTGAAGAAGATTGAAAACATCGTCCGCGAAGAGATGAACAATGCGGGTGCCGTCGAAGTATCCATGCCGGTGGTACAGCCCGCCGAGCTGTGGCAGGAGTCCGGCCGCTGGGATGACTACGGCCCCGAGCTGTGCCGCCTCACCGACCGTCACAACCGCCCCTTCGTGCTGGGGCCGACCCACGAAGAGGTGATCACCGCGCTGGTCCGTTACGAAGTGAACAGCTACAAGCAACTGCCGCTGAATCTGTATCAGATCCAGACCAAGTTCCGCGATGAAGTGCGCCCCCGTTTCGGCGTGATGCGTGGCCGCGAATTCCTGATGAAGGATGCCTACTCCTTCCACATCGACAAGGCCTCCCTGGTCGATACCTATGAGAAGATGCATGCGGCCTACTGCACCGCCTTCACTCGCATGGGTCTGAACTTCCGCCCGGTGCAGGCCGATACCGGCTCCATCGGGGGCACCGGCTCCCACGAATTCCAGGTGCTGGCCGAGAGCGGTGAAGACTTGATCGCCTTCTCCGATACATCCGATTACGCCGCCAACATCGAGATGGCCGAAGCCCTGGCACCGGCTGGCGAGCGCGCTGCCGCAACCAAAGCCCTGACCAAGGTGGCCACCCCGGCCGTCCACACCATCGACGAAGTGGCCGCTTTCCTGAACGTGGCGCCGACCGCCATCGCCAAGACCCTGCTGGTACTGGCCGAGGAAGATGAGCACGGCAAACAGGCCGTCATCGCCCTGGTACTGCGTGGCGACCACGAGCTGAACGAAATCAAGGCCGAGAAGCTTTCTGGCGTGGCTAACCCGCTGACCTTCGCCAATGACGAGCAGATCAAAGCGGCCGCCGGTTGCGACGCAGGCTCCATCGGCCCGGTCGGCTTTGCCGGTCGCATCATCGTCGATCGCAGCGCCGCCCATCTGAGCGATTTTGTTTGCGGCGCCAACGAGACCGGTTTCCACCTGACCGGTGCCAACTGGGATCGCGACATCGCCTCTTACGAAGTGGCCGACCTGCGCAACGTGGTGGAAGGTGATCCGAGCCCGTGCGGCCAGGGCAAGCTGCTGCTCAAGCGCGGTATCGAAGTGGGCCACATCTTCCAGTTGGGCACCAAGTACTCCGAAGCGATGAAGGCGAGCGTGCTGAACGAAGGCGGCAAGTCCGTCACCATGGAGATGGGTTGCTACGGTATCGGGGTTTCCCGTCTGGTGGCTGCCGCCATCGAGCAGAACAACGACCAGTACGGCATCATCTGGCCGGATGCCATCGCCCCGTTCGAAGTGGCCATCGTGCCGATGAACATGCACAAATCCGAGCGCGTCGCCCTGCAGGCACAGCAGTTCTACGCCGAGCTCAAAGCCGCCGGGGTGGACGTGCTGTTCGACGACCGTAAAGAGCGCCCGGGTGTGATGTTCGCCGACATGGAGCTGATCGGTGTGCCCCACGCCATCGTCATCGGTGACCGTGGTCTCGACAACGGCGTGGTGGAGTACAAGTGCCGCCGCTCCGGCGAGAAGCAGGAAGTGGCCATCGGCGAGATCGTTGCCATGCTCAAGGCCAAGCTGGGTCGCTGATAACGCCGACACCGCCTCTCGCTTTTCATAGGAAAGCCCCGAGTGCCACGGCACTCGGGGCTTTTTATATGGCTCTCAGCCATGATGCACAAAAATGCGTCTCCAGCGTGAACCAATGAGATAACTGCATTGCCCTGTACACGGCACGGCTGATTTCCTAGACTGGCGCTCTTTACCCAGCTTGCCCGAGAAGTTATGTCCATCGCCTCAGCCAATACCGTTGTCGTGCTCGACTTCGAGACCACAGGGCTTTCACCCGGACAAGGGGATAGAGCCATCGAGATCGGTGCCGTCAGAATCAAGGATGGCCATATCAGTGAGCGTTTCTCGGCATTGATGAATCCGGGCTTCAACGTGAGCAGCTTCATCGAGCAATATACCGGGATCAGCAATGCCATGCTGAAACAGGCTCCCCCCTGTAACGAGGTGATGGCGGATTTCGTCGACTTTATCGGTGATGACAATCTGGTCGCCCACAACGCCTCCTTCGACAAGCGCTTTCTGGATGCGGAAATAGAGCGATTGCCGGCGCAATACCGCGGCCAGTTCGCCTGTTCCCTGCTGCTATCGAGGCGCCTGTTTCCCGATGCCCCGGATCACAAGCTGGGTACCCTGGTGCAATACCGGAGCCTGCCCAATGACGGGGTATTTCACCGTGCCCTGGCGGATGCCGAGGTGACGGCCCACCTCTGGCTTGCCTTGTTGGAAGAGCTGGCGTGTCGACATGGCATTATCGACCCGGACTTTGAATTGCTGCTGACCCTTGGCAAGAAGCCAAAACAGGTGATTCCATCCTTCCTGCGGGAATATGCGACTCGGAAATAATATGTGCCGACATGCATCATCAATCATCCATGCCATGTCGGCACTGAATTTACCCGCCTTCACATCCATGATGGCCCGGCGTAAAGAGAGGCAGGCAAGCAGATAATTTAGCACTGCACATCAATCAAAAAGCGCGCCAAATGGCGCGCCTTTTGTTTCTGCTCTTCTGGGCGGCAAGGGCCGGAGCCCACTATCTCAACTATTGCGACCGATAAAGAGATCGGTCACATGGCAGCTGCTTCTCGCGGCCAGCGCATCCAGCATGTAGGCTGCCGCGTCTTCCGGCGTCATGAAGCCGCTCGGGTCCACATGATCCGAATTCTCCCAGAACTCGCTGCGGATCCCGCTCGGATAGAGGTTCACCAGTCGCAGGGGAGCACTCTTCAGCTCGGCCCGCAAGGATTCGAGAAAGCCGCGCATGCCCCATTTGGAGGCGCAATAGAGGCTCTCGTTTGCCTTGCCGGTCTGGGCGGCAGAGGAGAGCACATTCGCCAGCACCCCGCCCTTGTCGCCGATGAGGCGTACCGTCTGCTGGGCCACCAGTATGGTGGAGATGAGATTGCTCTCCACCACCCGGCGGATCTGCTCGGCGGTGTAGACACCCACCGGGCCGAACTCGCCGACACCGGCACAGTGGATCACCATGTCGGGCAGGCCGCCCCACTCCACCGCAGCGGCAAAGGCGACATCCACCTCTTCGTGGTGTGCGAGATCGGCGGCAATGCCGATCACCGCCTTGCCGAGCAGCTCTTCCTGCTCCTGCAGTTTCTGGTAACGGCGACCCATCATGGAAACCTGATGGCCGCGTTCAACCAGCCCTATGGTCAGGGCGCGGCCCAGTCCGGATCCGGCGCCAGTCACTATGATGTGGCCCATGTGTACTCCTCAGGGAGATCAGAAGGTGAATTCACCACCGATAAACCAGCCGTCGATGGTCTGATCGACGCGATCGAAGTCCATCTCGGCCTCACGCCAGCCAGCGCGGATCTTGAGCGGCACAGAAGAGAACTTGTAGGAGCCGCCCAGACGGTAGTCGTAGTTGTCGGCATCCTGCACCCGCATATCGCCAAACGCGGCGAAGCCGGTCCCCGGGATGCGTACTTCACCCCCGGTGTAGGCCATCAGCACATCCTTGTCATAGGAGTAGTGCTGGGTGTTGAAATCACCGTCGTAGCGACGACCGGTCAGACCCAGGTCGATCTGGAACAGGTCGTTGTTGAACAGGCGATAGTAGAGGCTCAGGTCGTAAGCCAGCAGATCGTTGTTGAAGCTGCCGCCGCTGCTGCTGAAGTCGGACATTTCGAACTTGGCGTTGGGCAGCAGCAGGATGCCGTGCTCCAGTTGCAAGTAGCCGCTCCAGTTGTAGTTCTCGTCGTAGCTGCCATCGGCACCCACGCTGCTGACCTGGCCACTTCCCTGGGCATTCCACAGATCGGCACCCGCCGCAAAACGCCAGTCATTGGCGGCCATGGCCCCATGGCTGAGCAGAGCCATCACAGTGCCGGCAATCAGGGTCTTCTTCATCACTTCGCTCCATTTTGGACTGGAAAGGCCATCATTTTACCCGCTGGGCAAGGAATACCTAGAGTAAAAAGCTGAACAAGCGTCCATAAATGTCAGTGCTTCATCCCTTTCATGGGTTCGACCGGCTTCACGGGCAGGCTCAGTGACAGCGTCTGACCATCGTCCAGGGTCAGGGTCAGCGGGAAGGGCGTGCCCTGGGCCAGGGTATGGATGTCGAACAACATGATGTGCAGGTTGCCGGGCTTGAGCACGGCCTCCCCCTTGGCCGGGATCTCGATGCTCTCCACCTGGCGCATCTTCATGACGCCGTTCTCGTGCAAATGGGTGTGCAGCTCGACACGGCCCGCCTCAGGAGACGCTCCCGCCACCAGTTTCACCGGTTTGTCCCCATCGTTCCTGAGCACCATGAACGCCGCCGTGTTCGGCGAGCCAGGGGGAAGCAGGCGCACATAACCATCGACCGCGTCGACCTTGGCCAGGGCCGGGGCGGCCAGAAGCAGTGCCATGGTGGAATAAAACGCACGTTTAAACATGGTTGAAATCCTTTTATGATGTTGTTAAACGAGACAAAGCTTACCCCTGTGGCAAGCTTTTGACAGCCCCCGACAACAAGGATTCAGACATGGCCCTCACAATTCTGGCCGAACAGCAGGACGGCTTGCTCACCCTGACCTTCAATCGACCGGAAAAGCGCAATGCCCTCAACACGGAGACGTATCTGGCGCTGACCGATGCACTGCGCCAGGCCGCCCGGGACGAAGAGGTCCATGTGCTGCTGTTGCAGGGCCAGGCGGAGTGCTTCACCGCCGGCAACGATCTGGCCGACTTTGTTGGCAAGCACGCCCTTGAGCCGGACGATCCCATCCTGCAATTTCTGCACACCCTGGCCGACTTCCCCAAACCGGTGATCGCCGCCGTGGGCGGCCCGGCAGTCGGCATCGGCACCACCCTGCTGCTGCACTGCGACCTGGTCTATCTGGGTGACAACGCCCGGTTGCAACTGCCTTTCGTCGAGCTGGGGCTGGTGCCGGAGTTTGCCGCCAGCCTGCTGCTGCCACGCGCCGTCGGTCACCTCAAGGCGGCGGAGCTGTTGCTGCTGGCAGAGGCCATCGATGGGGAAGAGGCGCTGCGTCTCGGGCTCGCCAACCGGGTGCTGGCCCCGGCGGACCTGCTCCCCTTCGCTCGGGAGCAGGGACTGAAACTGGCGGCCAAGCCGCCGATGGCGCTCCAAAAGAGCAAGGCGCTGCTCAAGCAGGAGCTCAAACAGGCGGTGCATTTCGTCATCGACCTGGAAGCGCGCGCCTTCGCCCAGGCCCTCCAAGGGGAAGAGGCGCAAAGCCGCATCGCCAGCAAGCTGCAAAAACGGCGCTGAACTCAGTTGAGACGGAACCGACCTATCAGCTCGCAGCCCTGCACCCTGTCCTGCACCTGGATAAGCCGGGCGATCTCTGGATTGGGGTGGCGCTTCAAGAAGGAGAGCAGGGCGGCGCGGCAGCAGCCCAGCTCACTGATGAGAGATTCGCACTCCCGGTTGGGGCACTGGGGCACCAGGGCGGTGACCAGCTCGGAGGCGAGCTTGAGGTAGCGCAGTTCATAGGCGGGCTCTTCCATGGCACGCCAGAAGTCGGCCATGCGGTGACAGGTGGCGACCCGCATGCTGGCCAGTTCGTCCAGATCCCCGGAGGCCAGCTCATACACTTCCCCCAGGGCCTGCTGATAGAGGCAGATCGCCGTGCCCAAAGCCCCCATGCCAAGGGCGTTCTCCGCCTCCAGCATGTAACGTTGCCAGTTCTGATGTTCCATGTTCCTCTCCTTTGCCTACACGAGTGGAGTCTGTATCATGGCCAATCGAGAACAAATATCAACCAGACCCTTTGTGCAGGATCCCTCAACCCGCCGTTCTGGGCTGATTGACGCGACACTGCTTGCCGGGGTAACCAGGCAGATCCGCCGCCTTGCTGCTGCACGCCAGCCGTTTGGCTTCGGCGAGGCGATCCGCGAGGTTGACCTCATCGATCGGCTGCCAGGCCATCTGCTGGCCGAGCCAGCTGGCCCAGGCAAACTCGACGAAGTAGACCTGATCCTTCTTGCTGAAGTAGCCCGCATCCTGCAGCAGCCCCGCCAGGGTGCGGTAGGGGTAATCCGGCAATTCACCGATATGACCGGGCAACTGCTCGGGAGTCAGGGGTTGACCCCGTTCATCCTTGAGCCAGGCCCAGTGGTTGTTCTGCATCTGGCTCCAGAAGTTGGCCCTGTCCTGCAACCGTGCAATCACCTTGACCCTGACCTGCTTCACCCCCTGCTGCCACAGCGCCTTGGTCAGGTGGTGCCTGTCCACCAGCCAGTAACCCCCATCCGGCGCGATGACGATGGGGATCTCTTTCTTTTTCATCAGCTTGTCGAGCTGCTTCTCGCTCTTGTCCGCCAGCTCCCGGGCAGTGGTATCCACCTGCAACTGCCCCACGCCGCCCTGGGTGGGGTGCAGCGCCTCTATGTTCACCTCGCACCAGCTTCCCACCGGGCTGCTCTTCTCGCACGGGGACAACGCCCAGGCGCCCTGGCTCAGCACGCAGGCCAACAAGATCCATGCTCTCATCATTCTCTCCTTTTCCTGGCGCTCACGGCGCCCCTTCGTTGACAGCCGCATCGGATATCAATGGGACTCATGCTGGCGGTCTGACCAGCAAAGGGGATATCATGATTTCCCATCTGCCGGCGATGCATTCTCGCCGAGTTTTCTCCCCGCTTCACACATTTTGAAGGATTCACCATGAAAGGATGGAGCCCCCTGCTGGCCCTGCTGGGCTGTGCCTGCGTCCAGGCTGCCGATGTGCCGCCCGGTACCCCACTCGCCGCCGAACAGGCCGTCGTCCGTCATCTCAAGGATGAACCGGCGAGCCTGAGCCCTCTCAAGCTGGTGGGACTGCCGGAGCTGCAGGTCCTCAGAGACCTTTACGAGGGGCTGCTGACCCAGGGGCCGGACGGCAAGGTGCTGCCTGGGGTGGCATCCCGCTGGGACAACGAGGGGAACCAGACATTCACCTTCCACCTGAGGCCGGATGCCCGCTGGTCCAACGGCGACCCCGTGCGCGCCGCCGACTTCGTCTATGGCTGGCGCAAGCTGGTTGACCCCAGGGAAGCCGCCACTTTCGCCTGGTTCGCCCAGCTCGCCCGCTTCGACAAGGTGGACGACATAATGGCAGGCAAGCTGGCCCCCGATGCGCTCGGGGTGGAGGCCGTCGATGACCATACCCTGAAGGTGACCCTCTCCCAGCCGGTGCCCTATTTCCTGAGCCTGTTGACCCATCCCAGCCTGTCGCCCCTGCACCGGGCCAGCATGGGACAATATGGCAACCAGTGGACCCAGCCCGGCAAGCTGGTGGGCAACGGCGCCTTCGTGTTGAGTCACCGGGTGGTGAACGAGAAGCTGGAGCTGACGCCCAATCCCTACTACTGGGATCGCGCCCACACGGTGCTGACCCGCGTCACCTTCGTGCCCATCAACCAGGAGAGCGCGGCCACCCACCGCTATCTGGCCGGGGATCTGCACATCACCGAATCCTTCCCCAAGGAGCAGTACCAGAGCCTGATGGCCCAGATCCCGGGGGAAGTCTATACCCCGGAACAGCTCGGCACCTACTACTACGCCTTCAACACCCAGCGCCCGCCCCTCAATGATGTGCGGGTGCGCCAGGCGCTTTCCTACACCATCGACAGGGGCCTGATTGCCGACAAGGTGCTGGGCACCGGGGAGAAACCGGCCTACCACTTCACCCCGGACGTGACCGCCGACTTCGACCCCAAGCCCAATCTGCTCTCCACCAGCAGTCAGCAGGCGCTGGACGAGCGTGCCAGAGCCCTGCTGAAAGAAGCGGGCTACGGCCCAAGCAATCCTCTCAAGCTGACCCTGCTCTACAACACGGCAGAAATTCACAAGAAGATGGCGCTGGCCATCGCCAACCTGTGGAAACAGAAGCTGGGGGCCCGGGTCGAGCTCACCAATCAGGAGTGGAAGACCTATCTCGACAGCCGTCAAAGCGGCCAGTTCGAGGTGATCCGCTCCTCCTGGGTCGCCGATTACAACGACCCCTCCGCCTTCCTCGGGCTCTGGGGATCGGGCCACAGCGGCAACATGGCCCGGTTCGCCAACCCGGCTTACGACAAGCTGCTGGCGCAGGCGGCCAACAGTCAGGATCCCGCAGAGCGGGCCCGCCTGTTTGATGAGGCCGAGGCCATCTTGCAGAAGGAGGCCCCCATCGCCCCCATCTACCAGTACACCAATGCCCGGCTCATCAAGCCCTGGCTCAAGGGGTATCCCATCAACAACCCGGAAGACGTGGCCTACAGCCGTCAGCTCTACCTCGTCAAACACTGAGTCCGGGGAGGGGTCGGGACACCTGACCCCTCCTGGCACTGTTCCTGTTCAAGTTCCCGGCATAAAATGCCGCCTCTTTTCATTCATCAACCCCGTGATCCGATCCTGCCATGCGTGCTCTGCTCCTGATTGCCCTGTTTGTTGCCCTTCCCGCCAAGGCCGCCGATGAAACCGAATGCCGCCAAGCCTTCCTCGAATGGATGTTGAGCCAGCAGAAGCAGTTCAGCGACCGCAAGGCCAGCAAGATGGAGCGACGCAATGCCGAACGAGCCATCGATCAGGCCCGGGATGCCTTCGCCAAGCAGGAGAGTTTCTGCCAGGCCATGGCCTGGGTCGCCAGCGCAGAAGACAATGACCCCCGCTTCAAGCCGAGGACGGGGGAGATCCACGACTTCACTCCCCGCGGCTGAGCCCGCCATCTACGACTTTTTTCAGCCTTTCCCGTGTTGATTTATTGACCCAAGCCAAGGTGGTGCAACAGTCCGCATCTACAATGACGCCGTAACAATCACAAAAATAAAAAATAATTTTATCAGTTACTTGGCTCATTCAGGATGCGCACATGACCACAACCCGGCACGAAGGGGAGATCCGTTTCCCCGATCACATCTCACTGATCTCGACCACGGATCCCACCAGTCACATCACTTATGCCAACCAGCACTTTTGCGATGTGGCGGGCTACAGCGCGACCGAAATGGAAGGGGAGCCCCACAATCTGGTCCGCCACCCCGACATGCCCAAGGCCGCGTTCGCCGACATGTGGCGCCGCCTGCAACAAGGAAAGAGCTGGATGGGGCTGGTAAAGAACCGCGCCAAGAGTGGTCAGTTCTACTGGGTCAACGCCTACGTCACGCCGATTCTCAACGATCAGCAGCAGATCATCGAATACCAGTCTGTCCGCACCCGTCCCCAGGATCACGACATCGCCTGGGCAGAGCAGCTCTATGCCCGGATCCGTGACGGCAAGGCACTGCCCTGGCTGACCCGGCTGACCCTGGAGCCGGGGCCGCTGTGTCTGCTGCTCTCTGGCACCGCCCTGCTCGGCATGGGGGCCAGTCTGGTCACCGGCCAGCCGGGGTGGGGCGTCATCACCCTGCTCTGCTTGCTGGCCCAGATGGGGCATGGCTGGCATCTGCAACGGCGGCTGGCCAGACTGCTGGCCATGGCGGGCGAGGAGCAGGGCAGCGCCCTTTGCCAGGTACTCTATGCCAGGCGTCAGGACAGCCTGGCCGCCCTTGAACTGCTGCTGCGCATGAAGAAGGCGGAGCTGCGCGCCGTGGTGGGTCGCAGCGCGGACACCAACCAGCAGATCCTGCAGGCGGCGGAGGATGACAGGGGGCATATCCAGACCATAGACACTCACCTGCAACAGCAGCGGGCCCAGAGCGAGCAACTGGCGGCGGCCATCACCCAGATGAGCCAGTCCATCCGCGATGTGGCTGACAATGCCCACCAGGCCAATGCGCTGGTAGGCGAGGTCCAGCAGGTGTCCGCCAGTGGTCAGCAGGCGCTGGCCACCACCCGGGATTCGGTCGACAGGCTTCATCAGGAGCTGGACGCCAGCCAGGGCGTGCTGGCGCGCCTGACCCAGGACAGCCAGAAGATCAACGGCATTCTGGAGGTGATCGGGCAGATTGCGGATCAGACCAACCTGCTCTCCCTCAATGCGGCCATCGAGGCGGCACGGGCCGGTGAACAAGGGCGCGGCTTTGCGGTGGTGGCCGACGAGATACGGGCCCTGGCCCAGAAGACCCGCAGCTCCACCGGCGAGATAAGCGACATGATAGGGGCGCTGCAACAGAGCACCCGGCAACTGTCCGATGGCATGGAGCAGGGGGCCCAGACATCAGTGCTCTGCCAGCAGCACATGGGGGCCACCGCCGAGGTGCTCGACCAGATCAACCGGATGCTGGCCCGGGTGACCCACACCAGCGACGAGATAGCCCAGGCGGTGAGCCAGCAGGCGGATGTCACCAGCACCCTAGATCAGGGGATCCACCAGATCCACCAACTGGCGAGCCACACCGCGGACAACAGCCGTCAAGCCCTCGATGGCATCACCTTGCTGGTGGAGCGGCTGCAAAACCTCTCCCGCCTGATCAACCAGTTCCACGACTGACCCCCTTGCCGTGTAGTTTGGCGCGCCCCCGGGCGCGCTGCCGATCTCTCCTCTCCTTCACGACGACAGGCTCCCGCCGGGGGCAAGAAGTCCGTCTCAGGATTTGCCCTTGAACTGCTTGATGCTGCGCTTGCCCTGGGTGCGACGGTTCGCCTGCTTGTCTCTTGGCGCCCGTTTGCTCTCCCCGCTGGCGGGTTTGTCGGTCACCGGGAAACCTGCCAGCGCCGCCAGGGGCAGGGGCCGACCGGTCAGGGCCCGGATCCCCTCGAGCGCCTCCCCATCCCCGTGACAGGTAAGGGAGATGGCCAGACCGCTCTGCCCAGCACGGGCGGTACGACCGATACGATGCACGTAGACGGGGGCATGGTCCGGCAGATCCAGATTGATCACCACCGGCAATGCCTCCACGTGGATGCCGCGCGCCATCAGGTCCGTGGCCACCAGCACCCGCACCCTGCCCTCCTTGAAATCCGCCAGTGCCCGCTCCCGCGTGGTCTGATCCTTGTTTCCGTGCAGGACCGCCACCGTCATGCCAGCCCTGGCGAGTTTCTTGGCCACCCCGTCCGCGTCGTCCCTGGCACTGATGAAGACCAGCGCCTGGGGCCACTCTCCGGCCTCCAGCAGGGCGATCAGCGCAGGCACCTTGCTGCTCCTGTTGACCAGATAGAGCCGCTCCTCGATGTCGCTCACCAGGCTGTTGAGCGGCTCGGCCTCGATGCGCACCGGATCCTGCAGCAGGCCCGAGGCAAGGCTCTCCAGTTCGACCGGCAAGGTGGCGGAGAAGAGCATCTGCTGCCGCGCCTCCGGCATTGCCTTCATCAGCCACTGGATATCGGGCCAGAACCCCATCTCCAGCAGGCGATCCGCTTCATCCAGCACCAGCATGCGCAGGGCACCCAGCCCCAGCGTCTGCTGGGCCAGCAAGTCCCGTAACCGTCCGGGGGTCGCCACCAGCAGTTGGGGGCCGAGAGCCAGTTCCCGCTCCTGCCACTCCTGGGCCACCCCGCCACACAGGGTCAGGAGGCGCACCCCCAACCCGTCGGCAATCTCCTGCAGGGCGGCGCTCACCTGGCTTGCCAGCTCCCGGGTGGGGACCAGTACCAATCCCTGTACCCGGTCACTGGCTGCGTCCAGCCTCTGCAGCAGCGGCAGGCCGAATGCCAGGGTCTTGCCACTGCCGGTCCTGGCCAGGGCAAGCAGATCCCGTCCTGACAAGGCTGCAGGAATGGCTAGCTGCTGAATGGGGGTCGGTTTTTCCAGCGCTGCGGGCAGCAGGCGCAACAGGGCGGGGGCAAGGGCGAGTTCGTCAAACGTCATGGGGATCGCAGATACAGGCTGAACGAGGATGTGGAGGCGAAGTCTAGCCAGACCCACCCCATAAGTAAAAGGTTCGGAAGCGCAATAAAAACGGCCTGCCCCGTGTGAACGGGGCAGGCCGTCAGGCAATCAACCTGTGACGCGACTTACAGAACGGCCAGGGCGGCGGCGTAGTTCGGCTCGTCGGCGACTTCGGCCACCAGCTCGCTGTGCAGCACCTTGTCGTGCTCATCCAGTACCACGATGGCACGGGCAGCCAGACCCACCAGCGGGCCGGAGGAGAAGGCCACGCCGTAGTCTTGCAGGAAGGAGACACCGCGCAGGGTGGAGAGGTTCACCACCTTGTCCAGACCCTCGGCGCCGCAGAAACGGGCCTGGGCGAACGGCAGGTCGGCAGAGATGCACAGCACGACTGTGTTGTTCAGGGCGCTTGCCTGCTCGTTGAACTTGCGCACGGAAGTGGCGCAGGTCGGGGTGTCGACGCTCGGGAAGATGTTCAGGATCTTGCGCTTGCCGGCGAAGGTCGCCAGGGTCGCATCGGACAGATCGCCAGCAACCAGGGAGAAGGGCTTGGCCTGCTCACCGGCTACGGGGAAGTGGCCGGAGACGGAGACGGGGTTGCCTTGCAGGGTGACGGTATTGCTCATGTTAGGTCCTTGATGATTGATGTGGGATCCAGGGTCCCCAGTATAGGCCCGCCACGGGATGACAAACACCCGCTAATGAAAGGGATTTGGCATCCCTTTGCGTCCCCCCTGCTCCAGAGGCAGATCAGCGGTCACTGTCATGGCCCCGGACAAAGAGAAGAAGAGGACTTGACCTTGGACTTTACACCAAGGTTTACACTCGGCTCAGTCATCCAGGATCCCGCAGGGGCGGGATCCCTCAAGAGGAACGCATCATGAGCAAATCCTGCTGCAGCCATCAACACGCCGCTGCCCCCATCAAGGCCGTCAGCAAGGCCGCCACCCCACAGGCCGGGCACAGCCACACCAGCCACTGCTGCGACAACGGGGCACAGGCCAGTGGTGTCGCCAACCCGACCCGCCACGATCATCAGGGGCAAAGTGGCGCAGACGGCCCGGGGGATGAAGAGCCCCCCAGAGGCGCTTGCGCCACCGACACAGCCCACGACCACGATAATCATGAGCAGGGGCACGCCCACACGGCCGCCGCGACCGAGCCGCCGCTGGCTACCCCCGAGCAGAACAGCCGCCGCCATAGCTGGCAGGTGCTGGGCATGGATTGTCCCAGCTGTGCACGCAAGATAGAGACCGCCGTCAGCCGGGTGGAGGGCGTACAACAGGCTCGGGTGCTGTTTGCCACCGAGAAGCTGGTGGTGGATCTGGCCCCCGGCCTCTCCTCCGATCCCGTCACCGCCGCCGTGCTGGCCGCCGGCTTCCAGCTCAAAGGAGGCGCTCAGAACACGGCTCGCAGCGAACCGGGCCGCAGCCCGCAGATGCAGAGGGTCAGCAACCTGCTCGGCAAATACTGGCAGCCCCTGTCGCTCGCCGGCCTGATGGGGGTGGCGGCCCTGCTGCCGAACCAGCTCGGTCAGCCGCTCTTTACCCTGGCCACCCTCTGGGGGCTGTGGCCCATCTCCCGCAAGGCGTGGGCGCTGACCAAGAGCGGCTCCCCCTTCGCCATCGAGACCCTGATGACGGTCGCCGCCGTGGGGGCCCTGTTCCTCGGTGAAACCGCCGAAGCGGCCATGGTGCTGCTGCTGTTCATGCTGGGGGAACATCTGGAGGCCTACGCCGCCGGCCGCGCCCGCGCCGGGGTCACCGCCCTGATGGCGCTGGTGCCCGACAAGGCGCTGCGCATCCGCACCACTGCCGAGGGCGAGGTGCGGGAAGAGGTCGCTGCCGACCAGCTGCGCCCCGGCGACATCATCGAAATCGCCCCGGGCGCCCGCCTGGCCGCCGATGCCCGCCTGCTCGACCCCCTCGGCGCCTTTGACGAGAGCGCCCTGACCGGCGAATCCATCCCGGTGGAGCGCCGTCAGGGTGACAAGGTGCCCGCCGGCAGCCTGGCGGCGGATCGGGTGCTGCGCCTCGAGGTGGTGTCCGAGCCCGGCAACAACGCCATCGACCGCATTCTGCATCTCATCGAGGAGGCCGAGACCCAGCGCGCGCCCATCGAGCGCTTCATCGACCGCTTCAGCCGCTGGTATACCCCGGCCATGATGCTGGTTGCCCTGCTGGTGGTGCTGGTACCGCCGCTCGCCTTCGGCCAGAGCTGGGACGAGTGGGTCTATCGCGGGCTGGCGCTGCTGCTGATCGGCTGCCCATGCGCCCTGGTCATCTCCACCCCGGCGGCGGTCACCTCGGCGCTGGCGGCAGCCACCCGCCAGGGGGCCCTCATCAAGGGGGGCGCCGCGCTGGAGCGGCTGGCACACATTGATACCCTGGCCTTTGACAAGACCGGCACCCTGACCCTGGGCAAGCCGCAGCTGACCGAACTGGTGAGCCTCAATGGCCAGCCTGAGGCCGACCTGCTGGCACTGGCGGCCGCCATCGAACAGGGCTCCCACCACCCGCTGGCCCGCGCCGTGGTGACGGCGGCCAGTGAACGGGGCCTCAACCTCGCCGCCGCCCAGGATCTGCGCGCCCTGCCCGGCATGGGGGTAGAGGGTCGCATCGACGGTACCCTCTGGCAGTTGCTGGCACCGAGCCGGGTCGCCACCCTGGATGCGGCGATGCAGGCCCGGGTCGCCACCCTGGAGCAGCAAGGCAAGACAGTAGTGGTGCTCGGTCAGCCTGACGCCGCCCCGGCCGCCCTGCTGGCCCTGCGCGACCAGATCCGGCCGGAGGCGGCTGCGGCGCTGCAAGAGCTGAGCGAGCTTGGTCTCAAGAGCATCATGCTGACGGGTGACAACCCCCGCGCCGCCGAGGCGATCGCCACCGAGCTCGGCATGGGCTGGCGCGCCGGCCTGCTGCCGGAGGGCAAGGTCGATGAGATCGCCAAGCTCGGTCTGACGCAAAAGGTCGCGATGATCGGCGACGGCATCAACGACGCCCCGGCCATGAAGCGGGCGAGCATCGGCATCGCCATGGGAGGCGGCACCGACGTGGCGCTGGAGACCGCCGATGCGGCACTGACCCACAACCAGCTCGGCGGGGTTGCCGCCATGATCCGGCTCTCCCGCGCGGCGCTGGCCAACATCCACCAGAACATCGCGCTGGCGCTGGGGCTCAAGGCCATCTTCCTGGTCACCAGCCTGCTCGGCATCACCGGCCTGTGGATTGCGGTGCTGGCCGACACCGGCGCCACCGCCCTGGTCACCGCCAACGCCCTGCGCCTGCTGCGAAAACGCTAGGCCGACCGTTAACGGTACAACCAACAGCCGCCCCAACGGGGCGGCTTTTTTATTGCCTCGCCCACAGCAAAGAAAAAGCGCGGCTGCCGGTCGGCAGTCGCGCTTTGCTTACTCTCTCGGTGTTATCCCGCCCTTGGCGAGGCGGAATTCAACCCGGGGCTGCCGAGCCAACCCCGGGCTCGATGGGAAAGACTTACTTGGCGCTGCACTCCTGGATGATGACGCTGCCCACCTCGCCGGAAGTCTGAGTCGGGTCAACCTTCACCAGGAAGCTCCACAGACCCTGTTCCAGTGTGATGCTGTTGTTGCCCATGCCACCGTCGCCGTGCTGGAGCGGGTAAACCTGCTCGGGCTCCAGTGCGATCAGGGTGCCACCGGCATCCTTCACGAAGAACTGCTTGCTCCAGTTGCCATCGTCGTTGGCAAACTTGAAGTCAAAGCTGCCCGCGTAGTTGAAGGCGGCCTGATAGATGGCAAGGTTGCCTTCCATCCCCTTGTAGCTCAGCTGGTAGGCCGGCTGGGCGTTCCAGTCGCTCAGACTGCCGCGCACATAGAGCGGGAAGCCGAGCGGATTGCCCGCGACGGTATCCAGCACCTTGCAGCTCTGCGCCGGTTCGGTGTAGCTGACGCTCAGGGTGGGCTTGTCCTTGTTCATGGCGGTGAAGACAAACTTGTAGGTGCCAGCCTTCTCCACGTTGAACGGCAGATCCCCGCCATTGGCACAGAGCGTATTGACCTGGCCGGTCGCAAGCTGGTCGGTATCGCTGCACTTGCCGTAATTGACGGGGCCGCTCCACTCGTTGCCAGCGATCTTGACCTGGGTCGACCCCAGCTGATCCGCCGTCACCTCGGTGGTGAACTCATAGGTGAAGTTGCCACTGAAGTTCATCTTGTTGACCGGATCCCACTGATTCAGGAAACCGCGCACGAACACCTCGGTGTCACCGAAGGGAGGCAAGGTGCTCAGATCCGTCTTCTTGCTCACCGGCAGCCCCGCGCCCTGGGTACCGCTCTGCGGCTTGATGAACACCGCCGCCGACCAGGCGCCAAGGGTCAGCTGACCGCTGTCATTGGCCGCCCCGCTGGCGATGCTGTCGGAGTCACGGTGGGCACCGCTCAGGACCATGCCGGTCAGATCGATGGGCTGATCCTTGCCGTCACGGAAATCGCCGATGCTCTGGGGCTGATTGGTGGCGTTGATCATCACCACCAGGCCGTCGATGGCCGGATCCAGATCCGCACCGGCGCCCACCCCGTCATCCACACTCATCACGATGAGACCCGGGATCTGCTCAGGGCCGGTGTTGCGGAAGTCGACCCGCTTGATCACCTCGGCGCCGCTGCCAAGACGCAGCAGACGAGAGGATTGACGCAGTTCGGAGAGCTCCTGGTAGAAGTTCACCATCTGATGCATCTCGGCCGAACCCGGCTTGGCGTGCTGGCCGAGCACCTGCTCGATCAGCTCGTAGTTGGCCTCGTCCTTGTCCTTGCGCGGCAAGCCCTTGTCGAAGTTGTTGTCGCCAAGGGTGTAATCGACCCGGTTGTACCAGTCGCCGGAGTCGTAGCTGTCCCGCTCCATGGACTTGGAGCGCAGCAGTTCGACACCCGCGTGGGTGAAAGGAATGCCCTGACCCAGCATGGCAGTCGCCAGAGAGACCCCCTGCATCCGCACCAGGTCGGCCCCGGCGGGTGCCTTGTACGCCAGGTTGTCGAACAGGGTCTGGTTGTCGTGCTTGTCGACATAGTTCTGGATTTCGGTCGGATCCTGGGCATAGCCCGCCGGTTGACCGTTGTAGTCGATGTCGGAGCCTTTCTTCGGAATGCCGTCCTTGTCGGTCAGCACGAACTCCTTGAGGTTGCCCGCCATGCCGAGGCGCACCAGATCGGACTGATGCAGAGCGGTGGCGAGATCGACGCCGTCCAGCTCGTTGGCATCCACCAGGGCACCGTTGCCAAAGCCCTGGGTCTTGCGAATGGCTTCGCCGCCGTCGAACGGGCTGCCCCCGCGCACCGCATCACGCAGCCGGTCGGAGAAGGAGCCGATGCCGGTACCGGCCAGATGCTTCTGGGTCGCCTGCACGAACCGCTTGTCATCCTGTACCTCGCCGAAGTTCCACCCCTCGCCGTAGAAATACATGTCCGGATTGACCTTCTTCACCTCGGCCAGTGCCTGCACCATCTGATCTTTCGGGTGATGGCCCATGAGGTCGAAGCGGAAGGCATCGATCTTGTAGTCCCGTGCCCAGGTGACCAGGGAGTCATCCATCAGCTTGGCGAACATGGCGTGTTCCGGCGCCGTGTTGGAGCAGCAGGTGGAGTTTTCCACCGAACCGGTCTCCGGATTGAGGCGCTGGTAGTACCAGGGCACAATCTTGTCGAGCACGGATTTGGAACCGAGACCCGCTTCGTTGGTGTGGTTGTAGACCACGTCCATCACCACGTTCATGCCGATGTTCTGCTTGATGGCCTGCACCATCTCGCGGAACTCCTTGATCCGGGTCGTCCCCTCCGCATTGGTGGCGTAGGAGCCTTCCGGAGTGGTGTAGTGGTAGGGGTCATAGCCCCAGTTGAAGGAGTCCACCCCGCGCAGATAGCCGTACAGCTCCTGCACCACGGGGTTCTCCTTGCTGTCGCTGGCTTGCAGATCACCGAGCACGGCTTCGATGGTCTCGCCGCCACCACAGTGGCTGGCAAACCTGGAGTTCTTGACCTCGGGATTGACCTCGCACAGCTTGCTGAAGTCATCGCCGATGTTGGCCACCTTGGCCGGGTCCTCGTTGACGGTAGCGATGTCGAACACCGGCAGCAGGTGCAGGTGGCTGACGCCGCTCTTGGCCAGGGATTTCAGGTGGGTGACGGGCACGCTGTCGCTGTCGGTCAGCCCGAGGAACTTGCCGCGGTGCTCCACCGGCGTCGACTCGTCGTTGCCGGTCAGATCCCGGACGTGGGCCTCATAGATGGTGATGTCGGCGGGGTTCTTCTGGCTGTGGGGCGCCTTCAGGCTGTCCCAGCCTTCCGGCTTGAGGGCCGGATCGTCGAGATCCACCACCTGGCTGAACTCGGAGTTCATCGCCAGGCTCAGGGAGTAGGGGTCGGTCACCTGATAGGATTCCAGCTTGCGGCTGACCGGGTGATAGACCTGGATATCGTAGCGGTAGTATTTGCCGACAAGATCGCTGCCCCCCTGCACGCTCCAGCTGCCGCTGGCCTCGTCCAGGGTCATGGCGCGCTCGCCAAGCGACTTGTGCTGCTCGTCGAACAGCGCCAGCTTGACCGACTTGGCGGTCGGCGCCCAGAGCCGGAAGGTGACATTGCCCCCCTCCACCACGGCGCCGTAGGCCAGCTTGGTGGCCGCTTCACTGTAAAGGGCATCGAGGGCACCGGCACTCTGCACCAGGGTCGCCCCCTGCAGGACGCCGTCCGTATCGGTCCCGATGGCGACCAGCTCACCCTTGAGCAGGGGCTTGAGATCTTTCCCCGCAGGCAGGGCGAAGGCGGCGGCATCCTTGAGGTGCGGGTATTTGGCCTGCTGCTCTTCGGTCAGGCTGGTCGGAGTCAGCTTGAGGTAGGGGAAATCGAATACACCCTCGCTGTTTGCGGTGATGGTGCCTGACTCTGTGTAGTAGAGGCGCACATAGGGCTTGTCCTTGCCCCCTTGCCAAATCAGGGTGTTGTCGTCGATGAGGTGGGCACTGGCCCCCGCCACGCCGAAGGCGGCGGTGAAGGCTTCCGCCCGGCTGCCGAAGATCTCGTTCTTGCCGGCGACGATGGCCACCGTGCGATCCGGGTGATCGCTGAAGACCACCTTCATGTCGCTGCCGGTCAGGTTCGCGAGATCGCCGTTGCGGGCGATGAAGTTGATGCAGCCTTCCATCTTGGAGAGCGGCACGACCCAGGCCGGACCAAAACTGTCCGCCGCGGACGGCGTCTTGCTCTTGTCATCCCAACCGGTGTTGAGGCCGCCCTCCGAGGTCGAGTTGCAGGCGTCGTTGTTCCACAGGTGCAGGCTGTGGCTGGCGAACGGGCCGGTGACACCGCGCGCCGCGCTGGTCTGGGTATCCACCAGGGCGATGACCGCTTCGTCGGGGCCGGCCGTCAGCAGTTCGGCCGGGGGCTGGACGTTGGGAAGACGAGCGACGGGCTCATCCTGAGGGGCAGGAGCAGAAGAACTGTTGTCGTTACAGCCTGACAAAAGCGCGAGCAGTGAGGCTGTTACCAGCGCCACTTTGGTCTTTTTCATATCCATTTTTTTATAATTCCCGCTGTAGTTAGTCTCGATATCCGAGTACCCGGTCATTGCCGAGCGGTGCCATATTAATCAGCGGGAATTGCCGTAAATGTGAGCGGATGGGCAAAAAAAACCAATCCGCATCAACAAGATAACGTTTTCATAACGAAAGTTAGATCGCGCTCACAGACCTGGCACCGCTTTCGGCCCATACCAGCGTGAAGAGGGGAGCGAGTGACGAAATCAATGTCCAATCAAATGGATAGAGGGGGCTGGGTGATGAAACGGATTGAGGAGCAGGCCAGGCGGCTGGACCAGGAGTATCAGGGCATTGCCCAGTTGTTCGATCAGTTCTGCCAGCAGGCCGGCGTGCTCGCCGAACGCTATCACTTCTTCAACTGGCCGGATTATGAAGAGAGCCCTCCCCTCGCCCGCGCCTTCACCCTGCTGGGGGAACCACGGGAGCTGCGGCTGCGCTGTCAACCCGGCGAGGGGGGTTCCCTGAACGGCCTCCTCCAGGTGTGTGGCGAGGAAGGCAAGGTTCACGCCAGCCTGAGCTTTCATGCCGACGGCCACCTGCTGCTGGAGCCGGGCCGCCTGCTCGACGACCCGCCGGGACTGCTGCTGAGGCTGATGCTGGGCTCCCTCTGGCAGGATCAGGGGAGCGAGCCTCCCCGCTGACACCCGCCAGGGGTGTCAGTCGGCAGACACTTCGATGGTCAGGTGCACCAGCTCCTCGTGGATGGCTAGGCGCTCGCGGATCGCCTGTGCCGGGAGCGGGGTCGCCATCTGCAACGACATCGCAGCGGCATACTGCATCTGCCCCACCCGCCAGACGTGCAGATCGCGGATCTCGGCGCCAGGCAGCTCGGCGATCACCTCGCGGATCTCGTCCACCAGGGGCGCATCCATCTCCGCATCCAGCAAGACGCGCCCGGTATCACGCAGCAGCCCCCTGGCCCACACCGCCACCAGCACGGCCCCGGCGATGCCCATCAGGGGATCCAGCCAGTCCGCCCCCCACAACATGCCTCCCACCAGCGCCAGAATCGCCAGCACCGAGGTGGCCGCGTCCGCCAGCACGTGGAGGTAGGCGGCGCGCAGGTTGAGATCCTGATGGCCGTGGTGGTGATCGTGCGAGTGGTCGTGATGACCGTGATGGTGGTCGTGACCATGGTGATGGCCGTGATCGTCCCTGAGCAGCCAGGCACAGGCCAGATTCACCAGCAGGCCCAGCAGGGCAATGCCGATCGCCTGCTGATAATGGATGGGGCTGGGGTCCAGCAACCTGGCCACCGACTCGAACAGCATCAATCCCGCCACCCCCACCAGCAGCAGGGCGCTGCTGAAGCCCCCCAGCACCTCTATCTTCCAGGTACCGAAGCTGAACCTGTGATCCCGCGCAAAGTGGCGGGCAGCGCGATAGGCCAGCACCGAGAGGCCGAGGGCCAGGGCATGGGAGCTCATGTGCCAGCCATCGGCCAGCAGCGCCATGGAGTTGTAGAACCAGCCCCCACCGATCTCCGCCACCATCATGACGACGGTGAGCAGCACGGCCCAGCGGGTCTTCTGTTCGGCCAGGGGATTCCCTTCGTGGACGACGGGGTGGTGGCAGTGGGATGAAGCGAGGGATGGCATGGATTTCTCCTGAAAACAAGGATGCTATATACTATACCCCAGTATAGTTTTATTGATCGAGAGGATCCTGGATGTCACACACGGTTCACGACAAGAAGAAGCTGCTGGCACGGGTCAGGCGCATCAAGGGGCAGACCGGTGCCCTGGAGAGCGCTCTGGAACAGGAAACAGACTGCGCCGCCATCCTGCAGCAGATCGCCGCCATCCGCGGCGCCGTCAACGGCCTGATGCTGGAGGTGCTGGAGGGACACATGCGCGAGCATCTTGGCGCCGAGGAGGCGACCCATGCCGAGCGGCTGGAGGATCTGGATCAGGTGGTGAGGGTACTGCGTTCCTATCTGAAATAAGGGCGCCCGGTGATGACGGGCGCCCCTGTCAGTCGAAGTCCGCGTAGGGAGTGAGAGGCCTTGGCGGCATATCGAGATCCCCTTGCCAGGGCTTGAAGGTGTAGCGCAGGAACAGGGTGACATGGCTGGGGGCATAGTCATCCGCCTGCTGGATGTCCACCCGGCCACCGATGCGCCAGTGCTCCGTCAGCCTGTGTTCCACCACGCCATTCAGGGTGTAGCCGAATCCACTGCTACTGCCCCCTTTCACAGGCGCATTCCTGTCTGGCAAACCGCTTGGCAACAGGCCTTCCAGCGGGTAGCGGCGACTGTCGTCGGTACGGGCGTAGGACCAGGATCCCGACCCGCCCAGCTCCCACGACCAGTCCGGGGTTCGCTGCCGGTAGCTGACCGGCACCGAGAGCGAGAAGTACCCCTGCGGGCTGTAATACCCCCCCTGCCCCAGGGTATAGCCCCCCAGATCCTGCTGGTAGTGCCACAGCATGGTGCTGATCCCCACGCTGGCACGGCGATGGGTCTCGTTGACGAACTTGTAATAGCCCCCTCCCATGAGCCGGGTGCGCCAGTTGTCGGGCACGTTCTTGCCGGTCAGCAGGTGCTGCTGGGCGCTGCCCCAGAACCCGACGGCCCCTCCCAGATCCCGGCTGAGATCGAGGCGGACCCCGTTCGCCCGCACCCCGCCCCAGCTGATGCCCGTGCCCGGATCCACCGTTCCCCCATAGGAGAGCAGCGAGCTGCTGACGGGCCGACGCGAGAGGGTCATCCCCCACCCCAGCGTGTGCCAGTCACCGGTCAAGGTGGCGCCACCAACCCAGTCCACCACCTCGAAACCGAGGGGCGTGGTCCCCAGATCGAACGCCCAGGCCCCCCGCAGCCAGCCTGCCGCCAGGGTGGTCCCCCGGCTCTGCTGGTGCGCGTCCCCGCGGCAGTCCCTGGCCGCACAGGTACCGAACTGCGCCCGGTAAGGGGAGTCCGGCAGATCTCCGGCATCCATGTCGACCAGTTCAAGGCGGCCGAAGGCGGTACCACCGGCCAGCGGCGTATCCAGTTGCGCCATCTGGGTCAGCGCCCGCAGATCCGAGTAGCCCCCGGTACCGCTGGAGCCCCAGTAATCGCTGTCGAGGGAGAAGGTGGTCTGGCTCTGCCGGTAATGCCTGTCGAGATCGCTGCGCAGGCCGGATGCCAGCCACCCCTCCCCATCCTGACTGCGGGCCAGCCGGGTCAGCTCGCCCCCCTCCAGATCCTCGCGGGGGGCCAGACCTGCGGCCACCAGCCCCTTGCGATCCCGCACCAGGGCCTCTTCCACATCATGCTCGGCAAAGCGCTGGCGGGCGGCATCGCGCCAGAACAGTGCCGCCTGCTGGGAGGCCGGTTGCAGCGCCACCAGGGGTTCGTAGTCGGTGAAGATGGCGCGGGCTGTCTCGCCCTCTCCCAGCGCCTGATAAAGATTGGCTACCCGGCGGTAGTAGTTGGCCCCCTCCGGGGGCAGCGGGCTGACCGGCCAGGCGGGCAGCCAGTGACGGGCCTTTGCCAGATCGCCCCTGGCCTGGGCCAGTTCGGCCATGCCAAGCCTGGCCTCGGGCTGTTGCGGCGTGCGGGCAAGCACCTCCTGATAGCGCTGCTCCGCCAGTGCATAGGCCCCCCGATCCGTGGCCCATTCCGCCAGCATCAGGCTTACCTCTTCATCCGGCTGCAACGGCTGAAGCAGGCGTTCGGCCCCCTCATCATCCCCGGCCTCGTGACGCGCCCTCGCCCTGGCGAGCACCTCGTCACGGGCGAGGCGCTGATCCAGCGCATCCATGTCCTGTGTCCAGCCGGACCTAGGGATGGCGGCCAGCCCCCCTCTCGCCTCCACCATCTTGTCCTGCCCCGAGAGATAGAGGGCGGTGGCGTAGCGCAGGGTGGCATCCTGGGGCCGCGCCGCCAGCCGTTCCCGCAAGAGCCGCTCCCCGCTACCGGCTTCCCCGAGGCGGGCCCGGGTATCGGCTACTCGATAGGCCAGCCACACCTCTTCCGGGGTCAGCGCGAGTGCCTGCTCGCGAAGGCGCAGCGCCGCCGCCATCTTGCCGGCCCGATCGAGCTGATCGGCCTCCTCCTGCAACAGCCCGGCCTTGAGCCGCCGCCCTTCGGCCTGCATCCCTGGGGTGCCCTGCTGCTCCAGCAGGGCCAGGGCACGTGCCGGATCCTGCTCCTTGTAGAGATCGAACAGGCGGGCCAGGGCCCGCTCCCGCGCGCTCCCCATGGCGAGCGCCTTGCGGTAGGCGGACTCCGCGTCGGCATCGCGATGGCGGCCACGCTCGCTGTCTCCAAGCCCCAGCCAGGCTTCGGGCTCACGCCCATCCTGGGCGATGGCACGGCGATACAGGGTCGCCGCCTCATCCCACTGCTCCCGTTCCAGGGCGCTGCGCCCCTGGCTCACCAGCAGCCAGTAGCGGTTGGTGGCCAGCAGGCTGCGCCATTTGTCCTTGTCGGTCACCTCGGGGTGTGCCAGCACCCGTTCAAACTGGGCGATGGCCAGCGCTCGCTGATCGTTGCGGGAGTAGGCCTGCCCGAGGGCCCCCATGAGTTCGGGATCCCCCGGGTTGGCAGCCAGGGCACGCTGCAAGCGGGAGATGGAGGCACCACCTCCCGCCGTGCTTGCGAGCGCCGACTGGCGTGCGCGATAGGCGGGCGAGGCCCACTTCTCCTCCTGGGCCGCGAGCAGCTGTTCCGCCTTGGTGGTATCCCCTTCGCCAAAGAGCACCATGTACTCCTGCAAGGCAGCGATGCTCCCGGGACCGATGGGCAGGGATTCGATGTCCGCGAGCCAGATCTCGGCGGCCTCGTCCCGCTGATAGGGATCTCGCGCCATCTCGCGCAACAGGTTCTGCGCCCCCTGGCGCCGACCCTCCGCCAGATAGAGGCGAGCCAGCCCGCCCCGCACTCTGGGCTCACCCGGATATTGCCGGTTGAGTGCCTCCAGGGCCGCCAGCCCCTTTGCCTTCATGGCCGGGATCCGTGTCTGCAACAGGGCATAATCCACCGCCACGTCGAGATTGGGGGGCAAATCACCGGAGAACAGGGAGCGATAGAGACGCTCGGCCTCCTCCAGCCTGCCGGCGCTGGTCAGCAGCCTGGCTTGTTGCAGTTGCTGGCGCCTGGCCGGTTCGTTCAGGGCCAGGTTGGCCATGCCCTGACGATAGAGCGCAGAGTCGGGGTCTTGCTTGCCAAGGCGGGCCAGCAGTGCCCCGGCCTCCTTGACCTTGCCCTGGCGCAGGGCCTGACGGGCCTGGGCTGCCAGCAGCTCCGGATGATCAGGCTCCACCAGGGAGAGGGAATAGAGGCTGTTGCTGACGAGATCTTCCCGCCCACGGGCCTCGCCAATCCTGACCTGCTCCAGCAGCCAGGCCACCGGCTGTACCGTCCCTTGCGCCAGGGCTCCGCTCATCAGGCAGGCGAGCAGGCACCCCAGGGTCACTCTGCCTGACATAACTCGCTCCAATCCGGCTGCAGGGTACCGTCGGCGGCAAAGCGATAACGCCCCTGATCCCAGCCTGCACCGAACAGGGTCAGCACGCTGCCGTAGTAGGCATCCGCATCCAGCCCGTGATCGGAGACCTGCTTGCGCAAGGTGACCTGCGCCGGCAAGCCCCGTGACAGGGGCAGGAGGGCGGCGGCAAAGCCGCTCGGCCCCTTGCCCTGAACCTGACCACTTTGGCTGGAGACCCGCTCGGGAAGATGACCCGATTCGGTCAGCTGCGCCAGCATGGGGGCAAAGTGGGCCACCAGGGAAGCCCTGGCGGGATCCTCCTCGCTCAACATGCCGAGCCAGAGATAGACACGGATGGCGTCATAGCCACCGGTGTCGCCCTTGTCCGCCGTCACCTGCCATCCCTTGTCGGCCTGCCAGTCCACCCAGTCCGGGGCAAAGCCACGGGGCGCACTCTCCTGCAACAATTTGGGCAAGAGGGCCCGCATCTCCCCCCAGGGCCCCTTGAAGGAGGCGAATCTGGCCAGCAGTTGTGGAGGCAGATAGCTGGGGTTGAGGGTCCAGCGTCCCTCCCCCTCATAGCCTTTCGCCCCGGGCAGCAACACGGGGCCGAGACCCGGCAGCGTGGCGACCTCCTCCCGGGCGATACGGCGCAGCAACAGGGTGCCGAGGGCAGAGTAGCTGTGGTTCTCCCACAGGCGACCCGCCTCCAGCAGGCTGTAGGCTATCCAGAGATCCGAATCGGACGCGCTGTTCGCATCCAGCACGCCCCAACTGCCGTCCTGCTGCCTGCCCCAGAGCCAGGATGGCAGGAAGCCGGTCAGATCCCCGCGGGCGAGCTGCCGCTCCGTCCAGTCGAGCAGGCGGGCAAAGGTCTCCCTGTCATCGTTGACCAGGGCGAAGAAGAGGGCATAGCTCTGGCCTTCCGAGGTGGTGATGCGGCGCCCCTCGGCAGGGTCGATGACCCTGCCCTCTTCGCTGATGTAGTGCTGGCGAAAGTGATCCCACTCCGGCCAGTGGCAGACGGCCTGAGCCGGGAGGGAACAAAGGGCCCAGAGGAGCAGGGCACCACAGACTTTTTTCATCTGAGTCATCTCTTAATCTTCCTTCAGACGGCGACGACTGGCACTGGCAAGCAGCACCCGCAGGCCCCAGCCCAGTACCAGCATGCAGAGCAGGGTCAGCCCGGCAAGACGCACCGGATAACGGGCAAACAGTTGCCAGAGACGCTCCCACCACGGCAGGTAGCCCACCTCGTAGCGATCCCCCACCACCAGGCTCTTCACCCCGGATTCCCGGATGATGGCCACCGAGCCTGCCACCTGATCGCGCAGGGTCCGGGTCTGCAGGGCATCATTGAGCAATGTGACCCCCGCCGGTCCATCCGCCAGCAAGGCCACCAGGCTGCGCTGATCATGGGTCGGCGATTGCAGCCCCAGGATGACGGCGATGGCCCGGTTGCCCGTCATGCCCACCCGGGCCTGGGGCTGGCGATCGGCCATGGTGTGCAGCAGATCCCCCTTGTGCTGGCGGGTTGGCTCGTTGACCCAGCTGCGCGTGGATTGCAGCAGGGCGTCGGGAGCCAGATCCCCTCGAAACTCCTCCGGCAGGGTGCCGATGAGCAGGGTATCCCGATCCGCGGTGCGCGCCCGCTCCCAGTCGTCCAGAACCTGCAGGGAGAGCGCCGGATACCCGGTCTCGGCCCCGATGGCACCGACGGCATCGAGCAAGGTGGTGATCTGCCCGGGATGGGGTCTGGCCGGCATGACAATCTGGGTGTCGGCGAGATCCGCCATCCGGCTGAACGGGAAGCCGGCATAGGCGAACGCCTTGAGGTCGGGCATCTCGATGAAGTGACGATAACCGGTGAAGTCGATGGTGGAGCCCTCGTCGATGCGCACCTGATGGGCAGGCGGCATCACCAAGTCGCAACGGCCATCCTCCGTCCCTCCCATGTATTGCTGGGCATACTCGAACGAGAAGCTCAGGCTGTTGGCCTGGGTGGTCTTGAGCCCGGGCATGCGCAGCGCCATGGTGTCGCCGTCGTCGGCAAACCAGAGCGGCAGGGTCAGCAACCGCTCACTCTTGACCTCGCCGGGCTCGAGCGTGAACGACTTCATGAGCTGGCCGTTGACCCCCACATCCAGCCGGGAACCGTCGCGCAGAGTGGGCGAGGTGTGATGATACTTCAGCTCCGTCCTGATGCCGTTCTCCCCCAGCAGATAGAGATCCGGCGGCAGGCGCAGCGTCAGGCTCATGGGCCACAGCGTGCGTCCCGTTGCCTGCAACTGGCCCGGGTACTCCGTGAGCTCATCAAAGCGCATCTTGCGATCCAGTCGCACCCAGTTCGGGGCATCGTAGGGCTGACGCGGGGAGAGCGGCTTCACCTCGTCCACCATGACGCTCTGACCACGCAGCATGACATCGCCTCGCGCCAGCCCCTGCACCGCCGTCAGCAGATCCTGCTGATCCCGCCCCAGGATCAGCAGCAGCTTCACATAGGGGTTGTCGGGGGAGCTGATCATGTCGATGGTGGGCCCCTTCACCTCGGGATAGTCCACCAGGAAATCGGGGCGCGCGTCATTGGTGGCAAAGATCACGGCGTTGCGATCCGGCAACTGGTTGATGAGCACCGGGAAATGCTGGCCCCGCCACTGGGCCTTGGTGCCGAACCAGGAGGCCAGCACCGCCGCCGCCTGCTGCTGCTCCGGGGGTACTGAGCCCGTGAACACCATGGGCAGAGTCAGCTTGCCATTGTCCCGCACGTCGAGGAACGGCATGGGGAAGAAGGAGAGCTCGTTGCGCACCGGCAGGGTCTGCAACTGCAGGGTCAGCTTGCTGTCCCGGTTGACGTTGAGCCAGAGGGTATCGCTCGCCGGGTTCTCGCACACTTTCTGATAGTGGCCGACGAAGCTCACCTTGAGGCGGTTGAAATCCTTGGCATAGCGGGGATCCAGCTCGATGCTGGCATGGGTCATCGTCCCCATCTGATCCTGGTTGAGAGCCGTCACCCCCATCAGCTCGTCATTGAGATAGACCTTGACCTGGGAGATGAGCGGCAGCAGGGAGGGCGATGGCGTGAAGTTCAGATCCAGGGTGGCCCGGGTCACCACCTCGTCCCGCCGCACGGTGAAGTCGGCCAGTCCGTCTGGCGCATTGCCGCGCAGGGAGAGGGTGCCTGGCGATGACGCCATCTGTTCGAAGCTCATCCCCTGGGTGCGCACCGGAGCGGGAACGGGCGGCAGGGGGCCGACGGCCTCGGCGGCGGTCGCACCCTGCGCCATCAGCAGGAGAGGAATAAGGTAGCGTTGTGGTTTCATCATCCTTTCACTGTCTGTGAGGTCGGAGTCCCGGCCCGGAAATCTGGGGAGACGCGACGGGGAACGAAGGAGAGGAGCCAGCGAGCCAGCTTCTCGAGGAGGATACAAACAAAGCCGATGGGTGAGGTACGGGCCAGACGCCAGTAAGCCCCCCAGCCGAGCAGGGTAATGTCGATCAGGCTGTGGAGGGGGCGATCCTTGCCCAGACGCTGCTGCCACAGGGACCAGGTATCGGCCCGGGCGAAGGTGCACTGGATGAACTCGACATGCTGTGCCTGCGCCATGGGCTCCAGCTCCAGTCCCAGCTTGCAGCCGAACACCCGCTGCACCTTGGCGGCGAACACCTGCTCCCGCTGGTCATGGCGCAGCAGCAACCAGACCCTCTCCTTGTCGGCCAGGGGCAGGGGCGCCTCGAGCAGCACCCCGACCCCCCCGTTGGAGTAATCCCTGACGGTACAGGGGTAGAGGTGACCGTTCGCCAGCCTGATGGCCGCCGGCATCACCATCTCCACCCTGGGGTTGGCACGGACCTGCCGCGACTCGAAGGCCACCGCCAGGGCGCCGCCCAGTATGGTCATGTTGTAGAGGGTCCAGATCATGCTGAGGATCAGGGTCGGCACCTCATCGGCAGGGCCGGTGCCGATGCGCCAGAGACCGAAGCCCAGCCCGCACAGATTGAGCAGGATCAGCAGCAGATAGGGGCGGGAGACCGACAGATCGAGGAACACCTCCTCCGTCATCCCCCCCTTGGCAGTTACGTTGAACTTCCCCTTGTGAGGTGCAAAGAGCGCCACCGTGGTCGGCCTGGCGATGTACCAGGCCAGCACCGTCTCATAGACCTCGCCCCAGAAGGAGTGGCGCACCTTGCCCTGCAACCGGGAGTTGGTCAGAGCGCTGTGGAAGATGTGCGGCAACATGTAGAGGGCGATGGCCGCCGCCGGGGCATAGATGATGTAGGCGTGCAGGATCAGGAAGGCGAGCGGCGCCGTCAGGAAGATGAGCCTCGGTATGCCCGAGAGGAAATGCAGCATGGCATTGAAGTAGCACAGCCGCTGCCCCAGCTTGAGCCCCTTGCCGAAGAGGGGGTTGTCCAGACGCAGGATCTGCACCATGCCGCGCGCCCATCGGATGCGCTGACCGATGTGGGCAGAGAGGCTTTCGGTGGCCAGCCCCGCCGCCAGCGGGATCCGGATATAGGCCGAGGTGTAGCCGAGGCGGTGCAGCCGCAGGGAGGTATGGGCATCCTCGGTGACCGTCTCCACCGCGATGCCGCCGATCTCGTCAAGGGCGGTGCGCTTGATGACGGCGCAAGAGCCGCAGAAGAAGCTGGCATCCCACATGTCGTTGCCATCCTGCACCAGGCCGTAGAAGAGGGCCCCCTCGTTCGGCATCTTGCGAAACCGTTGCAGGTTGTGCTCGAACGGATCGGCGGAGAAGAAGTGGTGAGGGGTCTGGACCACGCCCAGATGGGGATCCCGGTAGAACCAGCCCACGGTCATCTGCAGGAAGGAGCGGGTCGGCAGGTGGTCACAGTCGAAGATGGCGACCAGATCCCCGGTGGCCATCTTGAGGGCGTGATTGATGTTGCCCGCCTTGGCGTGCTCATGGGTCGACCGGGCCACATAGCGGATCCCGGCTTCCTCGGCGAAGTCGCGAAACGCCGCCCGCCCCCCGTCGTCAAGCAGCCAGATGGTCAGCTTGTCGGCGGGCCAGTCAAGCCCCATGGCGGCGTAGACAGTCCCCTTCACGATGGCGAGATCCTCGTTGTAGGTGGGGATCATCAGATCCACGCTGGGCCACTGGGTCGGATCCGCCGGCAGTTGTGCCGGGGGGCGGTGCAGGGGCCATGCGGTCTGCCAGTAGCCGAGCAGCAGCACCAGCCAGGCATAGGTCTCGGCGGCCAGCAGCAGCAGGCCGCAGGCCAGGCTGACGGGATCGAACCAGTCGAGTGTCGAGGTGTAGCGCCACCAGATGTAGCGGCAGGAGATGGTGAGGGAGAGCACCATCATCATCAGCATGGGATAACGGCCCGGCACCGCCCGCAGGATGAAGGCCATGGCCGCCAGCAAGAGGACGAACACCAGTTGCGCCTGCAGGGTGAACGGCTGGGTGACGCAGAGCAGGGAGAGGCTCCCGGCCACCACGCAGAGCAGCACGCTCTTCCAGCGCGCCTCGCGGGGCGTGGCCCTGGCGGCGGCCAGCCCTTTCTCCTCCTGGCGGGCCAGGAAGGCCCCGAGAGCCTGAGTGCTCCTATGCCAGATCCGCTGCCAAGAGGCAGGCCAGCGCAGAGGGATGGGCTGTGGGCGACGCACTATCATCCAGAGGCTCTGCAACAGAACGCGCAGGGGATCCCCCACCCGGGGGTGCGTCAACTGGGGATAGAGCCCCCGGGCATGGCCCAGCACCCATTGCCAGCCATGACGCTCGAGGGGGAAGAGAGCCCAGGCCAGCAGCCAGCCCAGGGTCAATGCGGCCGCCCCCGGGCGGGAAGCCCCCCGCTCACGCAGTGCGCGATAGCGCTGCGAGCACCAGAGGCCCGCAGCCGGCGTCAGCAGCCGCACTCTCATCGGGGGGCCTCCCCCTCTGCCAGACACCAGGTCGCCAGGGCGGCCAGCTCGTGGGCAACCAGACTGGTGGGCGCATAGCGGCCGACCGGCAGCTTGGCGGCCATGGCCTCCGCCATGGCTTCGTCCCTGTGCAGATGAAGATTGAGCAGAGGGAGCCCCCCTGCCAGCCAGAGATCCAGCAGCCCCTGCTGCAGGGCCCGCTGGCTGGAGAACTGGGTCACCAGCAGTCGCTCATCGGCCGCCCAGGAGTGGCGGTGAAGCCGCACATGGCAGTTGGCATCCGCATTGACCACCAGCAAGCGCCTGCAGGGGATGACGGGGGCCATGCCCCGGGGCAGATCCAGCAGCACCAGATCATAGCCATCGATCCCCGCCAGCCACTCGGCCGACGCCCCCTCCCCCCCGCCATGGGAGAGCAGATCCAGTCCCTCCTCCCGGCGGTGAAGCGCACCTCGCCACTCCCGCGCCGGCTGGGTCAGCCGGCTCCAGCCTCCCGGATCGTCATGGGGCAGGCCAAGGTGGATGCCAAGCTGGTTGTCCGGGCAGAGATCCACAGCCAGCACCCTTGCCCCCTGCTCATGGGCAGCCTGGGCCAGTCCGGCCACGATGGCGGTGGTCCCCACGCCTCCCCGGATCCCCTGCAGGGCGATCACCTTCATGCAGACCTCCCCTCGCCAGTCCCCTCCGGCCCTTTCACGGCCACCTCCGCCAGCAGGGGGAAGCGTTCGCACAAGGCCGCGAGTCGCTCCCTGGCGGCAATATCCTGGTAGGAGAGGCTGACACCAAAGGCCTGCTGGACCATGGCCACGTCATTGATCACCGTGCCCTCCACCGGTACGCCGAAGGGGGTCTGCATGTCTGATTGCCGTTCGCTGCGCATCGTCACTTCCGGTCTCATTGGGGATAGGGGACCCAGTCCCCCTGCCCCAGCTTGATGTGGTACTTGCCCTGATATTCGATCACCACCGAGCCCTGGTTCTCGGACACCGGCGGGGTCTGCGGCAGATCGCCCAGCAGGGCATCCCAATCAATGGTCTCGCTCCCGAACACATCCTTCCCCACCAGCCTGGAGACCAGTTCTGATACCGCCAGGAAGCTGCTGGGGGTGTCCACGTTGCGGGTCGCCTCGTGGGGCGCCTTGGTACCGAGCAGGGCAACCCCCACCGGCACCTGGGTGATGCTCGGGCTGGGAATGTCCCGCAGCCCGGCCATCTGCATCTTGTCGCCGGTGAGAGCGGCGCCGTGCTCAGGCACCATCACCACGGCCACCTTGCGGCCGGATTGCTCCAGCGTCGTCATGAAGTCGTCCAGCTGATCCAGCAGGGTCTTGAGCCTCGCCTTGTAGGGCGCTATCTGGCGGCTCGCCACATAGCGGTTGCCATCGTGCAGGGCGATGAGATTGAAGAAGGTGACGTTGCGTGCCGCCTGACTCTGTGTCCGCTCGTTCAGCCAGCGGCCGAACAGGGCATCCCCGCGATAGATGGGTTCGCCATCGAAAGAGGCGAGGTCATGGGCCAACCCCTTCTTGTCCATGGGGGTCACATCCAGCCCGGCATACTGCTGCAGGCCGGTCAGGTAGTTGCCAAAATCCCCCGAGTGATCCATGACCACCTGTTTGGCAAAGCCGAGCTGGGCCAGGTTCTCGAACAGCAGGCATTGCTTCGGCGCCGTCACATAGAGCCCCTGGTGGCTGGTCTGCCCGCAACTGGCCCGCAGCAGGCGAATGGAGCTCGGGCCGCTGTAGGAGGTGGCGGAGTTGAAGCGGTTGAAGCGAATGTCGAAGTGGGACCAGACCGGGTGCCCTGTCAGGCCGCTCGCCTCCACGTCACGCCAGGCCAGGGAGCAGACATTGATGATGAGCACATCGAAGGGGGTCGCCTGGGCTGGCAGGCTCTCCGGGAAGTGCACCAGCCTCTCCTGCTCCTCCCGATAGAAGTCATCGAGATAGGCGTTGAGGTTCTCGTTGGTCGGCGGGGCACTCTGGTCAAGCTGCTCCTCCATGGGCAGCACTGAGGGGCGGGTCTCCTCCCGGGACGTGTTCACGACGTGCTCGCTCGCCCCCTTGCTGCTCGCGAAGGGATTGCTCACCTGGGGCGAGACCCAGAGCCAGAGCAGCGCCAGCAGGATCCAGGGGGTGAAGCGCAACCACTGGGCGATGAACAGATAGAGCGTCAGCAGCACGAACCCCGCGCCGACCATCTCCCAATTGATGAAACGCCCGAGTAGCTCAGCCCAGTAATCCAGGGTGAAGGAGAAGACCTGGCTGCCCTGGGCACGAATGCTCTCTATCCCCGGCAACCAGGTATCGTGATAGAAGATCCCCGCCCCCACCGGCAACGCCAGCCAGTGCCGCGCACGGCGCCACCCGGCCCTTGGCAGAGGAAAGATCAGGAAGGCGGCAAACACCAGGTTGATCAGGGGGTGGAAGTTGAGATATCCCCCCCAGAGCAGGGCGAACTTGGCAAGAAAATAGACATTCCAGCCACCCAGGCCGTGCCAGTCCAGCCAGGGGGAATCGGCATCAGAAACATGTCGGGTCATCGGCGATGAGTCACCTGTTATCGTGGGCCCCCCGAAGGGGCCGGGCACACTGCAATGGTTGTCAAAAGAATAGCCTGACTATTATGCAACTATTTCTTTTGTCTCAGGCGGCGCCGAACCTGGCTCCCCCGGATGGGTGGGAGGGGAATGAGAGGGGCCGTATGCATCCATATATTATCCAAACGATGCCGATAAGGCAGCCTTCTCTGACAAAATGGGGGGAACGTGCAGACGGGATGCAGGATCCTGGCAAGGGCCCCGCATTCACCACTGCGACAGACTTTGTCAGCCCTGTCGCCATCTCGAACAACTTGAGGCCACCTCTGGATTGCGCCATCATATCGACCCGGCTGATGGCCGGCCGAATTGGACAGTCAACTTCAAGGACCCCCCATGTTTGAACACGTCGATGCCTATGCTGGCGACCCCATACTGACGCTAGTCGAGACCTTCCACAAAGATACCCGCGAGCAGAAGGTGAACCTGGGGATTGGCCTCTATTACGACGAGCAGGGCCGCATTCCGCTGCTGCCGTCGGTGCAGCAGGCCGAAGCGCAGCGCGCCGCCGCCCCGGCCCCACGCCCTTACCAGCCGATGGAAGGCGCCGCCAACTACCGTACCGCGGTGCAGCACCTGCTGTTCGGTGCCGACCACGAAGCGGTCAAGGCGGGTCGCATCGCCACCATCCAGACCATCGGCGGCTCCGGCGCGCTGAAGATCGGCGCCGATCTGCTCAAGCGCTACTTCCCGACCTCCGAGGTGTGGGTCAGCAATCCCACCTGGGACAACCACAAGGCGATGTTCGAGGGGGCCGGCATCAAGGTGCACGACTACCCCTATTACGATGCGGCCACCGGCGGCGTGCAGTTCGACGCCATGATCGACTGCCTGAGCAGCCTGCCTGCGAAAAGCATCGTGCTGCTGCACCCCTGCTGCCACAACCCGACCGGGGTGGATCTCTCCCGTGCCCAGTGGGACCAGGTGATCGCCCTGGTGGTCGAGAAGAACCTGATCCCCTTCATGGACATCGCCTATCAGGGCTTCGGTGACGGGCTGGAAGAGGATGCCTATGCCATCCGCGCCATGGTGGCCGCCGGCGTCAGCTTCTTCGTCAGCAACTCTTTCTCCAAGAACCTCTCCTTCTACGGCGAGCGCTGCGGCGGCCTGTCGGTCATCTGCCAGGATGCCGAAGAGGCGGGCCGGGTGCTGGGCCAGATGAAGGCCACCGTGCGCCGCAACTACTCAAGCCCCCCCACCCACGGCGGTCAGATCACTGCGGCGGTGATGAGCCAGCCCGAACTGCACGCCATGTGGGTCGGTGAGGTGACCGAGATGCGCACCCGCATCAAGGCCATGCGCCAGAAGCTGTTCGAGGTGCTGAGTGCCAAAGTGCCGGGCCGCGATTTTGGCTACTTCATCAACCAGCGCGGCATGTTCAGCTACACCGGCTTCACGCCGGAGCAGGTGGACAGACTGCGCGAAGAGTTCGCCGTCTATCTGGTGCGCTCCGGCCGCATGTGCGTGGCGGGCCTCAACAGCCGCAACGTCGACTACGTGGCCGACGCCATGGCCGCTGTGCTCAAGGGCTAAGCCCGCAAGCCCCGCTCAGGCGGGGCTTTTCGTTTGTCCCCTTGCCCGTGGAACCGTGATGGATCTCATTGCCCTCTCCCGCCTCGGCGGTCGCCACCTGGTGACCCTGCATCTGCTGCTCGACACCCGCAGTGTCACCCGCAGCGCCGAGCGCCTCTGCACCACCCCCTCCACCGTCAGCAAGACCCTCAACCAGTTGCGCGAACTGCTGGGGGATCAACTGCTCTACCGCCAGGGCAATCAGTTGCTGCTGACCCCGTTTGCCGAACGCCTCGGCCCGACGCTGCGCCGCCTGCTGGGGGAGCTCAACGGCCTCACCAGCCAGGAAGGATTTGCCCCTGCCAACTGGCAGGGGGAGCTGAACCTGGCGATGCGGGAGAGCAGCATGATCTGGCCCATGGGAGCCGTACTGGGTCAGTTGATGCAGGAGGTGCCGGGGCTGATGCCCGTCGTGCGTAACAAGGACGAGCAGGGACTGGCTGCTCTGGCGGCGGGCAAACTCGACTTCGTGATCCTGCCCCACGATCAGAGCCAGCCCGGGGTCAATCAGCCCGGCCTCGTCTGGGAAAACATGCGGGAGGATGAGCTGGTCTGCCTGATGCGCGCGGATCATCCGGCGTTGACGCGCCCCTGGGATCTCGATGCCTACCTGAGCTGGCGCCACATCGCCATTCGCGATCAGGAGCTGGCCGATCCCTTCTTCGAGCAGAGTCTGGCCCAGCGCCAGGTACGGCGCAGACTGGGGGCCACCCTGCCGGATTTTGGCAGCGCCGCCGCCCTGCTGCGCCAGAGCGATCTCATTCTCACAGCCGTGAAGGGCTGGGCTACCCGGGCTTGTACCCAGGGGCTGGGGAGCCGCCCTGTCCCCTTCGATTACGGCGCCGTGACCCACAGCCTGGTGTGGTATGGCCCCCTGGGGGAAGATCCCGCCCTGCGCTGGTTCCGTCAGCGCATCCTGCAACTGGCCCGGGAGCTGGACGCCCCAAAATGATGCCTGGCCGCAGGAATCAGGGCTTCTTGGTATAGATGGGGCCTGGGAAAGAGGTGACGTTGTTGCCCAGCTCGGTGATGCGGGCGGCCCCCTGCTTGCGCACCTGATCGACCCGCAGCACGTGGTGCATGGGAATAAGGGTGCGGGTGACGTCGGCAAATTCGCTCTTCAGCTTCTCGTGGCTGGGGTCGACGATGAGCGCCGTGTGGTTGTCCCACACGAAGTGGGCGATCTCGATGAAGCCGAACAGCTGGCCCTGATTCACCTCTCTTACATAGACTTCGTAACGCTCGCTGTGACAAATGAACTGCACTCGATAAAGGGCGTTGGATTCACTCATGGGTATCTGTTGGTGATGGACGGTTTGCCCATTCTAGCCGTCCCCTCGGACAGCCCCTATAGACAGAGTTCACAGTTGCGTCATATCGGGTCACAGCATCCCTACGTGCCGCAGAGCTCAGATCGCAGGCAGCATCACCGACCCAAACCCCTTGGCCTTCAATGCGTTGGCAAGCACTGTCAGATCAGCCGACCCGGCTTCTGGCCATGACAGCGCCTCCCCTCGCACCCCGTGGTGGCGAAAGCCGTTGAGGCGGATGGGCACGGGCCCCAGCGACAGCAAAAAGGTCGTCAACGCCTCCTCCAGCGCGCCAGTGGCATCGAGAAAATCGCTCCGCCCCGGCACCATCAGCAGCCGCACCTCCGCCAGCTTGCCCGCCTGCGCCAGCAGTTGCAGCGATACCAGCACCCGCTCGCGGCCCCGCCCGGTCAGGGCCAGATGCACGGGCTCGTGCCACCCCTTGAGGTCTATCATGGCGCCGTCCAGCACCGGCAACAGCCGCTGCCAACCCGTTTCACCCAGGGATCCGTTGCTGTCGAGCAGGCAGGTGAGACGGGCCAGATCCGGCGCAGCCTTGATGGCCGTGAACAGGGCGATCACGAAGGGCAACTGGGTGGTCGCCTCCCCGCCGGAGACGGTGATGCCGGTGAGCAGCGGGCCATAACGGCGCAGCAGGGCCAGCACCTCGGCCACCGACATCTGGCGCGTCTTGGGGCTGGCGTGGCGAGGGCAGGCCTCCAGACAGGCGTCACAATCGGTGCAGAGCGCCTCCTGCCAATGAACCTTGCCCTCGCTCATGGCGAGGGCGCCACTCGGGCAGACCGCAAGGCAGTCGCCGCAATCGTCGCACAGCCCGATAGTGTGGGGATTGTGACAACCGAGGCAGCGGAAGTTGCACCCTTGCAGAAACAAGACCAGCCGGTTGCCCGGCCCGTCTACGCAGGAAAAAGGCAGCACCCTGCTCACCAGGGCGCTGCGCGTCAGCAGAGCTTCATCCATCGGACTTGGCTCAGTACTGACTGATTGTCGACTCATTGGCGACCACTCGCGGCGTCCGCTGGCGAATGGCGGTCACTTCACTCGCCTCGGCACCAAGACAGGTGGTCTGCAGCCGCGACCCCTCCTCTGCGAAGCGTGCCACGTCGCTCTTGCGGATCATATAGCCGGTCACCCGCACCAGATCGCTGTCGGCCACGTTGGCGGTGAACTCGCGCATGCCGATGGCGAGCGCCCCCTTGCAGAGCTGCAGCAGTGCCTGCGGATTCTGGCGGATGGTGAGCTCCAGGGTCAGGATCTCGCTGATCCCCGAGTGGTAGTAGCCGTGGTGCGGCGCCAGCGCCAGCACATGGCTGGCCGGATCCGGCTCCTGCCCGTAGGGAATCCGCACCCCCGGGGTCACCGCCACATCGATGCTGAGGCCGCCCTGTGAGTGCTGCAGAGCGTGCCCACCCCAGGCATGGGCCTGCGGCGTCGTAGTGACATATTCCGAAAGCTGGGCCGAGATGCGATAGCCAAGCTGATTTGCCTCTTCGTCGTGACCATAGCGGCCCGGCAGATTCTCTTTATCCATCAAGATGTTGACCGCTTCCGCCATGCCGTAGATGCCGAACATGGGGACGAAGCGATCCTCATCCAGCAGCCCCTCCTTGACCAGGAAGCTGTCGAAGAAACCGGACTCCTCGTGCAGGAAGGCGGCGCGCACCGCGATCAGCTGGGACGTGAGGCGGCAGTAGTGGGGCAGCAGACAACCGAGGAAGTCATCGATCCCCTGTGCCTGCTCGGCGACCCGCTTGAGGGAGATGCGCACCAGGGTGTTGGCACCACCGGCCTGCGGCAGGGCGTTGTAGCAGCTGACGATGCCAAAACCACGCTGGTCGAAGGTATCGCGATGGATCGGGTAGTTGGCGATGTGCGGCTTGCTGCACTCGGCGATATTCTTCACCGCCAGCAGCAGCAGATCGTCGGGAGTCTGCTCTGGATCGTGGAAGAAGGTGAGGTTGGGGGCCACCTGCTTGAGCTCGTTGTCGATGCGCAGGATCAGGCGGCAGATCCGGTTGTCGTTGGGACCAATGTTGACGTGCATAAAGGCGTCCGGCAGCACCCGGTCCAGATAGATCCAGAACCCTTTCAGCTTGCGGTAGAGAGTCTCGTCATCCAGCTCGCCGACAAAGGGGAGCAGCAGCTGATCGAGCCGTCCCAACCAGACCGGCATGCCGGTGACGGAAGGAACGTGGTGATAGAGGATGCGCAAGGCATCGAGCGCTTCATCGAAATCCCGCGGCGCTGCCAGCTCCAGCCAGGCTGAGCCCTGGGTCAGGAACTTCTCGTAGTCCGGCAGCACATAGCGCGGCTTGTAGGGGGCGTGTCCCTCGAACATGTCGCACAGCACCCCTTGCGTCATCGCCTCGGCGACGTCTGCAGGCAACTCGGGGTAAGGCAACGCGTTTTCGGCGGCGAGCGCCAGGGCCCGACTCTTCTGGGCCGGTGAGAACAGAGGGTCGCGCACGATGCGCTGGCAGGTTTCGGTGAAGGACATGGCTCGCTCCTCGGCGGGTGGAACCAAAATCCTCACACTTGGGAGGCCTTTTTTGAAGTGACATTCCCAACAGGGCGGATATCCCATCAAGACATCCGCTATGCCGGATCACGACACATCCTTCACCAGGGCCAGAACAGGGCCACGCCCCCCAGCCAGCGCAGCAGGAAGAAGCCCCCCATGCCGACGACCACCACCACCAGGGTAGGCAGGCGCAGCAGGGTCAGCACCGTCACCAGCAGGGTGGCGGCCAGGTAGTCCGGATCCCAGTCCAGCCCGTGGCCGGGCTCATAGCTGAAGACGATGGGCAGCCAGATGGCGGTCAGCACCGACTGGGCCGAGAAGCTGAGGAAAGCCCCCATCTCGGCCCCCGGTTGATAGCGGGTCAACCGCGAGAAGAAGGCAAAACGGTTGAAGAAAGTGATCAGGGCCAGCAGCCCTATCATCAGCCAGCCCATGATCACCTCCTCATCCGGTGCAGCACATAGCCCACCACCATGCCGGCCAGGGCCGAGACGATGATGTGGATCTCCGCCAGCAGCGGCTTGGTGACGAGCGCCGTCCCGCCGCTCACCAGGGTGGCCGCCACCATGGGCAGGTTCTTCATGGCGGGGAGCGTCATGGCGATAAAGGTGGCGGCGATGGCAAAATCCAGCCCCATCTTGTCCAGCCCGTCAATGTACTGGCCGGCGGCGATGCCGAGCAGGGTCGCCAGGTTCCAGAACAGATAGAAGACAAAGCCCGCGATGAGCGCATAGGCGGGATTGAAGGCGCCGCTGCGCTCCCTGTCTTTCAGCGCCACCGCAAACATCTCGTCGGTCAGGAAGAAGGCGAGACTGGCCCGCCAGCGCAGGGAGAGCGGCAGCACGTCGCGCCGGAAGGTGAAGCCATAGAGCAGATGCTGGGAGGTGATCACCATGGTGGAGCCCATGATGGGCAGCAGCGGCGTCCCCGCCCCGAACAGGGTGGTGGCCGAGAGCTGGGCCGCCCCCGCATAGACCAGCAGCGACATCAGCTGGGCCTGGAGCGGGCTCATACCCGCCTGAAGCGCCAGGGCGCCACACAGTATTCCCCAAGGGATGACGGAAATGGAGAGCGGGAGCATATCCAGGGTGGCACGCCACCAGAGCGCCCCCGTGCGCTCGGGCGCAGGGAGGCGGGTTTCCAACATCATGGGATCATCCTTGTCACAGCCAATGCGAACCGGAAAAACTAGCACGGCGCAGGAGGCTGTGTCACGTCATGGTCTGCGACAAATGCAACGCCCGCATGAGAGCGGGCGTTGGCAGGCGGGATCAGGGCTCGATGATGATGGGGGTGCCTGGCTCGATGGCGTTCCAGATCTCGTCCATCTCGTGGTTCAGCACCGCAATGCAGCCATTGGTCCAGTTGGACGGCTGCACCCTGCGATCCCCCAGGCTGTTGCGCTGGCCGTGGATCATGATCATGCCGCCCGGGTTCACACCCAGCTCGTTGGCGCGCTTGATGTCGTCCAGATTCGGGTAGTTGATGTGAATAGCCTTGTAGAAACCGGAGTTGCTCTTCTTGTAGTCCAGGGTATAGCGACCTTCCGGGGTACGCTGATCCCCCTCACGCTGCTTGTGTCCTTTGGGAGCCGGGCCCAGGGCAATCCAGTAGCGCTTCACTTCCTTGCCATCCTTCATCAGGGTCAGGCTGTAACTCGACTTCTTCACCACCACCATATCGGCGGACAGAGTGGCAAAACTCAACGCGGGCCACAGCCCCAGCAAACACAGCAATACGGCTCTCACTATCCATCCCTCTGCGAGCCTTCTGGGCTCTCTTGTTAGCAAATCATCTGAATGTCGCCACTCTCTGGTGGCGAGCGAGCGCCATGATATGGGATCGCCGTGAATACTCAATATATCGGGAGAAACATATCTGTGGCCAGCAGGGGGAAATGGCCGTCAACCCGCCATGCAGAGGCCCTGCCAAGGGCTGGGCGTCGTCTCTTGCCTGCAACCGGGCACCTCAGCGCAGGTCGTCAAGGCCAGGAAGATGGCGCAGGGAGAAAAACCAGCGGGCAGCGCCGCCGCCAGTGACACTTGAGCCTGTCCACCCGCCAATCCCCGGCTGGCACCATGGGGTCAGGCCATCTCAACGCACAAGAAAAGAGCCCCTGATGGGGCCCTTTGACGGTGCAACACCGGGCTCAGGCCTGGGTCACTGGTTCGGCGGTCTCAAGGCGCCGGATCCAGGCCTCGAAGTCTGCCAGCATGCGCGCCTCGGACTCGCTGTTGTCGGCGATAAGCTCGGCCCCGTGCACCACCCGGATATGGGCGTCGAGGGGCGTCCCCTCCCCTGCCGGTGGGCGCTGCCGCGCCGCCGCCATGCACGTCTGTGCCTGTTGCCACGCCTCGGCGGCACTCCGGTTGCACGCCTCTGCCAGCGGCACCGCACTGAAACCCTCGCCGGTGAGGCTCTGCAGCGTCTCGTCATGGGTCATGCCGTTGCCCGGTCCCCAGTAGTGGGCGGCCAGATCCGGTCCGATGCGCGGGTTGTCGGTGAGGTAGCCGTCGCGTTTCAAGAAGTAGGCGCGGGTCTGCTCCACCGCCATCAGTGCCAGCAGATAGCCGTGATAGGCGCAGGCCGACTCCTGGTTCAGAAGGTGCGGGATGGCCAGCAGCGGGCGCGGGCTCTCCACCCCCAGGATCTTGCGCTCCCACTTGCGGGCCAGGGCCAGCACGGCGGCCGGGGTGCGCTCGCTCTCTGCCATGGCGTAGAGATCCCGCTCGAAGTAGGCCACCAGCGCAATCTGGCGCTCGTTGAAGGCACGAAATGGCTGGCGCGCTTCAATCATGGCCTGGATAAGCGCATCGGGGATGGGTTCTCCCGCCGCGTTTCTGGCATAGCGCTTGAGCCAGTCCGCGTCGTCCAGCAGGCTGTCGCAGAACATGGACTGGGTCTCGGCATAGGCCATGGAGGTGGGCGGAAACTCCTGGGAGAAGCAGGGGGCGTTGCCGGTGACGTTGGCAAAGTGCGCCGCGTGGCCGCCCTCATGGAACAAGGTGTTGAGCCCGCTCCAGCCGCTGCCCACCTGGGCCGGATTGGCCAGACTGGTGAAGTTGACCACCGCAGGCACCCACTCCCCTTCCTGCCAGAAGCTCGGCACCGGGCCGTGACAGAAGCCGTTCTCGTATTTTCCCTCCCGGGTCAGCAGATCCAGGGTGAGGGTGGCACCGCGATACTGGATGCCGAGCCGGCGGAAGCTCTCGACCCAATCCTTCAGCGCCCGGGAGAAGGGCACGTAAGGGTCGAGCTGGCGGGTCACGTCGCCACTCACGCTGTAGCGCAGGTTGTGGGGCAGCAGGGCTGCGTCCCCCTTGGCCGCTTTCAGCTCCGCCAGACTCTGGTGCAAGCGGGCATCGGTACGGGCGATGAAGTCGTCGAGAATGGCAAACAGCTGCTCCGGGCTCATCTGCTCGTTCTTGTGCACCTTGTAATCGAAGTAGTCGCGATAGCCCATGGCACGGGCGAAGCGGTTGCGCAGCGCGACGATGGCCAGATAGCCGTTGTCGACCACCCACTGCTCCAGGGTGTGGAACATGGCGAGCGCGCTCTGGCGCACCGGCTCGTCGCGACTTGCGGCCAGCGCTGTGCTGGCGGCGGGCAGACTGCCGGGCACCTGGCGGCCCTGCTCGTCCAGCAAGGTAAGCTTCAACCCCTTGCGACGGGCGAAGAGATCCGCCTCGGCGGCCACCAGCTCGTCCATCAGGGCGGAGGCAGCGGGATCTTCGATGACGTTGCACTCGAAGAAGGCGATCCAGCCCCCCAGGCCGCGCCTGAGATCCGCCTCTTCGGCCTGGGCATGCATCTCCCGCAGCACCGGCAGGCGGGCAGGATCGGCACAGAACGCCTTGTAGGCCTGTTCGGCCGCGGTGAAGCCTGTCTGATCGTCACTGGTGCCCATGTAGGTGGACCAGAACAGGTCCTCCTTGCGTCTGTGCACCTGCAGGTAATCGGCATTGAGCTGGTTGAGATAATTCCTGGCAATGGAACTCATAACTTCCCTCTTGTTATGGGGCGACCACGGGGCGCCCACTCCTTTTTGGTGAAATGCCAACCCATTCACACTTCTTGCGAATGGAGCAGACAAATTGTGCGCCGGGATGCGCGCCATCACGCTATCAAAAGCGAGGGTTTCTGTCTGCTGGCTATACTGGTTGTCAAACTGCTCAATTGGCTGTTTTCCATCGCAACCCATTGAAAGTTAATGATATGTTAAAAACAACAACAGTCAGGTCCGGTCGGTAGTTCGGCCACAATCAGACCCGCATGGGAAAGTAAGGATAAGACTATGTTCAAGCTCGGTGATATTGCCGTGAGTCGCAAGCTGATGCTGCTGCTCTCACTGGCCCTGGTCGGCTTCATCGCACTGCTGCTCATCTCGGCCAGTGCCCTGCACCGCAATCTGATGAGTGAACGGGAAGCCAGGCTGCAGGCGGTGCTGGATCTGGCCATGAGCCGGATCCAGGCCCTGGCCGCCACCCTCCCCCCGGAGCAGGCCAAGGCACAGGCCAAGGCCATGCTCGACAGCATGCGCTTTGACGGGGACAACTACCTGTTCGTACTGGATGAAGACCGTCGGGTGGTGGTGCATCCCGCCAAACCCGAGCTGGTCGGCCAGCAGATGGGCAACAACCCTGCCGAGTCCCACTGGCAGCACATGGTGGATCTCGGCAAGGGCGGCCACCAGGGCAGGCTGGAGTATCAGTGGGTCTCCCCGTCCGGCGAGGCGGCCCAGAAGATGTCGCTGGTGACGGGCTACCAGCCCTGGGGCTGGATCCTGGGCTCCGGTGTGTTGTTGCAGGACATTGAGGCCACTATGTGGTCGCAATATGAGTGGATGGGTGGCGCCACCTTGCTGGTGATCCTGTTGATGGGGCTGCTGGGACTCGCCATCAGCCGCTCCATCGTCAATCCCCTGGCCGAGATCAACAAGGCCATGGCCCGGGTCGCAGCTGGCGATCTGGTGGTCAGCATCCCGGTGCTGGGCAGGGATGAGCTCGGCGCCGTCGCCAGCTCCACCAACCAGGGGCTGGATGCCATCCGCCGCGCCCTGCTGGAAGCGAGCCTGGGGGCCCGCAACGTGGCGGATGCCGCCCTGCGCATCGCCGCCTCCGCCGAACAGACCAACCAGGCGGTCAACAGTCAGCGGGATCAGCTCGCCCAGCTCGCCACCGCCATGAACGAGATGAGCGCCACCATCGCCGACGTGGCGGGTCACGCCGAGAATACGGCCCGCGACACCCAGGATGCCACCAGCGAGGCCGGGCTCGGCAACCAGGATGTCCATGCCAGCGTGCACGGCATCCAGGCGCTGGCCACCGAGGTGGATCAGGCCACCTCGCAGGTCAACCAGCTCAAGGAGGGGGTGATGCAGATAAGCGAGGTGACGGCGGTCATCAGCGCCATCTCGGAGCAGACCAACCTGCTGGCCCTCAACGCCGCCATCGAGGCGGCCCGGGCCGGCGAGCAGGGCCGTGGCTTCGCCGTGGTGGCCGACGAGGTGCGCCAGCTGGCCAGTCGCACCCGCCACTCCACCGAGGAGATCCAGAGTACCATCACCCAGTTGCAGCAACGGGCTGTCACCGCCGCCAACGCCATGGACGCCAGCCGCAAGCTGGCGGAGAGCAGCGTCAACCAGTCCGAGAAGGCGGGGCAGGATCTCTCCCTCATCGTCAATCATATCCAGCACGTGAGCGACATGGCGACCCAGATCGCCACGGCGGCGGAGCAGCAGAGCATGGTGGCGGAAGACATGAACCGCAACGTCAGCGGCATCAACGACTCGGCACTCGAGATGTCCCAGGCGGCCTCCCAGTTGGCCCAGGAGAGCGAACTGCTGGCCGGTCTCTCCCGAAGCCTCGACGAGCGACTGGCGGTGTTCAAGCTGGACAACGCCCAAGCCCAGGACAGGATGATGCGACCGACCCAGGCGTCCTCTTCCCGAGCAGGCATGCAACCCCGCCACTGAGTGGCCCCGTGAACCCCTGCCAGTCTGGCAGGGGCTCCTTTCCTGTCATGGCCACGGGAGCCTCTCCCGGGCCACCCTCTCGCACTGAACCAGCGCGCAGATCCAGATGGAGCCATCTGCTGCTGATGCGTTGCTCCGATGAGATGGCACTGTCAATTTTTACACTTATTTTTTTAACAAAATATAGTCATGATGAGTGGTCGCCACAGGCGGCACCATGATCCTTTCTGTAGTCATTTGGCAAACTGGTTGAAAGGCCAGGACGCAAAGCCTCCGGTCTAAAGACAAGCTGTCCAGGATAGCGGGGTTGCAGCACCGTGTTTCGGGGAACTCCCCTGCCAACGTGACAGCCCACATCACCGAACAGAGGAATGTATGGCAGCAAATATCCGACTCACCCATCTCGCGGCGGCACTGGCGCTGCTGGCCAGTGGCGGCGTGCTCGCTCACGGCTACATCAGCCAGCCCGAAGGGCGCAACTACCTGTGCAAGACAGGGGGCAACAGCCAGTGTGGCGCCATCCAGTGGGAACCCCAGAGCCTGGAAGCCCCCTCCGGCTTCCCCGATGGCGGCCCCGCCGACGGCCAGATAGCCTCGGCCGGTCACCCCCAATTCGGCGAGCTCAACACCCAGACTCTCGATCGCTGGACCAAGCGTGAAGTGCAGGCCGGCCCCTTCGCCATCAGCTGGACCTTTACTGCCAACCACGTGACCCGCAACTGGCGCTACTACCTCACCAAGCAGGACTGGAACCCGAACCGGCCCCTCACCCGGGATGCGTTCGATCTCAATCCCTTCTGCGTCATCGAGGGCAACATGGTGCAGCCCCCCAAACAGGTGACCCATCAGTGCACCCTGCCCCCGCGTACCGGTTATCAGGTCATTCTCGGGGTATGGGAGGTAGGAGATACCGCCAACAGCTTCTACAACCTGATCGACGCCCGGTTCAAGGATGGCACCCAGCCACCGCTGACCTGGAGCCAGGGAGGGACCATCTATCCCTCCATCGACCTGGTGGAGGGTGACAAAGCCAGAACCCGGGTGTTCGATGCCAATGGCGAGCGCACCGATCTCCAGACCGAGCTGACCATCGCCAGCGCCGGGCAGGGCCAGAAGAACAACTGGGCCCACGCCCTGGCGAGCAAGATCAACGCCGAGCAGAGCCAGATCCGTGCAGGCCAGCAAGGCACGGACGGCCAGTTCAACCCCGTCTACGGCCAGAACCCGGTCTACCTCAAGGCTGGCAGCAACCTGCAACGGGTCGAGATCCAGCTTGAGCAACAGCAGCCCCCGGTGGAGAACGGGATCAGCGTGAGCGGTCTGGCGAGCGACTACACGCTCGACAACGGCAAGCTCACCCTGACTTTCACCGTCACGGCCCAGGGGGATCTCGCCATCACCAACACCCTCTATGACCACGGCGGTGTCGCCAGGGGACAGAGCAGTGCCGACATCAAGGACGGCAGCCAGAGTTTCTCCATGGCGCTGACCGGCTTGAGTGCAGGCCACCATCAGCTGGTGATCGAGGGCAAGCCCAAGGCCGGTGGTGACGCGGTGCAGCAGACCCTGGACCTCATGTTCAAGGATCCGGCAAGCGGGGGCGATTACCAGTTCACCTTCCCGGACGGCCTCAAGTCCTACACCGCCGGAACCCGGGTGCTGCAGCCGAAGAACGGCAAGGTCTATCAGTGCAAACCCTTCCCCTACAGCGGCTGGTGCAGCCAGTGGGCGAGCACGGCCACCCAGTATGAACCGGGCGTAGGCTCCCACTGGCAGGAGGCCTGGACAGCGCAGTGATGGGACGTATCCGACCTGGCGGGAACCCGCTCGGCGCTTCCGGTGCCAGATCAGGTCAACATCAAACAAACAGGGAGCCCATGGCTCCCCGTTTTTCACCCATCCCTCGGTTCAGATCTGATAGTCGAGCAGGGGCTCGTTGCTCATGGCGCGGGCCTGGATCTCCGCCAGCGCCAGCTCGGGGTTGCAGAGCTGGATGAACTGCCAGGCAAAGTTGTGCTGGAACTGCCCCTGCTTGAGGCCGATCCAGGCGGTGTGCGGCGCAAACAACCGGCTGCCGTCCAGTTGCACCAGCCCCTTGTCCCGCTGGGAATCGAACGCCATGTCCGCCAGTATGCCCACCCCCATCTCCAGCTCGACATAGGTCTTGATGACGTCTGAGTCCTGGGCGGTCAGCAGGATCTGCGGCACTATGCCCGCCTCGGCAAAGGCATCATCCACCCGTGCCCGACCGGTGAGGCCGGCCTGATAGGTGACGATGGGCCAGTGGGCCAGAGCGGCCAGGGTCAGCTCCCGCTCGGCGGTGAGGGGGTGTTGCTCCGGTACGACGATATTGTGGTGCCAGCGGTAATAGGGAAAGGCCACCACCCCTTCGCTCTTGTCGAGCTGCTCGCTGCTGATGCCGATGTCCACCTCGCCGGTCTGCACCAGCCGCACTATCTCCTCCGGGCTCCCCTGACGCAGCTCCAGCTGTACCAGGGGAAATTGCTCCCGAAACGCCTTCACTACCCTCGGCAGGGCATAACGGGCCTGGGTATGAGTGGTCGCGATGAGCAGCCGGCCCGAGTCGCGATTGGCAAAGGTGCTCGCCAGTTTGCGGATGTTGTCGGCATCCCCCAGGATACGCTCGGCGATCACCAGCAACTCCTTGCCCGGCTCGGTCATGCCGAGCAGACGCTTGCCATAGCGAATGAAGAGGGCGAGCCCCAGCTCCTCCTCCAACTCGCGAATGTGGCGGCTGACCCCGGACTGGGAAGTAAAGAGGGCATTGGCCACGTCGGTCAGGTTGTAATCCCGCCGCGCCGCCTCCCGAATGATTCGCAATTGCTGAAAGTTCACCTCATCGCCTCCTGCGCTGAGTGGCGGTGGCTCATGCCACCGTCCTCTTGTTATGGATTGCCGGGATCATAGCCCGGCAGCAAGCCTGACAGAGGGCCGCACCTCGCGGCTTGCCCTCAGATCTGGTAGTCGGGATAGAGCTGTGCCTGCCTGGCCACCAGACGCACCCCCTGGCCGGGGGCAAAGGCCCGGGCGGCCTCCTTGCTCAGTTCGGCCTCGTAGTGGGCGCCTCCCGTCTCCCCATCGCCACGCAGTTCCACCCGGATGCGCGGCCCCATGGGCAGCAGGCGGGTAATGGTGGCGCGAATGCCACCGGGGGCATCCGAGGGCAGGATCTCCAGCTCGTGGGGGCGCACATAAGCAATGGCCGCACTCCCTTCTGCCAGATGGGAGGGGATGGGGCCACCCAGTTGCTGTTCACCGATGCCGAACCCCTGCCCGGCCACCCTGCCACGAAACAGGTTCACGCTGCCAAGGAAGCTGTGCACGAAGGCACTGGCGGGCTGATCATACACTTCGGCAGGGGTGCCAATCTGCTCTACCTTGCCGGCGTTCATCAGCACCACCCGATCCGCCACCTCCAGGGCCTCTTCCTGATCGTGGGTCACGAACAGACTGGTGACATGCAGCTCGTCGTGAAGCTCACGCAGCCAACGGCGCAGCTCCTTGCGCACCTGGGCATCGAGGGCGCCGAAAGGCTCGTCCAGCAGCAGCACCTTGGGCTGCACCGCCAGGGCCCGGGCCAGGGCGACCCGCTGGCGCTGACCACCGGAGAGCTGGGTCGGGTAGCGTGCCGCGACATGGCTGAGCTGCACCAGATCCAGCAGCTCCTTGACCCGGGTGCGGATGGCCGCCTCGTCCGGGCGTTCGCTCCGCGGCTTGACCCTCAGGCCAAAGGCCACGTTCTCGAACACCGTCATGTGGCGAAACAGGGCGTAGTGCTGGAACACGAAGCCAACGTTGCGCTCGCGCACATGGAGATCCGAGGCATCCTCGCCGCGGATGATGACGCTGCCACTGTCCGCCTGCTCCAGCCCGGCGATAATCCGCAGCAAGGTGGTCTTGCCGCAGCCGGAGGGGCCGAGCAGGGCGACCAGCTCACCATCGTGAAAATCGAGGTTGATGTCGGCCAGCGCCGCGTACTGATTGAAATGCTTGTTGAGCCCTTGAACCTGAATGCTCATGAATGCCTCTCCTATAACCGTTAATTCGGGATCAATGGGACTGAGTCGGTTGGCCGCGCAACCTGGCCAGCAGGGTCTCACCCAGCAGGGTGAAGATCCCGAACAGCGCCAGCAGGCTGGCCACCGCAAAGGCGGCACCGGTCTGGTACTCGTTGTAAAGGATCTCGATGTGCAGCGGCAGCGTGTTGGTCTGGCCGCGAATGTGGCCGGAGACCACGGAGACGGCGCCAAACTCCCCCACCGCCCGGGCGGTACAGAGCAGCAGGCCATACATCAGGCTCCAGCGAATGCCGGGCAGGGTCACCCGCCAGAACATCTGCAACCCGCTCGCCCCCAGCATGATGGCGGCCTCCTCTTCCTCCGGGCCCCGCGCCTCCATCTGGGGCAGCAGCTCGCGTACCACGAAGGGCACTGTGATGAAGGTGGTCGCCAGGATGATCCCCGGGGTAGCGAAAATGATCTTGATGTCGTGCTCGCTGAGCCACTCGCCGAACCAGCCGCGACTGCCGAACAGCAGCACGAACATCAAGCCCGCGATGACCGGCGAGACCGAGAACGGCAGATCGATGAGGGTGATAAGCAGTTGCCGGCCAGGGAAGCGGAACCGGGCGATGGCCCAGGCGGCGGCCAGCCCGAACAGCAGGTTCAGGGGCACCGAGCAGAGCGTCACCAGGGCGGTCAGCCCCAGGGCGCTCAGGGCATCCGGCTCGCTGATGGCGTGCCAGAAGAAGGCCAGACCCGGGCTCAGCGCCTGGATGAAGACGGTGGCCAGCGGCAACAGCAGCAAGGCGGCAAACCAGCCCAGACCGACGGTGACCAGCAGCCATTTGACCCAGACCGGTTCATGGGTCACCGGGGGATGACGCGCCGGGGTGGCCGGAGCGGACTCCTGGGCCTGATCGAGATGTGCAGTAGAGGCGTTCATATACGGCTTCCTCCGATGCGAGCCCAGCTCCAGGCTTGCAACTTGTTGATGAGCAACAGCAGCACAAAGGAAATGAGCAGCATGACGGACGCAATGGCCGATGCACCGGCGTAGTCATACTCCTCCAGGTGACTCATGATCATCAGGGGGGCAATCTCGGACACCATGGGGAGGTTGCCGGCAATGAAGATGACAGAGCCGTACTCCCCCACGCCGCGAGCAAACGCCAGGGCAAAACCGGTGAGCAGCGCAGGTACCAGGGTCGGCCACAGTACCCGGATGAAGGTCTGCCAGCGGTTGGCACCCAGGCTCGCGGCCGCCTCCTCTTGCTCGCTCTCCGCTTCCCGCAGCACCGGCTGCAGGGTCCGCACCACAAAGGGCAGCCCGATAAAGGTCAGGGCAATGACTACCCCTATGGGGTTGTAGGCAAGCTCGATGCCCAGCGGAGCGACCCATTGGCCAATCCAGCCGTTGGGGGCAAAGATGGCGCACAGGGCGATGCCGGAGACGGCAGTCGGCATGGCAAAGGGCAGGTCGATCAGCGCATCCACCAGTCTGCGGCCGGGGAAGGTATAGCGCACCAGTACCCAGGCCAGTATCAGACCGAACAGACTGTTGAGCAGGGCGGCAATGAAGGCGGCGCCAAAGCTCAGGCGAAAGGAGGCGAGCACCCGGGGGGAGCCGATCACCTGCCAGAACTCGGCGGCGCTCAGGTTGTTCACCGCAAACAGCACCAGTGCCGAGAGCGGCAGCAGCACCAGTATGCCCAGATAGAGCAGACTGAAGCCCAGCGTTGGCCCCAGGCCTGGCAGGACGGAATAAGAACTTAATCGCATAACACATCCGTTTGTTATAAATACTTTGGATGTGACGATTTTGCTCACGGCGGCCAGGGACAACAAACACCAATAATGCCTTTGCTAAGCACTTTTTTATCTAACAATGGTGGAACAAGGCTTTTAGAGCGATAAGCATAAAAAAAGGTCTTTTATATAAATAAAAGACCTAAAAGACGGAGCGGTAAAACCGGGAACATGCAAAGTCAGTCACGCTGGCCAAGTTGCCAGCCTGTCTGGAAATCGTGCCGAGACAATCCGATGGTCCCTCATCGAAAACTGAGTGCGGCCTGCTTGCCCCACTCGGCAGGAGCAGGCTCCACCACCATTTCGGCACGGCGGTATAGGGTGCCGAGCAAAGCGAGCCCCTGGTGCCACTCCCCATGGCCGGACTGGGCATTGATATGGCCCACCTCCCCCGCATCGAACAAGGGCACCTGCCACTGCCGGCTCCAGAACTCTGCCCGCTCGAAACTCATCCAGGGGTCATTGCGGCTGGCGATCAACTGGGCAGAGACCTTGATGGACCCCGCCAACACCTCATCCGGGATACCGAAACGGGCAGGATCGGCAGGGGCAACGATGAAGATGGAAGAGACCTTGTCCGGCTGCAGCCGGGCGGCAGCGATGGCCGTCAGAGCGCCGAAGGAGTGGGCGACCAGGTGGACCCGGCTGCGCCGGCTCCTGAGCTTGCTCGCCAGCTTGGCGCTCCAGACCGTGAGATCCGGCTTGTCCCAGGGCAGACCCATCATTCTCTGCCACTGGGGAAATTGCTGGTGCCAGCGGCTCTGCCAGTGATCCGGCCCACTGTTGTGCAGACCGGGAACCAGAAGGATCTTGTTCATCGTGGTACTCCTATCTGTTGTCACAGGGGCCTGTGTCTCTTAGCGGCCCGGTTGGTAAATCTGGTCAAACGATCCGCCCTGGGCAAAGTGCTTCTTCTGTGCCTTGTCCCAATCTCCTTCCAGATCCTTGACAGTAAAGAGCGTCAGGTTGGGGAACTGGGCCGCTGTCTCCTTCAGGATCGCCGGATTGCTCGGACGATAGTGGTATTTGGCGATGATGCGCTGCCCTTCGTCAGAGTAGAGATACTCGAGGTAAGCCTTGGAGACAGCCTCGGTACCATGCTTCTTGGCTACCTTGTCCACCACGGCTACCGGCGGCTCGGCCAGGATGGAGACCGAGGGCACCACCAGTTCGAACTTGTCGCTGGTGCCCGGCTGATTGAGCACCAGCAACGCTTCATTTTCCCAGGCCAGCAACACATCCCCGAGCCCGCGTTCGATGAAGCTGGTGGTGGCGCCACGTGCCCCGGAGTCCAGCACCTTCACATTCTTGAACAGATCGCTGACAAACTGTTTGGCGCCCTCTTCAGTGCCGCTTTTCTTCAGGGCATAGCCCCAGGCAGCCAGATAATTCCAGCGCGCACCGCCGGAGGTCTTGGGGTTGGGGGTGATGATGGCGACATCCTTGCGCACCAGGTCGCCCCAATCCTTGATCTGCTTGGGATTCCCCTTGCGCACCAGGAAGACGATGGTGGAGGTATAGGGAGAGGCATTGTTGGCCAAACGCCCTTCCCAGTCGCTGGCGGTGAGACCTGCCTTGGCCACCGCATCGACGTCATAGGCCAGCGCCAGGGAGACCACATCAGCCTCCAGTCCGTCCACCACGGCACGAGCCTGTTTGCCTGAGCCACCGTGTGACTGGCTCACCACCACATCGTCGCCGGTTTTGGCCTTCCACTCCTTGGCAAAGGCACTGTTGTACTCCTGGAACAGCTCCCGCGTCGGGTCATAGGAGACATTCAGCAGGCGCACCTCGGCGGCCTGGACCTGACCGAGAGCCAGCAGGGAGAGAACGGTGAGAGCGGTCATTCGCAGTTTCATGGTGATACTCCATATCGTTGGGTTGAGTACAGCATGCCCGCTTATGCATATTCCATGAAGAAAGAAAAAGCGCTTTGCTTATCTCTTATCCGCATATGAGCTCCCGATGGTCCTCTGGCACTCTCGGCCAGAGCGTATTCGCGTGCTTGCGATGCTCATCTCCAGACACGACAAAGCCCGGTCGATTGGCCGGGTTGGGAAAAGATGGAGGAACAAAGGCAAACCAGAGCGAAGGGTAAGCCCTGGGTAAAGGGACAATGCCAGACACGCAATCACCACAGGGGGGAAGAGGCGGGTTGTCCGTGACAAGTGGCAGACCCGTCGGTTGCCTCTTGTTCCCTAATCTCTTATCCAGACGCCAGAAAGCAAAAAGGCCTTCCCGTCAGGGAAGGCCTTTCAATTTAGTGGCGGAGCGGACGGGACTCGAACCCGCGAC
>NZ_JBRKTB010000019.1:0-67591 GCF_053005425.1 Aeromonas sp. 25-248 | reverse complement strand
TGGAGCGGGAAACGAGACTCGAACTCGCGACCCCGACCTTGGCAAGGTCGTGCTCTACCAACTGAGCTATTCCCGCAAAACCTGAAAACAGACCGTACAGCATTTGGTTGCTTGCGCTACTGTACGGGAGCCGAATTATAAGAGCAGACATTCCAATTGCAAGGGCTTTTTTGTCTGGTTGCAGCCGTTCGCTCAAAAGCTGGCCGAACTGCTGATTTTAGCAACCGAACGACGGCAAACCCTTGCCAGCCACTCAGATTTTGAAGACGTGGGCGCGGTAGAACTGCAGTTCGGCGATGGATTCGCGGATGTCGTCCAGCGCCTGGTGAGAGCCGCTCTTCTTGAATTGATCCAGCAGTTCAGGCTGCCAGCGACGGACCAGCTCCTTGATGGTGCTGACGTCCACGTTGCGGTAATGGAAGAAGGCTTCCAGATCGCCCATGTGCTTGACCATGAAGCGGCGATCCTGGCCAATGCTGTTGCCGCACAGGGGGCTGGTGCGCTCCGGCACCCACTGGCGAATGAAGGCGAGGGTCTCGGCAACGGCCTTAGCCTCGTCGTATTCACTCGCCTTGACCCGGGCCACCAGCCCGCTCTTGGTGTGGGTGTTGACGTTCCAGTCATCCATCTTGCCCAGCTCTTCCTCGCTCTGGTGGATGGCGATGACCGGCCCTTCGGCCAGCACGTTCAGGTCCTTGTCGGTGACGATGGTGGCGATCTCCAGTACCACGTTCTCTTCGGGGTCCAGACCCGTCATCTCCATGTCGATCCATACCAGGTTCTGCGCGCTGACTGTCATGATTGCTCTCTCTATTGGGAGGAATGGCGGAATTTTGCCAATTTGCATGTATCATACTGGCTTTGAATCTGTTCATAAACTGGCAAACCCCGTGGCAAAGAAAGCAAAACTCAATCTGGGTCAACAAAGGCGCGTCCAGGCCAACCGCGAGCGGCGGCTGCAAAAAGAGCACACCACAGTGGTAGATGACACCCTGTTCGGCCCCGCCATCGAAGGGGTGGTGATCAGCCGTTTCGGCCAGCACGCGGATGTCGAGGCGAGCGATGGTGCCATCCACCGCAGCAACCTGCGGCGCAGCAGCATCAGCAGCCTGGTGTGCGGCGACAAGGTGGTGTGGCGCCCCGGCCTCAATGCCGCGACTGCCGGCGTCATCGAGGCGGTGCACCCGCGCCACTCGGTGCTGACCCGGCCGGACTTCTACGACGGGGTCAAACCCATCGCCGCCAACATCGACCAGATCATCATCGTCTCGGCGGTGATGCCCGAGTTCTCCACCAACATCGTCGACCGCTACCTGGTGGCGGCAGAAGATGTGGAGATAGCGCCCCTCATCGTGCTGAACAAGGTCGACATGCTCGATGACGCGGCCCGCGCCCGTATCGAGCGCCAGCTCGAGATCTACCGCAAGCTCGGTTACGAGGTGCTGCTGGTGAGCTGCGAGAGCGGTGAGGGCATCGACGCCCTCAAGGCGGCGCTCACCGACAAGATCAGCATCTTCGTGGGCCAGTCCGGGGTGGGCAAGTCGTCCCTCACCAACGCCCTGATGCCGGGGCTGGACGTGCTCACCGGCGAGATCTCCGAGAACTCGGGGCTCGGCCAGCACACCACCACCACGGCGCGGCTCTACCACTTCCCGAGCGGCGGCGATCTCATCGACTCCCCCGGGATCCGCGAGTTCGCCCTCTGGCACCTGGAAGCCGACCGCATCACCTGGTGCTTCGTCGAGTTTCGCGACTACCTGGGTGGCTGCAAGTTTCGCGACTGTACCCACAAGGATGATCCCGGCTGCGCCCTGCGCGCCGCGGTCGAAGCGGGCGCCATCAGCGCCGATCGCTTCCACAACTACCACCGCATCCTGGAAACCATGCAGGAAGCCCGCCACGGTCGCCAACAGGCGCGGCTGTGACCCGTTCAACTCATTCCCAGATGAAGATCATGAGCATCACTGACAACCTGAAAATTGCCGGTCAATACTGCCTGCCCAAACACGCCCTCTCCCGCCTGGTGGGCAAACTTGCCGCCGCCGAAGCGGGTAACCTCACCACCAAAGTGATCGAGACCTTTATCAAGCAGTACCAGGTCGACATGAGCGAGGCGCTGCACGAGAGCCCTGCCCACTACAAGAGCTTCAACGCCTTCTTCACCCGCGAGCTCAAACCCGGCATCCGCCCCGTGGTGGAAGACGCCATGACCCTGGCCCTGCCGGTGGATGGCACCGTCAGCCAGCTCGGGCCCATCAGCCAAGGTCGCATCATCCAGGCCAAGGGCCACGACTACAGCGCCCGCGAGCTGCTGGGGGGCTATGAGGATCTGGTGGCCCCGTTCAAGGATGGCAACTTCGCTACCATCTATCTGGCACCCAAGGATTACCACCGCATCCACATGCCGCTGGACGGCGTGCTGGAGAGCATGGTGTTCGTGCCGGGGGATCTCTTCTCCGTCAACCCCCTCACGGCCGAGAACGTGCCCAACCTGTTTGCCCGCAACGAACGGGTGGTGGCCACCTTCCGAACCCCCCACGGCCCCATGGCCCTGGTGCTGGTCGGTGCCACTATCGTGGCCAGCATCGAAACCATCTGGGCCGGCAACATAGCGCCGACCAAAGAGAAGAAGGTGGTGCGCTGGGACTACACCGGCGATGAAGCCATCACCCTGCAAAAGGGGGCCGAGATGGGCCTGTTCAAGCTGGGCAGCACAGTCGTCTGCCTGTTTGGCCCGGGCATGCTGGCCGGTTTCGAGCCGCACCTGGCCAACGGGGTCACCACCCGCATGGGTCAGCCCTTTGCCACCCTGGCGGCGCAGGTATGAGCGATCAACCCTCTTCCCAGAAGAACAACCCGCTGCACGGGCTGACCCTGGAGGCCATCGTCACCGCCCTGGTCGCGCACTATGGCTGGGAAGCGCTGGGGCAGCAGATCAATATTCGCTGCTTCACCGATAATCCCAGCATCAAGTCCAGCCTGAAGTTCTTGCGCAAGACCCCCTGGGCCAGAGAGAAGGTCGAAAGCCTCTATCTGTACGTCCAGCGCAAGCAGGCCAAAGCAAAGGAATAACGCCATGGCGTTCAAGATTACCTACACCTACGGCAAGAAAACCAAAGAGATCGGCTACGCCAACGACAAGTTCAACAGCATCTACGATGCCATTGCCGCCGCCGAGGGGATCGATCTGACCCGCTTCCACGCCATGGAAGAGCAGCTGGCCCAGGTGTGCCGCCGCGACAAGAAGAGCGTGAAGGATTACCGGGAGAACTACTTCAAGGAGCTGGGCTTCTCCAACATCGTCATCGAGCGGGATGCCAAGGAGTAACCATGCGCACCCTGACCCTGATGGCGGCCACCCTGCTGCTGGCCGCCTGCAACACGACACCGAAGGAGCCCCTGGTCGGTGCGGATCGCGACGAACATGGCTGCATCGGCAGCGCGGGTTATCAATGGTCGGCGCTGGCAGGCCAGTGCGTGCGGCTGTTCGAGCAGGGCATTCGCCTCAACCCGACCGATGCCGGTCAGACCGTCAGCGCCTTCGTGCTGTTCAATGCCGATCAGAGTCAGGCCGAGCTGACCCTGCCAGAGGGCGAGCCGATCCGGCTGGTCCGCCAGGGCGAAGAGGGCAACTGGTCCTGGCAGGGCGGCGGCTATCAGCTCTTCCCCTGGAAGGGGTATGTGCTCAAATCCGGCGACCATGTGCTCTATCACGGCGATCTGACCCCCTGATCCTCTGGCTTCATCTCTCCCCTCACGCCCTGATGGGCGCGGAGCAGGCATAAAAAAACCCCGTTGCACGCAACGGGGTTTTTCATGATACCCGGCAGGATCAGTTGCCGAGGGTGGAGAACAGGCTCTGTTCCAGGCTGCCGCGGGAGACGCACACCGGGGTGATGGAGGGAGCCAGTACCCGCTCGCCGGAGGACTCGACGAAGTAGAGCTGGGTATTGCCCTTGACGTTCACGGTGGCGACGCTGTTGTTGCCGCTCTGGGTGATGATCAGGTTGATCTGCAGGTTGGGGTTGCCCAGCGCCACCTTGGACCCCATGGTGCCGCAATCCAGCCACTCCAGACCATCGGCCGAGTTTTCCACGTTGGCGGTCATCAGACCGGCACCACGCTGGCTGTTCTCGATGTTCAGGCCGTGATCGCCGAACCACTTCTCGGCACGGGCCCACACCAGATCCACCGGGATCGCCATCTCCTGGGTGTTGTTGGTTGCCTTGGCAACCGGCGGGGTATAGCGATACTGCTCGCCGCCGTTGTTGTCGCTCGCACAACCCACCATCAACAGGGCCAGGGCGCCCCCCATTATCTTCTTCATGCTGCTTCTCTCATCCATAAGGCCATAGGCCGACCGGCGGCTATTATGGCGATCGCGACACAGGCTGTCAGCAGGGATCCGCACAAATGGCGTACTCTTAACCCAGGCTTTACAAAACCCACCTGTTATCATAGATTTGCTCGAAGTCTCCCCCGTGAGTGCTCTCGTGACTTCTTCGCTCTCCCTGGCGCTGCTGCAGCAGATCATCGACCAGTTACCCATGAATATCTTCTGCCGGGACAAGCACGGACGGTACCTGTTTGCCAACAAGGCATTCGCCAGGGAAGCCGGCCTGCAAGATCCGAGCGAACTCATTGGCAAGAGCGATGCCGAGATGCCCTGGGGGGATGTATTCCGGGAGGAAGATGACCGCCTGCTGGCCGACGGCAAACCCCTGCTGCACCAGCAGCTCCATTGCCACAGCGGCGAAGGCGCCAGCTGGATGGAGATCAACAAGGTTCCCCTGTATGACGAGCACGGCGATCCCATCGCCCTGTTTGCCATGGTCAGCGCCATCGATCAGCGCAAGGAGCTGGAGCAAACCTTCCGCCAGCAGCAGTTGCTGCAACGCCGCCTGCTGGATGCCATTCCCGACCTCATCCGTCTCGAGGATCACCAGGGCGTGCTCATCGACTGCAACCAGGCCTTTCTCGACTTCATGGGGCTGGTGGCAAGCGAGGCTCTGGGTCGGCGCGTCCCGCCCCGGCTGCCCGTCGAACAAACCCTGGGTCAGGGGGAGTATTGCGTGGTGGATGCCCAGGGCAGAGGCCGCCATCTGGAGGTCACCCGGGTCGAGGTGCCGGATGACGAGGGCAACTCCCTCGGCATCCTTACCCTGAGCCGCGATATCACCGGGCTGCGCACCACCCAGGCCCAGTTGCAGCAGGAGCAGCACTACGACAGCCTGACCGGCCTGCTCAAGCTCTCCCACTTCCTCCAGACCAGCCGTCATCTGGGCGCCCGCAAGGCCAGCCTGCTGCTGGTGGATCTGCAACATTTTCGCGAGATCAACGATCGCTTCGGGATACGGGTCGCCGACCGCCTGCTGAGCCAGGTGGCCCGCCGCCTGCAACGGCTGGCGCCGCCCCAGTCCCTGCTCTGCCGGGTCGCGGCGGATGACTTCGCCCTGCTGCTGCCCGATCTCCCCCTCTCTCTGGATACATGGAGCCGCAACCTGCAGCAGGAGCTGATGACGCCCTATCAGGTGGAAGAACACAGGATCCAGATCCCGGTGTTCCTCGGCATCGCCCATGGCAAGGCCAAGGATGCCGAGCGTCTGCTGAGCCACGCCGAGGCCGCCCTGGCCCAGGGCAAGCGCCAGCAGCAGCACTGTACCCTGTTCGACCCCGCACTCGATGCCAAGCTCAAACGCCGCCAGCTCATCGCCGCCCAGTTGCCACTCGCCATCAAGTCCGCCGAGCTGACCGCCGTCTACCAGCCCATCATCTGTACCCACAGCAACCGGCTGCACGGGGCAGAGCTGCTCTGCCGCTGGCCCCATCCCGAATTCGGCATGATTTCCCCCGATGAGTTCATCCCGCTGGCGGAGGAGCTGGGGCTCATCGGCCAGCTCGGCCAGCTGATGCTGGAGCTCGGCTGTGCCCAGCTTGCCCGCTGGCAGGTGGCGGCCCCGGATCTGGTGCTCTCCATCAACCTCTCGCCCCTGCAGTTCCGCGATCCAGAGCTCTGCCCGCAGATCTTCGACTGCATCGCGCGCCACGGGCTCGCCCCCTGGCAACTGGAGCTGGAGATCACCGAAGGGGTGCTGATGGAGAATGCCGACGAGATAGAGAGCAACCTGGCCAGCCTCATCGAGGCGGGCTTCCAGCTCGCCATCGACGACTTCGGCACCGGCTACTGCTCCCTCGCCTACCTTCCCAGGCTGCAGGTGGCGACCCTCAAGCTCGACAAAAGCTTCACCCAGGGGCTGGCCACCAACCAGGCCACCACCGCCATCGTGCGTTCCGTCATCGGGTTGGGCCATGAGCTTGGCATCAAGATCACCGCCGAAGGGGTGGAGACGCCGGAGCAGCAGGCCTGGCTGGTGCAGGTCGGTTGCGATCGGCTGCAAGGCTATCTGTTCAGCCGCCCCCTCCCACCGGCCGACTTTGCCCGCAGCTACCAGCTGCCGGAGCAGTAAGCCAGCAACAACAAGGCCACCCGAGGGTGGCCTTGTTGTTTTTGCAAAGCGTGTGTGATCTGGCGCACTTACTCCTGGAAGTAGGTGCCCCAGCCGTCGTAGTCCACCCCGTATTTCTCGAGGATGGGCAGCATCTTCTCGATGTCGGCGACAATGGTGTCGATGTCCAGCTTGCACTCCACCATGGCGTCGAAGCAGAAGATGGTGGCGCCGTCGTCCAGCTCCATCTCCTCGGCGTCGGTCACGTCGAAACCGGCCTTGAACAGATCGACCGCCGCCTTCTCCAGCAGATCGAACTTCTGGCAGGCAAAGTGGTGCTCAATCTCGTAATCCAGATCCGGGTTGCTGCCATCGGCCAGCAGCTCGTTGACGATGGCGGCGGTCTCTTCGCGCCACTCTTGCATATTGGTATTCATATAAACCCCAGGCGGTGTTGGATGGATGTCACCCCTGCCAGCCGCGTCGGCCCGGACCATGGCCAGGGGATGAGTGCGGCAAAGCATACCCGCAGAGCGCTGCAGGCTCAATCGATGGGCCAAGATAACTGGCGCCTCTTCCGGCTTGGCGCCAACGGGCAGCCCTCGGCACGTCAGGCAGCCCGCCATCCTTCATGATGTTCTGCTGGCCGTCGGCCCGCCCTGCCGTACAGGCGCCCCTCTTTTCATGGTTAAAACGGGGAAACCGGTCCAATCACGGGAAGATTGCTCGGATATCGAGCGAACGGTACATCAATCTGCGGCCTGTGGTTGACACCTCAGTCCAGAAAGGGTTTAATGCGCGCCGTTGCCCAGATAGCTCAGTCGGTAGAGCAGGGGATTGAAAATCCCCGTGTCGGCGGTTCGATTCCGTCTCTGGGCACCAACTATTCCTCCTTAGTTCAGTCGGTAGAACGGCGGACTGTTAATCCGTATGTCACTGGTTCAAGTCCAGTAGGAGGAGCCAAATTCGAAAGGCCCGCTCAGATGAGCGGGCCTTTTTGCATCTGTCATTTACTCACATGCCGGGGCTAGTAGTGGTTTTCGTCCCCATGCCATACGTGTCCGGCCGAGCAGGCCCGGGCGACTTCGTGGCAGGGGTCGTCCGCATGGCGGCGGAAGAAGTGCTGATCCTGTTGCAGCAGGAGCGAACTCATCGAGTGGCTCATGCCAGCCAGTGCCTCGCCGGCGGTCAATCCTGCAACCCGGTGATCTGTGGCCAAATGAGCCAGGACTTTTTCACGACTGTTCATGATCGCCTCCCTCTGTGGATCCGGTCGTAAATTGACCATAGCAGCCGTACTCTGCATACCGCAAACCCGCGTCAGCAAAGGGCTACAGGCAGGTCCCGACCTTCTGCTCCGGCATGAAAAAACCCGCTCATGACAAGCGGGTTTGTTTCACTCAGCTAACCGCCGTTGCAGGCCGCCAGCAACAGAGTGGCACCACAGGTGGCGCTGAACACCAGCAAACCCACCTGCAGCACCCCCTCCGGATCCCTCTGTGTGCGTCTCTTGCGAACACGTATCCATCTCGGCTTCATCGAGCCAACTCCATCCAGTTTCCTGCACCCGGGGTGCTGACCTATCCCTGCCCATCCCGGCAGGCGGCTCATCTTTGTCCAGTTGCAGCCCGCCGTCAACTGCGGCGAAACCACACCTTGTAGGGCACCGACCTCAGACTCCATCTCTGTTAACAATCTGGAAAACTGGCGTGACCCGCTCCTGCGCCAGGGCTATGATGAGGCCGACGATTTTCCTACCCTCAGGGAGACCCCAGATGAGCAGCCCCTTGCACTATGTGCTGGATGGCATCCATTGCGAGCCACACTTTTTTACCGTGCCCCTCGACCACCAGCATCCCGACGAGGAGGCGACCCTCGCCCTGTTTGGCCGCACCCTCTGCCGCAAGGACAAGCTGGATGATGACCTGCCCTGGCTGCTCTATTTGCAGGGGGGCCCGGGCTTTGGCGCTCCTCGCCCGACCGCCGATGGCGGCTGGATCAAGCGGGCCCTGCAGGAGTTTCGGGTGCTGCTGCTCGATCAGCGCGGCACCGGCCACTCCACCCCCATCAGTGCTGACGCCCTGGCAGGGATGACCCCAAGTGAGCAGACGGACTACCTCGGCCATTTTCGTGCCGACAGCATAGTGCGCGACGCTGAATGCATTCGCGAGGTGCTGAGCCCGGGGCGCCCCTGGAGCCTGCTCGGCCAGAGTTTCGGCGGCTTTTGCAGCCTCACCTACCTCTCGTTGTTCCCAAGGAGCCTGCACGAGGTCTACCTCACCGGCGGCGTTGCCCCCATCGGGCGCAGTGCGGATGAGGTCTACCGCGCCACCTACCAGCGGGTAGCGGACAAGAACCGCGCCTTCTTCACACGCTTCCCCCATGCCCAGGCCCTGGCCAACCGGCTGGCCAACCACCTGCACCACCACGACGTGCGCCTGCCCAACGGTCAGCGCCTGACGGTGGAGCAGTTGCAGCAGCAGGGGCTGGATCTGGGGGCCAGCGGCGCCTTCGAGGCACTTTACTACCTGCTGGAAGACGCCTTCATCGGCGAACGCCTCAACCCCGCCTTCCTCTATCAGGTGCAGGCCATGCAGCCGTTCAACACCAACCCGGTGTTCGCCATCCTGCACGAGCTCATCTATTGCGAAGGGAGTGCCAGCAACTGGGCGGCCGAGCGGGTGAGAAGGGAGTTCCCTTCCCTGGCCTGGGCGCCCGGCAAAGATTTCGCCTTTACCGGTGAGATGATCTTCCCCTGGATGTTCGAGCAGTTCCGCGAGCTCATTCCCCTGAAGGAGGCCGCCCACCTGCTTGCCCAGAAAGCGGACTGGGGTCCCCTCTACGACCCGGCGCAGCTGGCCCGCAACACTGTGCCGGTGGCCTGCGCCGTCTATGCCGAGGACATGTACGTGGAGTTTGACTTCAGCCGCGACACCCTGAAGGGGCTTGGCAACAGCCGCGCCTGGATCACCAACGAGTACGAACACAACGGCCTGCGGGTCGATGGCGAGCGGATCCTGGATCGGCTCATCCGCATGAACCGGGATCGCTGATCCCGCCGGGCGCACGCCCGCAGCTAGACAATAAGTTCGAGGGCGGCCCATGAGCCGCCCCGCCCATGGAAGCAACACAAAACAACAAGGACACCCATTGGATCATCCGGAAATCTCGGCCGGCTGGCTGAGTCGCCTCTTCTATCGCTGGACCGGCCCGCTGCTGCGCAAGGGGCTGACCCAGCCCCAGGTCAGTCTCGACGATCTTTATCCCCTGCTGCCGGAAGACAGGCGCGACGGCCGCGCCGACGCCTTCCTCGCGCTCACCGCCCGCCAGCCGGTGCGCCCCTGGCCCATGACCGCCTTTATCTGGCGCCATTACAAGGGACGAATTGGCCTGCTCACCCTGCTGCAACTGCTCGGCATGCTCGCCACCCTGACCAGCCCCTGGCTGCTCAACCACAGCATGACCCAGCTCGGCACCGATGCCACCGCCGGCCACAAGCTGCTGCTGGCCCTGGCCCTGTTCGCCTCCGTGCTCGCCGCCGGCATGCTGGCGGAGCACTCCCTGCAACTGGCCCTCAAGATGCACGTGCCCATCCGCCGTCTGCTGGCCGAATCCCTGCTCGCCAAGGTGATGAAGCAGGGTGGCAAGAGCTTCGACGACCGGGCCGGTGGCCGGGTGCAGAACCTCATCAACCGGGACGTGTGGGACATCACATGGATATTGGCGGACCCCGCCATGCCGCTCACCATGGCGCTGCAACTGGCCGGCACCATAGCGCTGCTGGTGTGGCAGGTGGGCAGCGCCGGTCTGGTGGGTTTTGCGGTGCTCACCCTGTTGCTGCTGCTCTCCACCCGGGTGGTGCGCCGCATGAACCAGCAGGAGCAGCAGCTCAAGCGTCAACAGGACGAGCGCAACGGCATCCTGGCGGAATACATCAAGAAGCTGCGGCTGGTGCGCCAGAACGGGCTTGGCCCCTTCTTCACCCGGGCGGCCAACAACAAGCGCCAGCAGGAGTTGGGGGTGCTGGGCCGGGTGCTCAGGCTCGATGCCATCAACGAAGGGCTGATGCTGAGCACTCCCCTGCTGGTGACCCTGGCCACCTTCACCACCTACCTGGCGTCGGGCAACACCCTCACCCTGCCCCAGGTGTTCACCACCATCGCCCTGTTTACCGTGCTGCGCATTCCCATGATGCGACTGCCCTACCTCATCCGCACCCTGATCAACTTCAACACCGGCTTCAACCGGCTGTGCGAGTTCCTGAACAGCCCGGAGCAGCATCGGGAACTCGATGATCCCGCCCTGCCGGCGGGGGCCCTCCACCTGGAAGGCGTCAGTGCCCTGCACCAGCAAAAACCGGTGCTCGAGGGAGCCAACCTAGCCATCGCACCGGGAGAGCTCGTGGGGATCACCGGGGCCACCGGGGCGGGCAAGAGCTGCCTGCTGCATCTGGTTGCCGGCTTTGACAGCGAGTTTGCCGGCAGCATCCGTCGCCACGGCCGGGTTGCCCATCTGGGCCATAAACCCTGGCTGATGAACGACACCATCCGCAACAACATCCTGTTCGGCCAGCCCTGGCACGCCGAGCGCTATCGCTGGGTGCTCGGCGCCTGCGCCCTCACGGCCGATCTCGCGCTGCTCAGCCACGGGGATCAAACCCTGGTGGGGGAGCTCGGCACCCGCCTCTCCGGCGGCCAGCAGCAGCGGGTCGCCCTGGCTCGCGCCCTCTACGCCCGGGCCGATATCCTGCTGCTGGACAACCCCTTGTCTGCGCTCGACCCCATGGTCGCGGCCCAGGTACTGGAGCAGGGGCTCGCCTTCAAGCCGGGGCCGACCCGGCTCCTGGTGAGCCACGACCCGGATGTGCTGGCCAGGTGCGATCGGGTGATCCGCATCGAGCAGGGGCGCCTGGTGGAGCTCGATGCCCACCAGTTGGCGGATCTTGTCCAGCATCCCCAGCCCGCCCCGCCGGTGCCCCCTCAGGAGGCGGAGCAGTTCAGCGAGGAGAAAGTGGTGGAGGGCAAGGTGGACTGGGGGCTGTTTGGCTTCATGTGGCAGCGCCTCGCCGCCCCCGGAGCCATCCTGCTCGTCCTGCTGCTCACCCTGGGCCAGGAGGGGCTGCGCATCGCCTCGGATCTCTGGCTCGGCGGCAAGGCCGAGGTGAGCGACGTCACGACCCTGCTCGGCATCTATGTGCTGCTGGGGGCGGGCTCCCTCGCCTGCATCATGGCGGTGCGAGTCATCAACTACAAACTCGGCCTCAAGCTGGCCTGGACCCTGTTTGACGGCATGCTGGGGCGCATCAGCCGCGCCCCCATGGCCTTCTTCGACAAGGTGCCCCAGGGGCGCATCCTCAACCGCTTCGACCGGGATCTGGGGGAGGCGCAAGAGATGCTGCTTTCCATGCTGGTGGGACTGTTCGGCATGCTGGTGTCCGTGGCCTTGCAGGTGGTGGTGATCGGCATCAATATTCCCCTGCTGCTGCTCATCGCCCCCCTGGTGGGATGGGTGCTCTATGTGTTGCAGCGCCGCTACCGGGCGGTGCAACTCAAGCTGCGGCGCCAGTCCTCGGTGCTGCGCTCCCCGCTCTACATCAGCATCAGCGAGACCATCCGCGGCGCCCCCGCCCTGCGCCTGGCAGGGGCCGAGCGTTTCGCGCTGGACCAGGTGCTGCACCACTATGACAACAACCTGCGCAGCTGGTACACCACCACCTCCATCAACCGCTGGCTCGGCATGCACCAGACCCTGCTCTCCGCCGCCCTGGTGGGGGCCGTGGCACTCATGGTGGCCTTTGGCAACAGCCCGCTGCTGGGGGCGGTTGCCATCACCTATGCCTTTACCGCTTCCGCCATGCTCAACTCCCTCATCCGCACCTTTGCCGAAGTGGAACAGGTGATGAACGCGGTGGAACGGGTGCGCGAATACAGCGAAATAGAGAGCGAACGCCAGGAGGGAGAGGCCCTCGCCACCCCTCACCCCGCAGTGCGCTTCGACAACCTGGGGCTGCGCTACCCCCAGACCAGCCAGTGGGCACTGCACAAGGTGAACTTCGAGCTGGCCCCCGGTGAAAAGGTGGGTGTGTGCGGGCGTACCGGGGCAGGCAAAAGCTCCCTGCTGGGGGTATTGCAGGCCATGTATCCCGCCTCCCAGGGGGAGATCTTCTACGGCAATCAGCCACTGTCACGACTTGCACCGGAGGCGGTGCGCGATCTCTACGACACCGTCTCCCAGATCCCGCTCACCTTCTTTGGCTCCTTGCGGGCCAATCTGGCGCCCCTGACCGAGCATGAGGACGCCATGCTTGAGCAGGCGCTTGCCCGGGTGGGACTGGCCGAGCGCTGCGCCGGACGGCTGGACGAGGATCTCGACAGGCTACAACTCTCCGCTGGCGAGACCCAGTTGCTGGTGATCGCCCGCATCCTGCTGTCGCGCCGACCGTTCATCGTGCTGGACGAGGCCACCTCGGACCTCGATCACGGCGGCATGCGCAAGATGGCGGAGCTGCTCTACCGCTACCGGCCGGAGGCCAGCTATCTGGTGATCGCCCACCACCTGGAGCCGCTCTTGTCGGTGGACAAGGTGGTGGTGATGGAGGCCGGCACCGTGGTGGAGCAGGGGTCGCCGGTGAGCCTGCTGGCCAACTCCCACTCCCGCTTCCACCAGCTGTTTGCCGGCCAGGTCAACCGTCAGGTGCCCCAGACGGCATGAGCACCAAAAATAACAAGGGCTGCCCCCGGGCAGCCCTTGTTGCTTGAGGAGAGCCTCAACGCTCCATGATCTGGGTGATGTCGTCCTTGTTGATATGCACTTCCCTCCCCTCTTCATCGTAATAGCGATACATGCCTGTGGTCTCGTCCAACCTGGGTTTGCTGTCGGTGGCAATCATCTTGCCATCCTTGGTGCTCATGATGTATTGGGAGCTGCACCCCGCCAATCCCAACAGACAAATCAGCATCATCACAGCTTTCATCACTCTCCCCTTCTTCACGCTCACCCTGGCGGTGATAGGTGAAGCCTAGCTCAGTATGGGTTTCTGACTGCAGCAGCCATAAAATTAGAGCAAAAAGTCAACCCTGCCAGACAAGCCTTATACGACACCCTAGTCAGGCGCCAGAAACAAAGCCATAACATCCGGCATACTGAGTTATCAACATGTGGTCTTATACCCGGCTATTTAATGTGCCTTCTGATCAAACAAAGGAATAATCCGATATCAGCCGTAGGAATTGTCTGATATATGTTGCAAAAAAATACACTTTTGATAGATTTCCGCGCGGAAAACAAATGTCATTGTCATTGCCAACACAATCAATAATTTGACGCTTTGACCATCAGGTGCGACGCACACTGTCAGTCAGCCTGGAAAAATAACAAAAAATACACATCCCATGCCGATTTGCCCTTCGGATGCGGTAGCCATGTCTTTTTACTCCCGACCAGCATGGACGTTGTGACACTCATAATGAGCGAAGACACAATAATTACCGTGCACGGGGCAACACGCTGACGCCAAGTACCAGTCATGCCATCCCTGCCCCTGCGGGTGGTTTGCTCCTCATGCTGACAACACTGAGCATACCCAGGCCTTCCATATACCTGGGTGCCTTGCATATAAAAACGTCACACAAGCATGTTCTAATATACGGGGCTTGTTATTTTTTCACGGATATATAAAGAAAGTCTAATTTACTCAATTGCCGAGTAAACACCCTATTTATTACTCACCATCTTCAGCAATCTGAACAAACACATTGCAAGGCTTTACCTAAAATGAAATTTATAACAGCGCCATGGATATTAGCTGCGATTAGTTTAAATGCATTCGCTGCGCCGCAAATCAGCCCGCAGATGATGGAACAATTCAAGCGCCTCCCCGCTGATCAGCAACAGGCTCTGGCCAAGCAATACGGTATTTCTGTCGACCAGTTCCAGAATGCCAGCGCCATGACCCCTGTCACCCCGTCAACACCGGTAGCGGCGCCACGGGAGGTCGACTACAGCCAGGTATCCCAGCGCCCGCTGATCGCAGGAGTCGCCCAGCCAGGGGAGCTCCAACCATTCGGTTACAATGTGTTCGCCGGTGAACCCATTCTGGATGCCCCGGTGACCGACATGCCCGTTGCTGATGATTATGTCATTGGCCCGGGGGATGAAATCCATGTGCAGCTGTATGGCAAGGAAAACGCGGTCTATGACCTGAGCGTCGGTCGCGAAGGCTTCATCGATTTCCCCAGTCTCGGTCCCATCTCCGCCAGTGGGTTGACCTTCCAGCAATTCAGAAGCGACCTTGAAACCCGGATCAAGGAGCAGATGATAGGCGTCAACTCCTTCATCAGCTTTGGTTCCATGCGCGCCATGCAGGTCTTTGTGATGGGGGATGCCTATCGCCCCGGTGCCTACAATGTCAGCGGCATGGCGACCGTCACCCAGGTCTTGCAGGCGGCAGGCGGCATCGATACCGTCGGCTCCCTGCGCAAGATCCAGGTCAAGCGGGCCGGACAGAAAGTCATCGATGTTGATCTGTACAAGATGCTGGTCTGGGGGGATACCAGCCAGGATATTCGCCTGCAGGCGGGAGATACCGTCTTCGTCCCGGCCAAAGGCAGTGAAGTGTCCATCAGCGGACTGGTCAAGCGCCCCGCCATCTACGAATTGAGAAATTCGGCCCCCCTGGCGGACGTGCTCGCCCTGGCCGGTGGCGTAAAGGCGTCCGCCTTGCAGGAAGTCTCGGTAGAACGTCATACAGACACCGGTCTGAAGGTCTTCAACCTGACGCTGGCCAATGACCATGATCGTCAGTTCAGCATCCGGGACGGTGACAAGATTTCGGTCAAACCGAGCAGCACCGAGTACAGTCAGGCCATCGTCGTCAAAGGGGCCGTAGTACGTGATGGCGTCTACAGCTATACCCCGGGCACCCGCATCAGCAACCTGCTCAAGAGCGTTCAGCGGGATCTCATCTCCGCGACCGATCTGAGCTATGCCCTGGTCGTCAGGGAAGTGGATTCCCAGCGCAATATCAGCGTGATCCAGTTCAACCTGGGCAAGGCGCTGCAACAGCCGGGCAGCAAGGACGATGTGGTACTCCAGGCCAGGGATCAGGTGCTGGTGTTCCGCAACGATGCCACTGACCGGCTCAGAGAGACTGCCGCGACCTCGACCAGAGTGAAGGATCTCAAGACCAAGGCAAGAGAGCTGGACAACGCCGCCATGATGCGGACCGATGTCTCCACCGGCGCCGATGTCAAGAGTGACGAGCTCAGCAATGACTCTCAGATCAAGCTCTCCTCCCTGTCCGACAAGACCGCCACGGACGCAGTGGTCGCCGATTCACGGCAAGCCCTTCTGGCGCCTGTCATCGAGCGCCTGAAGGCACAGTCTACGCTGGGTCAGCCGGTGAAGATCATGGAAGTGCGTGGCGAAGTGAAATACCCGGGCCTCTACCCGCTGACCGACAACAGTCGCATGTCCGATGCCATCCTGGCCGCCGGCGGATTCAACGAGCAGGCCAACGTTGTCGAACTCTCCCGCGTCAATGAGCGGGGCGACAGCATCCTGGTACAGAACGAGCGATTCTCGCTGGATACTGCCAACAGCCCTTACGGTTCACCGCTGCTGCAATCCAAGGACAACATCAACGTCCTGCCCCATCCCCAATGGCGGGAAGAGGCGACCGTCCAGGTCTTCGGTGAAGTGAAATTCCCGGGCACTTACACCGTGCGCCGGGGAGAGAGCCTGCACGATCTGATCGAGCGCGTGGGTGGCATCACGACCTACGCCAACCCCAACGGAGCCATCTTCGCCCGCAAGGCCCTGCGCAAGCAGGAGGAAGAGCGGCTGGTGATGCTGCGCGATGAACTTCGCCAGGAGATCTCGACCATGACCTTGCGCAGACAGAGCACCATTGCCAACTACAGCAGCTCCCCTGCCGAAGCCATGTCGGTGGTCAACCAGCTGGAAAACAGCAAGGCCATAGGACGCATGACCATCGACATGCCAGCCCTGCTGGCCGGAGAGAAGCAGTCGGACGTCCTGCTTGAGGATGGCGACAAACTCTATATCCCGACCATGCAGAACGTGGTCTCCATCGCGGGCATGGTGCAGTTCCCCTCTTCCCATATTTACAAAGAGGAGACCAGCATCAACGAGTACATCAGCCTGGCCGGTGGTACCAAGAAACAAGCCGATACCGATCGCGTCTATGTCATCAAGGCCAACGGCAGCGTGATGCTGCCCAATGACAGCTGGTTTGGCGGACGCAAGAGCCTGGAGCCGGGGGACACCATCATAGTGCCGGTGGATTCCGACTATCTGGACAACCTGAGCATCATGTCTTCGGCGACCCAGATCATGTATCAGTTGGGCGTCGCCTGGTCCGCCATCAAGTAACGCGCTGGACGCGTCCAGTCATATTCCATAGGACTCATCAAATCATCATGGAAGCACAAAAAGCGAACGTCATTCCCTTGCCGAGGGATCTTGCTCCGGCAAGCGATGAAATCGACCTGCGAGAGCTGGCTATTGCCCTGTGGCAAGGCAAGTGGTGGCTCTTTGCCACCACATTGATCGCGACCTGTCTCGCCGTTGCCTTCGCACTGTGGAGTCCCAACATCTATCGTGCCGAAGCGCTCCTGACCCCCTCCCTTGAACAACAGGGGGGAGGACTCTCCGCGCTGGCCTCCCGCTTCGGCGGGCTGGCCAGTCTGGCCGGGGTCGATCTGGGCAATAAAGGTGGAGACAAGGCTTCCATCGCCATCGAGGTGGGCAAGTCGCGGCTGTTTCTCGGGGAGTTCATTCGTCGCCATCAACTGGCCGTCCCCCTGATCGCCGCCACCGGCATGGATAAAACCACGGGGGAGCTGCTCATCGACCCCAAAGTCTATGACACCCAGTCCCATCAGTGGGTCCGCGAGATGCCGCCCGGCAGGTCTCCCGAGCCCACTGACTGGGAGCTCATCAAGGCGTTCAGGAGCCTGGTCAATCTCAACAGCGACCCCAAGACAGGGCTGCTGACCGTCAGCGTCGACTTCTACTCCCCGCAACTGGCAAAACAGTGGGTGGACTGGTTGATCGACGATCTCAACAGCACCATGAAACAGCGGGATCAGGAGGAGTCAAAACGCAATATCGCCTATTTGACCGAACAACTCTCCAAAACTTCCGTTGCCGATATGCAGAAAGTCTTTTATCAATTGATAGAAGAGCAGACCAAAACCTTGATGCTCGCCGAAGTCAATCAGGAATATGTCTTTAAAGTGCTTGACCCTGCCGTTATCGCCGAAGAGAAAATAAAGCCGAAACGGGCACTCATCGTCGTATTGGGTGCCCTCTTGGGCGGCATGTTGGGGGTGATGATAATTTTGGTTCGATTTGCATTCCGTCATGATAAAAAATAATGGATGCAAATTGATCAAAAACGATGGCTTGCCATCACAATAGAGTAGAACGATCGTCGACTATTCTGATTTTATAAGGGAAATATATGAAGAAGAGTGTTTTGATTATGACTGCACTGCTGGCCCTGTCCAGCCCGACCATGGCTGCAGAAACAGTCGCTGCTGGCGCAGGCGCCAGCACTGGTGGCGCCGCTGCCGGTGCCGGTGCTGCTAGCGCTGCTGCTGTCGGTGGCATCACCGCTGGTGCCATCGCCGTTGGCGTAGCCGCTGCTGCTGCCATCGGTGTTGCCGTTGCCGTTGCCAGCAACAACAACGACGACAACCCCTCGACTGTCACCAGCACAGCTCGTTGATATAATGAAATAAAGACTGCCTCAGGGCAGTCTTTATTGTTTTTCTATTTATTCAGTGATGCTTTCATGCTAATCAAGCGCATTCTTTTATTGCTATCAATGTTGTTGTTTGGCTGTGCAGACAGCAACGTTGATAGCTATCAACAGCTCAAATATATCTTCACTGCGGATGATGAGATAACCATTTCCCCGGAAGCCATCGAAAAGCTGCCCTATGCCAGTGCATTGCTCACCGTTGACGACAGACCACCTGTATTGCTCGTGCTCGCCTTTGCCGAGGGGGATCGCCTCTCCTGGGTCAGCAGCGACAGAGGCTTGATAGTGACCGAGCATGGTCGAATTACCAAGACGCTCAAGCTGGATAATGATCTTCGCTATTTCGCCGCCACCATGGCGGATCCCTTGAGTCAGGCCGTCATTCCAGGCGATGCCCAATTCAGTTATCTGGCCGAATGGGCGCAACTTCGCCACAGCGGAAGAAACCTCCACGCCACCTTCAAACAGCTGGCTGATGAAAATCTGGATATCAATGGCGCCGTGCTGACAACCTCCCTCTACGAAGAGACGGTCCAGTCGGTGAAGGATGACCTGACGTGGCGGAATTATTACTGGCTGGACAAAAAAACGGGCTTGGTCAGAAAAACCATTCAGCACATCGGCCCTGACAACAGCACCATCGAGATGGTCTTCACCAAGCCCTATGCACCATGAAAAAAATCATACTCTCGCTTCTGATTGGCTATGCCCCCTGGCTTCATGCCGACAGCATCACCCGGGTGATGGTCGGCCATGCCAGCAAGACCACCATTTCCCTCTCCGATAGCCAGCGTCTGGAACAGCTGTTGAATGCGCCCGGCTTGCCCGGCTACGTCTACTGGCCTGCCGCCATCATCTCCTCCCCCGCCCAGGATGAGTCTGCACAGCAAGCCAAAGAACAGCTGCTCAGCGATCTGAAAGCCCTCCAGGTTTTCTGGATGAGAGCGCATCAGGGAGGTCTGGTTCAGGCCACCCAGCAACTGCTGCGCGAGCTGGATCAGCTCGATGTGGCCGGCCGGATTGACATCAAGCTGGATCCGGATCTCAGCAGAGTGGAGCCGGCAAACAACCCTCGTCTGTCTGGCGACTATTCTCTCTATCTCTCTCGCAGGCCATCCAGCCTCTACCTGCTGGGATTGATCAACAGTCGCAGGTCCATGCCCCATGAACCCGCCAAGGGGCTGGCTGAATATTGGCAGGGTCACAGTCTGCTACCCGGCGCCAACCCTGGCGAGGTCTATCTCATCCAGCCGGATGGCCGCGTCCAGTTGTCCCCCGTCGCGGTGTGGAACGAATACCATATCGAGCCCATGCCGGGTGCAACCCTGTTTGCCGGTTTCGATCCGGCGCTGTTGCCTGCCCAGTTCAAGAACATCAATCTCCGTATTGCCGACATGATTGCTAATCGGATACCCGAGTAATGCTGACCAGAATCGCCACTCTCTCGCTGCTTGCCTCCCCCTTCGCGTTTGCCAACACGGACAGCTTCTCGCCTCTCCTCCCCACCCAGAGTGATTTTGGTGGCGTGGGCCTGCTCCAGATGCCGACGGCACGCATGGCTCCGGAAGGCGAGTTTTCATTCAACTACATGGATGACCAGGAATACCGGCGCTGGTCCATCTCCATGCAGCCATTCTCCTGGCTGGAAGCCACCCTGAGATACACCGACATTCGCACCCGGCTCTACAGCAATGACGAGAATTTCAGTGGCGACCAGACCTACAAGGACAAGGGGCTGGATGTCAAAGCCCGACTCTGGACCGAATCCACCTGGCGCCCACAGGTCTCTGTGGGCCTGCGCGATGTGATGGGGACCGGGCTCTTTGACAGCGAATACCTCGTCGCCAGCAAACGCTACAAGAACCTTGATTTCACCCTGGGAATGGCGTGGGGAAACATGGGTCAGAGCGGCAACATCAAGAACCCCTTCTGTGAAGTCCGTGAAGGCTGGTGTCAGCGTGATGACGGCTTCTCGGGCAGCGGCGGCAAGTTTGAATTCGGCAGCCTGTTCCATGGCCCGGCGGCCCTCTATGGAGGGATAGAGTACCAGACCCCCTGGCAGCCCCTCAGGCTCAAGCTCGAATACGAGGGCAACGACTACAGTCACGAGTCGGCGGGGGCCATCGTTCAGAGCACCCCTGTCAATGTGGGCATCGTCTACCAGCCTTACGATGTGTTCGACATGCACCTCAGCTATCAGCGCGGCAATACCCTGATGTGGGGGCTGACATGGCATACCAACTTCAACGACCCTTCCCTGTCGCTGCCCAAGGTCATGGATCCCCCCGTTCCGGCCTATCAGGCCAGCCAGGTCGACTCCCTGGAGCAGGTCGACTGGTCAACGCTCTCTTCCCAGCTGGCCAGCAATGGGGGCTGGCAACAGGCCTCACTCTACAGTGACAAGGAGACCCTGACGCTGGAGGCAGAGCAGACCCGATACAGGGATCAGGCCCAGAGCGAGCAGCGAGCCACCCTGCTGGCCGTCAATGCCCTGCCTTCCACAGTGAAAGAGCTGCGCATCATCGAGCAGAAGCAGGGGATGCCCCTGCAGGAGAGCCGAGTCGATCTCGACTCCGTGCGTCGTGCCAACAGCGATCTCCCCCTAGGCCAGACACAGGAGATCGAGGTCAGCCACCAGCCACCGGCCCCCGTCGAAGGCACACTGCGCCATGGAGCCGAACCCCGCTCATGGGATTTCAAGATAGTGCCCAAGCTGAGCCAGTCCATCGGGGGAGCCGAGAGTTTCTACATGTACCAGCTCGGGTTGAATGCCAACACCGACTGGCACATGACCGAGCACGACTGGGTGAGCAGCACCGTCTTCGTCAACCTCGTCAACAACTACGACAAGTTCAATTACACCGAGCCGCCGCCCGATGGAGAGGCCCTGCCCCGGGTCCGTACCTGGGTGCGGGAGTACGTGACGTCATCGAATGTGCTGCTCAACAACCTGCAGCTCACCCACATGGACAAGTTTGCCGATGGCTGGTACGGCCAGGCCTATGGCGGTTATCTGGAGATGATGTATGCCGGTGTCGGCGGGGAGGCCCTGTATCGCCCCTTCAACCGCAACTGGGCCATCGGCGCCGATCTCAACCTGGTCAGGCAGCGGGACTGGGAGAACACCCTCCAGCTCGCCGATTATCAGATCGCCACCGGCCATGTCACCACCTACTGGCAACCGGCGTTTCTGGACAAGGTGACCGCCCAGATCTCGGTGGGTCGCTACCTCGCGGGGGACTATGGCGCCACGTTCAACTTCGCCAAGACCTTTGATTCGGGGATCAGCGCCGGTTTCTTTGCCACCTTCACCAATGTGTCGGCGGAGGAGTACGGCGAAGGGAGCTTCACCAAGGGCCTCTACATCACCATCCCGTTCGACCTGATGATGTTCAAGTCCACCATCGACAGCGCCAACATCAGCTGGGTCCCCCTGACCCGGGACGGCGGCCAGATGCTGTCAAGGAAGTACGGCCTCTACGACCAGACCAGCGTGGCCTCCTTCTGATCCCGGTTCACCATGCCTTGCAGACAAAAAAAGCACCTTCCATGAAGGTGCTTTTTTATTTCCGCTGCTCGGCTTTGCCGTCTCAGTTGCCCGGCTTGCGCTCGCCGGTGACGGTGGGGTTGGCCGGATCCATGCTCCACTCGAACCAGCCGCCGTCGTAGACGCTGATCCGCTTCCAGTCCATCAACCAGGCGTAGAAGAAGGCCTCGGAGGCACGCCAGCCGGTGCCGCAGTAGAAAGCGGCCTGCTGGGTCGGCTCGATATTCCACTCATCCCACATGGCGAGGATCTCGCGGGCGGGCTTCATGGTGCCGTCCGGGTTGTGGAAGTCGCTCATGCTGTTGGCATCCACCCCGCCGTGACCCCATCTGGCCCCGGGAATGTCCCCCTTGGGCTTGATGTAGCTGTAGCCCGAGGTATTGCCCACGAACTCGTCCCAGGTGCGCACGCTGACCAGGGCGCCGTCCGGCTGCTTGAGCAGGGCCTTGGCCTGGTCAAGGGTGGTGTAGTACTCGGGATGGGCCGGGATGGCCACGCCAAACTCCTTGGCCGGGGTGAACTTGTTGGCCAGCCCGGTCTCGGTGCGCAGATGCTGCACAAACCAGGCCTCCAGCCCGCCATCCAGCAGCCGCACATCCTCGACCCCCGCATACATCATCAGATGGGCCGCACGGGCCGCCGCCATGGTGTTGCGGCCATAGAGGATGACGGTGGTGTCATGACGGATGCCGTTCTCCAGCAGCAGCGCCTTGAGCGCCTCGTCAGAGACCTTGTTCCACAGCGGCTCCCCTTCCAGCCGGTTGGTGTCGATGTAGCCGGCTCCCGGAATGTGGCTCAGCAGATAGGCCTTGGGGGATCCCCAGTCCACCTCGAACACCTTCCACTCCCCCTTGGGGGCGGCGATGACCGGTTTGCCTGCCTGCAAGTCCGCCAGCCAGAGCGGATGGACCAGCTGCTGCCAGCGTGCCAGATGCTCCCGGGGCGCCTCTTTCCATCCCTGCAGCTCGAACAGCTGCTTGATGCCCTGCTGGCGCAGCAGACGGGCCACCTCGGCCACCTCGCGAGGGGTGCCATAGAGGGCGACGGGTTTGTCGGCCTTCAGACCCTTGCTCGCAAGCGCCACAGGCCACTCCTCGTCACTGTATTTCCACTCTGCGGAGAGCAGCTCGGCACCGGCCACATGGCCCCCCTGCTTCTCCCCGTCCATGGGCCAGCCCTGATAGAAATAGCTCGGGCGGGTATCCAGGATCACCGCCTCCTTCCCCTTGGCATCCGCCAGGGAGAGCGGGGGCAGCTCGGCGGCCAGCGCGGGCCAGGCACACCAGAGCAGCAAGGCGGTCAGGCAGCTTCGCCACAGTCCAGTCATTCGTTTCATGATGTCGTCTCGATGCATAGTGAAGAGAGTTAAAAAATGGAGCGGCCCAGGCGCTCGGCCAGCAGCTCCAGCGCCGCCGTCCCGGCCAGGGAGTTGCCCGCCTTGTTGAGCTCGGGTGACCAGACGCAGATGGAAAGCTCTCCCGGGATCAGCGCCATGATGCCGCCCCCCACCCCGGATTTCCCCGGCATGCCGACCCGGTAGGCGAAGTCGCCCGCCTCGTCATAGAGGCCGCAGGTGGCGAGCAGGGCATTGACCTGCTTGGTGGTCCGGGCCGGCAGCAGGGGCGTGCTCTCGCCAAGGGGCACGCCCCGGTTGGCCAGATAGACGAAGGCTCGTGCCAGATCGACGCAGCTCATGCGGATGGCGCAGGCATTGAAGTAGCTCTGCAATACCTTGTCCACCTCGTTCTCGAAGTTGCCATAGGCCTTCATCAGATAGGCGATGGCGGCATTGCGGGCGGAGTGCTGGTACTCGGAGCGCGCCACCACCTGATCCGCCATGATGGCCGGGTTGCCGCACAGGCGGCGCACCAGCTCCAGAGTGCGTTGGCGGGGAGCGGTGAGCCGGGTTTCCAGCAGATCGCTCACCACCAGGGCACCGGCGTTGATGAAGGGGTTGCGGGGAATGCCCTGCTCGAACTCCAGCTGGACGAGGGAGTTGAACGGCTGGCCGGAGGGCTCCTTGCCCACCCTGGCCCAGATCTCCTCCTCCTGATAGAGGGTCAAGGCCAGCGTGAGGCTCAGGGCCTTGGAGATACTCTGGATGGAGAAGGGCTCGAAAGCGTCACCTGCGGTGAACAATTCCCCTTCAACGGTACAGACCGCGATCCCCAGCCGATCGGCAGGCACCTGGGCCAGGGCGGGAATGTAATCGGCCACCTTCCCCTGCCCGAGCAGCGGACGCACCTCTTCCAGGATGCCGGCCAGTAATTCGGATGACAACACCATTGGCTTTTCCATGACGTGAAACGAGGCGGGGCCAGCCCACCGACAAAAATCCCGCCGGCGGCGGGATTTTCTATCTGCCCGGGAGGCAGTCAGATATCAGGCCGGCTCGCCGTACCAGAGATCGAACAGCTCGGTGACCACCACGGCCTCCAGCCCTTTGCCTTGCAGCCAGGTCTGAACGGCGGAACGGTCTTCGTCGGAGCACTTGCCGAGCTGCTGGGTGCAGATCATCCCTTCCCAGGCCAGGTGACCCGAGCCGGCGAAGGCCAGCTTGCGAGGCTCAATCACCTCGTCGATCAGCGCATCGACCACGGCATCAATGGTCTCTTCGGCGGTGCCGACCGGGAAGTTGAAACTGATGTCGAACCCCATTTCCTGGAATTCATCGACGCGCAGTTTCTTACGCAGACGGCGGCTACGGTTGGCCATGATAGCTCCTTAGTTGATACGTTGACTCAGTTGACTCGTTTGAAAATCAGATCCCAGACACCGTGGCCCAGACGATGGCCACGCTGCTCGAATTTGGTCAGGGGGCGCCAGTCGGGACGGGGCACCCAGTTGCCGGTGGCGGAGGTGTTCTCGTACCCCTCGGCGGCACTCATCACCTCCAGCATGTGCTCGGCGTAGTTCTCCCAGTCGGTGGCCATGTGGAAGACGCCACCGATGGCAAGCTTCTGGCGGATATCCTGGGCAAAGGCAGGCTGCACGATGCGACGCTTGTGGTGGCGGCTCTTGTGCCAGGGGTCCGGGAAGAAGAGCTGCAGGCAGGAGAGAGAACCGTTCGGGATCATGTGCTCCAGCACTTCCACCGCATCGTGGCAGATGACGCGCAGGTTGGTGACGCCCGCCTCCTGGGCGGTGCCAAGGCAGGCGCCCACACCCGGAGAGTGCACCTCGATGCCGATAAAGTTCTTCTCGGGGGAGTTCTTGGCCATCTCCACCAGGGAGGCGCCCATGCCGAACCCGATCTCCAGCACCACGGGTGCCTCGCGGCCAAACAGGGCCACCATGTCGAGCGGCTCTGGTGCGAAATCGATGCCCATGACCGGCCAGAGCTCTTCCAGGGCCTTCTCCTGCCCTTTGGTCAGGCGGCCTTCGCGACGGACGAAGCTGCGGATCTTGCGCATGAACTTGCCGTCTTCGTTAAACACATCTTGGGTCACAGACATAGTAAATTGCTCGTTATTGCATCGCTCTGGAACAGAGCCGACATAAATGGATCGCTCGTTATTGCATCAGTTCGCAAAAACAGGGGAGCGAATTATCCCAAGATAGGCACAAGGCGCAAGTGTTTCCCACAACAAATCCCCCGGGACTGCCCACATCCACCGGCAAGGTTGACAAATGCCACCCCCTTCACAGAATCTGCCGGACGTCGGGTTCATCCTGACGCGGAAAAATAAAACCATATACAACAAAGGATTGCAGTATGAAGAAAACCCTGTTGGCCCTCGTCCTGCCTGCCCTGCTGGCCGGTTGCAACCCCTCTGACAACGACTCCCAACCCCCTGCCCCCGCGGCTCAAGCCCATGAATTTCTGGTGCAACTGAGCTCTGGCGCAGAAGGGATAGGCGCTCGTCCCACAGGCACCGAGGCCGAAACCCGCGCCGCCGCCTGGATCCAGGATCACCTGGCCGGTTGGGGCTACGAGGTGCAGAACCAGCCATTCACCTACACCCGGGGCGGCACCGAACGCACCTCCCAGAACATCGTCGCCGAGCTCAAGGGTCAGAGCGACAGGGTGATCCTCATCGGTGCCCACTATGACAGCACCGGCGAGAAGAAAGGATCCGAAGGCGCCACCGACAACGGGGCCGGCGTCGCCGCCCTGCTGGCGGTTGCCGAGGCACTCAAGGGAGAGACCCTGCCCTACACGGTGCGCTTCGCCTTCTTCGGCGCCGAGGAGAACGGCCTCAACGGATCCAAAGCCTATGCCGCCAGTCTCGACACCGACGCCGTCGCCAAGCTGCTGGCCATGGTGAACTACGACACCATCGCCGGGGGTGACATCGTCTATGTCCACTCGGCCCACTCCGACGTGGCCGAGTACAACTGCGCCGACCCGAGCCGCTACAGCTTCGATCCCAAGGTGCGCGATCGCCTGCTGGCCATCTCCCAGCAGACCGCCACCCCATTCGCCATCCACCCCAGCTACAGCGGCTATCCGGAAGGGGAGACCGGCAGCTGGTCCGATCATGCCCCCTTTGCCTGCCTGGGGGTGCCCATCGCCTACGTGGAGGCCACCAACTTCACCATCAACGGGGAAGATGGCTATGACGGCTACTCCCAGAGCACCAATCCGGCGCTGTGGGACTGCTACGACGACGCCACCAAGAGCGCCTGCGACCGGGACAGCGAGACCCAGTGGGGCAAGATCTGGCACACGGAGCATGATCGCCTCGACAAGATGGCCGAGCTCTTCCCGGGCCGGATCGAGCAGCAACTCGGGGCCAATACCGACCTGATGATCCGCTTCCTCAAGGCGCCGGGGCTCTGACCCCCATCCCGCCCGATGCCCCCCTGACAGGGGTTTTTGCGCCCCTGACCGGGGTCGGGACGATAAAATTCGGGCAGGTGCCAAACCTGCCCTTTTTTATGGATTTTTGTGACAGCCATTGCCTCATTTCTGAAATCTGATACAAACGGATAACCTGGCGGTTGAATGGAGCGACCGCCACCTAGTCAGAGAGAACCCTATGCAGCCGTTTTTTGCCCAGCGCTTCGAGAAGGTCGAGCCTTCCTTTATCCGTGAAATCCTCAAAGTTGCCGCCAATCCGGAGATCATCTCCTTCGCCGGCGGCCTGCCCAACCCTCATCTGTTCCCGGTCAAGGCCATCGAGCAAGCGTGCCAGGACGTGCTGCGCGAGCAGGGAGCCGCCGCGCTGCAATACGCCACCACCGAGGGATTTGCCCCGCTGCGCCAGTTCATCGCCGATCGCTACCTGAGCCGCCACGGCATGGAGGTCAATCCGGACAACATCCTCATCACCAGCGGCTCCCAGCAGGCGCTGGATCTGCTGGGCAAGGTGCTGGTGAACGAGGGGCAGGATCTCATCATCGAAGAGCCGGGCTACCTTGGCGCCATCCAGGCGTTCTCCGTCTATCAACCGAACTTCAAGCCCATCACCCTGGGTGAAGAGGGGCTGGATCTGGCCGCGCTGGATGCGCTGCTGGAGCAGGGTACCAGTGCCAGGCTGCTCTACGGCGTGCCCAACTTCCAGAACCCAAGTGGTGTTTCCTACAGCCGCGCCAACCGGGAAGCCCTGGCCGAGCGCCTGGTGCGCCACGATCTGCTGATGGTGGAAGACGACCCCTATGGCGAGCTGCGCTTCGAGGGGGAACACCTCCCTCCCATCGCCAAGCTGGCCCCCCACAACACCGTGCTGCTCGGGTCCTTCTCCAAGACGGTGGTGCCCGCCTTCCGCCTGGGCTGGATGGTGGTGCCGGACTGGCTGCGCAAGAAGGTCACCATCGCCAAGCAGGCCACCGACCTGCACAGCAACGCCTTCAGCCAGCAGGTGCTGCACCGCTTCCTGACCGACAACTCCCTCGACGCTCATCTGGAGAAGATCAAGGAGGTCTATGGTCGCCAGCGTGCCGCCATGGAAGCCGCCCTCGCCCGCCACTGTCCGCCCGGCGTCAGCTACACCCGTCCCGAAGGGGGCATGTTCCTCTGGCTGACCCTGCCGCCCAGCGTCAGTGCCATGGCCCTGTTCGACGAGGCCATCAAGGAGAAGGTTGCCTTCGTGCCCGGCGCCCCCTTCTATGTGCGCCCCGAGATCCAGAACACCCTGCGCCTGAGCTTCTCCTGTGTGGATGAGGCGACCACGGAAGAGGGGGTTCAGCGTCTGTGCCGCGCCCTGGCCCGCATGCTCTGAGCCATCCGGCCATAAAAAAACCAGCGACCCGGTCGCTGGTTTTTTTTTGCCTCGCGCTTACCCCTCAGCGCCCCTGCCCGGCCAGCTGGCTGACAAACTCCTTCATGGGCATGGGCCTGCCAAACAGATAGCCCTGCAGGAAGGTCACCTCGCGGGCCTTCAGATAGTCGGCCTGCACCTGATTCTCCACCCCTTCCGCCACCAATTGCAGACCGAGCCGGGTCGCCAGATCGATGACGTTCTCCACGATGTGGCTGGAGAGCGCGTCCGACCCAATCATGCCGACGAAGCTCTGATCGATCTTGAGGAAGTCGACCTGGAAGGTCTGCAGGTAGGTCAGGCTGGAGTGGCCGGTGCCGAAATCGTCGATGGCGATGAAGACCCCGAGGGCATGCAGCTCGGCAAAGAGCCGGTCCGTCGTCTCGTCCGCCACGATGAGCTCGCGCTCGGTCAGCTCCAGCACCAGCTTGATGGGATTCCCCTTGAAGGCGTTGATGAAATCCCGGCAATCTTCCACCAGGCTCAGATCCTTGCAGTGGCTGGCGCAGATGTTGAAGCCGAAGTGGAACCCTCGCGGCAGATGGTGCGCCTTGCCCGCAAACTGTTCGCGCACCTGCGCCATCAGCAGCCGGGTCATGGGCACGATGAGACCACTGTCCTCTGCCAGGGGAATGAAGCGATCCGGCGAGATCATCCCCTGACGGGGGTGTTGCCAGCGCATCAGCACCTCGCAACCGCTCCATTGGCCGTCCTCCCCGTTCACCACAGGTTGCAGATAGGGGATGAACTCCTGCTGGGACAGTGCCCGTTTCAGCTCCTGGGCCGGCGAAGTCGAACGGCCCATCAGCCAGAAGACCGCCACCCCGAGCAGCAGGCTCAGCAGAGGATAAATAATGACGCCCACCTTGGAGTAGTCCCAGATGTGGGCACGGTACTCATCCACCGACACCGTGGTCACTACCTTGAACGGGTACCTGGTCGAGACCTGTTCGAGATAGCCACTGCGGTCCTTGGGGATCAGCTTGTCGGTGAGCTCGCTGTTTCGCAGCAACATCTCGTTGCCGACCACCAACCCCAGTGGGGAGTTGCGGCTCAGCATGTCCAGGATGTTGAGCAGGTAGTAGCCGTCGACCCCCACCAGCACGCTGAACTCGCCCACCTCTTCCCGGTAGGCGATGAGGGGACGATTCGGGGTGACCGGGTTGCCCTTCATCAGGTCGAGCCTGCCCCCGACATAGTCATCCAGTTTGATGCCGCCATCGACCGGGCCATAGAGGGAAGAGCAGTAGATCCGATCCCCCCTGGCCAGGTTGACGCTACGCACATCCGGCACCGTGGCCACCTGATCCCTGAGCCCCTGCACCACCTCGAGACAGGGCCTGCCCAGGCTGCCGGTGAGGGCCGACGCCGCCAACTGGGCATTGTCCAGAGTGCGGTCAAACATGACCCTGGCATGTTCCAGGCGCGCCACCGCATCCTGTTTCACGCCGGTGGCGGTCTGCCAGATGACGATGACGAGCCCAAGGAGCATGGGCAACAGACCGGCCAGCAAGGCACAGAGCAGCCGGACATAGAATTGACGCACCTTCAAACGTCGAAATGGCATAACGGCCCTCATGAACATGGCGAAAAAGCGCTCGAGTTTACCCGCTGGCGCCCGTTTGGCAAGCCGGAATGAGCCCCTGATACCGCCGCGCCACGGCGCCCCCCGTGGTCGCAACGCCCGGCAACCCCGTGGATAAAGGGGGCGGCGTCTTGGGAGACAAAAATCATAATGCTCATAAAAACAGGAGCTTGTCCATCGGGCACCCAGGCTCTAGAGTAGACCCTAGAGCGTCAGGGAGGCAGGACATGAAGATACTGATCACGGGGGGCACGGGGTTTATCGGCCGCCGTCTGGTGGCACACCTCAAGGTGGCGCACGAAGTAGTCGTGCTGACCCGCCAGGGCAGCCGGGCCTACGAGCTGCTCGGCCACGATGTCACCCTGCTGGACAGTCTGGACAGGCTGGATCACCTCAATGACGTGGACATCGTCATCAACCTGGCCGGCGAACCCATCGCCGCCGGACGCTGGAGCGAGTCCCGCAAGCAGTTGCTCTGCAACAGCCGCTGGCTGCTGACCGAACAGCTGGTGGATCTCGTCAAACTCTCCAGCACGCCCCCCAGATTGCTGCTCAATGCCTCCGCCATCGGCTGGTATGGCCGCCAGGATGACGCCCCTCTGGATGAAACATGCCAGAACCCTCACGACGAATTCACCCACCGTCTCTGTCAGCAGTGGGAGCAGCTTGCCCAGCAGGCCCGCTCGGCCCAGACCCGGGTCTGCATCCTGCGCATAGGCCTGGTACTCGGCATGGAGGGGGGCGCCTTGCCCAGGATGCTGCCCCCTTACCGCCTGGGCCTCGGCGGCCCCATGGGCAGCGGCACCCAGATGATGAGCTGGATCCACGTGCAGGATCTGGTGCGGGCCATGCTGTTTCTCATCGAGCACGGCGAGTGTGACGGCATCTTCAACGGCACGGCCCCGCAACCGGTCAGCAATCGCCGGTTCAGCGAGACCCTGGCCGCCACGCTCCATCGCCCGCACCTCTTCTTCGTACCGGCCCCCCTCCTGCGACTCCTGATGGGAGAGGCGGCGGATCTGATGCTCACCGGACAGCAGGTACTGCCCGCCCGCTTGCAGCAGGCCGGTTTCCACTTCAGCTTCCCGGCCTTGCCCGGCGCTCTGGACAATCTGCTGCACTCACCCCGTTGACCCAATGACACATCCCGACCAAGGTCGGGATGTGTCGAGCCATCAGAGCAGCCCCTGCCCCAGTCCCCTGAGCCGGTCGCTCAGGGTACCCGCCAGCAGTTGGCGGCGCATGCCCTGTCCGGCCAGGGTCACCAGCACGGCCCCAAGCAGGGGGATTGCAGCCCAGATGGCCCAGTGGAACTGCCACTGCGCCCCCTCCCACCACCACTGCAGGCCGAAGGAGCAGAGCTCCACCACCATGGCGGCGCAAAGCCCTGCCAGGGCACCGCTCGCCACCAGCTCCCAGCGCAGCATCTTCTCGAGCAGGGCGCTGCCCGCCCCCAAGGTGCGCATCAGCAGCAGCTCCCGGCGCCGATGGGCCATGCCGGCCTGGGTCTGGGTCAGCAGCACCAGCAGGGCGGCCACCGTCACCAGCCCGAGCATCAGCCCCAGGGCGCGGCTCACCTGGTCGGAGACCAGGGTGAGGCGGCCTATCAGATCCTCCACATCGATGAGGCTCACCGTGGGGTGGCGGCGGATGAGTTCCACCTCTGCCCCTCGCCCCTCAGGCGGCAGACGATAGCTGCCGAGCCAGGTCTGGGAGAAGGGGGCCAGCACGTCCGGCGAGAAGATCATGTAGAAGTTCGGCCTCATGTTGTCCCACTTGATGGACCTCAGGCTGGTCACCCTGGCCTCGAACGCCCGCCCCTCTATGGTGAAGCCGAGCACGTCTCCGAGTGCGATGCCGAGCCGTCCCGCCAGTACCTCGTCGACGGAGACCTCCCCCTTGCCGACCAGCCATTGACCGGCAGTGACCTTGTTGTCGGCGGGCAGGGCCGATGTGGTGGTGAAGTTGAGCTCCCTGTCCACCCCCTCCCGCGCCGCATCCTCCCCCACCGCCTCACCGGCGATACGGGTCAAGCGCCCGCGCACCATGGGGTAGAAGTCCGAGGTGATGGCCCCGGCCTGGTGCAGATCGGCCAGGATCCCTTCCCGCTCGCTGTCCGCCACATTGACCAGGAAGCGGTTCGGGGCGTCGGCAGGCAACCGGGTGGAAAAATCCTCCAGCAGATCGACCCGCGCCGCCCACAGCAGCCCGAACAGCATCAGGGCCAGGGCGAAGCCCGCCAGCTGGAACAGACCACTGCCCCGCTCCCGGGAGAGGTGATTGATGGCCAGGCGCAGGGCATGGGGCCCCTTGAGCCGACTGCCAAGACGCAGCAGCACGGAGGCGAGCAGGGCCAGCAGCGCCATCAACACCCCCATGCCACCGATGAGCCCGCAGGCCAGCCTGATGTCGGCGGTAAAGCCCCACACCAGGGCAAACAGCCCGATGAGCCCCACGGGCACCGTCAGCCAGGGGGGGATCCCCGCCTCCAGCTCCCGGCGCAGCACCCGCAGCGGCGGTACCTTGAGCAGCCTCAGGAAGGGGACGAACGCCAGCATCAGGGTGATGAAGAAGGCGACCGCGAGGCCCAGGGCGAAGGGTCGCCAGGAGGGGGGCGGCAGATCCGCAGGCAGCAGATCCCCCAGCAGGTTCAGGGTCAGCCACTGCATGACACTGCCCGCCACCAGCCCCATCAGGGCCCCCACCAGGGTCAGGGAGAACAGCAGGGTGCCCATCAGTTGCCACAGGGTGCGCCGCGAGGCCCCCAGGGTCTTGAGCAGGGCCACCATGTTGGTCTGGCGCTCGGCGAAATGGCGCACCGCTATCCCCATGGCCAGGGCGCCGAGCAGCACGCCGGCAAGGGATGCCAGACGGAAGAAGCGCTCGGCATTACCCAGGGATTTCCCCACCTGGGTACCCTGATCGTCGGGTTTGACGAGCTTCTGCCCGGCGCTCAGCCTGGGGTTGAGCCAGGCCTCATAGCGGGCGATGGCGTCACGGGGCCCCTTGACGAGATAGCGCCACTGCTGGCGACTGCCCGGCAGCAGGGCCCCGGTCGCCTCGATATCGGCGCTGTGGATCAAGGCCCTTGGCGCCATCTGGAAGGGACTGAACCCCTGATCCGGCTCCTGGCCCAGCTCCCCTGCCACCGTCAGCCGGGTGTTGCCGACCTCGAGTGCCTCCCCCACCTTGGCGCCGAGCAGCTGCATCACCCTGGCTGAGAGCCAGATCTCGCCGGGCGCCGGGGCGCGCTGGGGAGTGAGCTCCAGCTTGCCGTAGAAGGGAAAATCCCCGGGCACGGCGCGGATGGAGGCCAGTTGCAGGGTATCGCCGTGAAACAGCATGCTGTTGAAGCTGACCGTGGTCTGCACGGCCAGCCCCTCCTGATGCGCCTGCGCCAGCCACTCTGCCGGTGCCGGCGTCGCGGAGCGCAGCACCCTGTCCCCTCCGATGAAATCCCGCCCGGAGGCCTTGAGCCCAGCGTCCAGCCGATCCGCCACCAGAGCCACGCTGAGCACGCAGGCGACGCTCAGCGCCAGCGCCAGCACAAACCAGCGCAGCTCGCCGCTGAACCCTTCCCGGCGCAGCAGCTTCAATCCCAGTCGCCACTGACTCATGACAGCTCTCCCACCCTGGCAGCCATGACAGTCTGTGCCTCCAGCCGCCCGGCTGACATCACCAGCTGCCGCTGGCAGCGCTGGGCCAGCTCATGGTCATGGGTCACCACCACCAGGGTGGTGTTGTGCTCGCGGTTGAGACGAAACAGCAGTTCGATCACCGTCTCCCCGGTCTTGCTGTCGAGGTTGCCGGTGGGCTCGTCCGCCAGCAGCAGACTGGGGCGGGTCATGAAGGCACGGGCAATGGCGACCCGCTGCTGCTCGCCGCCGGAGAGGCGCGGCGGCAGGTGGTGCAACCGCTCTCCCAGACCGACCTGGGCCAGCAGCTCCCTGGCACGGGGCTCGCTGTCGGTCTCCCCCCGCAGCTCGGCCGGCAACATGACGTTTTCCAGGGCGCTCAGGGTGGGCAGCAGCAGGAACGACTGGAACACGAACCCCACCTGCTCGGCCCGCAGCCTGGCGCGTCCCTCCTCGTCCAGCCGGGTGAGGGAGTGGCCGAGGATCTCTATTTCGCCGCGGCTCGGCAGATCGAGACCGGCCAGCAAACCGAGCAGGGTGGACTTGCCGGAACCGGACGCACCGACCAGCGCCAGCGTCTCGCCGGTATTGACTTGCAGATCGATCCCTTCAAGGATGGTGAGGCTTTCCTGACCGAGGCGAACGGTTTTACCGAGCCCCCTGACGGCGATAATGGGCGTTGAACTCATCTTGGGTATCCTGTTTGCCTGAACCTGTAATGACAATAGAACGTGGGAGTTGACTGCATGATGCGTCTCTTGTTTGCCGTGAGTTGCCTGTGCTGCTGGGCAGCGTCCGTCCAGGCCCAGACCCTGCTGGTACTGGGCGACAGCCTGAGTGCCGGCTACCAGATGCAGGCCGAACAGAGCTGGCCTGCCCTGCTCAATGAAAAGTGGCAGCAGCAGGGGGGAGAACACACCCTCATCAATGCCAGCATCAGCGGTGAAACGACCCAGGGCGGCCTGGCCCGCCTGCCCGCCCTGCTCGAAACCCACAAACCGGACTGGGTGTTGATCGAACTCGGCGCCAACGACGGGCTGCGGGGCTTTGCTCCCGCCATCACCCGGGCCAACCTGACCAAGATGATCGAGCTCACCCGGGCGCACCAGGCGAAGACGGTGCTGACCCAGATCCTGCTGCCCCGCAACTATGGGGCGCGCTATCTGCAACAGTTCGAGCAGATCTTCCCGGATCTTGCGAAGGCCAACGACCTGCCGCTGATGCCCTTCTTTCTGGATGATATTGTGCTGCGCCCTGAACTCATGATGAACGATGGACTGCACCCGACAGCCGCCGCCCAGCCCCGGATCCGCGACAAGGTCGCCCGCTTTGTCGAGCCTCTGCTGACACAATAGCCCGGTGGCCGGGCCCCTGGCCCTTCCCCTTGCCCAGCAAAAAGCCCCCGCATGGCGGGGGCTTTTTCATGGTTCGGCGTGCCGGTTTCAACGGCCCAGGATCTGCCGCATCCGCTGCTGTGCCACGTCCACCAGCAAGTCGGGCTGGAATTTGGAGATGAAGCGATCACACCCCACCTTCTTGACCATGGCCTCGTTGAAGTTACCGCTCAGAGAAGTATTCAGGGTGATGAAGAGATCGGACATGCGCGGATCGCTGCGCACCTCGTGAGTCAGGCGATAACCATCCATCTCCGGCATCTCGGCGTCCGTGATCATCAGCATGATCTCGTCGGTCACCTTCTTGCCCGCATCGCACCACCCCTTGAGCAGCTTGAGGGCCTGCAAGCCGTCCTGGCACTCGATGACCTCGAGCCCGAGCTGGGCTAGGGTCTCGCGCACCTGGTTGCGGGCCGTGCTGGAGTCATCGACGATGAGCACCCGGCGTCCCTGCATCTGGGGCAGGATCTCCTCGTCCAGCACCTCGGACGAGATACGCACGTCATAGGTGATGATCTCCGCCAGCACCTTCTCCACGTCGATGATCTCGACGATCTGGTCGACGCCCCCTTCCGGGATGCGGGTAATGGCGGTGAGGTAGTTGGCACGACCCGCCGAACGGGGCGGCGGCAGTATGTCCTTCCAGGTCATGTTGACGATGTGGGCCACCTGCCCCACCAGGAATCCCTGAATGGTGCGGTTGTACTCGGTGATGATGAGGTTGGACTCCTGATCGATGGCCATGGGACGCATCCCGATGGCACCGCGCAGGTTGATGACGGGGATGGAGACGCCGCGAATGTTGGCAACACCGCTGATGTTGTGGTGGGACCCCGGCATCTTGTTCAGATGGGGCAGCTTGACCACTTCCCGCACCTTGAAGACGTTGATCGCAAACAGTTGCTGGGCACCCAAACGGAACATCAGCAGTTCCAGGCGATTCTCCCCTACAAGCTGGGTACGTTGATCCACTGAATCCAATATGCTCGCCATATAACGCCCTTACGTCCATTTCCCGAAATTGCCCCGCACCGGAGCTGCGACATGCCAACCAGCCCCGCTTTCCCTGTCGGGACAACGCAAGCCTATATAGAAATAATGAAAAGCGTCGAGGAAAGATAGGATCTTGACCACGGGGCGTGATCATCGCCCCATCACTGCCTCATGGCAAGCACAGCCACGCACCGGCCCCGACAACAAGGGTATCGACCACACGGGGCCATTGCTGAACCCCGACGTGCCGCTCTTGTCATCCAGCGCGGTCAGCCAGCAACGAAAAGACCGGCCACATGGGCCGGTCCTGGGATGTGCAGTGCGTCCGGGACGACTTAGAAGTTGTACTGCAGGGCCACGGCGACGATGTCGTCGGTGGACTTGTTCAGGCTGTTCTTGCCGGTGGAACCCACTTCGTCCAGCAGGTTGATCTTGTAGTCCACGTAGGCATTGAAGTTGTCGGTGAAGTTGTACCAGGCACCCACGGAGACGTATTCGGTCGCGGTGTCATCGATGCCGTGAGCGCTGTCCTTCACGTCGGTACGCAGGTAGGCCAGGGAGGGCTTGAACTTCGGCGTGATGTTGTACTGCACGACCGCTTCGTAGCCATCCATCTTCTCGGCGTAACCGCGCATGGAGCCGGTGTCCACGAAGAGGTGATCTTCACCGTGGGAGTAGGTGGCGGCCATGTAGAGGTTGCCGACGGCATACTTGGCGCCCACCCCGAACAGCTTGGCGTCGTTGTCGCCGCCGAAGCTCACGTTCTCGGCCTGCTCGTCGGTCTTGCCAGCCTGGTTGTAGGCGGCACCCAGGCTCAGGCCCATGTTGAAGTCATAGTTGGCAGAGAGGGCATACCCCTCGGAAGAACCTTTCGGGCTCCAGGTGCTGTTCGGACCGACGCGCTCGCTGCGGCTCGCGTTCTGCGGGTCGTTGTTGCCGGTGAACTGGGCACCCAGGGTCAGCCCCTGCCAGTTGTACATGTACTGGGCCAGGCCGTTGGTACGGCCGGTGCCGAACACCTCGGTGTCCTTGCCCAGACCATCACCACCCCACTCCGGCAGCACGTCGGTGTAGTTGTTCACCGCCTTGGTGAACAGACCGTCCTGGCGACCGTAGCTGAAGGCACCGAAGCGATCGTGCTTGATGCCCGCATAGGCGTAACGCAGCTCGTCGTTGTCAGAACCGGAAACCGGCAGGTTGTACTCGGCGAAGCCGAACGCGGTCAGATCCTCGTCAACCTTGGTTTCACCTGCGATGTGCAGACGCAGGTAGCTGGCATCGCCTTCGGTGGCGTTGTCATCGGTGCCGTAGTACATGCCGTTGACGCGGCCGCCGATGTCCAGTTTGGTACCATTCTGATCGTAAACGTTGGCGGCCTGTGCACCACCGGCCAGCAGCAGGCTGGAGATGGCCATCGTCAATGCTGTCTTTTTCATTGTTCTTTCCTCAGGTGTAAGCACTCTCTGTCAGACCAGAGTTCGGTCGTGATGATCGGTTGATGTGCCGATGGCCTAAGGTAGATCCGGAAACCTTGATGGGAACTGAAGCGGCGAACGATTAATTATAAAAGCATCAATTCGAGCTGACGCCGCGACACATAGTGTCACGCGAAATAATTCTTGCGGAATTTATGACCAAGAAAATCAATATAGCAATACAAGTGATCTATAAAACGGGATAAAAGCAGTTTAATCCTTCAACAAGGCGAGAAGCAGGGAAGCCCTGCCGGGCGACACGGGCTCCCCGCACACCTTCCCCGCCCCGTCAGACCGGCTGCCAGCCGCGCATGACCCTCAGCAGGTCCTTCCAGCTCACTATGCCCACCAGGGCGCCGTTTTCCAGCACAGGCAGACAGGAGATCTGGTGCTCCAGCATGAGGCCGGCGGCCTCTTTCAGGGAGCGTTCGGGGGAGACGGTGATGGGTTCACGGCTCATGATCTGGTGGGCGCGCCGGTTGAGGGTCTCGGTGTCCCGGTTCATCTCGGCATCCGTGTCCAGATAGGGGCTGATGGCACGCAGCAGATCCCGGTCCGAGATGACCCCCACCAGCTCCTCTTCTTCCACCACCAGGAGGTGGCGGAAATGGGCCTGCTCGAAGATCTCCTTGATGACGCTCAGCCTGTCATCCATGGAAACGGTCGCGACCCGGGTCGTCATGATCTCTTTAATCAACATGGTCAGCCTCCTGCCCCCCAGATGTCTCTGTTATGACACGTTTTTCCGGCGGCAGCCATCCCCCCCGCCCTCAAGTGCAAATTTGTGTCATTTCACGTAAGATCCGCGCCAGTTTCTCTCCTTCAATCGAGCCAAGCAGACCCATCCATGATAGTTGCCAGTCAAATCGAACTGATCCGCGGCGGCCGCACGCTGCTGGACAACGCGTCCGCCACCATACACCCCGGCCACAAGGTGGGCCTGGTGGGCAAGAACGGCTGTGGCAAGTCCACCTTCTTTGCGCTGGTGCGGGGCGAGCTGGCCATCGACAACGGCAGCTTCAGCCTGCCCGCCGGCTGGCAGATTGCCGGCGTGGCCCAGGAGACCCCGGCGCTGGATTGCTCCGCGCTCGAATACGTGGTCGATGGCGACAAGGAGTTCCGCGCCCTGGAGGCCGAGCTCGCCCAGGCCGAGGCGGATGACAACGGTCTGCTGGTGGCCGAGCTGCACGGCAAGCTCGATACCATAGGTGCCTACAGCATTCGCGCCCGCGCCGCCGAGCTGCTGCACGGTCTGGGTTTTGGCGGCGATCAGCTCGACTCGCCGGTCAGAAGCTTCTCCGGCGGCTGGCGCATGCGCCTGAACCTGGCCCAGGCGCTGCTCTGCCGCTCCGATCTGCTGCTGCTGGATGAACCGACCAACCACCTGGATCTGGACGCCGTCATCTGGCTGGAGAAGTGGCTCAAGGGCTATCAGGGCACGCTGGTGCTCATTTCTCACGACCGCGACTTCCTCGACTCCGTGGTGAATCGCATCATCCATATCGAGAACGGCAAGCTCAACGAATACAGCGGCGGCTACTCCGACTTCGAACTGCAACGGGCCGAGCACCTGGCCCAGCAGCAGTCCATGTACGAGAAGCAGCAGCGGGAGATGGCCCACATGCAATCCTATGTGGACCGCTTCCGCTACAAGGCCTCCAAGGCCCGTCAGGCACAAAGCCGGCTCAAAGCCATGGAGCGGATGGAGAAGATCCTGCCCGCTCACGCCGACTCCGAGTTCAGCTTCGAGTTTCGCGAGCCCTCCGCTCTGCCGACCCCGCTCATCGCCATGGAGAACCTCAGCGCCGGTTACGGCGACAAGGTGATCCTCGAGAAGATCAAGCTCAACCTGGTGCCGGGCTCGCGCATCGGCCTGCTCGGTCGCAACGGCGCGGGCAAGTCCACCTTCATCAAGATGCTGTCGGGCTCCAACCCGCCCCTCTCCGGCAAGCTGGAGGTGAGCGCCGGGGTGAGCATCGGCTACTTCGCCCAGCATCAGCTCGAGACCCTGCGCCTCGATGACAGCCCCCTCGATCACCTGGTGCGCCTGGCCCCGGACAAGACCGAGCAGGAGCTTCGCAACTACCTCGGCAGCTTCGGTTTTCACGGCGACAAGGTACTCGACAAGGTAGCCCCCTTCTCCGGCGGTGAGAAAGCGCGGCTGGTGCTGGCCCTCATCACCTGGCAAAAGCCCAACCTGCTGCTGCTGGATGAACCGACCAACCACCTGGATCTGGAGATGCGCCACGCCCTGACCATGGCCCTGCAAGGGTTCGAGGGGGCCATGGTGGTGGTCTCTCACGACCGTCATCTGCTGCGCACCACCACGGATGATTTCTATCTGGTCCACGGCGGCCGGGTCGAGCCCTTCGACGGGGATCTCGACGACTACCACAAGTGGCTCGGCGAGCAGGAGAAAGAGGCCAATGCCAAGCCGGCAGATGGCACCGTCTCCGCCAACTCGGCGGTGGCGCGCAAGGATCAGAAGCGCCTCGAAGCCCAGTTCCGGCAAGCGACCCGGCCGCTGCGCCAGAAGCTCGAGAAGCTCGAAACCAGCATGGAGAAGCTGCAGGCCAAGCTGGCCGCGGTGGAAGAGCAGCTCGCCGATCCCGCCATCTATGAAGAGAGCGCCAAGGGCAAGCTCTCCGAGCTGCTCAAGTCCCAGGGCCCCCTCAAGGAGGAGCTGGAGCACGTCGAGCTGGAGTGGATGAGCCTCTCTGAAGAGCTGGAAACCATGGAGCAGGCCTTCTTTGCGTGATGAAGCCTTGATGGCCAGCGAGCGGGTCAGCCCCGACGCCCTGCCCACCCCTTCCGAGTTCTGGACATGGAGCACAGGCGCCTATGGCCAACGCAGCCAGGACTGGCTCCACGTGCAAAGCATGGGGGGCAACGTCAACCTGGCACTCCTGCTGCACCACCTCGACCTGCTCCGGATCCCGGTCGACCTCACGGACTTGCAACCGGCCCTGGTACAGACCGAGGCGGTGCTGCTCCCCTGGCGCACCCTGCGCCAGCAGGCCAAGTCACGGGTGGGGGCCGAGGAGTACCAGACCATGCTGGCCCACGAACTGGAGCTGGAGCGGCTGCAACAGGGGGTCTTGCTGCAGACCCTGCGCACCCTCGCCCTGTTTCGCGGCGACAGCCGCAACCTGTTTCACTATCTATCGTTACTGGGTGCCCAGCAGGGCCCCCTCAGAGATCTCATATGCTGAGCTACCGCCACGCCTTTCACGCCGGCAACCACGCCGACGTGCTCAAACACGCCGTCCAGGCCCTGATCATCGAGTCCCTCAAGAAGAAGGAGAAACCCTTCATCGTGCTGGACACCCATGCCGGTGGCGGTCTCTACGACCTGCGCGGCGACTGGTCCCAGAAGAAAGCGGAATACGCCGACGGGATCAAACGCCTCTGGGATGAGCGGGCCCAGTGGTCCGCCATGGCCCCCTATCTGGGTGTCATCGAGGAGATGAACAGCGATGGCCAGCTGCACTACTACCCCGGCTCGCCGGAGCTGTCCCGCCGCCTTATCCGCGATCAGGACAAGCTGGCGCTGATGGAGCTGCACAACAACGAGGTGGAAGATCTTCGCGCCAACATGGGGTACGACCCCCGCGTCGCCGTCCACCATCGCGACGGCTTCGAGGGGCTGGTCGCCCTGCTGCCCCCCACCCCGCGCCGTGGTCTGGTGCTGATCGATCCTCCCTATGAGCTCAAGGAAGATTACTTCGCGGTAGTCGATACCCTTAAAAAAGCGCAAAAGCGCTGGGCCACCGGCATCTACGCCCTCTGGTATCCCATCCTCGGGCAAGAGGCGGACAAGTCCCGCGACATGCTCAAAGCGATCAAGCGCGAGAACTTCGGCAACGTCCTGGTAGCGGAGCTGGAAGTGGCCGGCCAGACTGCCGATTGGGGCATGAACGGCTCCGGCATGCTCATCGTCAGCCCCCCCTGGATGCTGGACGAGCAGATCGAGGCCTTCTTGAAACCCCTGTGCGCCAAGCTGGCCCAGGGCGCCGGCGCCCAGTACAGGGTGGAGTGGCTGAACAAGGCCGAAGCCTGACCCTCGGAACCACAGAAAATGAAAAAGGGCCTGTCACAGCAGGCCCTTTTTCATTGGGGCTGATGACCCGGCACGTTCACGCTGGCCAGCCGCTCGGTCAGGCGGCTCGCCAGCCAATCGATGGCGAGCCGGGTCTTGAGGGGCAGATGCGGTCCATGGGGCCAGAGGGCGTTGATGGGATAGCGCCGACCCGGCAACCGGGCCAGCAGCTCGCACAGCTCGCCCCGCTCAAGGTGGGGCCGCGCCAGCCAGGTCGGCAGCCAGGCGAGACCAAAGCCCGCGATGGCCGCCTGGGTGATGGCGTTGAGATCGTCCATCTGCAACCGCCCTCTGGGCTGGACTTCGCGCCATGTCTCGGCCTCCTGCCACCACCACGACAGCACCCGCCCCTGGCGCAGATAGGCGATGCACTCGTGCTCCGGTAACTCGGCCAGGGTCACAGGTTCCCCTCGCTCGGCCAGATAGGCGGCCGAGGCGCAGAGCGTCATGCCGTGCTCCCCGAGCCTGCGCGCCGCCAGATCCAGGCTGTCCGGCGGCTCTGCGTTGCGGATCACCAGATCCACCCCCTCCTCCACCAGATCCACCTTGCGGTCGCTGAACGACAGCTCCAGGGCCAGCCCGGGATGCGCCTTCGCCAGCGCCAGCAAAATGGGGGCCACACACTGCTGGCCGAACAGCACCGGCATGGAGACCTTCAATCTGCCGTTGAGGGTGAGCTTGTTGCTGGCCAGCGCCGTTTCCCCAAGACGCACCTCCTCCAGCGCCCGCAGGCAGTGGCGATAGAAGAGCGCCCCCTCCTCGGTCAGGCTCTGGCTGCGGGTAGTGCGATGAAACAGTTGCACGCCGAGACGCAGCTCCAGCCGCGCCACCCCCTTACCCACCGCCGAGCGGGTGAGGTGAAGCCGCTCCGCCGCCTGGGCGAAGCTGCCCGCCTCCACTACTGTGGCGAAGAGATCGATGCCGTTGAGCGTGTTTGCCATCTATTGCATACCTTTTGGAACCAATATGGCGAAATACTATCAGCACTGCGGAAAAAAATGACTGGTAAGCTCCCTTCATTCTTCACACGTTTCAGATGGAGTTTCCCTCATGAGCCAGATCCTGCTGCTGCAATCCAGCCTCAACGGCCCCGCATCCCGCACCAACCAGTTGATGGAGCGCTTCCTGCAAACACGCCGGGAGCAGGGCCACCAGGACCAGGTAGTGGTGCGCGACCTGACCGCCCTCGACTTGCCCGTCCTCAACAGCCCGTTGTTTCACGCCCTGCGCGGGGCTGAACCGGCCAATGAGGCCATCCGGCAGGCGGTGGCGCTGTCGGATCGGCTGATTGCCGAACTCAAGGCCGCCGACCTGCTGCTGATCGGCGCCCCCATGTACAACCTCAATGTACCGACACCCCTCAAGAACTGGTTCGATCTGGTGGCACGGGCCAGGGTGACCTTCCGTTACACCGACACCTACCCCATGGGGCTGGTGGAGGGGGTCAACGCCCTGGTGTTCAGCAGCCGCGGCGGCGTGCATCAGGGACAGGCGACGGATGTGGTCACCCCCTACCTCCAATCCGTGCTCGGCCTGATGGGCATCGCGGAGGTGGAATTCGTCTACGCAGAGGGGATGGATCTGCACCCCCACGGGGCGGAACAGGGAATGCGCGAAGCCCATGCTCGGATCGCTGGCCTCGGCAGGTAGGGCCATCACCCGATCTTGCCCCTTCCAACCGGCCACCTGCTGCGCGGGACATTCCAAGTAAAAAAGCCCCGCAAGGGGCTTTTCTATGACTGCGGCAGTGGCGGCTGAGGGACTAGCTAGGCTTGCCTGGCATCGGGGCCTGCGGGCATGTCCCGCCAGAGCGCCAGAATGAGCAGCGCCAGCAGGGCCAAGGGCGGCACCAGGCAGAGCAGCACGCACAGGAAGGTGACAAGCCCCGGGTGGCGGCTCTTGCGCCGGGCCAGTCGCCAGGCCACCACGCCGACGACGATCATCAGCAGCAGCATGAAGAGAACAAACAGGTTGGAGTTGATGGTCATGAAAGCTCCTTTTTCATGGCAAAAGGCACACTCTAGCGCCGCTGCTGTCCCGGGCAACTCCCAATCTGGTGGGGCCTCCCCCGGTCGATAGGCATTTTCTATTTCGCCGATAGATGAGAATGGTTTTCATTTGATGGAGTTCTGGGTGATACTGCCTTCATCGCCAGAGGAGACACCACCATGAAAAAGACCATCAGCTTCGCCATCCTGCACTTTTGTGTCGCCTTCACCGTGGCTTATCTGCTGACCGGCGAACTGCTCACCGCCAGCCTGATCGCCCTCATCGAGCCCGCCGTGAACACGGTCGCCTTCTACTTCCACGACCTTGGCTGGCACAAGCTCAAGCCCCACCACAGCCTGCAGGCCAAGACCAGCAGCTTCGCCCTGGTCCACTTCTCGGTGGCCTTCGGTGTCGCCTACCTGCTGAGTGGTGAGCTGCTCACCGGCGGCGTGATGGCACTGATCGAACCTGCCATCAACACCGTCGTCTTCTTCTTCCACGAGCGGCTGTGGCGCAGCCGCCAGACCTTGGCGCTGGCCGGCGTCTGATTGCCATGCAGGGCCGCCCGGCACCCAAAAACACGGGGTGCTCCTGCCTCCTTCGGGTGTAAAGTGTGCTCTGGTCACGGGGCATCATGCCCCCTGTTGGAGCCCTGTCGATGAACAAGATCTTGCTTGGAACCCTGCTGTTTTCCCCTCTGCTGGCCGCGGCGGCCACCCCGTCCTTCGAGTGCGCCAAGGCGAAAGGCGCCGCCGAAACCCTCATTTGCAAGGATGCCGGACTGGCTGCGCTGGATAACGAGCTGTCAGCCCTCTATCCCAAGGCGATTGCCGGGTTCTCCCCCGAGCAGCAGAAGAGCGAGCGCGCCATCCAGCGCGGCTGGATCAAGGGGCGCAACGACTGCTGGAAGGCGGGCGACCTGCGCCAGTGCGTGGAAGAGAGCTACCAGTTGCGGATCACCGAGTTGCAGATAAAAGGCGGACAACTGAAGGTGCCGACACCGGTGGACTACCAGTGCGGCAAGAGCGTCACCCTCTCCACCTACTTCTACAACGAGGCCAAGCGGCCCGCCGCCATGATCAACCTGAGCGAGGGTAACAACCAGCAGCAGGTGCTCGCCTATGAGACCCCCAGCGCCAGCGGCGCCCGGTACGAGGGGCAAAACCTCACCCTCTGGACCAAGGGGAGCGACGCCATGCTGGAGCGCTACGGTCAGCCCACCCTTAACTGCAGCGAGATCCCGGGCAACTGATCCCCCGCCCGGCCAGAGGCCGGGCAACCACTCCCGTACAGGCAGCAAGAGGGTCACCAGCTGGTGGCCACTCGCCCCCTTTTACCTATCCCCAGCCCTCTCTCGCCAATCCAGCCCGGACGCCAGGCTTTCGAGCTGACCTCCATTTGTTGATCTTGCCCGGCAATTCGCCATTTCCTCCTTTCCCTTCGCTCTCGGGCCGTTAATATAGCCAATTGGCAACACACGCCTCGTCGGAGTCTCCCATGAGCCATGCCAACCACGCCCCTTTGGTCAATCGCAGCAAGCTGGAAGCTGACATTCAGGGCAGTAGCCATATAGGTGCTTGCCATGGCCAATGTCACGTGACTTTTCTATGCTATCGAAATGGTTATGCAAAAGAAGAGGGCTAGCGAATGCACTTTGCTTCAGAAATATAAAGATAACCAATTGATTTTAATGTTATTTACCCCCCCTAAATCAATGTAAAATAGTGTTAGATAGAAGGCGCTATTCGTGTGTTAGTACAGCCCTCCATCTAATCACAGTTAGGAGCAATGGAGAGAGCAATGGGATTCTTAGAAATATTCGTTACATCTCTTGGTGGAACAGCAACCGCAGTTGCAATACTCGGCTATTTAGGAAGAGGATTGCTAGATAATCGATTAAAAAAAGACTTTGAAGACCACAAATTACTAATGAACGAAGCATTGTCGATAAAAGCCACAGTTAACAGATATTCACGAGTAGTAATGATTGCAGCTGAGGACATACAAGATAGGCTGTGGCATTTGTGCGAACGACAAGCAGCTTCGAAGAATAAAGTACTCGAAGCACAAGAGGATTCCAAGCCAATGTATGGGTCATGGCCCATGACCAAGCAACATTATCTACTTGGAACAATGTACTTAATTTCAAGATATTTATGCTGGGTGGAAATTCTTAAAGAAAGAGTAAGGTTTCTGGAATTCAATGACGACGAGAAAACAAAACTGTTTTACTACCACCTGAAAAGGATTGAGAGGATGCTAGCAGACACATCTCTTCACGATTATTCGGAAAACAGAATCTCTACTGACAAACCAGTTTTTCAATTAATGCAGTCTGAAATTGGACAATATCTAATGAAGGAAAATGGTGGCGAACTTAGCTGTATTGGGTTTCCTGAATTCAAAAAGAATTACAATAAACTAAAAGAATCTTCAGATGCAATTTCGCGCTTAGAAGAACTATTGTATGGTTCTATGTCGAGTGCGAAGAGCAATTTTTGTCTAACGAGGTTGAAGCTTTTAGGAAATTCGCTAATGGATTTAGTCAAATTTTTGCATGAGCATAATCAGCTAGAAGAAGCTGAAGGTTTAGAGAAATTAACAATACAAGATTTTAATATCGATAAGTATCATGAAAAGTGGCCAGTCAAGCCTAACAAGGCAATGCAGCTGACCGCCTTTGGTGGCAGCTGATTGCGGCGTTAGGTGTAGATGCACGCTGCCAATGTGAATTCTAGAGGAAGGATGATATGAGCATCAATTTCGGTATTGTTAGCAACTACATCAGCGATCGAGGATTTGGATTTGTTCGCGGGCTACTGCTTGGAAACAGCTCCGAAGTTTTCTTTCACATTACAACCATCAAAAGAACAGATCCAGAATTGGCGGCGAGACTTGCTAGCGACCCTTTTGGCGAAAACTTCCATTTTTGGTTTGAAACAGAAGTAACACCAAAGGGAACGCAGGTTCGTTCCATCTTGTCGTCTGAGCAAGTCAGACGGGGCGCCATTACCGAACCAAACAGACTTATCGAGAGGGTTGAATTTTGTTGGCGAAATGTGGGACGTCAAAAGCCTTCATGGCTTGACGCCGTAACCTCTGACCTTATGGGTAGAGATCGCACTGATAAGCTGAGCCTAGAGCGTGGGCACCTCGAAACTGAGGGACAAAAAAAACGCGAACTAGAACGCAAAGAATTTGAGGCAAAAACAGCAATCGAGCAAGAGAGAACACAACGACAGCGTGATGCTGAGAGAGCACAAGAACAGCTCGAAGAGGACGAATTTAAGAGTTTGGTGGCTGAAACAACGAAATTTGCATTTACGCACAGCAACCAAGTGTCACATTATATTGTTTCTAACAGACTTGGCTACAAATATAAAAACATCTCTGGCGTCCTACAAATGGAGCTTGATGGAACAACTTGGGACTTCAAAGGAGGCTTCCCGCCAAATATATACGCAAAATTGTGTGATGAGTTAGGTTTATCAAATAGTGGAACAAGGGCAAGAGCCGTAGCTTTTGAGTCGTTTGGCAATATCGAAGAGCGCTCCAACAGGAAGTAGACGTCACAATGACCACCTAACCAACAATTCAATCCGACGCTTTTTAATTCAGGTTATAGAAACCCATAAGAAAATCCGGAAAACATGAATCTGCTGGAAATCTTTCAGCCCGTAGCCTGTAGGTTCGATTAATGGAGCGTATTCTAGCAGTCGCGAATAAAGCCGCACACAGGTAGCCGAATAATCATCAGGCGCCCTTCCAACGATCATTCTGCCGCGATTATCTGATGACGCTTCGCTCATCAGACTGATAAAAGGGATTTCCCCCTCATAAATGATCGGGAAATCCCTTGGGGAGTCCTTTTCGGCCCCTGATGGCCCTGTCTGGCGTTCCAGAGCCAGTATAAGTTCAATTTATGGTTTTTCCGATAATGACCCAGCATTTGCTTATAGTGGCGATCACCTGTCCATTGACGGCTGTTCTGGCCCCGTCAGGGGTCAGAGAGACCAATTCCCGCCCCTGCACTGCGCCAACGGCGCCCCCTCCCCCCTGGGGATTCAATCCCCCCAGCCACTGACCTATAGTGGCCCCTACTCGAACAACCTTTGCGAGCAGCACCATGTATATCGGCGAATTTGCCCGGCTGGCGGGCACCACCCCAAAGGCGGTCCGCCTCTACGAGCAGCTCGGGCTGCTGCCCGAGCCCAGGCGGCGCGGCAAGTATCGCGTCTACCGGGCCGAGGATCTGGAGTGGGTCGGCTTTATCCGCGAGGCCCAGCGGCTTGGCTGCAAGCTCGGGGAGCTGGTTCCCCTGCTCGCGGGCGTCACCAGCCTCGATCACTTCCCCTGGCAGAAGGTGGAGCAGCTTATCGCGGACAAGCTGGCGCAGATCGAGGCGGAGGTCGCCCGGCTGCAACGCCAGCATCAGGGCTTGAGCCAGTGCGCCACGCTGCTGGCGCAGCACCCCTGCCGCTATGGCGCCCCGGCGCGGCAATCCCCCGACGGGCGGGATCATCCAGCCGCCGCGGATCGGGGGCAAAAGGTGGCTTGACTCTGTCCCATGGGACAAGGGGTGTAATGGGGGCTCACTTCAAGGAGCCATACCATGACCCCCAACCTGCTTGTTCTCAACGGCAACCCCAAACCCGACAGCCTCTGCCACGCTCTCGCCCGAGAGTATGCCCGCAGCGCCGAGCAAAGGGGCGCGCGCGTCACCCTGCATCACGTGGGGGAGCTCGCCTTCGCGCCGGATCTTCACCATGGCTATGACGAGGTGCAGCCCCTCGAACCGGATCTGCAGGCGGTGCAGCAGAGCCTGATGGAGGCCCACCATCTGGTGATCGTCGCCCCCGTCTGGTGGGGCCACCTGCCAGCCCGGCTCAAGGGACTGCTGGATCGCACCCTGCTGCCGGGTTTCGCCTTTCGCTACCAGCCGGGGAAGGCGTACCCGGAGCAGTTGCTCGCCGGCAAGACTGCGCGCCTGCTGCTCACCATGGACAGCCCCCCCTGGTATTACCGCTGGTGGCAGGGAGCCCCCCTGGAGCGCACCCTGGACAAGCCGGTGCTGGGGCTCTGTGGCATCCGGCTGACCCACCGCCAGCATCTGGGGCCCGTCCACACCTCGGATGAGGGGGCCCGCCAGCACTGGCTCCGCCAGGCCGGGGCCGCCGCCCGCCAGGATGTGCAGCGGCTGGGCAGGCGTCCCGCCTAATCCCTGCCATGGGCATGTTTTGCCCATTAAAAAGCCCCGCAATTGCGGGGCTTTTGTCGTCGAGGCGGGGGTTATTTTGCCGCGATGGCGTCTGCCATGGGGCTCTGGAACTCCTGCTCGGCTTCTGCGAAGCGATCCTGCATGGCCTTGGAGGGGGCCTTGTCCAACAAGCTGAACAGCACGATAGCCAGGGTGGCAAACAGGAAGCCCGGGATGATTTCGTACAGACCCAGCCAGCCGAACTGCTTCCAGATGATGACGGTCAGGGCACCGGTCAGCATGCCCGCCAGGGCGCCGTTGCGGGTCATGCGGGACCAGAGCACGGAGAGCAGCACCACGGGACCGAAGGCGGCACCGAAGCCGGCCCAGGCGTAGCTTACCAGCCCCAGCACCCGGTTCTCCGGGTTCACCGCCACGGCGATGGCGATGAGGGATATGAGCAGCACCATGGCGCGGCCGACCCACACCAGCTCTTTCTGGGAGGCGTTCTTGCGCAGGAAGGGCTTGTAGAGATCCTCGGTGATGGCGCTGGAGCAGACCAGCAGCTGGCAGCTCAGGGTACTCATCACGGCCGCCAGGATGGCGGAGAGCAGCACACCGGCGATCCAGGGGTTGAACAGGATCTTGGAGAGCTCGATGAAGACCCGCTCCGGGTTGCCGGTGACGCCAGCCGCCTGCTCGGTGAAGGTGCTGAAGTAGGACAGACCGAAGAAGCCGATGGCCACGGCGCCGCCCAGGCAAAGCACCATCCAGGTCATGCTGATGCGACGGGCGCTGGCCATGGAATGGTGGGAATCCGCCGCCATGAAGCGCGCCAGGATGTGGGGCTGGCCGAAGTAGCCCAGGCCCCAGGCCATCAGGGAGATGATGGCGATGAAGTCCAGGTTCTTGAACATATCGAGGTTGCTGGCGTTCTGCGCCGCCACCTGCACCATGGCGGTGTCGATGCCGCCCACGGCGATGATGACGAACACTGGGGTGAGGATGAGGGCGAAGATCATCAGGGTGGCCTGCACGGTATCGGTCCAGCTCACCGCGAGGAAGCCGCCGAAGAAGGTGTAGGTGATGGTGGCTGCGGCGCCGACCCAGAGGGCGGTGTCATAGCTCATGCCGAAGGTGCTCTCGAACAGGCGGGCACCGGCCACCACGCCGGAGGCGCAGTAGATGGTGAAGAACAGCAGGATCACCAGAGCGGAGAGGATGCGCAGCACCCGGCTCTTGTCTTCGAAGCGGTAGGTGAAGTAGTCCGGCAGGGTCAGGGCGTTGCGGTTCTTCTCGGTGTGAACCCGCAGCCGACCGGCCACCCAGCGCCAGTTGAAGTAGGCGCCGATGGTGAGGCCGATGGCGATCCAGCTCTCGGAGATGCCGCCGATGAAGACGGCGCCTGGCAGGCCCATCAGGAGCCAGCCACTCATGTCGGAGGCGCCGGCGGAGAGGGCGGTCACCCAGCTCCCCATGCGGCGGCCGCCGAGAATGTAGTCGTCAAAGTTCTGGGTGGCGCGATAGGCGATAAAGCCGATCAACACCATCCCGAGGATGTACACCAGAAAGGTGATGAGCATGGGGGTGCTAGCTGTCATTCAAAACTCCGTTATGTGACGTCTGTGTTCGTTCTTGCGACGAACTCTTCCTTAAAAAACCGGCCTAGAGTAATCAGCAGATCGCTGGACCACAACCACTTTTAACAAATAAAAAACACACGGAAAACGTTTAACACCTAACCAAGCAACCACTCAATTGCAATAAGGCCGGATTTTATCCCGACCTGCCAAGGGTTTACCCTGATCATCCCCTCCCCCGCGCCATAAAAAAGCCCCGACAGTGGCCGGGGCTCGGGATACCGACGGGCGGGATCAGCGGTTGATGGCGATGGGCATGCCGCTGCGCTGCTCCAGGGCCTGCTTGACCAGCTGGGAGTCGCTGTCCGCGTGGGCGATGAAGCGGGTCACGGCGGTGGACATGGGCAGCGGGGCCGGCAGGCTGGAGTTGAACTCCTCCTGGTTGCGGGAGAGGGGCTGGTGCACTTCCAGGTAGCGGCGGCCATCCGGCTCGACAGAGGCCTTGATGGGCTGGTTCACGAACTGGACGCGGGTACCGACCGGGACCTGCTTGAACAGGTACTCGATGTCGTCGTTGCGCAGACGCACGCAGCCGTGGCTCACCCGCAGGCCGATGCCGAACTGGGCGTTGGTGCCGTGGATGGCGTACATCTTGCCGATGTAGAGCGCGAACAGCCCCATGGGGTTGTCCGGACCGGCCGGCCAGACCGCAGGCAGGGTCTCGCCACGGGCGGCGTACTCGGCGTGCATCTTCGCGGTCGGGGTCCAGGTCGGGCCCGCCTTCTTGCGCTGCACGCTGGTCACCCAGTCTTCCGGGGTGTCGGTGCCGAGCTGGCCGATGCCAATCGGCAGCACTTCCACCACCTTCTTGCCTTTGGGGTAGTAGTAGAGGCGCATCTCGGCGACGTTCAGCACGATGCCTTCACGGGGGGCATCCGGCAGGATCAGCTGGTGCGGCACGACCAGCTTCTCGCCCGCCTGCAGCAGCAGGGGGTCTGCCTTGGGGTTGGCTTCCAGCATGTTGGTCAAGCCGAGCTGGAATCTGGCCGCTGCCGCTTCCAGGGGTTGGCCCGCCTCTTCCGGGGACACCACGTAGTCCAGGTTCTCCCCCACCAGGCGGCTGTTGGCTGCGGGCAGGGCATATTCGATGGCGAGGGCGGGCATGGCGGCCAGGATCAGGGAGCAGCACAGTGCGGCCGCCGTGTTGTGGAGGAGCTTCATAACTTTCCTGTGATAAAGGGGGTGGTTCAGCACTCTGGCCAGCGCGGAGGCGACGGGCGCGCCCGGGGCGAAGAGAAGGCCGCCATTTTTCTCCTCTGCCATGCAAATTTCAACCGCCACGTGCTGACGGGTCGGCGATTAAATACGGTGCCGCGCCGCGCCGCGGCACCTTGTCATAAGCGGGATCAGCCGTTTTTCCAACTGTGCATATCATAACCGGTTGGCGACTGATGCAAACGCAGATGGAATTGCTCAATTATCGCAAATATGTGGTCGAAAATATCAGCCTGTATCCCTTCATACTCGGCCCAGGCGGTGGTCGCCGTGAAGCAGTAGATCTCCAGCGGCAGGCCGTCCGTGGTCGGTGCCAACTGGCGCACCATCAGGGTCATGTCCTTGCGAATGCCCGCATGAGCCCGCAGGTAGGCGTCCAGATAGGCGCGCAGGGTGCCGAGGTTGGTGAGGTGGCGACCATTGATGGGGCAGCTGATGGCATCGCTGAGCTGCTGGTTGTAGCTGCTGAGCTCCTGCTCCTTGCGGCTGAGGTAGGGCGCCAGCAACCTGGCCTGCTTGAGCTGCAACTGCTCCTGCGAGGTGAGGAAGCGCACGCTGGTCATGTCGATGTTGACGCTGCGCTTGATGCGGCGCCCGCCGGATTCGGTCATCCCCTGCCAGTTCTTGAAGGAGTCGGAGATGAGGGCATAGGTGGGGATGGTGGTGATGGTCTTGTCCCAGTTCGACACCTTGACCGTGGTGAGGCCGATGTCGGTCACCTCGCCGTCCGCCCCGTACTTGTCCATCTGCAGCCAGTCACCGACGCTCAGCATGCGGTTGGCGGAGAGCTGGATACCCGCCACCAGGCCGAGGATGGGGTCCTTGAACACCAGCATCAGGACTGCGGTCATGGCCCCCAGGCCGCTGAACAGGAAGAGGGGCGACTTGCCGAGCAGCAGGGCGATCATCAGGATGCCCACCAGGATGCTGGCCACCAGTTTCACCCCCTGGAAGATGCCGCGCAGGGGCAGATCCCGCCCAAGCCGGGTATGACGGCTCAGGGAGAGCAGACAGTCGAGCAGGGCGAACAGGGCCAGCAGCAGGAACAGCAGGATCCAGAGCTGGGCCAGCAACTCGATAAGCGCCAGGCTCTCGGACGCTTTGGGCAGCCAGATCTCCGCCTGACCGAGCAGCACGGCCCCCTGGAACACGAAGGCGAGCCGGTAGAAGAGGCGCTGCTGCAACTGGGGCGGCAGCCACATCTGCTTGGTCTTGCCAAGCAGCCCCACCAGGCGCACCAGCAGGATGCGGTGCAGCACCAGGTGCAGCACCATGGCGGTCAGCACGATGAACCCCAGGGCGATCACCAGGGCCATCATGGGGGTCACATCGACCCCCAGGCCTGACAACCAGTTGAAAAACATCTCTTTCATCGTTACCTCCGCAATATCACACAGCGGTCAGGGTACGCATCTGGTCCCCCATGTCAAATGACAGGCCGATCACTATTGCCGAAACGACAACGCCCGGCAGGGGCCGGGCGTTGTCATCACCAGAGGGTGCCTTAGCCGACCAGGCTCAGGGCATCACGGGCGATCACCAGCTCTTCGTTGGTGGGCATCACCAGGGCCAGACGACTGCCTTCGACGGTGATGGGGCCTTCACCGCCCAGTACGGCTGCGTTGTTGGCCTCCTTGTCGATCTTGAAGCCAAGCAGGGCCAGTCGGGCCAGCACCATCTCGCGCACCATGGCGGCGTTCTCGCCGATGCCGCCGGTGAACACCAGGGCGTCCAGGCGACCATCCATGGCGGCAGCATAGGCACCGACGTACTTGGCAACGCGATAGGTGAAGACGTCCAGCGCACGCTTGGCACCGGCGTCGGTGGCGTAGTTGCCGGTGACGTAGCGGCAGTCGCTGCTCTCCTCGGTCATGCCCAGCAGGCCGGATTCGCGGGTCAGCACCTGGTTGATCTTGTCCACGCTGTAACCCAGGTTGTCGTGCATGAAGAAGACGATGGCAGGGTCGATGTCACCGGAGCGAGTACCCATCGCCAGCCCTTCCAGCGGGGTCAGCCCCATGGAGGTGTCGACGGACTCGCCGTTCTTGATGGCGCAGACGGAGGCACCGTTGCCCAGGTGGCAGTTGATGATGTTGAGCTCATGGAGCGGTTTGCCCAGCGCCTTGGCGGTCTCTTCGGCGATGAAGCGGTGGGAGGTGCCGTGGGCGCCGTAACGACGGATGCCGTTCTCGCGATAGAGCTTGTAGGGCAGCGCGTAGAGGTAGGCTTCCTCAGGCAGGGTCTGGTGGAAGGCGGTGTCGAACACGGCCACGTTCTTGTCGGCCAGGGCCGGGAACACCTTGAGGGCGGCACGGATGCCGATGAGGTGCGCCGGGTTGTGCAGGGGGGCGAACGGAATGGCGGCCTCGATGCCGGCAATCACGCCGTCATCGATGCGCACGGAGCGGGAGAACTGCTCGCCGCCGTGCACGATGCGATGGCCGATGGCGACCAGCTGATCGGCCAGGGCGGGATCCTGGGGCAGGATGTGGCCCACGATGTGGTCGAGGGCTTCCTGGTGCGCAGCACCGGCGCCCAGCATGGCGTCGCCCTTGACCCCGTGGAGTTTCCATTTGATACGTGCGTCATCCAGATTGAAGCATTCGGCCAGGCCGGACAGCATGTCCTCGCCCGTTTCAGCGTCCATTACGGCAAATTTCAGGGAAGAGCTACCGCAGTTAAGGATCAATACCAACTTGCTCATGTTCTACATCTTCCTGTGCTTCGGCTTTACGCCGACAGTGTCGTGTCATCCAGCGATGGATGGGATTCCCCTGCCGGGGGCTTATGGTCGCAGGAGGGTGCGTCCAATTTTTCAAATCGTTGGGCGCAGACCGTTCGTCTGGCGCGCGCGTCGAATCAGCGATTCGCAACGGGCCTCTGTTGGCCCAATCACTCGGGACTCCAGGCCCCGGTTGCCACTCAGGCGCCGGTCAGCAGCGACTGGTGAACCTTGACGACCAGCTTCTTGACCGAACCTGGGGTCGTCAGGGTACAGAGGGGGCGATGCAGTTCTCCCGGCCAGAAGATGGCGAAGTCGCCGGGCTGCAACGCCAGATAACTGGTCTGCTCATCATCGACGAACCAGAGATCGGGGTGAGGATGGTCGGCACCGTCCCGGCTGTAGGCGTGAGGGCCCACGCCGATCCACTCCTCGCCGCGCAGCAGCAGCTGGATGTCCAGATACTGCTCATGAAACTCGCCCCGGCGATCCGCCACCGGCTCTGTCAGATCCTCGCTCACCAGGCAGAACAGCATGAGGCCGTCGACCTCCTGCTTGCCGAGGGGGGCGTGCAGCCAGCGTTCGACGCTTTGCACCACCTCGGCCACGATACGGTTAAGGGGGGCGGGCAAGGGGGTGCGTTGCAAGGTATCCAGACTGCCGGTGATCATGAGGTTCGCATCCTTAGGTATATCTGTGGTCTATCTTTGTGCACCAATGAAAAAGGACCATTGAAGGTCCTTTTATCGTCTCGTCTGCCATCCGTGCAGACGGGGGCGCTGTCGCTTCCAAGCCGATGACGCCGAGTCACTGTTGCATACTCGTCCGCCCCTGCCAAGAGATACTCGCCCATTTACCTGATGATCGTACCAGTTGAAACAATATTATTCACTACCCAATCTCCCCCGACTTTGACCAGACGCAAAAACGGGAGCATCTGCTCCCGTTTTTTTTCCATCACCCGCTCAAAAGCGGTGCCATTCAAACCTTTCCGGCGTTTTCCACCGGCTTGGCGTACATGGCGCGCCAGATGGCCTTGTGCTCTTGTGGCACCTCGGACTGGCGAGTCAGGAAGGCGCTCTGCTCTATGGTGCTGGCCTTGCCTGGCACATCCGCCGCGAGGTAGTTGCCCGGGAAGAGGCGATAGCTGCTCCAGATCGCCTTGTCGATGAGCGCCGCCAGCTCGTCCGGATCGCTGAAGCCCTCGGTGATGGGGGCGCCGAAGGAGACATGTACCCGCCCCTTCTGGCCGACGATGCCCGCGACGATACTCTCGATGTCCTCAAACTCGCCCTTCTCGTAGCTGCCGTTGACCGACTTCTCGTAGAGCTCGCGCGCCTTGGCCTTGTCGGTGGGATCCAGCTCGTAGCTGATGCTCACCGGCACGATGTTGAGGCTGCGCATGTAGTCGACGAACTCGATCTTCTGCTTCTTGCCGTCCACGTAGAACATCTTGAGGATGGCCGGATCCGTCTTGTCATCCCCGTCCTTGGCGCGCCCCTCCTTCTGGGCGATCCAGATGGAGTGCCCCTCATGCACCGACTGGCCGATGTAGGCCGACAGCTCGCCGAGGGCCTTCATCATCTCCCGCGGCCCCTTGGCGGAGCGCTTGACGATGAAGCTCTTGTTGAGCTTCATCAGCTCGGTGGCGCAGGGCTTGCGCAGCAGGTTGTCGCCGATGGCGATGCGCACGGTATCGAAACCATGGGTGTGCAGCCCCCAGTTGACGAACGCCGGATCCATGGCGATGTCCCTGTGGTTGGAGACGAACAGGTAGCCCTGCTCCTTCTTGAGGTGTTCGAGCCCGGAGAAGCTCACTCCCTGGGTGGAGGTGGCGATCATCCTGGTCATGTAGCGGGTCACCCCCATCTGTACCTGATGGATGGTGCTGACCTTGGCCCACTTGTGGCGCAGGAACTGGCGGATCAGCGGGCGAATGGCCCAACCCAGCCAGCTCATCAGGGAACCGAAGCGGTATTTGGCGATGGCGCCGATAAACTCGTCATCCTGGATCAGCCGCTCGATGGCAGCCGGTACTTCTTCATCGCGATAGGGGCGAATGTCCGCGAATCTATCTACTTCTGTCACAATGTCTGCCTTGCATGTATGGAGTCGCGGCCTGCGTCTGCCGGCCGGGAAAATTCAGGGCGCAATTTTACACGCTTTTATCCCCAGGGGTATGAGAGGCGTACAGATAGTGCGATCTTGCAGTGAAAAAGCGATGGCGGTCACCCGCCAGCCCTCCTTTCGACAACGGCTCTGCTAGCCAGCGGGGTTGATGAGCGCGGTGAGGACGTGGTCCTCCCAGCGGCCGTTGATCATCAGATAGTCCCGAGCGTAACCCTCCTGCTCGAACCCCAGCCGTTCGAGGAGCGCGCCGCTTCGCAGGTTCGCGGGCATGTAGCTGGCCATGATGCGATGCAGGCCCCGCTCCCGGAACAGGTGATCGATGCCGGCGGCCACCACCTCCTGCATCAGGCCCTGCCCCTCATGCTCCTTGTCGATGGCATAGCCCAGGTGGCACGCCTTGAACATGCCCATCACAATGTTCGTGAAATTGCAGGTGGCGAGCACCCGCTCCCCCCTGGGATCGAGCGCTACCAGTTGCACGGCACTGCCCTCGAAATAGTGGCCGTAACCGTCGCGCAAGCGGGTCTGCCAGTGGGCAAGGGTGTAGAAGCTCTCCTCCCGCCTGGGCTCCCAGGGGGACAGGTGGGTGCGATTGCGCAGATAGAAATCCACCATCAGGCAGGCCCGCTCCGGGGTCAGCACGGTCAGCCGGGTACGGGGGGTGGCAATGTGGGGCAGCGTCGTCATCTCACCCTCAGGAGGTTGGAAGCGGACAGGAAGGTCATCAGAGATCCCTCAGCCTCAGCCACTCGTCCCGCAGCAGGCCGTAGTGCACGTGATCCACCACCCTGTCCGCCAGCCGCTCCGCCCGCCGGGTGATCCCCTCCTGGGTCATTCCCAGCCGCTCGCACACGGCTCGGCTCGCCTCGTTCTCGAGGGCGGCGCTGATCTCCACCTTCTCCATCCCCATCTCCTCGAAGGCGTGATGGATCAGGGCCTGGCAGGCCCGGGTGATGATGCCGTGCCCCTGCCAGCGCTCCGCCAGCCAGTAGCCGATGGTCACCTTGCCGAGATCCTGATCGATCTGGTTGTAACCGATGACGCCGACCACCTCCCCCTGATACTCGATGGCCGTGGTCAGCCCCTCCCCTCGGGCAAACTTCTCGATGGCGTGGCGAATGAAGGTGGCGCTGTCGGCGGGCTGCTGAATGTGGGGCACCCAGGGCAGCCACTGGGAGAGGTAGTCGCGGTTGCGCTGGCAGAGGCGAAACAGCTCGCTGGCCATGTCGGGTTGCAGGAACAGGAGCGCCAGCTCGTCATCCAGTTGCCATGAAAACATCGCCACTCCTCCCCGGTTCCGCTCCGGCCATCTGCCGTCATGGGAGCCAATGTAGTCAATCAATCCCTTGTTTGCCAAGGACTTTTCAACCGGCTTCCCCGCTGGCAACCCCCATATGGCGATCCCCATGCGGGCACCTTGCTACCAAGGTCATCAATCACCCCTCACAGCGGTTCAACATGCTGCGATTACCAGTATTCGTGGATGATTGGCGCTGTAAAAGTGAATCGTGCTACCTGTTTTCGCTGCCCTGTGACAAATGACAGGCCGTTATTTTCCCCCTTCCCACTAGTGTAAGAGCGCCGGGCAACGGACCCGGCGTGTAATCTTCATCGACTAAGGAAAGACGAGATGAACAAAGTCTATTTGGCCGTCATGCTGGCCTGCTGGGGAAGCGCCGCCATGGCGGCAGAACAGGTGGAAGTGAACCAGGTCTCCGACCTGACCGGTGCGGTGAGCGGCGCCGCCAAGATTGGCGCCCTTGGCGCCGGGGATGGCGAGTTTCGCAAGGTGCGAGCGGTGACGCTGCCCAATGGCCAGCAGCGGATACGCTATGAGCAGACCTGGCAGGGGATTCCAGTGTGGGGCCAGGTTCTGGTGGCCGATCAGGCGCTGGGGGGCCAGGTCAATCAGGTGTCCGGCACCATGCTGCGCAAGATCGATGCCGACCTGACGGGCCCGGCCGTTGCCCTCTCCGCCAGCGACGCCGCACGCCAGGCTCGCAGCGGTGCCAAGGGGAGCAACGAACAGGTCAAGCTGTTCGTGATGCAGGATGAGACCGGCCAGGCCAGACTGGTCTATCTGGTCTCCTGGCTCGCCGCCAGCAAGGAACCGAGCCGTCCCTTCGTGATGATCGACGCCCAGACCGGCAGCGAGCTCAAACGCTGGGAGGGGATCAACCACAAGGACGCCACCGGCCCGGGGGGCAACGTCAAGACCGGCAAGTATTACTACGGCGCCGACTTTGGCCCCCTGCAGGTGGATGACAACTGCCGCATGACGGGGACCAATGTGGACACCCTCAACATGAATCACGGCACCACGGGGGGCACCATCCACCAGTTCACCTGCCCGGAGAACACGGTCAAGGAGATCAACGGTGCCTACTCGCCCCTCAACGATGCCCACTACTTCGGCAACGTGGTGTTCGACATGTACCGCAACTGGTACAACACGGCGCCGCTGAGCTTCAAGCTCAAGATGCGGGTGCACTACAGCCGCAACTACGAAAACGCCTTCTGGGACGGCAGCCAGATGACCTTCGGCGACGGGGCCACCACCTTCTATCCACTGGTGAGCCTGGATGTGGCAGCCCACGAGGTGAGCCATGGCTTCACCGAGCAGAACTCAGGGCTGGTCTACTCCGGTCAGTCCGGCGGCATCAACGAGGCCTTCTCCGACATGGCGGGGGAAGCGGCCGAATACTACATGAAGGGCAGCAACGACTGGCTGGTGGGGGCCCAGATCTTCAAGGGCAACGGCTCCTTGCGCTACTTCGAGGACCCGGCCCGGGACGGCAAGTCCATCGGCCACGCCAGCGATTACTATGACGGCATCGACGTGCACCACAGTTCCGGGGTCTACAACCGCGCCTTCTACCTGCTGGCCAACACCAGCGGCTGGCAAACCCGCAAGGCGTTCGAGGTGTTCGTGCTGGCCAACCGCCTCTACTGGGGCCCCAACACCACCTTCGATCAGGGGGCGTGCGGGGTAACCAGGGCCGCCACGGATCTTGGCTACAGCGTGAGCGACGTGGCAGCCGCCTTCACCGCCGTCGGGGTCAATGCCACCTGCGGCGGCACCACGCCCCAACCGGGCAGCGTGCTGCAAAACGGGGTACCGGTGAGCAATCTCACCGCCGCCAAGGGGGGCAAGCTGAACTTCACCGTCGAGGTGCCCGCCGGCAGAAGCCAGCTGGTGGTGACCAGCAGCGGCGGCAGCGGGGATGCGGATCTCTACGTGAAGTTCGGCAGCGCGCCGACCGCCAGCAGCTATGACTGCCGCCCCTACAAGAGCGGCAATGCCGAAACCTGTACCCTGAACGCCCCCAAGGCGGGGACCTGGCACGTGCAGCTGAGCGGGTTCAGCGCCTTCTCCGGCGTCACCCTCAAGGCCAGCTACTGAGTCTGAGCGGGCATCAAGGGGAATAAGCGAAGAGCGCCGGCCTGGTCCGGCGCTTTTTTATGTCCGCTTGCCCGACCAGCGCCGGGCCAGGGTACGGGCCGCCTCCAGCACCCGCTCCTTGGCGGGATTGGGGCGCTTGCCGCTGCGCCAGGCCATCATCACGTCCCAGTGATCCGGTGGCAGATCCACCACGTCCAGCTTCACCAGGCGACCGAACTCCAGATCCCGGGTGATGGCGAGCGCCGGCATCAGGGTGATGAAGCCGTGCTCCAGCGCCAGCTCCCGCGCCGCACTCGCTGGCTGGATGGCGTGCAGCGGGCTCGCCACCTGACGCAGCAGGCGCAACTGCAGGATCAGCTCGTCGCAGCCCGTCCCCCACTGCTGGGGGGCCAGCCGCTCGTTGGCGATGTCCTGCAGGGTCAGCCCCTGCCGCCCGGCCAGCGGGTGGGTGGCGCAGGCCACAGCGATGATGGGGGAACGGTAAAGCAGTTCGAGCTGGATGCCCGCGATGGCAGGGCACTTGAGAATGAAGCCCACGTCGGTCTCGCCGGTCAGCAACTCCTGCATGATGATGCCAGAGTGATCCGTGTTGCAGCGGATCTCGAAGGTCTCGTCCACCAGGGCCAGCAGCAGGGGGCCGAACACCGCCGTGGTCAGGGAGGGGAGGCAGGAGAGCCGGATCCGCGGCAATGCAGGCGCCCCCTGCATCGCCAACCGCCCCCCTTCCAGTGCGCTCAGGGCCGCGGTCGCGGCGGGCAGAAACTGCTCGCAGGCCGGGGTCGGGGTGGCCCCCCGACGATGGCGACGGAACAGGGACTGGCCCAGCTCCTGCTCCAGCACGGCAATGCGCTGGCTCACCATGGGTTGTGACCAGCCGCGAATGGCGGCCACCTTGCTGAAGCTGCCACGGTTGGCCACATCCAGCAGCAGTTGCAAATCGTCGAGGGTCATAGCCATAACCAAATCCAATATGAAATATAGCCAGTTGTCGGCTACCACTATATCTGGAGCCCCACCAGAATAGCAGCATCAATCGTCATGAACCGGCTGAACGCCACCGAGCCAGGGAGTTGTCATCCCCTTGGCTCTGTTTGGTGACGGCGCCGTTCGGGCAAGAAAGACAACAATATCAGCGAAGCAAACAGAGGTATCAGGGTCATGGTGGATCGGGCGAGGCGGTTGGGGCGGTGGTTCTTGGCATTGGATTCCCTGCTGGTGATCCTGGGCTTCTTCGTGGTGATGCCCATGATCAGCCTGCGCTTCGTCGACCAACTGGGCTGGGCCGCCGGTGTGGTGGGACTGGCACTGGGGCTGCGTCAGCTTACTCAGCAAGGGCTGGGGGTCTTTGGCGGCTCCCTCGCCGACAAGTTCGGGGCGCGCCCCCTCATCGTCTGCGGCATGCTGCTGCGGGCGCTGGGGTTTGCCAGCCTGGCCTATGCCCAGAGCGGATTGGAACTGATCCTCTCCTGCATCATCTCGGGGCTGGGTGGCTGCCTGTTCGATCCCCCCCGCGCCGCCCTGGTGATCAAGTTCACCCGGCCACGGGAGCGGGGTCGCTACATCTCCCTGCTGATGATGCTGGAGAGCGCCGGCGCCGTGGTGGGAGCCCTGCTCGGCAGCTGGCTGCTCAACTTCGATTTTGAATATGTCTGCCTGCTGGGTGCCGGTCTCTTCGTCTGCGCCGCCCTGTGCAACCTGCTGATCCTGCCCCCCTACAAGCTTTCGGTGCGCCCGACGCCGATCCGGGACGGCCTCGGCCAGGTGCTGGCGGACAAGGCCTTCTGCCGACTGGTGCTGATCTTGAGCGGCTACTACGCGCTCTGGGTGCAGGTCATGCTGATCTTCCCCATTCTGGTCAAACAGATGGCGGGCAGCACCACGGCGGTGGGCTGGATGTACACCCTGGAGACGGCCATCTCCCTGGCCCTGCTCTACCCCCTTGCCCGGTTCGGCGAGCGCCACTTCAAGCTGGAGAACCGTCTGATGGCGGGGGTGCTGCTGATGACCACGGGGATCGGGCTGGTGGCCTTTGCCACCACCTTGCCCGCCGTCTTCCTGCTGCTCGCCTGCTTCTATCTCGGCATCGTCATCGCCGAGCCGGCGCGGGAAACCCTGATGACCAAGCTGGCACAACCGGGGGCGCGGGGCAGCTACATGGGCTTCAGCCGACTGGGACTGGCACTCGGGGGCATGACGGGTTACGTGGGGGGCGGCGCCCTGCACGACTACGCCATGGCCCAGGGGCAACCCTGGTTGCCCTGGCTGGTACTCGGCACCGTCGGTGTCACCACCTTGCTGCTGCTGGCCAACTGCTTCCAGCGCGGCTCCCGCCTGGCAGGGGTCAACGCCTGATCCTCTGGCAATCATCCCGTCTACCCCGGGCGCCCTTCTCTTGAAGGGCGCCCTTTTTTACCTTCTCCTTGCATTGCCCTCCCCCTCGTCTGCGCCCATCCGCCCGAAAATCCCCCATAAAAAAAGCGGCAGATTGCTCTGCCGCTTTTGTCCAGCCCGCTTGGCTGTTACTTGTTGATATCCAACATGTTGTTTTGCAACATGAAATCGATCACCTGGTTGGCAGTCGTCCCTGAACCGCCCGTCAGGGTGTCGAAGGTGTGGTTCATCAGCACTATCTCCTGGGTCATCGGCGCCGCACTGCTCTCCTTGACCTGCAGATGCACCCCTTCGCTGTCCTGGAACACCGAGAGCAGGCTCTTCAGGGAGCTCTCGCTCTTGCTGCCATCGCTGTCGAGCAAGTCGCTCAGATCCAGTTTGTCCCCTTCCGACTTGCTGAAATCGACGATGTAGTCCTTGGCCACCTTACCAGCCTCGGTATCCCCTTTCAGCCAGGTGAAGGTATCGGCACCTGCATCCCCCATGAGGATGTCGTTGCCGGCCCCCCCGATCAGGATGTCGTTGCCCAGCCCGCCGCTCAATATGTCGTTGCCGGTACCGCCATAGAGGGTGTCGTTGCCACTGCCGCCATAGAGGCGATCGTTGCCGCTTTCCCCATAGAGGGTGTCGTTGCCGCTACCACCGAACAGGGTGTCGTTGCCGGCACCGCCGTACAGGAAGTCATCACCCCCCTGACCGAACAGGATGTCATTGCCATCACCGCCGAGGAGGGTGTCACCCTTGTCATTGGTCGACGACTGATCGAACTCGCTGGCATGATCCGTGATGTAGGCATGCACCTGGGCATCGGTCACCGACCCGGCCCCCAGCTTGCCGCTCACATACTGCTTGATGGCCGCATACCCTTCCCCGCTGATGCCGGTGAAGCGAACAGCGTCGCCAAACAGGATGTCGTCGCCCGTACCGCCATCCAGCCTGTCAACGCCGGGCAGGTTGCTGACCGGCGTCCCCAGAATGGCATTGGCGAGATCGGAGGCATTGACCCCTGTCTTGATAACGCCATCGGAGTCATAAGACTTGAGGTCGTTATAGGAGATATTCGCTCCCAGTCCGATCGCCTCGACGGTCACTCCCATGCCGGTCAGCAGCCCGAAGCCGGCTACCGAGTTGGTGATGGTTGTGTCAGAGGAGTCCTGCCCATTGCCGCCAAGAGACCAGTATACGTAACCGCCTTTACCATCTGGTCGCATGGCTCCGATGGTGCTCTGGGTACCCCGCCAGTCGTAGGAGTAGACCCTGCCCTGAGCATCAATGATGGTCTTCCCATCATTGTTATAGATTTTGCCCGCCACATAGCTGCCCTTAAGCACCGTGTTAAGACGAACATCATCATCCCAGAACTTATCATTGACGATCGGATTGCCTCCCTCACTGTCCAGATAGAAGGTCGGCTTGCCATCGGTAATGAAATAGGTCAGGTTCTTGGCATTCGTATTACCTTGTGCGGTCGAACTGTTGAACCAGTTGGCCGTGGTCTGGAACACATCTTCATAGTTGGTCCCGCCGCCACTGTCTTTGCTGCCATCCATGCTGTCGAGGATCGCCTGCAACTTGGTCAACGCATCCGAATCCTTGAGGTTCACGCTCACCGATTTGTTGGCCAACGTATCAAAGTCCACCAGGAAGATATTGACCTTGCCCGCACCGGCTGCCCCCGCAGAGTTCTTGAGGCTGGTAAACACTTGGGACAGCTGGGTTCTGATGGTCGCCATGGCGTCACTGCCGATACTGCCGGAGCTGTCGACCATAAAGGCGAGGTTGTAGTTCTGGCCCGGCAGCATCACGCTGCCATCCAGATCCCCCACCACGATATTGTGCTCGCTGCCATAGGTCCGGTTCTGGTCCCCCGGCTCCCCTTCGGTGGCGTTGAAGTAGCTCAGGCGGATGCTGTCGTCATCGGTCGCGGTACTGGTCAGATCGGTCCCGACCTCCTTGGCGATGACATCGACCTTGAGATTGACCAGGCCCGCCTTGTCACCCGGTACCCGCAGAGTCAGGCCGCTCAAGTTCAGATCCAGTGCATTGCTGCTCCACAGCTTGTTCGACGCGGTGAAGGTCAGCTTGCCATCGTCCCCGACGGTACCCAGCAACTGGCTGCCCTTGTAGAGTTCGGAGCCTTTGGGCATGCCGCTCAGCACCAGGCTGTCAAACACCTCGCTGCCATCCCTGTCGGTGAGGGAGGCCGTCAGCTCGACCGGGTAATCCACCTTGGTCGGCGGAACCAGGGTCAGCTCACCCGTGGTCTGGTTGATCTGGTAGATGCCGTCTGCGAACTGGACATATTCCATGTCGTGCAGGGCCTTGGTCACCCCGACGCCTCGCTCGAACACGACGAAGTCGAACCACTTGTCGTTGCTCGAATAACCCTCCCCCTTCTTGATGGAGTAGTCGGCACGATTGCCGGGCAGCACGGCGATATCCGTGCCAGTCCCGCCATAGAGGCCATCGTTGCCAAGACCGGAGACCAGGATGTCGTTGCCTTCTCCACCATAGAGGGAATCGCCCTGGATGGCATCGCTGCCCACCAGAATGTCATCCCCCTGGTTGCCGACCAGGCTGTCGCCGCCTCCCTTCTGGCTCACGATGTAGTCGTTGCCGCTGGTGCCATTGACCAGATCCTGACCAGAAGAGCTATCGGTCAGGGTCTTGGTGATCCCGAGAGCCCCCTTGTCGAAGTTGCCGGACTGGAACTGGCCCGTGGTGATCCCCGCGCTCGGGAAGCTCAGGTTGTAAAGGGGAATACCGTTGCCCACCAGACTCAGGTTGACGGTCGGCTTGTCGGCCACCGCCGCCACGTCGATCACCAGCTTGCTGCCGTTGCTGAGGTTGGCACCGTCGCTTATCTGATAGCCGATGCTGGCATAGTCGCCCTTCATGTTGCCGACCACAGCGCCGTTGCCGTTGGCGGCATGGGTGCTCGATTCGTTCAGACCTGGCACGAAGCGCAGATGGCCTGCGTTTACCTCGGCATAGGAGATGAGGGATCCGGTTTGCACCGCAACCCACTGCCCAGCCGCATTGAGGTATTCGAGGGTACCGTTCAGCGGCAGGGTGTTGATCTGCACCCCGAGATCAGTCGCGTCCTGATCGTCGCTGGCACCGAACTGGGCCCAGGTCAGGACCTGGGGCTGATCTTCGGCACCGGTGCTGTGGCCGCCAGCCGCCGTCGGCGCCCGATCGTTGTCCACTATGGTACCGGTCCCGCTCTGACCACCGATGGTCACCGAGAGGGTCTCGTTCGTCTCTACCAGACGATCGTTCACCGTCGGGATGGTCACCGTGAAGTCTGTCACGCCCGCCGGTACCGTGATCTTGCCGGTGGTGCTGTTGTAGGTCACGCCGTTGCTGAACTGGGCATTGCCCCAGTCCTGGTTGGAGGCGGGGTTGTTGCCCGATCCGCGAATGGCGAAATCGTATTCGGTCGCTTCCTGGGTCGCATCGGACAAGGTGACCTTATGCAACAGGTTGCCCCCTTCAGTCACGCTCTCGCTGGAGACACCCTGAACCAGCGGCGTGAAGAGAGGCTTGGTGCCGAAGGAACCAATGCTGGCGTCACCGTCACCATCCACCACCCGGATCTGGAAGTCGATGTCACCATCACCCAGGGGTTTGGACATGCGCTGGTACTGGAAGAACTCCCACTTGCCGGTGGCTGGCGTGAACTCCAGCTTGAAGACGAGGTTGCCGCCCGCATCCTTCCCGAGCAGGGTATTGGCCCCGCTGGCGGTGATGGCGATGGCTGAGCCGGAAGCCGTCCGCAGACCATTCTCGAAGGTCGCCGGGTCCAGTACCAACCCGATGGAGCCCTTGCCGTCCGCCCCCCACTGCGGGGTCACGGTGCCGGAACCATAAGCGATGGCCTGCGCCGTGTTGGCACCGAGGAACTCGATGCTCTGTACGGTGAAGTCGCTGTTGTCGGAGGTATTGGTGTTGCCGTTGTTGGTCGCCTTGATCACCATGGTATCGAAGCCACCCTGCTGCACCTGGAAGTTCTGGTTGAACTCCCCACCCGATGCGTTGGAGTTGAATACCAGGGTGCTGATCAGCACACCACCGCGATAGAACTCCACGACCCCGCTCTCCAGCTCGCCGCCAAACATCTTGCTGAACTTGATGTTGGCGCCGTAGGCAACCTTGCCCGCATCCAGCCTGACGATCAGCTGCTCGGAGGCGGACGATCCGTCAGCAAAGTGACGGAAGTCGATCTCGTTGGCGAGGTTGTGGTAAGGCGCAGCACCGCTGGCTACCCCCAGCCCCGAGCTGGAGCCGTTGACATCCGCCGTTACCAGTGAGGAATCGGTTGCCGACTTGAAGCCCAGGGCGCTGATGGTAAAGCCCGACATGTTCAGGGTGCTCTGGTTGCCACTGTACTTGGTCAGGTCGAAGAGCCCGGTCAGCACGTTCGGAATATCGGTCTTCACCACGGAAACGGCATCGCTGTTGCCAGCAATGGGGGAGTCGTCCTCGACGCTGACATCCAGCTTGCCCTTGGTGACACCGCTGCCATCGGAGACTTCCACGTCCAGCTGGAACGACAACTTGTCTTCCGAGGTCGTATCCCCGTGGTCGAGGGGGCCCTTGAGGGTCACGTCATAGGTCCACTCTCCCTTGCCGCTGGCATTGGGTGCCGTCAGCTTGACCTCGACCACCGCCTTGTAATCGGCGCCACCAATCGCCCCCGTGTAGCCGACCAGCGTCTTGCTGCCCGCATCCCAGCTCCACTGGACCTTGGCCCCACCGGACGTCAGCCCGGCCGGTCCGTTCAGGGAGATGCTGAGCGTGCTGCTGTCGATGTCGCCCACCGAGAGGGTACCGGACGCCTTGATGGCGTTGGTGGTATCCGGGTTGCCGACCGTGTCGGCAATACCGTTTGCCAGCCCCTCTTCGGAGACGACAGCCCCGTTGGAGATGGTCAGCGTCGGCAGATCGTTGACCGTATCCACCTTGATGGTCACGGTTGCGGGACTCGCATCCACGGCGCCGTCGTTGTCTACCGCCGCATAGTTGAAGGTGGTGTTGCCGTTCCAGTTCGCATTCGGGGTGAAGGTGAGCTTGCCGGCGTCCGCCACCGCAATGCTCTGATCCACCGTCACAGCCACCCCGTTCAGATAGAGGATGCCGTTGGCAGGCAGGCTCTTGATGGTGAAACTCACCACGTTGCCATCGATGTCGCTGCCACTGAGGGTCGGAATGGCGATGCTGGCGGCATCTTCCTGACCGTTTGCCTGCTTGTTCGCCGTCTCCGGCGCTTCATTCAGGATCTGCGCGTTGTCGCTGCCCGGCAGGGAGACGTTGCCCGCCTTGTCGGTCTGGGTCGCCGTCACCGTCAACGACTTGCCGTTGGCCGGGGTCGTCTCCGTCCAGCTGATGGTGCCATTCTGATAGCCGTAGCTCTTGCCATTGCTTGCCAGCAGGGTGCCATCGGCCTTGAGCGTCAACTGGACAGTGCTGTTCACCCCACCATTGTTGATGGTCAGCGTCACCTTGCCGCCCGCAACCAGGTCTGCGTGATTGATCCCGGCGCGTACCTGGATCTGATCATTGCCAATCTCGGCCTTGGTCAGCATCTGGTCGTTGTTGGCATCATCCACGATAACCACGGTCGGGGCGCCGGTCGCGGTGGTGTCGCCCATGGTGGCGTTGTCGCTGCCCGGCAGCGAGACGTTGCCCGCCGCGTCCACGATGGTGGCGGTCACGGTCAGCTTCACGCCGTCCGCC
>NZ_JBRKTB010000018.1:0-72788 GCF_053005425.1 Aeromonas sp. 25-248 | reverse complement strand
CTGATATGGCTCAGTCGGTAGAGCGCATCCTTGGTAAGGATGAGGTCCCCAGTTCGATTCTGGGTATCAGCACCATTAAATAAAAAAGCCTCCCAATCGGGAGGTTTTTTTGTGTCTGCCTTTCGGCCATCCATCGCAAATTGCAGTCCTGCAATGTCGCACCTTCTTGTTGCTGACATATCTTCCCTTTCTATCCCGTATGCTTTCCGGGCGGCACTTCTCTATTAAAGGGATCCGGGCTAAGTTGTGGATTGGCAAAGACAACCACGCTTTCGAAGGGGAAGAACATGCTGATTAGGAATGTGCGTCTGGCGGGCAGGGAAGGGATGTGGCAAATCCTCTGTCAGGGAGGCGTGATCCGGGCCATCGAGCCCATGAGCACTCAACTGCTCTCTGCTCGCGAGCTTGATGGTGAGCAAGGCCTTGTCATCCCCCCCTTTATCGAACCGCACATTCACCTCGATACCACCCAGACGGCTGGCGAGCCGAGTTGGAACCTCTCCGGTACCCTGTTCGAGGGGATCGAGCGTTGGGCCGAGCGCAAGGCGCTGCTGACCCATGAGGATGTGAAACAGCGAGCCATCCAGACACTGAAATGGCAGATTGCCAACGGCATCCAGTTCGTCCGGACCCACGTGGATGTTTCCGACCCCAATCTGGTCGCCTTGAAGGCGATGCTGGAGGTGCGGGAGGAGATGAAGGAGTGGGTGGAGCTGCAGATAGTAGCCTTCCCACAGGAGGGAATCCTCTCCTACCCCAACGGCAAGGCATTGCTGGAAGAGGCTCTCAAGCTGGGGGCCGACGTGATCGGTGCCATCCCCCATTTCGAGTTTACCCGGGAGTACGGGGTCGAAAGTCTGCACTACGTCTTCGATCTTGCGGAGAAATATCAGGTTCTGGTGGATGTGCATTGCGACGAAATCGATGACGAACAGTCCCGTTTTATCGAGACACTGGCAACCCTGGCCTACGAGCGCGGTATTGGCCATCGGGTGACCGCCAGCCACACCACCGCCATGCACTCCTACAACGGAGCCTATGCCTCGCGGCTGTTCAGGCTGCTCAGGATGGCGGACATCAACTTCGTCGCCAATCCGCTGGTGAACATTCACCTGCAGGGGCGCTTCGATACCTATCCCAAGCGTCGTGGCATCACCCGGGTGAAGGAGATGCTGGAGGCGAACATCAACGTCTGCTTCGGCCACGACGACGTGTTCGATCCCTGGTATCCCATGGGCACGGCCAACATGTTGCAGGTGCTGCACATGGGGCTGCATGTCTGCCAGATCATGGGCTACGAACAGATCAACGACAGTCTCAAGCTGATCAGCTGTCACAGTGCCCGCACCCTGAACGTTCAGGATCGCTACGGCATCGAGGTGGGCAAGCCCGCCAACCTGCTGATCCTTCCTGCAGAAAATGGTTTCGATGCGGTGCGCCGCCAGGTGCCGGTATGTTATTCCATCCGTCATGGCAGAGTCATCGCCGATACTCGCCCGGCCGAGACGACCCTCCATCTTGTGAATGCAGAATCGGTAGACTTTCGCCGCTAGGGTCTAGCCGGGTCGATTAATTGCCCGGCTGTCCCCTGCTGCCGACATTTTGCATAATGCCAACCTGACAATCTTGGAGACTGCTTGATGCAAACCTGGTTATTTGTCGCTGTCGGGGGCGCCTTCGGTGCCTGCCTGCGCTTTGGCATCGCCGAGCTGATGGCATGGCTGTTGGGGCGCCACTTTCCCTATGGCACCCTGGTGGTCAACGTGGTGGGTTCCTTCATCATGGGGATTGCCTATGCCCTGATCAGCCATGGTCACGTGGTGGAGCACCCGATGAAGCCATTGCTGATGGTGGGTATCCTCGGCGCCTTGACCACCTTCTCCTCCTTTGCCCTCGATACGGTCGTGCTGGCCCAGCAAGGGGCCTATCTGAAGGCGCTGCTCAATATCGGTCTCAATCTGTTCCTCTGTCTGGCCATGGTCGTGCTGGGGATGCAGTTGGTCGCAAGCCGGGTTTGAGGTGTCCGCACGCCATCGGCTCTGGTAAACTGGCGGCCATTCTTTGCTCTATGGGTATTTGAGGGATGTCGGAACAGACTACTACTACGCATTTTGGCTATAAAACCGTGGCAGCGACCGAGAAGGAAACCCTGGTCGCCGGTGTCTTTCATTCGGTAGCGGCCAAGTATGATCTGATGAACGATCTGATGTCGTTCGGCATCCATCGCCTCTGGAAGCGCTTTACCATCGACTGCTCCGGTGTCCGCAAAGGACAGAAGGTGCTGGATCTGGCTGGCGGCACAGGGGATCTGACCGCCAAGTTCTCCCGCATCGTGGGTGAGACCGGCCAGGTGGTCCTGGCGGACATCAACGACTCCATGCTGAAAGTGGGCCGCGACAAACTGCGCAACCTGGGGGTGGCCAACAACGTCTCCTACGTGCAGGCCAACGCCGAGGCGCTCCCCTTCCCGGACAACCACTTCGATGTCATCACCATCGGCTTCGGCCTGCGCAACGTCACCGACAAGGACAAGGCGCTTGCCTCCATGTTCCGGGTGCTCAAGCCGGGTGGCCGCCTGCTGGTGCTGGAGTTCTCCAAGCCGGTGAGCGAAGTGATCGCGAAACTTTATGATCTCTACTCCTTCAAATTGCTGCCAAAAATGGGCGAAATCGTCGCGAACGACAGCGAAAGTTACAAATACCTGGCGGAATCGATCCGCATGCACCCGGATCAGCAGACCCTGGCAGGCATGATGGAGAATGTCGGTTTCGAACAGGTGGAGTTTTACAACCTGACCCAGGGCGTGGTCGCCCTGCACCGCGGTTACAAGTTTTAAGGTCGCCTATGCCGATGGATGCCATGGTCACCGCGGTGATCGAAACCAGCCTCAACCAGTTGCTTGCCCTGGACAAACAGAGCCCGGAGCGGCTGCGCAAGCTGACGGGCAAGGTACTCAAACTGGAGCTGCGCGAGCTCAAGCCGCTCTGGTTTGTCTTCTCGGAGCGCCGTCTGGATGTGCTGGCCAGGTTTGAAGGGGAGGCGGATGCGGTGCTGAGCCTCTCCCTGACCGCCCTCGGCCTGCTCAAGGAGCCTTCCGCCCTGACCCGCTACATCCGCGAGGAGAAACTGGACCTGAGCGGTGACCCCCAGCTGGTGCAGGCATTCAGCGCCCTGCTTGGCGAGCTCGATATCGACTGGGAAGAGGAGCTGTCCCGCTACACCGGCGATGTGGTGGCCCACACCCTGTGCAGTGGTGCCCGTCAGGCTCGCCGTTTTGTGGGGCGAGAGTTGTGCCTTTCCCAGCGTCAAGTGGCCGAGTATTTGACCGAGGAGGCGAGGCTTGCCCCGGGTCCGCTGGAAGTGGCGAGCTTCAATGACGATGTCGAAGAGCTGGCCCAACAGATGAAGGCGATCGAGTTGCGGCTTGCCCGCCTCGAACAGCAGGTGAGCTGATGACCCCGAAGGAGTTCAAACGCCTCTATCGCATCGTCAGCATCCTGCTGGAACAGGGCATCGACGAGCTGGTGCCCGCCCGTTATCAGCCCTGGCCTGGCCGTCTGGCCCGTCGCAGTCTGTTCTGGCTCAAGAACAAGCAACAAGGCATGAGCCGTGGCGCCCGTATTCGCCTCGCCTTCGAGGCCCTGGGTCCCATCTTCATCAAGTTCGGTCAGATGCTCTCGACCCGCCGAGACCTGCTGCCCCCTGACATTGCCGAAGAGCTGGCCCTGCTGCAGGACAGGGTGCCACCCTTCTGTGGTCAGGCCGCCCGTCGCCAGATAGAAGAGAGCCTGGGTTGCCCCGTCGAGACTCTGTTCGATGACTTCGACGAGACGCCGCTGGCATCCGCCTCCATCGCCCAGGTGCACACCGCCCGGTTGAAGGAGAACGGCCGCGAGATCGTCATCAAGGTGATCCGTCCCGATATCGAGTCGGTCATCGAGGCCGACCTGCGCCTGATGCAGGCCCTGGCTCGTCTGGTGGCCCGTTTCGTGCCCCAGAGCGGACGACTGCGCCCCGTCGAGGTGGTGGAGGAGTATCGCAAGACCATACTCGACGAGCTCAACCTGATGCGCGAAGCGGCCAACGCCATCCAGCTGCGCCGCAACTTCACCGGTTCCGAGGCACTCTATGTACCCGAGGTGTTCACGGACCATTGCCGTGAGCAGGTGCTGGTGATGGAGCGTATCTACGGCATTCCGGTCTCCGACATTGCCGCGCTGGAAGCCAACGGCACCAACATGAAGCTGCTGGCCGAGCGCGGAGTGGAAGTGTTCTTCACCCAGGTGTTCCGCGACAGCTTCTTCCACGCCGACATGCACCCGGGCAACATCTTCGTCTCTTTCGAACACCCGGAGAATCCGCTCTGGATCGGCATCGACTGCGGCATCGTCGGCACCCTCAACCGGGAAGACAAGCGCTACCTGGCGGAGAATTTCCTCGCCTTCTTCAACCGCGACTACCGCCGGGTAGCCGAGCTGCACGTGGAGTCCGGCTGGGTGCCGCCCGATACCAAGGTGGACGAGTTCGAGTTCGCCATCCGCACCGTGCTGGAGCCCATCTTCGAGAAACCGCTCTCCGAGATTTCCTTCGGCCACGTGCTGCTCAATCTGTTCAACACCGCGCGCCGCTTCAACATGCAGGTGCAGCCGCAGCTGGTGTTGCTGCAAAAGACCCTGCTCTATGTGGAGGGGCTGGGGCGCCAGCTCTACCCGCAGCTCGATTTGTGGCAGACCGCCAAGCCCTACCTGGAGAACTGGATGCACGAGCAGGTCGGCCCCAAGGCGGTGTGGAATGCCATCAAGGAGAAGGCGCCGTTCTGGGCGGAGAAACTGCCGGAGCTGCCGGAGCTGGTCTATGAGACCCTGCGTCAGGCCCGCCATCAGCAGCACCACTTCGACCAGATGTTTGCCGATTTCCGTCGCCACAGTCGCCGTCAGGGGCAAGCCCGCTACCTCTTAGGGGTTGGAGCCAGCCTGCTGCTTGCGGGTGTATTCTTGCTGACCCAGAAACAATACATTGAGTGGGGACAAATCAGCCTCGCCGGCGCCGGGTTATGCTGGCTGCTGGGTTGGTTGCGAACCCGTTCCCATTAAATAACCTGCGCCATCGGGCGCCTATCCGGAGAGAAAGTCATGGGTGGTATCAGTATTTGGCAGTTGTTGATCATCGCAGTCATCGTCGTGCTGTTGTTTGGCACCAAGAAATTGCGCGGTATCGGTGGCGATCTGGGCGCGGCGGTCAAGGGGTTCAAGAAGGCGCTCTCTGATGAGCCGGCCGACACCAAACCCGAGCAGAAAGATGCCGAGTTCCCGACCAAGCAGTTGAACGAGACGGCCAGCAACGCCGAAGCCGCCAAGCAGAAAGACAAAGATCAGGCCTAAGCCATGTTCGACATCGGTTTTTGGGAACTGGTCGTCATCGGCGTCGTCGCCCTGGTGGTGCTGGGCCCCGAGCGGTTGCCGGTCGCGATCCGCACCGCCAGCCACTGGATAAGGCTGATCCGCAGCACCGCCAACTCGGTCAAGGCCGAGCTGGAACAGGAGCTCAAGTTGCAGGATCTGCACAACGATCTGAAGAAGGCCGAACGGTTGCAGATGAACAACCTGAGCCCCGAGCTGCAGGAGTCCATCGAGCAGTTGAAAGCGGCCGCCCAGTCGGTGAATCGTCCCTATCAGGGGGAGAACGAGATCCGCCCGCCTCGGGAGCTCGCCCAGGCTGAGCCAGCCACTCCGGTGGCGGCCTCGGTGCCCGCGACCCCAGAGGTGCCACCGGTCAACAGCCAGCGAGAGGGCGAGCCTGTGCCTGCCAGCGAGTCCGCAGCCACAGGGGAGGTGAAGCCATGAGTCAGGCAGAACAACCCCTCATCAGCCATCTGGTGGAGCTGAGAACCCGTCTGCTGCGTTCCATCACCGCCATCCTGCTGGTGTTCATCGCGCTGATCTACTTCTCCAACAACATCTACGACTTCGTGGCCCAGCCGCTGCTCAGCCAGTTGCCGGCAGGCACCAGCATGATAGCGACGGATGTGGCGACGCCCTTCATCACGCCCATCAAGCTGACCCTGGTGGTCTCCTTCTTCGTGGCGATCCCTTATCTGCTCTACCAAGCCTGGGCCTTCATCGCCCCCGGTCTGTACCAGCATGAACGGCGTCTCATCATGCCGCTGGTCGCCTCCAGTGCCGTGTTGTTCTACGCCGGCATGGCGTTTGCCTACTACGTGGTGTTCCCCCTGGTGTTCGGTTTCTTCACCAGTACCGCCCCCGCCGGGGTGACGGTGGCGACCGACATCGCCAGCTACCTGGACTTCGTGCTGACCCTGTTCTTCGCGTTCGGGGTGGCGTTCGAGATCCCGGTGGCCACCATACTGCTCTGCTGGACCGGGGTGACCACCCCCAGGAGCCTGAAGGAGAAGCGCCCTTACGTCATCGTCGGGGTCTTCGTGGTCGGTATGTTGCTGACGCCGCCCGATGTCTTCTCCCAGACCCTGCTCGCGATCCCCATGTGGGGCCTGTGGGAGATAGGTCTGTTCTTCGCCCGCTTCTACGTGAAGAAAGAGGACGAGGAGCAGCAACAAACGGAAGAGGGGAGCTGAGGCTCCCTTCCTCTTTTCATGCATCCGTTCGAGGCGTATGGTAAGGCCCCATCGAGTAGATGGTTTTCAAATGCCTGATATGCACCTCGTTTGTCCGGAACCCCTGACTCCATGATCGACATCGGTTTGAACCTGACCAGCAGCCAGTTCGCCGGCGAACAGGCCGACCTGGTGGAACGCGCGCGCGCCGCCGGGGTGGAAGCCTTGATCCTGACCGGCACCGATCTGGCCGGCAGCCGCGAGAGCGCCGCATTGGCCGCCCGCTGGCCCGGTTACTGCTTCTCCACCGCCGGGGTACATCCCCATGATGCCAAAAGCGTCGATGAGGCGACCCTGCCCGCCTTGCGCGAACTGGCGGCCCTGCCCCAGGTGGTGGCCATCGGCGAGTGCGGTCTCGACTACAACCGGGACTTCTCCCCCCGTCCGGTGCAGGACGCGGTGTTTGACGCCCAGCTGGCGCTCGCCGCCGATCTCGGGATGCCGGTGTTTCTCCACTGCCGCGATGCCCATGACAAATTCGTCGAGATCCTGCGCCCCTGGTTGCCCCGCCTGCCGGGGGCCGTGCTGCACTGCTTCACCGGCTCCGACGCCGAGCTGGACGAGTGCCTGGCGCTGGGGCTGCATATCGGGGTGACCGGCTGGCTCTGTGACGAGCGCCGTGGCCAGCTGCTGCGCGAGCAAGTGGCCCGCATTCCGGCGGGTCGCCTGATGATAGAGACAGACGCCCCCTACCTGGTGCCGCGGGATCTGAAACCCAGACCCAAACGCAACGAACCCGCTTTTTTGCCGCACATCGCCCAGGTGGTGGCGGCCTGCCGTGGTGAAGCGCCCGAGGCCTTGCTGGCCCATACCCGGGCCACCTCCGCCGCATTCTTCCAACTTCCGCTTTTGGAGTGATTCATGGCCACAACTCTTCCGGGGGCCTTCCCGGGCCGTCGCCTGCGCCGGGTGCGCAAACATGACTTCAGCCGCCGCCTGGTGCGCGAGAACGTACTGACCGTCGACGATCTCATCTATCCCGTGTTCGTGCTGGAGGGAGAGGGTCAGCGAGAGGCCGTTGCCTCCATGCCGGGGGTGGACAGGCTCTCCATCGATCTGCTGCTCGAAGAGGCCGCCGAACTGGTGGCCCTGGGTGTGCCGGCGGTGGCCCTGTTCCCGGTGACGCCGCTGGAGAGAAAGAGTCTGATGGCGGAAGAGGCCTACAACCCGGATGCCCTGGCCCAGCGGGCGACCCGTGCCCTCAAGGCTCGCTTCCCGGAGCTCGGGGTCATCACCGATGTGGCGCTCGACCCCTTCACCACCCATGGCCAGGACGGCATCATCGATGACGAAGGCTATGTGCAGAACGACATCACCACCGAGATCCTGGTGAAGCAGGCGCTCTCCCATGCCGCCGCCGGGGCCGACATGGTGGCCCCGTCCGACATGATGGACGGCCGCATCGGTGCCATCCGCGCCGCGCTGGAGGAGAATGGCTTCGTCAACGTGCAGATCATGGCCTACTCCGCCAAGTACGCCTCCCACTACTACGGCCCGTTCCGCGATGCGGTGGGCTCCGCCGCCAACCTCGGCAAGAGCAACAAGGCCACCTACCAGATGGATCCGGCCAACGGCAACGAAGCCCTGCACGAAGTGGCCCTCGACATCGCCGAAGGGGCGGACAGCGTCATGGTCAAGCCGGGCATGCCCTACCTGGACATCATCCGCCGGGTGAAGGATCAGTTCGGCGTGCCGACCTTCGCCTATCAGGTGAGCGGCGAGTACGCCATGCACATGGCGGCGATCCAGAATGGCTGGCTCAAGGAGAAGGAGTGCGTGATGGAATCCCTGCTCTGCTTCAAGCGGGCCGGGGCCGATGGCATCCTCACCTACTTCGCCAAGCGGGTCGCCCAGTGGTTGAAAGAGGACGCCCGACGCTGAGGCGGGGAGTGTCCATGCCCTCACAATGCCGGCCCTCGGGCCGGCATTGTCGTCTCTGGTAGATGAAATGCTGGTTTTATGAACAAAATGCCTGAAAAAGTGGGCAACATGCCCGTCTCTTGGCGGCAAAGGCTTGATAAATGGGGTTTCTGCCTACATCTTAGATGGTCCAAGCAGGCTTCTGGACGGCAGGGGCTGCAGAGCATTTAGAGGTACCGCAGATGACTAACCCTTTGCTGACAATGGACTCGCTGCCTCCCTTCAGCCAGATCCAGCCCGATCAGGTGCAACCTGCCGTGACGCAGGCCATCGCCGATTGCAAACAGAAGATTGAGGATGTGCTGGCCCAGAAGGAGCCTCACACCTGGGACAGCCTGATCGCCCCGCTGGAAGAGGTCAACGACCGCCTCTCCCGGATCTGGTCCCCCATCAGCCACCTCAACGCCGTGCAGAACAGCGAGGCGCTGCGGGCGGCTCACGATGCCTGCCTGCCGCTGCTTTCCGAATTCCAGACCTATGTCGGTCAGCATGAAGGGCTCTATCAAGCCTATCTGGCCCTCTCCGAGAGCGATGACTTCCCCCGGCTAGATGATGCCCAGCGCAAGGAGATCCTGAACACCCTGCGCGATTTTCGCCTCTCCGGCATCGGTCTGCCTGCCGAGGCGCAGCAGCGTTACGGCGAGATCCAGGCCCGCCTCTCGGAGCTCGCCTCCCGTTTCAGCAACAACGTGCTGGACGCGACCCAGGGCTGGCACAAGCTGGTGACCGACGAGGCAGAGCTGGCTGGTCTGCCCGCGAGCGCCCAGGCTGCCGCGCGCCAGATGGCCGAACTCAAGGGCAAGGAGGGGTGGCTGTTCACCCTGGACATCCCCTCCTACCTGCCGGTGATGATGTATGCCGACAGCCGCGCCCTGCGTGCCGAGCTGTATGAGGCCTTCACCACCCGCGCCTCCGACCAGGGCCCCAACGCCGGCAAGTGGGACAACTCCGCCATCATGACCGAGTTGCTCACCCTGCGCCGGGAGCTGGCCCGACTGCTGGGCTTTGCCAACTATGCCGAGCTCTCCCTCGCGACCAAGATGGCGGACAAGCCGGAGCAGGTGGTGGACTTCCTCACCGACCTGGCTGCCAAGTCCCTGCCCCAAGGCAAGGCGGAGCTGGAGGAGATCCGCGCCTTTGCCGCCGAGCAGCACGGTCAGGACGAACTGGCGGCCTGGGATCTTGCCTATTACGCAGAAAAGCTCAAACAGCACAAGTTTTCGGTCTCTGATGAGCAGTTGCGTCCCTACTTCCCCGCCGGTCGGGTCGTGAAGGGGCTGTTCGAGGTGGTCAAGCGGGTGTTCGGCATGAAGGTGCGCGAGCGTCTCGGCATCGACACCTGGCACCCGGACGTGCGCTTCTACGACATCTTTGACGCCGATGACGAGCTGCGCGGCAGCTTCTACCTGGATCTCTACGCCCGCGAGCACAAGCAGGGCGGCGCCTGGATGGATGTCTGCCTGGGTCGCCGCTACCGTCAGGACGGCTCCCTGCAAAAGCCGGTGGCCTACCTGACCTGCAACTTCAACGGCCCGGTGGACGGCAAACCGGCCCTGTTCACCCACAACGAAGTGGTCACCCTGTTCCACGAGTTCGGCCACGGCATTCACCACATGCTGACCCGCATCGATGTGGCTGGCGTGGCCGGCATCAACGGCGTAGCCTGGGATGCGGTGGAGCTGCCGAGCCAGTTCCTCGAGAACTGGTGCTGGGAATCCGAGGCGCTGGCCTTCATCTCCGGCCATTACGAGACCGGGGAGCCGCTGCCCGCCGATCTGCTGGAGAAGATGCTGACCGCCCGCAACTTCCAGGCGGCGATGCAGATGCTGCGCCAGCTGGAGTTCGCCCTGTTCGACTTCCGTCTGCACCAGACCTTTGACCCGGCCAGAGCGGATCAGATCCCTGCGCTGCTGGCTGAGGTGCGCAGCCAGGTCGCCGTGATGACGCCTCCGGCGTTCAACCGCTTCCAGCACAGCTTCTCCCACATCTTCGCGGGCGGCTACGCGGCGGGCTACTACAGCTACAAGTGGGCCGAGGTACTTTCTGCCGACGCCTTCTCCCGCTTCGAGGAGGAGGGGATCTTCAACCCGGCCACGGGCCACTCCTTCCTGAAGAACATTCTGGAAAAGGGCGGCTCCAGGGAGCCGATGGAGCTGTTCCGTGCCTTCCGTGGCCGGGAGCCCCAGGTGGATGCGCTGCTGCGTCACAGTGGTATCGCCGCGTGAGGTCCCGCCGCCACAGTGAGCCTCGATTGGATGAGCTGCCGCGCCACTGCGGGAGCTTCAAGCAGGTACACATTTGCGGCATAGTGGGATCGAAACGTGATTTTTGATAGAAAAAGGGACCTTTTGGTCCCTTTTTCCAAGCCTTTTTAATATCTTGCGGAGTGCATGTTTGCACTGTCCCCGCCTCTTCAGTAGAGTCGGGTTCTACCTTCCAGGGAGAGAAAGAACCTTGCCATGAGGCGAGCACTCGAGTCTGTCTATCAAATCATCTCCAGCCTGTCTCATTCGAGTGGTCAGGGATATTTTGATGCCTTTGTGAGTGAAATCGCCAACGCGGTGGGGGCTGACTTCGTCCTGGTGTCCGGCAAGGATCAGGCGGGTCTGTTCTTTACCGTGCATGCCGCCTATCCCGCCTCCCTCGACATCAACGCCTACAGCTTCCCCCTCGCCGACACTCCGGGGGAGATCGCCATGCAACAGGGTGAAGCCTGGTTCAGCGATCGCACCCGTCAGCTGTTCCCCCACGCCGCCGTGCTGGAGCGCTGCGAGGTGAGAGCCTATGCCGGCGTCGCGCTCAAGAACGCCGAGGGAGAGACCATCGGCCTGTGCAGCGTCATGTTCAAGCGGGCCATGCCGAGAATGGAGAAGATAGTGGGCCTGCTGCGTCTGCTGGCCCCGCTCGCCGGTCGTGAACTGGCGCTGATGTATCAGCAGCGCCAGAGCCAGGAGCAGCCGGCGCAACCGGAACATCACCACTTCCTGGACACCATGATGTCCCATGCGCCCGTGGGCATCGGCAAGGTGGATCTGGGCGGCAAGATCCTCTGGGCGAACCCGGCCATCGAGAAGATGCTCGGCTACAGCCAGGAGGAGCTGCAACAGCTCACCGTCGCCGAAATCAACCATCCGGACGACTGGCAGACCAGTATTGCGCTCTACGACGCCCTCAAGCGGGGAGAGCGTCCCGCGTTTACCCAGGAGAAGCGTTATCTCCATCGGGATGGGACCGTCCTGTGGGGACGGGTGACGGTGACCCTGATCCGCAACGAGCAGATGCACCCCGACTATCTCATGGTGGTGCTGGAGAACATCGATCCCATCAGGCGCCATGCGGAGCAGCTCAAGCTCTCCCACCGGGTCTATGACAACCTCTCCGAAGCCATTCTGGTGTGCGATGCCGACAGTCGCATCATCTCGGTCAATCCGGCCTTCGAGAAGATCACCGGTTACAGCGAGGAGGAGGCGTGTGGCCAGCGGCCCAGCATGCTCAAGTCTGGACTGCACGATCAGACTTTCTATGCGGACATGTACCACGCCCTGGAGCGGGTGGGGATCTGGCGTGGGGAGGTGTGGAACAAGCGCAAGAACGGCAAGCTCTATCCCCAGCAGCTGATGATCAGCGCCGTGCGGGAAGGGGGCAAGATCAGTCAGTACATCGCCATCTTCAGCGATCTTTCCCAGACCAAGCTGGCGGAGCAGAAGATCGCCGCCCAGGCCAACTACGACAACCTCACCGGCCTGCCCAACCGCTGGCTGTTCGGTCGCTGTCTGGCCCGCTTCTGCGAGCGGGGGGAGCGCTTCGCCCTCATGGTGCTCGACCTCAACAACTTCAAGGCGGTCAACAACAGCATGGATCACCATGTGGGCGACGCCCTGCTGCGGGAGGTATCGGATCGGCTGGTGAGCCGGGTGCGCACCGAGGACCTGGTGGCCCGCATCGGCGGCGACGAGTTTGCCTTCCTGGTGCCCGGCATCGTCAACCGCCGTCAGGCCGAGGTGTTTGCCAAGCAGGTGATCGGCGGCTTTGCCCGCCCCTTCATGCTGGCCAACCAGCACCTCTATGTGACCGCCACCCTGGGGATCACCCTCTGTCCCAATGACGGCGGCGACAGCGACGAGCTCTTGCGCAATGCCGAGCAGGCCCTGTTCGTCGCCAAGCGCCAGGGACGCCCCCTCGGCACCTACAACGCCTCCATGCGGGAAGAGGTGAGTCAGCGCCACCAGATGCAGCACGATCTGGCGGAGGCCATCAAGCTGGGCCAGCTGACCATGGCCTACCAGCCCATCTGGGACAACCGCAGCGGCCGGGTCGCCAAGCTGGAGGCCCTGGTGCGCTGGTATCACCCCCACTGGGGTCAGGTCTCACCGGCGGATTTCATCCCGCTGGCGGAAGAGGCGGGGCTCATCCAGGGGCTGGGTGCCCTGGTGCTGTGGCAGTCTTGCCGGGATCTGGCCAGATTGCAGCAGTCCGGCTTCCCGGATCTGCAGATGTCCATCAACCGCTCCACCCTGGAATTCCAGACCATAGACCCGGAGGCCAACGAGTGGCTCAGGGTGATCCGCCACTTCGAGCTGGATCCGGCGGACATCATCATCGAGATCACCGAGTCCCTGCTGATGGAGACCAGCGATCAGCACAGGGTGCGGATCGATGCCCTGCGCGAGGCGGGCTGCAAGCTGGCCATCGACGACTTCGGCACCGGCTACTCGGCACTGAACTACCTGCGTACCTTCCCGGTGGATCTGGTGAAGATCGATCGCTCCTTCGTGCGCCATATTCCCTTCAACGAGCAGGACCGCCTGCTGCTCGACGGCATCATCAACATCGTGCACAACCTCGGCATGCAGGTGGTGATCGAAGGGGTGGAGACCCGGGAGCAGCTCAATTTCCTCTGCCAGAAGGGGTGCGCCTTCACCCAGGGGTATCTGCTCAGCCGCCCGCTGCCCTTCGACGATCTGACCGAGTACCTGAGTCTCAACCGTCAGGGAATGAACCTGGCGAATCTGACCACGGTGAGCTGACCCCCTGCTTCTGCTATCATGCCGGCTTCTGCGCCGTGATGAGTCCATGTTATGCCCCATATTCAGGTTTTCAGTGAAGTGCCCGCCCGCGATGGCGAGCTCGACGCCCTGCGCCAGCGCCTTGCCGACGTGGCGTTTCCCGCTCCCTTCGCCCTGGTGCTGACCGCATCGCGGTTGGAGCTGCGCAAGCTGGACGAACCCAAGCTGGGGGCCGTCTATGTGGATTTCGTGGAAGGGGCGGTGGCCCATAGGCGCAAGTTCGGTGGCGGGCGCGGCCAGTCCATCGCAAAGGCGGTGGGATTGAAGTCGGGAGCCATGCCGACCGTGGTGGATGCCACCGCCGGGCTCGGGCGCGATGCCTTCGTGCTCGCCTCCCTCGGCTGCAAGGTGACCCTGATCGAACGCAGCCCCGTGGTGGCGGCCCTGCTCCAGGACGGTCTGACCCGGGCGGGGCAGGATCCCGAGATAGGCCCCTGGGTGCGCGAGCGGATGCAACTGCTGCAAGGCCCGGCGGTGGAGACCCTGCTGGCGCTGACCGAGCGGCCGGAGGTCATCTACCTGGACCCCATGTTCCCCCACAAGCAGAAGTCGGCGCTGGTGAAAAAAGAGATGCGGGTGTTCCAGTCCCTGGTGGGGGCGGATCTCGACGCGGATGCTCTGCTGCCAGCGGCGCTCAGGATGGCTGACAAGCGGGTGGTGGTGAAGCGGCCCGGCTATGCGGGCTGGCTCAACGAGCACAAGCCCAGCATGGCCATCGAGACCAAGAGCAACCGCTTCGACGTCTATGTGATGGCGGCGCTGGCGAGTTGAGTGGCGACTGGCAGGGAGTCTGGCAGGGAGTTTGAGCGTCAAACGAAGAGGGCCAACCTGATCAGGTTGGCCCTCTTGCTATTCATTGGCTGCGGGGTGGGGCGAAGTGGATCCGCTTTTCTTCCCCTTGCCAGACGAGTTCCAGGGTCGCCAGGTCCGCCAGGCTGAGGCGCTCAGCGCGCTCCAGCAGCAGATACTCCACTCCGTCGCTGGCTTCTATGGTGCGGATCTTGTCCGCCCAGGTTCGTCCATCCCGGTCGGTGATCGTGACGGGCAGCTGCCAGCTGGCGGCGATCTCCAGCCAGTCGTACAGGTCACAGCTGACGGGTTGGTAATCGGCCATGGGGTGTGCGGCTCAGGCTTCCAGCAGCCGGGTGGACCAGCCCATCTTCTGCTGGCGATCCACCTCGAGGCGCAGCTCGCTGGCGCGCAGGTAGTGCTCGTCCAGCCAACCCTTGGGCAGGGTCAGGGTCAGGGCATCTTCATCGGCTTGCAGCATGAACCTGGGCACAGTGCCCTGGGTCCGGCGCATGCAGAGGATGAGGGAGATGCGCAGGATGCGGGCCAACCGGATTGCCTGGCGACCGGTGACGGCGCCCTGTTTCTCCAGCGGCTCCAGCTTGAATTCATCCCGCTGGTTGAACAGCAGGGCCGACAGCAGCTTCTTCTGCGCGGGGGTGAAGCCAGGCATGTCGATGTTGTCAATGATGTAGGCGGCGTGCTGCGGCGCCTTCTTGTACTCGATGCACAGACCGATTTCGTGCAGCAGGGCTGCGTAGCGCAGGATCGGGCGACCGTAGCGCTTGGAGAGGCGCCAGGCCGGCTGCAACTGGGTGAACGCCTCGATGGCGGTGTCGCGGACCCGCTCGGCGTGCTCCTTGTCGAGCTGGTAGCGGCTGATCAGGCTGTCGGCGGTGCGATCCCGGGCATCACAGTCGTGATTGTTGCCGAGCAGGCCGTAGATGAGCCCTTCACGCAGTGCACCGCCCGCCAGGGTCATGCTCTCGATGTCGAGGGTTTCGAAGATGGCGATCAGGATGGCGAGACCGGAGGGGAACACGGTCAGCCGTTCGGCCGCCAGCCCTTCGAGCTGCAACTTATCGAGTCTGCCGCAGGCGATGGCCTGACCCATCAGCTCTTGCAACTTGGGCAGGGTGACCCGCTCGCTCTTGCCCTGGGCCAGCATGATCTCCTGCAGTGCCTGGACGGTGCCGGAGGCGCCGACGCAGGTGCGCCAGCCGAGGACACGGTAGTCCGCAGCCACTTTCTCCAGTACCGCCTTGGCGGCGGCAATGGCCTGGTTGAAGCGCGCCTCGGAGAGCTCGCCATCACCGAAGTGGTTGTTGAGCCAGGTGACGCAGCCCATGTGCAGGCTGTTGAGCAGCTTGGCTTCGCTCTGCTCGCCGATCACCAGCTCGGTGCTGGCCCCGCCGATGTCGATCACCAGCCGGTTGCCTTCCCCTGCCGACGTCCAGGAGACACCTTCATAGATGGTCTTGGCTTCTTCCTCGCCCGAGATGATCTCGATGCTGTGGTTGAGCACCCGTTCCGCTTCGCTGATGAATTCGTCGACGTTGGTGGCCAGGCGCAGGGTGGCGGTGCCCACTACCCGGATGTTGTCGGACGGGATGTCCTGCAACTGCTCGGAGAAGAGGCGCAGACAATCCCAGCCCCGCTCCATGGCGGCACGGTTGAGGCGAAAATCGGCATCGAGGCCGGCGGCGAGGCGTACCTTGCGCTTGACCTTGGTGACGGTGCGCAGGGCACCGGCGACCTCGCGCACCACCAGCATGTGAAAGCTGTTGGAGCCGAGGTCGATGGCGGCATAGAGAGGCGAGTTGTGCAACTTGGCCGATCCCTCAGTTCTTGCGGGGGGGGCGACGACGGTTGTTGCTGTTGCCACCGCCCTGGCGATCCCGCATGTTGCGGTTCACTGGCTGGCGGTTGCGGAACACCCGTTTTGGCGCGGTGACGTCATCCAGCAGCGCCTCGCGGTCATACTTGCTGACCGGGATGGGGTGGTGGATGTACTCCTCGATGGCCGGCAGGTTGAAGGCATAGTCTTCACAGGCCAGGCTGATGGAGTGACCGCTTCTGCCGGCGCGGCCGGTACGACCGATGCGGTGGACATAGTCTTCGGCATCATCGGGCAGGTCGTAGTTGAAGACGTGGGTCACGTCGGGGATGTGCAGACCACGGGCGGCCACGTCGGTGGCGACCAGGATATCCAGGGTGCCCTTGGTGAACTCTTCCAGGATCTTCATCCGCTTCTTCTGCGGCACGTCGCCGGTCAGCAGACCGACGCGGTGGCCGTCATTCTCCAGCCAGGCGTGAACGTCTTCACAGACGTGCTTGGTGTTGGCGAAGACGATGGCTTTCTCGGGCCACTCCTCTTCCATCAGGGAGAGCAGCAGCAACATCTTGTCTTCGTTGGAGGGGTAGAAGAGCTCCTCCTTGATCCGCACGCCGGTCATCTGTTCCGGTTCGACCTGCACATGTTCCGGGTGGTTCATGTGTTCATAGGCCAGCTCCTGCACCCGCAGGGAGAGGGTGGCGGAGAACAGCATGCTCAGACGCTCGGTGGCGGGGGGCATGCGGCGGAACAGGAAACGGATGTCCTTGATGAAGCCCAGATCGAACATGCGATCCGCTTCGTCCAGAACCACGACCTGGATGTTGCCGAGATCGATGACCTTGGACTTGAAGTAGTCGATGATGCGACCCGTGGTGCCGATAAGGATGTCGACGCCCTGTTCCAGCACGGCCAGCTGCTTGTCGTAGCCTTCGCCACCATAGGCGAGACCGAGCTTGAGCCCGGTGGAGGCGGACATGCTCTCTGCATCGTTATAGATCTGGACGGCCAGCTCCCGGGTCGGGGCCATGATGATGGCGCGGGGCTGGTTGACGAGGCGCGGCCTGGTCAGCGGATGGGTCAGCAAATAGTTGAATGTCGCCGCCAGGAAAGCCAGGGTTTTGCCGGTCCCCGTCTGAGCCTGACCGGCAAGGTCATGACCTTCAACCAGCAGGGGCAGGGACAGTGCCTGGATGGGCGTACAATAGTGAAATCCCTTTGATTCCAGACCAGCCAGAACTTCGGGTTCGAGGCCCATTTGGGCGAATTTTTCGGTCGTTAGATGTGTTTTGCTCATGGCGGTAGGTTATCAGGTTAGGCTTGCAATAATAAACAGGATCATTTCAAATAGGGCAACTATTGCCTTTGTTGAACCATCAATAAAGCCTTAATTACTGACTGGAGTTGGAGATGAGTGACAAGATTGTTCAGCTGAGCGATGCCAGCTTCGAGGCCGATGTAATCAACGCCGACAGCCCTGTTCTGGTCGATTTCTGGGCCGAATGGTGTGGACCGTGCAAGATGATTGCCCCGATCCTGAACGAAGTTGCTCAGGAATATGAAGGTCGCGTGACCGTGGCGAAATTGAACATCGATCATAACGCCGACACTCCGCCCAAGTACGGCATTCGTGGTATCCCGACCCTGCTGCTGTTCAAGAATGGTGAAGTGGCAGCGACCAAGGTCGGCGCCCTGTCCAAGACCCAACTGAAAGAGTTCCTGGACGGTAACCTGTAATAATCAAGAAGGAGCGCATTGCAATAATGCGCTCCTTGTGTTTTATCACCTAGACGCTCACCCTGATTGGTGCTAGTTTATCGCTCGTTTGCTAACCTTTTTGCCTGACTCTTTGCTTAACTACCAGCCTGGCAAGTCAAATCCGATCAGCATCAATCCAGCAGACTGTCTCCTCATTTCAATCCTTGCTTACAGACTTTCACCACTATGAATCTGACTGAACTTAAGAACACTCCTGTGTCCGAGCTGGTCCAGCTTGGCGAATCCATGGGGTTGGAAAATCTGGCTCGGGCGCACAAGAAAGACATTATCTTTGCAATCCTCAAGGCGCACGCCAAGGGCGGCGAGGATATCTTTGGCGACGGTGTGCTGGAAATCCTGACCGACGGTTTCGGTTTCCTGCGCAGTGCAGACGGCTCTTATCTCGCTGGTCCGGATGACATCTATGTCTCCCCGAGCCAGATCCGCCGCTTCAACCTGCGTACCGGCGATACCATTTCCGGCAAGATCCGGCCGCCGAAAGAGGGCGAGCGCTATTTCGCCCTGCTCAAGGTCAACGACGTCAACTACGACCGTCCGGAAAACTCCCGCAACAAGATCCTGTTTGAAAACCTCACTCCCCTGCACGCCAACGAGCGTCTGCGCATGGAGCGTGGCAACGGTTCCACCGAAGACATCACCGCCCGCGTACTGGATCTGGCATCCCCGATCGGCAAGGGCCAGCGCGGTCTCATCGTTGCACCGCCCAAGGCCGGTAAGACCATGCTGCTGCAGAACATCGCCCAGAGCATCGCCTACAACCACCCGGATTGTGAGCTGATCGTGCTGCTGATTGACGAGCGTCCGGAAGAAGTGACCGAGATGCAGCGGATGGTGAAGGGCGAAGTGATCGCCTCCACCTTCGACGAGCCGGCCTCCCGTCACGTCCAGGTCGCCGAAATGGTGATCGAGAAGGCCAAGCGTCTGGTCGAGCACAAGAAGGACGTAGTGATCCTGCTGGACTCCATCACCCGTCTGGCCCGCGCCTACAACACCGTCATCCCGTCTTCCGGCAAGGTGCTGACCGGTGGTGTGGACGCCAACGCCCTGCACCGTCCGAAGCGTTTCTTCGGTGCGGCGCGCAACGTCGAAGAGGGCGGCAGCCTGACCATCATCGCCACCGCGCTGATCGATACCGGCTCCAAGATGGATGAAGTCATCTACGAAGAGTTCAAGGGTACCGGCAACATGGAACTGCACCTCTCGCGCAAGATTGCCGAGAAGCGCGTCTACCCGGCCATCGACATCACCCGCTCCGGCACCCGCAAGGAAGAGCTGCTGACCGCACCGGACGAGCTGCAGAAGATGTGGATCCTGCGCAAGATCATTCACCCCATGGGCGAGATCGACAGCATCGAGTTCCTCATCGACAAGCTGGCTGCGACCAAGACCAACGACGAGTTCTTCGACTCCATGAAGCGTCAACAGAAGTAACAGCCTCTTCAATGACAAAACCGCGGCCCAGGTCGCGGTTTTTGTTTATCTATTTCACGGCTGGCTTAGTAGTATGAAGCCTCGATGTCACAAGGAAAGGGACGTCATGAAGCTGGTGTTGTTCATATGGATGGGTTGGTTGTGGCTGGCGGCCCCGGTGCATGCCGACTCCCCGCCGCAATTGCAGGCTCCCCTGGTGGCGGACGAGGGACTGGAGGGGCATCGGGCGTACCTGGACGGCCGTATGGCGCTCGGGCAGTTTGATGCCATGGACTCGTTGCTCGAGACCCTGTCGGTGGGGCAGCGGGAGTTCCTGTTGTTCCAGTTGCTGGGTGAGCTCAAGTCATCGGGCGCACCGAGCCCAGCGCTGCTGGCCTGGGTGCGGGCACAAGCGGCCAAGGCGCCACAATGGCTGGTGGAAGGGAAGGTGGACGGTTTCCTGGTGCAGCTACCCGCCTATGACTTCCCCGCCGAGGCCCGGCTGGTGCTGAGCCACTGGCAGCAGCTGGCCTGGCAGGACAACTATCGCCAGTTGCTGGAGCAGGATCGCTTCGACTTCAAGCAGGTCTACTACAGCCGCAATCCCGAGCTGGCACAGCAGCAGCAGGCCCTGCTGGCGGTGCTCGATCGGCAGCCGGTATCCGTGCTGCGTCGGGAGGCGCAGCGGCTTGCCGCCCTCAATCTCTTCCTGCCGGACAACCAGTTGCTGCTGCACTTCATCGAACAGACCGGGGAGACGGCACTCTACCTCAAGCTGTGGCGTCAGCCAGTGGATCACGATAGCCTGACTGCTCTGCACACCATTTCCCGCTTTTATTCAGGTCAGGAGGCGAGCGATCTGCTGATCGCCGCCAGCCAGAACAGCCGCCTGATGGTCCCCGCCCTGCACCAGCTCAGCCGCCTCTCCCCCTTGCCGGACGGGGCCCAGCAGTTCCTCCTGGCCGAACTCGGCAAGCACCAGTATGGCGGGTTGGTGGCCGGCCTGTTGTTGCAGATGGACGAGCCCAGGCTCCTGGGTCAATTGGCAAACCGGCTGACGCTTCAGGAGCGGCGACACGCCTCGTCCGTCATGAGGTCCGATACGGGTACACCGGATACGCCGCCAGGGTTATAATGCGGGACCACCTGATCCCGCTGGGGTACTTGCATGAAATACAAGGACTTGCGTGATTTTATCGCGCAGTTGGAACAAAACGGACAGCTCAGGCGCATCAGTCGCGAGATAGACCCCTATCTGGAGATGACCGAGATCAGCGACCGTACCCTGCGTGCGGGGGGCCCGGCCCTGCTGTTTGAGAATCCCAAGGGCTACACCATGCCGGTGTTGACCAACCTGTTCGGCACGCCGGACCGGGTTGCCATGGGCATGGGCCAACCCAACGTCAGCGCCCTGCGCCAGGTGGGGACCTGGCTCTCCTACCTGAAAGAGCCGGAGCCGCCTCGCGGGCTCAAGGAGCTGATGGAGAAGCTGCCCATCTTCAAGCAGGTGCTCAACATGCCGACCAAGCGGCTCTCTTCGGCCCCCTGTCAGCAGGTGGTGCTGGAAGGGGGCGCGGTGGATCTGGATCAGATCCCCATCCAGCACTGCTGGCCCGGGGATGTGGCGCCCCTGGTCACCTGGGGTCTGACCATCACCCGCGGTCCCTACAAGAAGCGGCAGAACCTCGGCATCTATCGTCAGCAGAAGATCGGCAAGAACAAGCTGATCATGCGCTGGCTGGATCACCGGGGCGGCGCCATCGATTTTCGCGAGTGGCAGGAGGCCCACCCGGGCGAACGCTTCCCGGTGGCGGTGGCGCTGGGCGCCGATCCGGCGACCATCCTGGGCGCGGTGACGCCGGTGCCGGACAGCCTCTCCGAATACGCCTTTGCCGGTCTGCTGCGGGGCAACCGTACCGAGGTGGTGAAGGCGCTGAGCTGCGATCTGGAAGTGCCCGCCAGCGCCGAGATCGTGCTGGAAGGCTATCTGGAGCCGGGGGAGATGGCCCCCGAAGGGCCTTACGGCGATCACACCGGCTACTACAACGAAGTGGACGAGTTCCCGGTCTTCACCATCACCCACATGACCATGCGCCGGGATGCCATCTACCACAGCACCTACACCGGCCGTCCGCCCGATGAGCCGGCGGTGCTCGGGGTGGCGCTCAACGAGGTGTTCGTGCCGCTGTTGCAGAAGCAGTTCCCCGAGATAGTGGATTTCTACCTGCCGCCGGAGGGGTGCTCCTACCGGATGGCGGTGGTGACCATCAAGAAGCGTTACCCCGGCCACGCCAAGCGGGTGATGCTGGGGGTCTGGTCCTTCCTGCGCCAGTTCATGTACACCAAGTTCGTGATCGTCTGCGATGACGACATCAACGCCCGCGACTGGAAGGACGTTATCTGGGCCATCACCACCCGGATGGATCCGGCTCGGGACACCACCCTGATCGAGCACACCCCCATCGACTACCTGGACTTCGCCTCGCCGGTCTCCGGGCTCGGCTCCAAGATGGGGCTGGATGCCACCAACAAGTGGCCGGGGGAGAGCAACCGGGAGTGGGGTCAGCCCATCGTCCAGGATGAGGCGGTAAAGCAGAAGATCGATGCCATCTGGGACGAGCTGAAGATCCTCGACTGAGGGATCCCCGATGCGGCGCGGCCATTGTGACGCAAAAGTGCGGTATTGCCGTGCCGAATTGGGTATGCTCGACGGACCTGACCACCAACTGGTCGCCATAAAAACAGTGAAACCATGAGCGAAGCGGGCCGGGCAGGCCCCTCACAAGGACAAGAATGCAACGTATCAAGTGCCGCGTAGAGGAACTGCGCGAATATGTCGACACCATCTGGCACGTGGCGCTGGCGCCGCAGCAGGAGGTGAGCTTCAAGCCGGGCCAGTATCTGCTGGTGGTGATGAGCGATTCGGACAAGCGCCCCTTCTCCATCGCCAACTCGCCGACCCGCTCCGGCGTGCTGGAGCTGCAGATCGGTGCCACTCCCGAGAATGCCTATGCTGGTCAGGTGCTGGCCCGCATGCGCGAGCAGGGAGAGATCGAGGTCGAGCTGGCCGCTGGCAAGGCGTTCCTGCGCGACGAATCCCCCCGACCGCTGATCCTGATGGCGGGCGGCACCGGCTTCTCCTATGCCCGCGCCATCCTGGAATACCTGATCGGCAGCGGCAGCAAGCGTCCGGTGTTCCTCTACTGGGGGGTACGCCAGGCGCACTGGCTCTACGAGCTGGAGCAGATGCAGCAGTGGGAGCGCGACTACGCGCCGCTGACCTTCATTCCCGTGGTGCAGGAGCCCGAGAGCGACTGGACCGGCAGGACCGGGCTGGTGCACAAGGCCATCATGGATGACTTCGTCAGCCTGCATGACTACGACATCTATGTGGCGGGCCGCTTCGAGATGGCCGGTGCCGCGCGGGAAGAGTTCAAGGTGCTGGGCGCCGAGCCCGAGCGCATCTTCGGCGATGCCTACGAGTTTATCTGACCACGGCCAACCGCAGAGCGTCGATCTGCCCCCTTATCGTCTTGCGAGAGAGGGGGGATGAGAAACTCGTTGTCCCCATAAAAACGACAAACCCCAGCCTGGCTGGGGTTTGTGCTATCTACGGCGGGTCACGCCGGATCATTCGCCCTTGGCGGCGAGCTGCTGCTCGAGCTGGGCCAGCTTGGCCTCGAGGGCGGTCAGCTTCTCCCGGGTGCGCAGCAGCACCTTGGTCTGCACGTCGAACTCCTCGCGGCTCACCAGATCCAGCTTGTTGAGCTGGGCCTGCAAGACCTGACGGGTCTTTTTCTCCACCTCTTCACCCATGCTGCGAATGCCGGGGGGCAGGGCGTTGTGTATCTGTTTGGCGATCTCTTCCAGTTTTTTCGGGTCGATCATGGGGGTCTCCTTAAGCAATGGCGCCATTCTACCGACAAATCGTCCCCTTTGCCGAGATCGGGGCGGCTTTTTGCGCCATGGATCCCATCGGGCTCTGGTCGGGTCTGGTTGATGCACCCTGGCTGCTACCCTGTGACACCGGGAATCAATTCCAATTCCTTGATGGTGTACACAAAAAAATCAGATCAGATGACTGACCAGAGGCTTATTAATTGTTGCGTTGCTGTTAATATGATTCGGTCGGGTTTGAACCCTACCCCGTCAGGCTCATCATGGATAACAACATAAAAGAGATAAGGATATGAAGAAAAAGCTAATTTACGCGGCCGTCGTCAGTGCGCTGCTGAGCGGTTGTGGTGGCAGTGACGACAACACAGGCGATACCTCAAGCTATCTCGATTATCTGCTGAGCGGCTCCAATGCAGTCCGACCCAGCGCCCTGGCAGCCCGTGCGACCGACGGTACCCTGAAATTCTCCACGGAAACGGCGGATCTCTCCAACCCGGTGTCCGCCCTCTCCACCCTGGATGGCTGGTCGACTACCCAGGCGATCCAGATCGTGCCGGTGACGGCCTCCGGCATCCAGGTCAAGGCGCCGGCCGCTGCTGAATTCGCAGCCTCCGTGGCACCCCTCTACCTGATGGAGCTGGAGTTTGACAGTGCTGCCCTGCGTCCGAGCGGTGTGAAAAAGGTGCTGACCTACGGGGTGGACTTCGTGGTGGCCGAGACGACCGGCAAGCTGAATCTGGTGCCGCTCAAGCCGCTCAACCCCTCTTCCTACTACATGATAGTGGCGACCGATACCCTCAAAGACAGCACGGGCGCCCCCCTGCGACCGGGTAGCGACTACAGCAACTACAAGACCAGCACCGGCAGCAACGCCCAGGAGCAGACCATCAGCGGCCTGATTGCGCTGCAGGAAGGGCTGTTCAAGGCAGCCACCGGCATCACCAGCGACCACGTGATCTTCTCCGACTGGTTCGGTACCCAGTCCGGCGCCGACGTGCTGGTGGCGGTGAAAGGGGCGGCCGCATCCGTGCTCAAGAGCCCGACCCTGGACGCGGCTGCATTGTGGAAAGAAGATGCCCTGGGTAACACCAGCCTGCCGGGAACCTACACTATCGCCAGTTTGGATAGCGGTACTGCCTTCTTGACCAAGCTGGATGCCGAGCAATTCCTGCCACAAGAGCAGAAGGATGCCATTGCCGCTGCCGTTGACGCTAACCCGCAATTGAAAGGTCTTGCCGGTATGACCCAGGTCTATACCGGTACGGTCAAGCTGCCCTATTTCCTCTCCTCGCCAGCCACCGCCGGCTCCTGGGACAAGGCCAGGACCCAGTCCTGGCACGGCGCCATCCCCAGCCTCTACGCCATCGCCAATGCGCTGAAGGCACAGGATGCCGAGGTGATCGGCGGTCTGGTGGGCGCCGGTGTGGATCCGGCCCTGCTGGGCGAGCTCATCGCCGACCCGAGCCGTCAGGCCGAGCTGCTGGCGGAGGCGAGCAAGCTGATCGGGGTGACCCTCACCTCCGGCGGCAAGGCGCTGGATCCCGAGATGAATATCGGGCGCTTCAACCCGCTGCCGGCACTGGAAGAGGTGCAGTCCGTCCCGATGCGGATCTTCGCCGCCGCACCGCTGGCGAACATCACCGACGTGATCATCTATCAGCACGGCGTCACCTCCGTGAAGGAGAACGCCTATGCGCTGGCCCTTGGCCAGATTGGTGCCGGTGGCCAGGCGAGCAAGAACGTGGCCGTGGTGGTGATCGATCATCCCCTGCATGGTGAACGCGGCTTCGCCCTGACCGGCAGCATGGACTCGGTGACCACCTCCGACAACCCGACCCCCTACCTGAACCTGAGCTACCTGACCGTGGCCCGCGACAACCTGAAACAGAGCGTGGCGGATCTGCTGGGCCTGCGTCTGGCGGTGGGGCTGGCCAATGCCAAGGGCGCCATCGGCACCGCAGGCAGCCTCAAGGTACACTTCCTGGGTCACTCTCTGGGCGCCATCGCGGGGGCCAACCTGCTGGCGGTGGCCAACCAGTCTGTTGGCAACCCGACGGCAGACGCCCTGTTCAAGTTCGACACTGGCGGCCTGGCCATGCCGGGTGGCGGCATAGCGCCGCTGTTGCTGAACTCGCCGACCTTCGGTCCGACCATCCAGATGAGCGTGCTGACCGCTGGCAGTGCGGCCCTGAAGGCAGCTTTCACCGCCTACGCCCCGAACTGCAAGACGGCAGTACCGACCTGCTTCGTCAACGAATTCCTGCCGAGCCAGGATGCGGCCACCCAGGCCACGGCGGCCAGTACCTTGCAGAGCTACAGCTTTGCGGCGCAGTCGGTGCTGGATTCGGCAGACCCCATCAACCTGGGGAGCGGCATCGCGGCGAACTTCCCGCTGTTTGCCACCGAAATCGTCGGCGACGGCGCCCTGAGCCTGTCGGATCGAGTGATCCCGAACAGCATCGCCACCGCCCCGCTGGGTGGCACCGAGCCGCTGTTCAAGGTCCTGGCCCTGCAACCGCTGACCGCCACCGGCGCCGCCAACCACAGAGCGGCCCGCTTCGTGGCCGGGGGTCACAGCTCGCTGCTGGCACCGGACGAGAACTTCGATCCGACCGGCGCCGTCACCACCGAGATGCAGACCCAGTTCGGCAGCTTCTTCGCAAGCGGCGGTACCGCGGTCAAGGTGACCGACGGCAGCCTGCTCAAGCAGTAAGCCGGCCGACCAATAAAAACGCCGCCCCAAGGGGCGGCGTTTTTTTATGGCAAATCGGCTCAGGCTGGCCGGTGGTGCCTGTCCAGCCAGCCCTGGGCAAGGCCGACCAGCAGACCCGCCAGGTGACCATGTTGGTGGTCGCTTTGGTTGCCGAGCCGTTGCCGGCAACCAGGCCTCACCCCGGCCTGTGGTGCCTGTCCAGCCAGCCCTGGGCAAGGCCGAGCAGGCCCGCCAGGTGAGCCATGTTGGCGGTCGCTATGGTTGCCGAGCCGTTGCCGACAACCAGGCCTCACCCCGGCCTGTGGTGCCTGTCCAGCCAGCCTTGGGCAAGGCTGACCAGCAGGCCTGCTAGGTGACCATGTTGGTGGTGGCTTTGGTTGCCGAGCCGTTGCCGACAACTAGGTCTCACCCCGGCCTGTGGTGCCTGTCCAGCCAGCCCTGGGCAAGGCCGACCAGCAGGCCGACCAAATGGGCCATGTTGGCGGTGGGGGTACCGAGCATGTCCAAGAAGCCGAGCACCAGCCAGACCAGCATGAAGCCCATCAGGGCTGGCGGCATGGCGAGGCCGCAATCCGGTTGCAGCCTGGTTCGCAACCAGCTGTAGCCGAGCAGGGCATAGACCACCCCGGAGAGGCCGCCAAAGCGCGGGCCGCTGGCAAAGAACTCGGCGATATTGGGCAGGGCAGCCCCGACGATAAGCAGGATGAACAGCTTGCCGCTGCCGAGGCGCTGCTCTATCTGGCCACCGAGATACCACCACCACAACAGGTTGAACACCAGGTGCAGCACCGAGAAGTGGATGAAGGCCGGGGTGACGTAGCGCCAGGCCTGCCAGTCGGTGAACTGGGCCAGGGTGGGGTGGAAGGCGAGTTCGTCGAAGATGGGCAGGCCGATGGCATCCAGAGCGTAGATGGCCAGGCAGGCGATGATGACCACCAGGGTCAGAGGGCCCGCCTGGTGGAGGAAGTCGGTGACCGGATCCGTCATCCCCTTGCTGTAGTCGATCCGGGCATCGGCATGGCCGGATTGCCAGGAGGCCTCCATGTAGCGGGGGTGATTGGGTTCGCTCAGGAAGCGTTTGACCTCCTGCTGGGCCTGGGCGAGGCGCCGTTCGTCCGCCAGCCAGACCGAGACGCCGAGCTCGGACTGGGTCAGCTCGCACGAAATGCCCAGGGTAGCGAGATAATCCACCAGCGCCTGGGCCATGCGGGCGTCACCCAGCACCAGCAGCTGGATCATGCCGGTGGAGGAGGAGCGACCCGCCTCTGTCATGCGTCCCCCGCCTGGATGGGGAACTCCCTGCGCCAGGCCTCGAAACCGCCATCCAGGCTATAGACCTCGTCATAGCCCTGTTGCAGCAGGTACTGGGCCACCCCCTGGCTGCTGTTGCCGTGATAGCACATCACGATGACAGGGGTATCGAAGTCCACCTCGTTCATAAAGCGAACCAGGGTGCCGTTGGTGAGGTGGAAGGCGCCGACCGCGTGGGCCGTCTCGAAGGATTGGGGATCGCGAATGTCCACGAGACGGGCTTCGCCTGCGCTCAGCTTCTGGTGGGCATCATGGGCGCTGATATGGGCAAACTGGTCCATTGAGATGTCCTGAAAATGGAGGGTTGAAGGGCAGTTTACCGCAAGCGGCGGTTTGCGCTAAGTGTGCAATGGGGGCGGCATCCAGGGGATCGCAATTTTCTTCAATATCGGGCCGCCCAGGCCGGGTAGGCTCAGACTTCCCTCAATTGAACGAGCATCATCCATGGAATTCAGTCTGCTGTTATCCATGGCCGGGTTTGCCCTGGCCATGTCCATCTCCCCGGGGCCGGTCAATCTGGTCGCCCTTGGCACCGGCGCCCGGTACGGTTTCACGGCCAGCCTGCGCCACGTGGTGGGGGCCACCCTCGGCTTCATCCTGCTGCTCCTGCTGATGGGGCTGGGTCTTGGCGGCGCCCTGTCCCGCTGGCCTGTGGCGCTGGGGGCCATTCACTGGGGCGGCGTGCTCTTTCTCGGCTGGATGGCCTGGCAGTTGCTGGTGGACAGCGGCGAGGTGGAGGAAGTGGAGGGCGTACCCCCCGCCTTCTGGTACGGGGCCTTGATGCAGTGGCTCAATCCCAAGGCCTGGCTCGCCGCCAGCATGGGGATGGGAGCCTATGGGATCGCGGGCGGCATGAGCCAGATCGCCCTCTTTACCGGCATCTATCTGGTGATCTGCCTCGGCTCCATCGCCTGCTGGGCCTATGCGGGCAGCCGATTGCAGGGGTGGCTGGTCTCTCCTCGCCGGTTGCGCTGGTTCAATCGGGCCATGGCGCTCTTGTTGCTGCTCAGCGCCGCCTATCTGGTGCGCTCGTCCTGAGGGACGAGCTGCGCTCTGTACTGGCCCGGGGTGGCTGCCACCCGGCGTTTGAACTGGCGCTGGAAGTGGGCCTGATCGGCAAAACCGCTGGCAAGGGCCACTTCCGCCAGGGGCTGCCCCTGGCGCAGCAGGGTGCGGGCGTGGCGAATGCGCTGATCGAGCAGGTAGGCGTGGGGCGTCATGCCGTAATGGCGGCTGAAGGCGCGCACGAAGTGGGAAGGGGTAAGCCCGGCCACCGCACTCAGCTGTGCCAGGGTGAGGGCGCAGGCACTCTCGTCCTGCATCAGCTCGGCGGCTCGCTGCAGGTGCTGGGGAGGGCGGTCATCCCACCTGGCCGGGGTGAGCCTGGCCAGAAGCTGGCGGCTGAAGAGGTGGCAGGCCACTTCGCGAGCCAGGGGATCCGGCTCCTCCACCAGTTGCCGATGAAGCCGGCAGAGCCCCTGGTAGAGCAGGGGATCCCGGCTTGCGGTCATGTCGAAGGGGCGAAACGCGTTGCCGAGCCCGGCCTCCTCCTGCTGGCGCTGCAACCAGAGGTTGTCGATGTAGAACATCAGATAGGACCAGGGCTGGTCAGCGACGGGATTGCAGGCGTGCACCTCTTCCGGGTTCATCAGCACCAGGCTGCCGCGGCCGACCTCTTGCAGGCTGCGCTGGTTGAGGTAGTGGCTGTGGCCGCCGGTGATGGCGCCGATGGAGAAGTGGGGGTGGCTGTGCTTGTCGTAGCAGACGCGCCGGCCATCCTGCACCGCCCGCGCCTCGATGAAGGGCAGGGCGGGATCATGCCAGAAGTGGTGCTGATCCTGCGTCGCCCGCGCACGGCTCACGATGTGCTCCTCGGCGGGGGGCTGTTCCCCTGCCGGGCTCGGAGAGCGCGGCAGGGGAAGGGTGACGATGGTTGCTGCATCCTCAGCCGCCGAGATAGGCCTGGCGGACGGCGGGGTTGGCCAGCAGGGCCTCTCCCGTGTCTTGCAGCACCACCCGGCCGTTCTCCAGCACATAGCCGCGATCCGCCAGCTTGAGCGCCTGGTTCGCGTTCTGCTCCACCAGGAAGATGGTCATCCCCTTCTGGCGCAGCTGCTCTATGGTGTCGAAGATCTGCTGGATGACAATGGGCGCGAGTCCCAGGGAGGGTTCATCCAGCAGCAGCAGGCGCGGCTTGCTCATCAGGGCGCGGCCGATGGCCAGCATCTGCTGCTCGCCGCCGGACATGGTGCCTGCCCGCTGCTCCAGCCGCTCGTGCAGGCGGGGGAACAGGGTAAATATCTGATCCAGCAGGCCGCGCTGCTCCGCCTTGTCGACGAAGAAGGCCCCCATCAGCAGGTTCTCCTCCACCGTGAGGCGGGCGAAGATGCGGCGCCCCTCCGGCACCACGGCGATGTCCTTGCGCATGATGCGGGCGGTGGTGAGGGAGTCTATCTGCTCCCCCTCGAACCAGATGGAACCGCTGCTGGGCTTGGGCTCGCCACACAGGGTCATCAGCAGAGTGGTCTTGCCGGCGCCGTTGGCGCCGATCAGGGTGACGATTTCCCCCTCTTTCACCTCGACGCTGACGTCGTGCAGCGCCTGAATTTTGCCGTAGTGGGTCGATACGTTGCGAAGTTCTAACATCTTTTTGTCCTTACGACTCGCCCAGATAGGCCTTGATCACCGCCGGATTGCTGCGGATTTCGTCCGGTTTGCCGTGGGCCAGCGGGGTGCCCTGGTTGACCACGAAGATGCGGTTGGAGATCTCCATCACCAGCTTCATGTCGTGCTCGATCAGCAGCACCGAGACCCCGAACTCGTCCCTCAGGTTGGAGATGAGCTCGTTGAGCTCGTCGGTCTCCTTGGGGTTGAGGCCTGCGGCCGGTTCATCCAGCATCAGCAGCTCGGGCCGGGTCGCCATGCAGCGGGCGATCTCGAGGCGGCGCTGCTGGCCGTAAGCCAGGTTACCCGCGGCGCGGTTGGCGAGATCCTTGAGGCCCACCTTTTCCAGCCAGAAGGCGGACTGCTCCAGCCCCTCTTTCTCGGCACGGCGGAAGGAGGGGGTCTTGAACAGGCCGGCGATGAAGCCGGTATTGAGATGCCTGTGCTGGGCCACCAGCAGGTTTTCTACCGCTGTCATTTCCTTGAACAGGCGCACGTGCTGGAAAGTCCGCACAATGCCCTTGCGGGCGATGAGGTGGCCGGGCAACCCCTGGATCTCCTCACCCTTGTAGCGAATGACACCGCCACTCGGGCGATAGAAGCCGGTCAGGCAGTTGAAGATGGTGGTCTTGCCCGCCCCGTTGGGGCCGATGATGGAGATCACCTCCCCCTTTTCCACATCCAGCTTGACGCCGTTGACCGCGAGCAGGCCGCCAAAGCGCATCGACAGATCTGAGACATCCAACAATGGTTGATTGTTGCTCATTTACGCAGCTCCATATGGGGTCGACTCATGGGCAGCAGTCCCTGCGGCCGCCAGATCATCATGAATACCATCAAGAGACCGAACATCAGCATGCGATATTCGTTGAACTCGCGGGCGAGCTCCGGCAGCACCGTCATCACGATGGCCGCCAGCACCACCCCGATCTGGGATCCCATGCCCCCCAGCACCACAATCGCAAGAACGATGGCCGACTCGATGAAGACGAAGGATTCCGGGCTGATGAAGCCCTGGCGCGAGGCGAAGAAGCTGCCGGCAAAGCCCGCGAAGCAGGCGCCTATGGTGAAGGCGGTCAGCTTGATGATGGTGGGGTTGAGCCCCAGGGACTTGCAGGCGATCTCGTCTTCCCGCAGCGCCTCCCAGGCACGGCCGAGCGGCATGCGCAGCAGGCGGTTGATGACGAACAGGGTCGCCACTACCAGCACCAGGGCCATCAGGTAGAGGAAGATCACCTTGTGGTTGGCGTTGTAGGCGATGCCGAAGAAGTCGTGGAAGGTGCCAAAGCCCCCATCCTTGACGGTGCGGTTGAACTCGAGCCCCCCCAGGGTCGGTTTCGGAATGCCGGAGATCCCGTTCGGACCGCCGGTCAGGGTGGTCATGTTGTTGAGCAGGATGCGGATGATCTCGCCAAAGCCCAGGGTGACGATGGCCAGGTAGTCCCCCCGCAGCCGTAGCACCGGGAACCCGAGCAGGAAGCCGAAGGTGGCCGCCAGCAGACCGGCGATGGGCAGACACTCCCAGAAGCTCAGACCGAAGTAGGTGTTGAGCAGGGCGTAGCTGTAGGCGCCGACCGCATAGAAGCCGACATAGCCGAGGTCGAGCAGACCGGCGAGGCCCACCACCACGTTCAGTCCCAGCCCCAGCATGATGTAAATCAGGGTGAGAGTGGCCAGATCGATGGCGCCGCGAGAGGCCATGAAGGGCCAGCTCACCGCAAACAGCAGCACCAGCACGGCGGTGAGGTTATAGAGCTTGGGGGCCTCTTCGGGGCTTGGCAGCACCAGCTTGGTGAAACCGACGGAGAAGCCGCTGATGGAAGCCTGGAACAGCCGGCTTATCTGGCCGCGCAGCATCTGGAACCAGAAGACGATGGTGGCGCCCCCCAGCAGCCAGGCCAGCGATACATCGAGGCGGCTCACCACCAGCAGGCGGGAGCCATCGGTCTCCAGCTTGAAGCCGAGCAGCCAGAAGGAGAGCACCAGCAGCACCAGGCTGGCGATGCAGGCATGGATAAATTGACGTTTCATCAGACTTTCTCCACTTCCGGACGGCCGAGAATGCCAGTGATGGTCATGAACAGCAGCACGAGGGCATACATAGATTGGTTTTTCATACCTTCTCGACCTCCGGACGACCCAGGATGCCGGTGGGCATGAAGAGCAACACGAAGATGAGCAGGGCGAACGCCATCACATCCTTGTACTCGGTGCTGAGATAGCCCGCGGTGAGCGCTTCCACCACGCCGAGCAGCAGGCCGCCCAGTACGGCACCGGGAATGCTGCCGATGCCGCCCAATACCGCAGCGGTGAAGGCCTTCAAGCCCGCCATGAAGCCGAGATAGGGGTTGATGACACCGTAGTACATGCCGAGCAGCACCCCCGCGACGGCGGCCAGGGCGGCCCCCAGCACGAAGGTGATGGAGATGACCACGTGGGTGTCTATCCCAAGCAGGTTGGCCATCTTGATGTCTTCGGAACAGGCACGGCAGGCACGCCCCATGCGGGAGCGGCCGATGAACTGGGTCAACGCCAGCATGGTGATGAAGGTCACCACGAAGATGATGAGCTGCATGTAGGAGAGGCTGGCCTGGAAGCCATCCTCGCCGCCGAGGGTCCAGCCCCCGGAGATCAGAGTGGGCATGGCGATGTCACGCGAGCCCTGGGCCATCCGCATCATGTTCTGCAGGAAGATCGACATGCCGATGGCGGAGATGAGGGGGATCAGGCGGTTGCCGCCCCGCAGTGGACGATAGGCCACCCGTTCTATGGACCAGCCATAGCTGCCGGTGATGATGATGCTGACCAGGAAGGCGCCCCCCAGCAGCAGCACGGTGCTGTCGATGCCCATCATCATGAGCCCGGCCATCACCATGAAGGCGACATAGGAGCCGATCATGTAGACCTCGCCGTGGGCGAAGTTGATCATGCCGATGATGCCGTAGACCATGGTGTAGCCGATGGCGATCAACGCATAGGTGCTGCCTATGGTCAATCCGTTCAGCAACTGCTGAACCAGATAAAGAAGGTGTTCGGACATACCGCGTTCCCTGTGTACTTGCCCGCAAAGAAAGGAGGGGTGACTCACGTCACCCCGACCGGCAGATTATTTGAGTTGAGTGGAGGTACCGTCGGCGTGCCACTGGAACACACCGAATTCGAAGCCTTTCAGGTCACCGTTCGGCGCCCAGGTCAGGGGGCCCATCACGGTGTCGATCGGTGCGGCCTTGATGGCGGCAGCGACGGCAGCCGGATCATCCTCGCCCGCCTTGGCGATACCGGCCGCCAGGGCCTGCATGGCGGCGTAGGTGGTCCAGACGAACGGACCGGAGGAGTCCTGACCCTTGGCCTTGAACGCTTCTACGATGGGGGCGTTGGCCGGCACCAGGTCATATTTGTTCGGCAGGGTCACCAGCAGGCCTTCGGAAGCCGGGCCGCCGATGGCGGAGATGTCCTTGTTGCCCACGCCTTCCGGACCCATGAACTTGGCCTTCAGACCCTTCTCGCCAGCCTGGCGCAGGATCAGACCCAGCTCGGGGTGGTAGCCGCCGTAGTAGACGAAGTCGACGTTCTCTTTTTGCAGCTTGGCGATCAGGGCGGAGAAGTCCTTGTCGCCGGCGGTGATGCCCTCATAGGCAACGACCTTGACGCCGGCCTTGTCCAGCGCGGCTTTCACGCTGGAGGCGATGCCTTCACCGTACTGTTTCTTGTCGTGGATGACGGCCACGCGCTGGGGTTTGACCTGCTCGATGATGTACTTGGCGGCGGTCGGGCCCTGGTCGCTGTCCAGACCGATGGTGCGCAGGGTCAGCTGGTAACCGCGCTCGGTGATCTTGGGGTTGGTGGAGGCGGGGGTGACCATCAGGACCCCTTCATCTTCATAGATGTCGGAGGCGGGCAGGGTGTTGTCGGAGCAGAGGTGGCCGACTACGAACTTGACGCCGTCGTTGATCACCTTGTTGGCGATGGCCACGGCCTGCTTGGGATCGCAGGCATCATCATAGATGACGGCTTCGATCTGCTTGCCCTTGATGCCGCCCGCCTTGTTGATCTGCTCGACCGCCATCTTGCCGCCGGTGAACTGCATGTCACCGTACTGGGCGACCGGGCCGGTCAGGGGGCCGGCGATGCCGATCTTGATGGTATCGGCCGCATTGGCCATGGAAACTGATCCAAACAGAGCCAAAGAAACCGCTGCTCTGACTGCCATTTTGCTGAAGTTATGCATTGATTCGTCCCTTAATCAGTGAATTGTTTCATTTTATGCACGTCATTCCGAGCCTGTGTCCCGCCAGCCCGGCGATAGATAAGGTTCTATCATTCCTCGCCGGGCAATAACAAGATGTTAAAGATACTAACCGGAGCAGGCGCGAGAGGGGTTTTGTGAAACTAACACGCAGTTTTTTGCTTTTTACTGGAGTTTAATGTCGCTGTGATGGTGCAACATACAGATAACAAATTGTCATGGTGACAATTTACAGAGTAAAAAACTGACGATATTTCATTCTGCGTCCGCTCTCATTTTGACCAAAATCCGTTTGCGCAAAAAGAAATGACCGCATAGATTAGCCAGCATTGATAATTCACTGGCAGCGCCCGTTAAAACCAAGCCTTTATTCGGGAAATCTGCTACTGTTCCGCCTTTGTTATTCAGGAGACAGAGATGGCAACTATCAAGGATGTCGCCTCGCGCGCAGGCGTATCCATCTCCACCGTCTCACATGTACTCAATCACACCCGTCGGGTCAGCGAAGACGCAACCCAGAAAGTGCTTGAGGCGGTGGCAGAGCTGAACTACGCGCCCAACTCGGTGGCGCGCAGTCTCAAGATCAATTCGACCAAGACCATTGGCATGCTGGTGACCACCAGTGCCAACCCCTTCTTCGCGGAAGTGGTACAGGGGGTGGAAGCCTACTGCTTCGAGCAGGGTTACAGCCTGATCCTGTGCAACACCGAGAACCAGCCGCCACGCCAGCAGCACTATCTGCGCATGCTGATGGAGAAGCGGGTGGACGGTCTGCTGGTGCTGGGGACCGATATCGACACCCAGTTCAGGGACATGCTGCGCATCCACAAGAAGGTGCCGCAGGTGGTGCTGGACTGGGGCAACGAGTGCGATTTCGCCAACGTGATCAACGACAACGCCCGCATCGGCGCGCGGCTGGCCATGCGCCATCTGCTGGAGCAGGGCCATACCAACATCGTCTGCATCACCGGCCATCTCGCCAAACCGACCACCCAGCAGCGGCTGGACGGGGTGCGCGATGCCCTGGCCGAACAGGGGATGACCCTGACAGAAGAGCAGATCTTCGAAGGGGACTACGAGAGCCAGAGCGGCTTCGATGCCATGCAGCGCATCCTGGCCCTCACCCCTCGCCCGACCGCGGTCTTCGCCTTCGACGATCCCATGGCCATCGGTGCCATCTGCGCCGCCTGGGAGGCCGGGGTCAAGGTGCCGGACGATATCTCCATGATCGGCTATGACGACGTGGAGATGGCGCGCTTCTCCAGCCCGCCGCTCACCACCATCCGCCACCCCAAGGCCGAGCTCGGCCTGCTGGCGGTGCAGCAACTGGTGAGCCGGATCCGCAACAAGGAGCTGGAAGTGGAGTCCATGACGGTGCAGCCCGAGCTCATCGTCCGCCGCTCGGTCAAGTCCCTGCGCTGACGGCGCCACGGGTGCCATGAACAAGAAACCCCCTCGCCAGCGAGGGGGTTTCTGTTTTTGGGCCCCTCTGGTATCTGGGGCGTCAGGCCTTGAGGCCGAGCCGCCTGGCGAGGCGGTGCAGGTTGCCGCCATCCAGATCCAGCGCCCGGGCGGTGGCGGCCCAGTTGCCGTCATGGGCCGTCAGGGTCTGCTCGATGAGCTGGCGCTGGAACAGATCGGTGGCGGCGCGAAGGCCAAGGCCGGCAATGGCCGGGGAGGCGGGCTGGCTGACGGTGTCGGCGGGCAGGGATGAGCCCGTCGTCCCCAGGTTGAAGTGGTGGGGTTCCAGGGTCGGCGAGGGGCTGCCCTGCTCGGCCCTGGCCAGCACGGCGGCGCGGTGGATGGCGTGCTCCAGCTCCCGCACGTTGCCGGGCCAGTCGTGGCGCTCGAGCAGTTGCAGCGCCTGTGGCTGGATACGCAGCTGCTCCAGCCCCAGGCCGAGCCGGCAGCGCTCGCAAAAGTAACCGGCCAGCAGGGGAATGTCGCCTGGGCGCTCCCGCAGTGCCGGGGCGTGGATCGGAAACACGCTCAGCCGGTGGTAGAGGTCGGCCCGAAACTGCCCCTCGACCACCGCCTGTTTCAGATCCCGGTTGGTGGCCGCCAGGATGCGCACATTCACCTTGAGCGGGGTGTCGTCACCGATCCGCTGCAGATCGCCGTATTGCAGCACCCGCAGCAGCTTGGCCTGCAGCGCCAGGGAGAGCTCCCCTATCTCGTCGAGGAACAGGGTGCCCTTGTCCGCCAGCTCGAACTTGCCCGCCCGATTGTGGATGGCGCCGGTGAAGGCCCCCTTCACGTGACCGAACAGCTCGCTCTCGGCCACGGATTCGGGCAGGGCGGCGCAGTTGAGGTAGACCAGGGGGGCATGGGCGCGGGGTGAGCCGCCATGCACCGCCTTGGCGATCAGCTCCTTGCCGACCCCGGTCTCCCCCAAAATCAGCACGTTCAGCTCCGAGCTGGCCACCACGTCTATCTCGTGGCGCAACCGGGCCATGGCGGGGGAGTGGCCTATCATCTCCGGCTGCTCAGGGCCGGGCCGGGTGCCGGGGACCAGGGGCTCGCTGCTCTGGCGGGCGAGCCGCTCCAGCAGCAGGGCGTTGTCGAGGGCGGCGGCGGCCAGGGCCCCCACCAGACGCAGCTCCTCGTCGCTGATGCCGTCGAACTGGGTCGGGTTCATGCCGTCTATGGTCAGGGCGCCGATCAGCGCCTGATCCGAGAAGAGCGGCAGGCCGACACAGGCGTGCACCTTGAAGTCGTCGTGATCCGGCAGCAGGCCGTCATAGGGGTCGGGCAGGGCGCTGTCGGCGGGGAAGCGCACCACATCCCCGGCGCGGGCGATGGCCTCGAGGCGCGGGTGATCCTTGAGGGCGAAGCGGCGCCCCAGCACGTCCTGCATCAGGCCGTCGATGGCCAGCGGGATAAACTGGCCCCCCTCGTAGCGCAGCAGGGCCGAGGCATCCGAGTTCAGCAGGCTGCGCACGCTCTGGATCAGACGGTGGAAGCGGTCTTGATGAGAGATGCCGAGTTGCAGGTCGAGGGCGATGCGCGCCAGGCTGTCGGTCGAGATCACGATAATTGTCCAAATGACAGTGTGTTTGTGATTTTGACTATAAAGGCATGGTGTCATAATGACAATGTGTGATATGCGAAACCATTAAAAACAACGAGTTACATTTTGGCACGTCCGCTGCAATAGCTGGTTCAGTTGAACATCCACTATTGCATTCGAGGAACTGCCTGATGAGCATTCACGTCAAGAACAACATCCACTGGGTCGGCCAACGGGACTGGGAGGTACGCGACTTCCACGGCACCGAGTACAAGACCCACAAGGGCACCAGCTACAACAGCTACCTCATCCGCGAAGGGAAAAACGTGCTGATCGATACCGTCGATCACAAGTTCAGCCGCGAGTTCGTGCAGAACCTGGCGGCCGAGATCGATCTCGCCGCCATCGACTACGTGGTGATCAACCACGCCGAGGAGGATCACGCCGGCGCCCTGACCGAGCTGATGGCCCGCATCCCAGGCACCCCCATCTATTGCACCCACAACGCCATCGACTCCATCACCGGCCATCATCACCACCCGGAGTGGAACTTCCACCCGGTCAAAACCGGTGACAGCCTGGACATCGGCAACGGCAAGCAGCTGGTGTTCATCGAGACCCCCATGCTGCACTGGCCCGACAGCATGATGACCTACATGACCGAAGATGCGGTGCTCTTCTCCAACGACGCCTTCGGCCAGCACTACTGCGACGAGCACCTGTTCAACGACGAGGTGGACCAGAGCGAGCTGATGGAGCAGTGCCAGCGCTACTACGCCAACATCCTTACCCCCTTCAGCCCGCTGGTGACCGCCAAGATCAAGGAGGTGCTGGGCTTCAACCTGCCGGTGAGCATGGTGGCCACCTCCCACGGCATCGTCTGGCGCGAGGACCCCACCCAGATCATCCTGAAATACCTGGAGTGGGCCGACCACTATCAGGAAGACCGCATCACCTTGTTCTACGACTCCATGTCCAACAACACCCGCATGATGGCCGACGCCATCGCCCAGGGCATCCACGAGGTGGACCCGGGCGTGGCGGTGAAGATCTACAACGTGGCCCGCCACGACAAGAACGAGATCCTGACCCAGGTGTTCCGCTCCAAGGGGATACTGGTGGGCTCCTCCACCATGAACAACGTCATGATGCCCAAGGTGGCGGGTATGCTCGAAGAGATCACCGGCCTGCGTTTTCGCAACAAGCGTGCCTCGGCCTTCGGCAGCTACGGCTGGACCGGCGGTGCGGTGGACCGGATCCAGACCCGATTGATGGATGCGGGCTTCGATATCAGCATCTCCCTCAAGGCCAAGTGGCGCCCGGATGGTTCGGCGCTGGCCGAATGCCGCGAGCATGGCCGCCAGCTCGCCCGTCAGTGGGCGTTGCACCCCCTGGACGCTCCCCGCCCGATCACCACAACCCAGACAACCGTGACGCCCGTCCTCGCGATGCCTGCTGTTGAGCCGCAAGCCGCAGCGGCCGCCGCCGAATGGAACGATGACCAGGCCATGCTCTGCACCGTCTGCCAGTGGGTCTATGACCCGGCGCTGGGCGAGCCGGATCAGCTGGTGGCGCCGGGCACCCCCTGGGCCCAGGTACCGGACAGCTTCCTCTGCCCGGGTTGCGGCATCGGCAAGGAGGTATTCGAACCCTGCGCCGTGGAGGTCTGTGTATGAGCGCAGCAATGCAAACTGACGCCGGCATCAGCCGGGAGATAGTGGTGATCGGCAGCGGCTTCGCTGCCCAGCAACTGGTCAAGAGCCTGCGCAAGCTGGATGCCGAGCAGCCCATCCGCCTCATCACCGCCGACAGCGGTGACGAGTACAACAAGCCCGACTTGAGCCACGTGGTGAGTCGGGGCTGCCCTGCCGCGGCCATGACCCGCCAGAGCGGCAGCGATTTTGCCGAGCAGCAGCGCATTGCGCTGCTGCCCCACTGCCCGGTGCATGGCATCGACCCTGTCCGGCGGTTGGTGCTGACCGAGCAGGGGGAGTTCCCCTACGGCAAGCTGGTGCTGGCCACCGGGGCGAGCGCGGCGCGCCCCGATCTGCCGGGCAGCGAACATCTGGTCACCCTCAACAGCCAGCAGGAGTACGCCGCCACCGAGGCGCAACTGCGTCAGGCCCGCCGCATCCTGGTGCTGGGGGCGGGGCTCATCGGCTGCGAGCTGGCGATGGACATGGCGAGCGCAGGAAAAGAGGTGACGCTGGTGGACTTGGCGGACAGCCCCTTAAGCGCCCTGCTGCCCGCCGCCCTGACCCAGCCGCTGCAACAGGCCCTGCGCACCCAGGGGGTCAGTCTGCAGTTCGGGACGGGTCTCGCCAGGATAGATGCCCAGCCGGGGGATGGCTGGCGCGTCACCCTGACCGACGGGCGCGTCAGCGAGCAAGATCTGGTGATCGCCGCCATCGGCCTGCGGCCGAATCTGGCCCTGGCCCGCGGGGCCGGGCTGGCAGTGGAGCGTGGCATCCTGGTCGACGATCGGCTGCAGACCAGCGACCCCCATATCTTCGCGCTGGGGGATTGCGTGCAGTGGCAAGGTCAGTTGCTCCCCTTCCTGCAACCCATCGTGCTGGGGGCCAATGCGCTGGCGCGCACCCTGCTCGGCACGCCGACCCTGCTGGCCCTGCCGCCCATGCTGGTGAAGGTGAAGACGCCGCGCTACCCGCTGCAACTGGCCGGTCGCACCAAGGGCGAGGATCTTGCCTGGCAGTGCCGCTGGAACAGCCACGGCATGGTGGCCGAGGCGCGCGACCAAGCCGGCGAGTTGTGCGGCTTCGTGGTGGGGGGTGACCAGATGAGCGCCGCCTTCGCGCTGCTGCGTCAGCTGCCCCGTTAACCCCTTTCATTGCACCGGCCGGGTCGACCCGGCCACTCGAGGAGAACCGATATGGTCATGCAACTGATTCCGTCTCACTGGGTGGTGCGCCGCTCCACTCCCTTCTTTACCCGCGAGAATGTGCCCCAGGCCCTGCTCACCCATCACAACACCGCGGCCGGGGTGTTCGGCCAGCTCTGCGTGATGGAGGGCACCGTCACCTATCACGGCTTTGCCGACGAACAGGCCGAGGAGCCCGAGGTGAGCCTGGTGATCCGGGCCGGGGAGTTTGCCACCAGCCCGCCCCAGTACTGGCACAGGGTCGAGTTGTCGGAGGATGCCCGCTTCAATATCCACTTCTGGGCCGAGCAGGCAGAATCCGACCTGCCGCTGTTCCACAGCCGCAAATAACGGGGTTTAAGGCTCAGGGGGCGGAGCGGGCAATTGCCCCCTCTGCTCATGCAGATCAAAATAATCAACTCAGATGTTGGTTATCCTGCCCCCTCGATTCGGATGAGCACAGTGAGGGAAACATGAGCCTGTTGGAAGCCCTGACCATGACCTCGGGTCTGGTCTATCTGGTCCTGTTGTTGTGGCAGGGCCGCAGCGGTTGGGGCTGGACGCTCTCTCTGCTGTTGGCCGCCGCGCTCTGGCTGCTGGTGGCGGATTCGGTACTCTGGCTCGCACTGGGGCTGGTGGCCACGACCCTGGCGCTCTGGCTGCGCTATCGCCCCCTACTCATGCTGGCCCACATAGACAGTCAACGTCTCAGAACGGCCACCAGGCAGCTATTGCTGCTGTGTTGGGTGTTGGTGGCGGTTCAATATGTTGTTCATATCGGACAGTTGGGGCTGGGGATGACCCCCTGGCTGGTACGCCCTGATGTGGTGGACGGTTTCCTGCCCATCGCCGGTGGTCTCGGGCTGCGGGCCTGGCTCGGGCAGGGGCTGACGGACCCCCACCACCCGGCGGCCACCGTCACCGTGCTGGTGCTCTCCCTGTCGGCCCTGCTGCTGGGTCGGGCGTTTTGTGCCTGGTTCTGCCCGCTCGGGCTGGTGGGGGAGTGGCTGCACGGCCTGCGCTCGCGCCTGTTGCCGGGGGAGTGGACCCCGCCGCGCTGGCTCGATGCCGTGTTGCGCGGCCAGAAGTTTCTGGTGCTCGGCTTTCTGCTCTTCATCATATTGCTGGCGGTACCCGCCGCCGCCCTGCCCGGCTACCTCGCCAGCCCCTACCATCAGGCGGCGGACATGAAGATGGGGGCCTTCTTCTTCAACCTGACCCTGATCTCGGGCCTGTGCCTTGGCTGGGTGCTGCTGCTCACCGCCACCTTCCGGCAAGGGTTCTGTCGCTACCTCTGTCCCTATGGCGCCTGGTTCGCCCTGCTCGGCCTGCTGACCCCGCTGCGCATTCGCCGTGACCCGGCCCGTTGCTTGCGAAGCCTGGGCCACGACTGCGACAAGTGCAGCCGGGCCTGCCCGTCTCGCATCCAGGTACACCAGCTCATCGCGGTGCAGAGCCTCGAGTGCACCAGTTGCCAGAGCTGCGTGGCCGCCTGCCCCAAGCGGGCCGATGCCCTGCATCTTGGCACGCAAGGGCAGCGACTCGCCCCCCGCCAACTGCTGGGGCTGCTCTGTCTGTTGCTGCTGGTGTTGCCGCTGCTCGCTTACGGCTTGCTGGATCTCTGGGTCAGCCAGACACCGATCCCTGACCGCTACGAGTTGTTGCAGCGGCTGCCCTGGCTGAGCCACTGAGTGGGGAAAGGGCAAAAGGTGGATGATGGGGGGATCTTTCGGATTGGCGATAATAAGCTGTATAAAAATCCCCCGCCAAATTGTTAGCGCCATCCCACTTTGCTCATATTGCAATTGATCATATAGCGCTCCCCACCATAATGGGTGCTGTTATTTGGCGTTGTTAATATCAATTGGATGAGCAACAACATGAATATCAAGGTCAGCTATCCCAAGTGGTTTACCCTGGACCATAAGATCGCGTTCTTCTTCCCGCTGTAATTCCCCGCGGCGGCGCGGCATGCCTGCCATGCCACGAGCCCGCCTCCATTCCTGAACTGAAATAGCTGCACCCGTCTTCGCCTGTTTATTCTGGCGAGGCGATGTCGTGCACCCATTTCCCAATATTTCCCACCTGCCGGACATTTTATTTTCGGCAGGGGAAGAGACTCAGTCTGAATATTTAAATCTGGGGTGTTTATATTATGGAAAACTTCAAGCATCTGCCCGAACCCTTCCGTATTCGTGTCATCGAGCCGGTCAAGCGCACCACCCGTGCCTATCGGGAAGAGGCCATTGTCCGGGCGGGCATGAACCCCTTCCTGCTGGACAGCGAAGACGTCTTCATCGACCTGCTGACCGACAGCGGCACCGGCGCCATCACCCAGGACATGCAGGCCGCCATGCTGCGCGGTGACGAGGCCTACAGCGGCAGCCGCAGCTACTATGCCCTGCAACAGGCGGTGCAGGAGATCTTCGGCTACTCCCTGACCATCCCCACTCACCAGGGGCGCGGCGCCGAGCAGATTTACATCCCCGTGCTCATCAAGAAGCGGGAGCAGGAGAAGGGGCTGGATCGCAAGAAGATGGTGGCCCTCTCCAACTACTTCTTCGACACCACCCAGGGCCACACCCAGATCAACTGCTGCGTGGCGAAGAACGTCTACACCAGGGAGGCGTTCGATACCTCGGTCACCGCCGACTTCAAGGGCAACTTCGATCTGGTGAAGCTGGAAGAGGCCATCCTGGAGGCGGGCCCCGCCAACGTGCCCTACATCGTCAGCACCATCACCTGCAACTCCGCCGGGGGGCAGCCGGTCTCCATTGCCAACCTGAAGGCGGTGTACGAGATCGCCAGAAAGTACGACATCCCGGTCATCATGGACTCCGCCCGCTTCGCCGAGAACGCCTACTTCATCCAGCAGCGGGAGCCCGGCTACGCGAACTGGACCATCGAGGAGATCACCAGGGAGTCCTACAAGTACGCCGACGGCCTCGCCATGTCGGCGAAGAAGGATGCCATGGTGCAGATGGGGGGGCTGCTGTGCTTCAAGGATGACAGCATGCTGGACGTCTACACCGAGTGCCGCACCCTGTGCGTGGTGCAGGAGGGCTTCCCGACCTATGGCGGCCTGGAAGGGGGCGCCATGGAGCGCCTGGCGGTGGGCCTGCGGGACGGCATGCGCCAGGACTGGCTGGCCTATCGCATCGGCCAGGTGCAGTACCTGGTGGACGGGCTGGAGGCCATCGGCGTGGTGTGCCAGCAGGCAGGGGGCCATGCGGCCTTCGTGGATGCGGGCAAGCTGCTGCCCCACATCCCGGCGGATCAGTTCCCGGCCCACGCCCTGGCCTGCGAGCTCTACAAGGTCGCCGGCATCCGGGCGGTGGAGATAGGTTCCCTGCTGCTGGGGCGCGACCCCGCCACCGGCAAGCAGCACCCCTGCCCGGCGGAGCTGCTGCGCCTGACCATTCCCCGTGCCACCTATACCCAGACCCACATGGACTTTGTCATCGAGGCCTTCGGCGAGGTGAAGAAGAACGCCCACCGGGTGAAGGGGCTCGACTTCATTTACGAGCCGGCCGTGCTGCGCCACTTCACCGCCAGACTGAAAGAGGTCGAGCATAACGACCCGTCAGCCGGCAAGACGCAGAAAAAATTGATAGAAGCATAACGAGTCAGGGGCACAGATTTTTCTGTGCCCTTTTTTTTCACTGCTCTGTGAAAGATTTGGAGTGACACACATGACATCAACACCGTCCGTCATCGGAGGGGCCTGCATCATTGCCAGCGTCTGTGTCGGTGCCGGCATGCTGGGGCTGCCGAGCGCGGGAGCCGGGGCCTGGACCAGCTGGTCAACCCTCGCCATCATTCTCACCATGGTCATCATGACGGTTTCAGGCTGGATGCTGCTGGAAGCCCTGAAACCCTACGCATTGACTGCCTCCTTCAACTCGGTGACCAAGGATCTGCTCGGTCGCAGGATCAATCTCTTCAACAACCTCACCGTCTATTTCGTGGGCGGCATTTTGCTCTATGCCTACATCACCTCGTCGGGTCTCATCCTGGGCGGCCTGCTGGGCATCGACAGCCAGCTGGCCTCGGTGTTGTTTGTGCTGGTGTTCTCCTGGTTTGTCTGGCATTCGACCCGGGCGGTGGACAGGATTTCGGTCGTCCTGATCGTCTTCATGGTGTTGAGCTTCGTGTTCGGGGTCTCCGGGCTTGCCAGCAAGGTCGACACCGCCAAGCTGTTCAACTCCTTTGCCGAAGAGCTGGGCCGCGCCCCCTATGCCCTGGCCATGTTGCCGGTGGCGCTCACCTCGTTTGGCTACCACCACTCGGTGGCATCGATGCGCGCCTATTACGGCGAGGAGCAGAAAGCCAGGCAGGCGATCCTGGGGGGGACCCTGATCGCCCTGGCGCTCTATCTGCTGTGGCTGCTCAGCATCTTCGGCAACCTGCCTCGTCCCGCCTTCGGCCCCGTCATCGCCAAGGGGGGCGACGTGGATGTGCTGCTCGGGGCGCTGGCCTCGGTGATAGAGTCCAGGCAGGTCTCCCAGGCCATCAACCTCTTCTCCATGGCGGCCATCCTCTCCTCCTTCATCGGGGTGGGGCTCGGGGTGTTCGACTATCTGGCGGATCTGTTCCGGTTCGACAACAGTCGCCGGGGGCGGGCCAAATCCTGGGCGGTGACCTTCCTGCCCCCCCTGGCGCTCTCCCTGATGTTCCCGTTCGGCTTCGTGGTGGCCATCGGCTATGCCGGGGCCGCGGCGACCGTCTGGGCCTGCATCATCCCGGCCCTGCTGGCGAAGAAGTCCCGGGAGCTGGCCCCGGACGAGGCGGGGTTCAAGGCTCCCGGCGGCCAGCCCATGGTGGTGGCCGTCATCGTCTTCGGGGTGCTTACCGCCATCTTCCACCTGATGGCCATGGCGGGTCTGCTGCCCGTCTACACCGGCTGACCCTGGTGCGCTGAACCTGGCCCCATCCCGAGCATATTCCACGGATGGGACGCAGGATCCGGCCCGTTTCCCCCCATTTCCCCTCCGGATTTGATACCCGAAGGCATGCAGGGTAAAGTCCCCCGGCGCCAGCAGTGGCGAACGCAGGAGAAGCACGGCGGTGTGCCGTGACCAGTCGACAATCCGTTTGGGGGAGTAATGGAACAGAAACCATCGTTGGTGGGCGGGGCATGCATCATTGCCGGCGTCTGTGTGGGGGCCGGCATGCTGGGGCTGCCGAGTGCGGGGGCGGGCGCCTGGACCCTCTGGTCCATGCTCGCGGTGGCACTGACCATGGTGGTGATGACGGTCTCCGGCTGGATGCTGCTGGAGTCCTATCGGGGCTATCCCCTGCGCGTCTCCTTCGATACCGTGACCCGGGATCTGCTGGGGGAGAAGGTCAACGCCCTCAACAATCTCAGCGTTTATTTCGTCGGCGGCATCCTGCTCTATGCCTACATCACCTCGGCCGGCCTCATCATCGACGGCATGACGGGGATGGGCAGCCAGTGGGCGTCCGTGCTCTTTACCCTGGCCTTCTCCCTGCTGGTGTGGCACTCCACCCGGGCGGTGGACCGCATCTCGGTGCTGCTGGTGATCCTGATGGGGCTGAGCTTTGCCTTCGGCATCTCCGGCCTGTCGATGAACGTGCGCCTCGATCTGCTGCTCGACCGGGTGGGCAGCGAAGTGAGCTACGCCCCCTATGCCCTGGTGATGCTGCCGGTGGCGCTCACCTCGTTCGGCTACCACCATTCGGTCTCCTCCATGCGCGCCTACTACGGTGAAGAGCGCCGTGCCAGCCGCGCCATTCTGGGGGGCACCCTGATCGCGCTCGCGTTTTACCTCATCTGGCTGGTGAGCGTCTTTGGCAACCTGCCCCGCAGCGAGTTCGGCCCGGTGATCGCGGAGGGGGGCAACGTGGATGCCCTGCTCAAGGCCCTCGGCTCGGTGATCGAGTCCAAGGCGGTGGCCAGCGCCCTCAACGCCTTCTCCATGGCGGCCATCCTCTCCTCCTTCATCGGGGTGGGGCTCGGGGTGTTCGACTACCTGGCGGATCTGTTCAAGTTCGACAACAGCCGGGGTGGCCGCGCCAAGTCCTGGGCGGTGACCTTCCTGCCGCCCCTGGTGCTCTCCTTGCTGTTCCCGTTCGGCTTCCTGGTGGCCATCGGCTATGCGGGCGCCGTGGCGACCCTGTGGACCTGCATCATCCCGCCTCTGCTGGCCTGGAAGGTGCGGGCGGCCCGGCGCGAAGACGGTGGCGAGGGCTTCCGCGCCCCCGGCGGCCTCTTCATGATCGTCCTGGTGATCCTGTTCGGCGTGCTGACCGCCGCCTTCCACCTGCTCAACATGGTGGACCTGCTGCCCGCCTACAAGGGCTGAGCCGTTACCCGGGTCGCAGTGCCAGCACACAATGACAAAGAAGGAGCCTCATGGGCTCCTTCTTGCTTGTCACACAGGCAATATTGGCGTCGGTTACTGAATGCCGACCGACAGGGAGTGGGGGACCTTGGCGCCTTTACGGGCGGTGGCGCGCATCTGGTAGACCTGGATCAGGTACTTGCCCGACTTGGGCAGGGTGCCTTGCCATTTTGTGTCCACGTTGCCGCCGCCCAGTGCCTCGGCCTGACCCGGGATGGCGCCCGGTGCGAAGACGTTGAAGTTGGCATTGGTGCTGCCGGTGATGGCGACCGTCATGGTCTGGCCTTCTTTGGCGCCCAGGGTGTAGTTGATGGTGTCATAACCGGAGAAGGTGCCGTCAACCTTGGCGCTGTGCGCGCCTTTGGCGAAGTGCACCGGCACCGTGGTCACCTTGTCTGCCGCCTGAACCGAGGCCGCCATCATCATGGCCAGCAAGGCGGCCGTTACTGCTTTTTTCATTATGTATTGCTCCTGTGATCGTGCCCTGGCACGGGCCTCGAGGGGAAGATATGCCTTAACGATGACGGGACTCCATCGAAATGATGGGGCGGTCGGAGCGGGGGATGTTGCAAGATTTGGGGTATGCACAGACGTACATGGTGCCTTTTGGCCGCAAGCCAGATGAACACAAGGTCGATGGGATTTTATATGGCGAGTTCCCTGATACAAGGGGCGTTTTTGTCAACGTGGTGTTGACGAACAGGGTGCCCGCTGCGGCCATGAGTCTGCGACAGAATTGATCGCCCCGGGTCTCCTGCATGGTCAGGGCGCGAGAGGGCTTGCGGAAAAAGAGGACGTTAAGGTTGGCTGGTGCCCTCAGTCGCCATGGCCTGCTGCTCATAGCGCGCCACAGTGCCGTCCTGCTTCATTTGCCGGATCACGCCGGCAAGGGGGGCCAGCAGATCCTGATGCCGTTCGTGCAGATAGACGTAAGAATCGGCCAGCTCCATCACCCCGGCGGAGTAGATGCCGGCATAGCCCGGGGCCTGGCGCGTCAGGGCGGCCAGGGCCTGGCTGGCAATCAGGGTCTGCTCCACATAGAGGTCACTGCGCCCCTTGAGCAGCTTGCCCATCCCCTGCTCGGCGGTGGCGATGGCAAAGAGCCGGTCCGGTGCCACCACCTTGCCCAGCATCATCTCCGGCAGCTTGGCGCCACGGCGAAACTCGACCCGATAACCGGTGCCCTGCAGGCTGTGCCACCCCTGCAACTGGATCCCGGGCTGGTGGGCATAGGCCTGATAGGAGACGGCGAAATGGGGCTCGGGCACGCGCTGGAGGGTGCGGGTCTGCTGCTGGTAGCTGGCGGCGCGGTGGATCTCGCCATCGACCTGTCCCTGCTCTGCCAGCAGGGGGGCCCGCCCCCCGGGGTAGCCCTGGTACTGGAAGTCATAGCCCAGGCGGGCGAACGCATCCCGATAGATGAGATCGAGCCAGCGACCATAGGGGGACTCCCTGGTTTCAAGGGAGCTCACCAGTGTGATGTTGCCCCTGCCTTGCGCCCCCCATACCTGGAAGGCCAGCAGCAAGAGCAGTGAAAGAGCGAAGAAGCGGTATCCTGAAACCTGCGCCATGGTGTCCCTGTCAGAGCGGTGGTTGCAAAGGGTGACAGTCCCATCCTAGCCCAGGGGGTTGCCCGGTCCAGCGCTTTCTGCCGTCCGCCCGTGGATACCCTCCGGGCCGCCTCCCGTCCCGCCTTGCCCGACTGAACGCCAACCAAGGGAGATGGCCAGCGCCGCTCACAGGCTGGCGAAATCCACCTCGGGCAGGGTTTCGAAGCCGGGGCGGGCAAACAGATAGCCCTGCATCAGGCTGACGCCCATCTCCCGCAGGCAGGCCATCTCGTCGCGGGTCTCGACCCCTTCCGCCAGCGGGGTGATCTGCAACTCCGTAAACAGCGCCAGACAGTGGCGCACTATGGCCTGACGGATCGGGTCCTGGTCGATGCCGCGCAGCAGGTGCATATCGAGCTTGACGATGTCGGGGCGAAAATCGGCCAGCAGGCTCAGGCCCGAGTAACCGGCGCCAAAGTCGTCGATCGCCGTTTTGAAGCCAAGGGCCTGATAGTGATCCACGATGCCGCGAATATGACGGTTGTCCTGCACCTGCTCCACCTCGGTGAACTCGAACATGATCTGCTCGATGGGAAAGAGATGCTCGCGGGCCGCCTGCAACGTGGTGCGGATGCAGCGCTCCGGGCGATAGACCGCATTGGGCAGGAAGTTGATGCTCAGCATGCCCCGCATGTCGAGGCGGGCGGCCAGCGCGATGGCCTTGATCCGGCACAGCTGATCGAAGCGGTAGCGGTTGTCGTCGTTGACCCGGTCAATCACGCTCTGCGCCGACTCGTTGTTGAGCCCCCGCACCAGGGCCTCATAGCCGAAGAGGGTGCGCTGGCTGCAATCGACGATGGGCTGGAAGGCCATGGTGAAATCGAAGTCGAGATCCACCTGCTCATGACACTGCTGGCAGAGGGTGGAGGACGGGGCGGCAGGTATGTCCATGACGTTCCTTTCAAGGCGTGGGGTCGCGAGAGATTGCCTCAAAGGATAACAGCTCCTCTCTCGCCGGCAGAGGTTATTCCTTCGGATAGGCAGGCCGTCTTCTGGCATATCAGAGGTTGGTCTGGTTTCTGCCCGACCGGCGGCCATGGTGGGTCAGGCGCCGACGCTTGTGGGTCTGTTTGTCCCTTTTCCGGGACCGGGATTGACCTCGCTGGCATCCTTCAAGGCCATGTTTCACCTGCCAACCGGTCGGGGCAAGCCCCGTAGGTTCGATTAGCGGAGCGTAATCGGACGAACGAGAGGTGTTGATAGTGGTTGTTGCCGTGCAACAGGAGCGGCCAACCGGAGTGGAAAGTTCGGCTGGCCGTGATGGCGGGAGAGTCCATTTACGCGAACGTCCGATTACGCCTGGCGGCTAATCGAACCTACGGGCTGTGGGTGCGATGGTAATCCGATACCATATGGCTCGGATTCTTCTTTCATCACGGGAATGGAACATGCTGATCATCTTCAGTGGTTTGCCGGGCAGCGGAAAAAGTACTATCGCGCGAGCCTTGGCCCGGCGGTTGAGGGCCGTCTACCTGCGCATCGATACCATAGAGCAGGCCATTCGTGCCGCCGAGCAGGGGGATAACGAGATGGGGCCCGCCGGTTATTTCGTCGCCTATGGGCTGGCCAGAGAGAACCTAGCACTTGGCTCGACCGTCATCACGGATTCCGTTAACCCCATCCAGCTCACCCGGGATGCTTACCACGACATCGCCCGTTCGGTCGGGGTGCCCTGTCTCGATGTCGAGGTGGTCTGCTCCAATCCGACGCTGCACCGCGAGCGGGTCGAAAACCGGACGGTGGATATCGAGGGGCTGGCATTGCCGGATTGGCAAGCGGTGATCAATCGCGACTATCACCCCTGGGACAGTGAGCGTCTGGTATTGGATAGCGCCACCCTGTCGGTCACCCAGAGCGTGGAAGCGATTGTCGCCGCGTTGGCACAGGAATCGTAGGTTCGATTAGCGCAGCGTAATCGGACGAACGAGAGGCTTTGGTTGCAGTTGTTGCCGTGCAGCTGGGGCGGCCAGCCGGAGTTGGAAATTCGGCTAGCGGTTATGTCGGGAGAGCCTATTAACGCGAACGTCCGATTACGCCTGACGGCTAATCGAACCTACGGGCTATGGATTTATATTTGGTTGAGACATTGAGCTTCTTAATAGATACCCGGTGAATTCATGAACATTTAAATAATAATATGGAAACCCTATGTTATACGATTTTCCTTCTAGTAAAAGTGGTTTGGATCCCATTGTGTTTGATTTTGTCAATGACTCTCCCATATGAACAAATTTAGACCTGTCATTATAAAGGTCTTTTATCGCCGTCATCACTGATTTTTTATTTAATGAATGTGTTTTTACAAAATCATTAAATTGATTTGTTATTTTACGTTGGGGCTTATCAATTGGAGTGCCACAGTTATCACATGTGACCGTGATAGTTTTTTCAGTAGTATCTAATAGAGATTCTATCGCAGATACATATCCTAAAAGTTCGTACTGAATCTTAAATGAATTATGTATGCGATCATGCTCAACCTCATGTCTTAACTTGATGGATTCTGCAAATCTGAGAGCTGAGTTCTTACATTTATCATCTCTAATTATTGCTGAAATTATTTTATTAGCCTCGTGCGGTAAATATAATTTATCATGTTTTATTATTTCGTCAGCATCCACAAAACCATTCTTATCAATAAATAAGTTCTCATTTGTGATGTTATTATCGATATCTGTGTAGTATATTTTATTGTTTGGTTCGTATTCGAATAGGTGTTGTGTTACTAGAGTGAATATCGCACAGGTGAGCTTTACTCTTTCCAATATATACATATCTAATTGGGGCTTTGATATGTATTCTACAGAGAAATAGAAATATAGATTATCATTTATACTACTTATCCCTAAATTGGATTCAGGGAAAAAGTAATCACATCCAAAGTGGTATTTAGATCTCACAGGGAAATAAATTCTCCCTGCATTCATTACGGTGCGCAGATCTATTTTGTTAGCACCTTTAATTATATCTGCGATCGCTTTTTCATGATTACTATTTATAGATGTGCTCTCATACGTAACATCAAGAACTACCCTGTAAATTCCTTTGTTTGTATGGTTGTAAAACTGCATTCTAGCAGAGAATGGTAATGATCTATGTGCCCAATTAACATCGTATATATAGACTTGAGGATCGCCTGTTTCAATATAAAAGTGCTGGCATGCAACAGGTCCGATTTCTTTAGAGAATCTATCCCAAAGAAACTCTAAAAAATCATTCACATTGGTCTTTTGTATATTGAGAGGTATATCTATCATCAAATATGACTCTAAACTCAACCAGTTTAACAACTTACGTATTTAGATGTGTATGGTCAATTAAAAAGGCGCCTATCGGCGCCTTTTTTGATCTCAATCCCAAACTTCGCTTTTACTGCAGCAGGGAGATATCCGCGACTTGCAGGAACAGGTTGCGCAGGTTGTTCAGCAGTGCCAGACGGTTGGCCTTGAGGGCCTCGTCGTCGGCCATCACCATCACTTCGTTGAAGAAGGTATCGACGGGCCCCTGCAGGGCGGCCAGACGGGTAAGGGCAGCCTGATAGTCACCGGCGGCGAACAGCGGGGCCAGTTCGGCTTGCAGTTCGGCAACCTGGGTGGCCAGCACCTTCTCGGCGGCATCGACCAGCAGTTCCGGTTTGACGGCAGTCGGCAGTTCGCCTTCGACCTTGGCCAGGATGTTGCTTACGCGCTTGTTGGCGGCAGCCAGTGCCAGTGCTGCATCCAGTGTGCGGAAGTGGCTGACGGCCTTGACGCGACGATCGAAGTCGAGCGGGCGGGTCGGGCGTCGGGCCAGTACGGCCAGCACCACGTCGGCACCGATGCCTTCGTCCTGATAGGCGGCGCGGAAGCGGCCCAGCATAAAGTCGACCACGTCGGTAACGACGGTTTTGTTGGTCAGCTTGTCGCCGTAGACGCGTACCGCTTCTTCAACCAGTTCAACCAGATCCAGATCCAGCTGCTTCTCGGTCATGATGCGCAGGGCACCGATGGCGGCGCGACGCAGGGCGAACGGGTCTTTGTCACCCTTGGGCAGCATGCCGATGCCGAAGATACCGGCCAGGGTGTCGAACTTGTCTGCCAGCGCGACGGCGCAGGCCACCAGACCGGACGGCAGGGCATCACCGGCAAAGCGCGGCATGTACTGCTCGTTGAGGGCCACGGCCACTGCTTCGTCTTCGCCATCGTGACGGGCGTAGTGCATCCCCATGACACCCTGGGTGTCGGTGAACTCGCCGACCATGTTGGTCATGAGATCACACTTGGAGAGCAGACCGGCACGCTTGGCCTGAGCCACGTCGGCACCGATACGCTCGGCGATAAAGCCGGCGACGGTCTCGATGCGCTCGACCTTGGCCTTGACGGTGCCCAGCTGTTGCTGGAACAGCACGGTTTCAAGGCGCGGCAGGCGGGAGGCCAGGGTCTGCTTGAGGTCAGTCTTGAAGAAGAACTCGGCGTCAGAGAGACGGGGACGAACCACCTTCTCGTTGCCGCTGATGATCTGGCTCGGGTCTTTGGACTCGATGTTGGTGACGAAGATGAACTTCGGCAGCAGCTTGCCGTGCTTGTCGTAGACCGGGAAGTACTTCTGGTCACCCTTCATGGTGTGCACCAGCGCTTCAGCCGGAACGGCCAGGAACTTCTCTTCGAAGTTGGCGGTCAGCACCACAGGCCACTCGACCAGTGCGGTCACTTCTTCCAGCAGGGCGTCGTCCAGATCGGCCACGCCACCGAAGGCGGCAGCGGCCGCTTCGACGTCAGCCTTGATCTTGGCCTTGCGCGCCATAAAGTCGGCAATCACCATGCCGCGCTCCTGCAGGATCTGCGGGTACTGGCTGGCGTTGTCGATGGTGAACTCGCTCTCGCCCATAAAGCGGTGGCCGCGAATGGTGCGGGCAGAGTCGATACCCAGAATGTGAGCGGGAACCAGCTCGCCATCCAGCAGCAGGGTCACGGTGAACACCGGACGCACGAACTGGATGGTCTTGTCGCCCCAGCGCATCATTTTCGGGATCGGCAGCTTGGCCAGTGCTTGGCTAACCAGCTCGCCCAGCAATTCTTTGGCCGGACGACCTTCAACCTTGGCGGTGTGAACCAGCCACTCGCCCTTGTCGGTGACCAGACGCTCGGCCTGCTCAACGGTGATGCCGTTGCCACGGGCCCAGCCTTCGGCAGCCTTGGTCGGCTTGCCTTCGGCATCAAACGCCTGGGCCACGGCCGGGCCGCGCTTCTCGACGCTCTTGCTCGGCTGTTCGCCAGCCAGCTCGCTTACCTTCAGCGCCAGACGGCGCGGTGAAGCAAACCACTCGACGTCGCCGAAGGCCAGATCGGCCTTGGTCAGTTCGGCTTTGAAGTTGTCGGCAAAGGCTTCGGCCAGGGAGCGCAGGGCTTTGGGCGGCAGCTCAGCAGTACCGATCTCTACCAGAAATGTATGTTGTGCCATGTCCGTTCCTTAACCTTGCTTGTTCTCTGTGCGCTGACACATGGGGAAACCCAGCGCTTCGCGGGAGGCGTAGTATGCCTCTGCCACGGCCTTGGTCAGGGTGCGAATGCGCAGGATGTAGCGCTGACGCTCGGTGACCGAGATGGCCTTGCGGGCATCCAGCAGGTTGAAGGAGTGAGCGGCTTTGAGGATGCGCTCGTAGGCAGGCAGCGGCAGCGGTTTTTCCAGTGCCAGCAGGTTCTGGGCTTCCTTCTCGTACTGCTCGAAGCAGTGGAACAGGAACTCCACGTCGGCGTGTTCGAAGTTGTAGGTGGATTGCTCCACTTCGTTCTGGTGGAATACGTCGCCGTAGGTGGTCTTGCCCAGGGGGCCGTCAGACCAGACCAGATCGTAGACGCTGTCCACGCCCTGAATGTACATGGCCAGACGCTCGAGACCGTAGGTGATCTCGCCGGTGACCGGCTTGCACTCGAGGCCGCCAACTTGCTGGAAGTAGGTGAACTGGGTCACTTCCATGCCGTTCAGCCAGACTTCCCAACCCAGACCCCAGGCACCCAGCGTCGGGTTTTCCCAGTTGTCTTCCACGAAGCGGATGTCGTGGATCTCGGGATCCATGCCCAGCTCTTTCAGGGAGCCCAGATAGAGTTCCTGAATGTTGTCGGGGGAAGGCTTGATGATCACCTGGAACTGGTAGTAGTGCTGCAGGCGGTTCGGGTTCTCACCGTAGCGGCCGTCAGTCGGACGGCGGGACGGTTGTACGTAGGCGCAGGCGATGGGCTCCGGGCCCAGGGCGCGCAGGCAGGTCATGGGGTGGGAGGTACCGGCACCCACTTCCATATCCAGCGGCTGAATGATGGTACAGCCCTGGCGGGACCAATAGTCCTGCAACTGCAGGATCAGGCCCTGAAAGGTTTTGACATCGAATTTTTGCATAGTGTTTTTCGCGCGAAATGAAATCAGAGCAAGATTTGCTGAATGTGAACCGAGGGAGTATACCGTCTGGCATGGTCGGATAATAGGCGAAATTACAGGGGATTAGTGGGGCTATGTTGCCGCTTGCCCTATGATGTCGCCGACGCAAGCGGCCTGCCGATGGCCGATGAAAAACAGGGGAGAGGAAATGGAACTGCGCTGCGCCTGGGTGACCAGAGACCCGGAATACATCGAATACCATGACAAGCAGTGGGGCAGGCCGGTGTATGACGCCCGCGAGCTGTTTGCCAAGCTCTGCCTCGATGGCCAACAGGCGGGGCTGTCGTGGATCACCATCTTGAAGCGCACCGAGAGCTACCATCGCGCCTATGCGGATTTTGATCCGGTGCGCATCATGCAGTTCGACGAGCAGGATGTGGAACGGCTGATGCAGGACAGCGGCATCATCCGCAACCGGCTCAAGGTGCAATCGATCATCAAAAACGCCCGCGCCTATCTGGCGCTGGAGGCGGAGGGCATCGACTTCGTCGATTATCTGTGGGGCTTCGTGGGCGGCGCCCCCATCGTCAACCAGCGTCAGGGCAACGGCGACATTCCGGCGACCTCGCCGGAGTCGGATGCCATGTCCAAGGCCCTCAAGAAGCGCGGCTTCACCTTCGTCGGCAGCACCATCTGCTACGCCTTCATGCAGGCGGTGGGCATGGTGAACGATCATCTGGTGACCTGCCCTTGCCACGCCGAGTGCCAGCAAGCAGCGGCGACGTGAAGGGGAAATGCACGAAGAAGGGAGGCTCAAGCCTCCCTTCTTTTTTTGCTCTGAATCAGCAGGGCTCAAGGGTGCGGTCGAGCGCCTCGCACACCTCGTCGCTGCTCATCAGCCGCACGAAGGGGCCGGCCAGGGTGGCGTTGTGATGGGCGATGATCTGGGGGGCGGTCAGTTGCGGCGTGTCCATGCAGGTGTGGGCATCGCTCACCAGCACTACGGTGTAGCCGAGATCTGCCGCCGCCCGGCAGGTGGTGTCGATGCAGTACTGGGTCTTCATGCCGGTGACGATCAGGGTCTGCACGCCGTCCTCTTTCAGCCAGCCATCGAGACCGGTGCCATGGAAGGCGCTGGGGCGCTGCTTGTCGAACACCCGATCGGCCTCGCCGACGACCAGCTCAGGCGCAAGCTGCCAGAACGGACTGCCGGCGGCGATGGGGCTGCCGGCCGGGCCCGTGTGGCGCACCGCCAGCACAGGGAGAGCGGCACTGCGGGCCGCCTGGCCCAAGCGATTGATGTTGGCCAGGGTCTCGGCCCCGGCATGGGGGGCTTCCGGGCCGTGAAGGAGGCCCACCTGGATGTCGATGATGAGCAGCGCGGGGCGGGAAAGGGACGACATGGTCATGGCTCCGTGAGAAATGTCACCCACTCTGGGGCCATGGGCTCTAATGAGACAACCCCGCATCTGGGGGGCAACCACTCCAGACTCCGGGAGCATGTTCCGTTACGCCGGGCCAGGGGCCTTTTCGCCCCTTGGTACAGCCGGGATACAGTCACACGGGTTCACCATCGGGAGCGCCATCACGAGGGAGTCCCGTGTCACTGAGCGCCGTTCGCCCTCTCTTCCCCGGCCTGATCGGCTGCACTCTGGGGATGACGTTGCTCGTCAGGGCAAACATGAGGGGAAGCCGGCCCTGTGCAAGAAGGTCCGAGGCTGCACAAACGACGCCCCCGAGGGCCGAGTCTGCGCTACCGGGATCTTGCCCCTCCCCTATCATTGAAAGACGCCGGACCGGTTCAGGTTGTCTGGCGAAGGAGCCATCATGAAGAAGTCCGTATTGGCGCTGCTTGCCGCCACCGCCTTGCTGGCCGCCCTGCCTGCACAGGCCACCAAGCAGGCCCAGGAGCGCCGTGACGCCCGCGATGTGCGTCAGGATACCCGTCAGGAGTCCCGTGACGCGAAACAGGAGTGTCGTGAGGGGGTGGTGGGCAATGCCGACTGCCGCCAGGAGCATCGTGACAACAAGCAGGAGGGGCGAGACAAGGCCCGGGATATCAAATATTGATGCGGGCCCGTCCGAAGAGGGGCCTGCACCGGGTAAGTCGCTAGGGGCAGGGGGGCATGTTGCCCCCCTGCCCATCTTCGCAATGGGCGCGTCACACTCTGGCGCCTCTCTGGGTTAGAATGCGCGGCCATCGGCTAGAGTCGTTCTTTTCAGAGGTTTTTTCATGCATTTCAAGAAACTGGTTCCTGCACTTGCCCTGACCGTCGCCATCACTGGCTGTACCACCAACCCCTATACCGGTGAATCCCAGACCTCCAAGGGCGCCTGGGGCGCGTTGGCGGGTGCGGCGACCGGCGCAGCCGTGGGGGCGCTCTCCTCCAGCAAGGGCGACCGCAAGAAGGGCATCCTGACTGGCGTCGCCGCCGGTGCGGCCCTGGGTGGCGGTATCGGTTACTACATGGATGTGCAGGAAGCCAAGCTGCGCGAGAAGCTGCAAGGCACCGGCGTCAGCGTGACCCGCAACGGTGATCAGCTGATCCTCAACATGCCGAACAACGTCACCTTCGACAGCTCCAGCGCCCAGCTGAAAGCCGCCGGTGCCAACACCCTGTCCGGCGTGGCCCTGGTGGTTGCCGAGTTCGACAAGACCCGTCTGAACGTGGTCGGCCACACCGACAGCACCGGCTCCCGCGAGCTGAACATGAAGCTCTCCCGGGATCGCGCCGATGCCGTCGCCGCCCAGCTGATCGGCCAGGGCGTGTCCGGCAGCCGCATCGCCATCAGTGGTGTGGGCCCGGACCAGCCGGTGGCCAGCAACAGCACCGCCGAAGGCAAGGCCCAGAACCGTCGGGTGACCATCACCCTGACCCCGACCGCCTAAGCGGTCCGGTTCGATGCCATGAAAAAGGCCCCGCCAGCGATGGCGGGGCCTTTCTATTGGCGCCGGTGCGTGCCCTTTGCTCCTTGCCCCCTTCTCCCCTTGCGGGAGAAGGGTCGGGGATGAGGGGATAACCGCCTCTTAGACAGCGGCTGTGAGCTGCGCTTCTACCCTGTAGCCTTCGTGGGCGAGACGGGCCTGCACGCAGGCGCGGCCCGGGGCTGTGTCGGCATCAGGGGAGCCAGGCATCCCGCTTTGTTTAGACAGCGGCAGTGAGCTGTACTTCCACCCTGTAGCTCTCGTGGGCCAGACGGGCCTGCACGCAGGCGCGCACGGGGGCGGTGTCGGCATCAGGGGAGCCAGGCATCCCGCTTTGTTTAGACAGTGGCAGTGAGCTGCACTTCTACCCTGTAGCCTTCGTGAGCGAGACGGGCCTGCACGCAGGCGCGGACCGGGGCTGTGTCGGCATCAGGGGAGCCAGGCATCCCGCTTTGCTTAGACAGCGGCAGTGAGCTGTACTTCCACCCTGTAGTCTTCGTGGGCGAGACGAGCCTGCACGCAGGCGCGAACGGGGGCGGTGCCTGCCGGGATCCAGGCATCCCACTGCGCGTTGAAGGCGGCGATGTCTTCAATGTCCTTGAGATAGATGTTGGCCATCAGGATCCTGTCGACGTCGGAACCGTTGGCTTCCAGCAAACGCTGCAGGCTTTCCAGCACTTCACGGGTCTGCTGGTGGATGTCGGCGGTCTCGGTGGCGGGCACTTCCACCACGTAGAGGGTGCCGTTGTGGATGACCACATCAGACCAGCGCTGGGTGGTCCCGATACGGGTAATGGATGTCATGTTTGCTCCGGTACGGGGTTATTGACCCTTGCGGATCAGGTAGCGGTAAGGGGCCTGCTCAGTCTCGCTGGCGACCAGGGTATGGTCCATGAAGCGGCAGAAGCTGGGAATGTCGCGGGTGGTGGAGGGGTCGTCGGCGCTGACCAGCAGGGTCTCCCCATCCGCCATCAGCCGCACTTTCTTGCGAACCATCATCACGGGTTCGGGGCAACGAAGCCCGATTGCGTCCAGCTCGTGGGTCGCATTGCAGAATTCAGTACTCATGAATAATCAACCTTCAGCCGCACCTTCTTGCGCGCTATCGTCACGGGTTCGGGGCAACGAAGCCCGATTGCGTCCAACTCGTGCGTTGCGTCGCAGAATAAAGCACTCATCAATAATCAATCTTCAACCAATTCGGCCAGTAATGATACTCACGGCGAAAAAATAATCAAACCATGAGGCGGTTATGCAGCATATGCTACCAAAATGTGAACCGGCTCTACCCAGGCTTCGCTCGATGAGTAATATAAAAATTGAACCATATTCAACAAGGAGGTGTGAATATGCAGGTCTCCTACGGCAGATTGCAAGCCTACGCAGGCATGGGGTTCTTGTCGTTCGCCATGATAGTGCTGGGCAGCCCGATAGGTAATACCGGTACCTGGTTCGGCTCCATGGTGATGATCGGACTGGGGCTCTGGATCGAACTCAGCGACTACTACGACGAGGATGAGGACGAGAACGATCCCTCCTGAGAGCCTGGCTCTCGGCACTCAAAGGCGGACGATGTCCGCCTTTGTCATTTCTGCTCCGCGCCGGAACGGGTCGAGCGCATGGCGCGCTCCAGCTGCTGCGCCGTCTGCTCGGGGTTGGCCCTGGCGTCGTTGAAGAAGCTGCTCAGCACATCCATGATCCCCTGGCGCATGTTGGTGGGCACCGCCATCCCCTCCGCCATGCTGGGCAGCAGGTTGTCCTGTTGCTCGGCGTGGAGGAAATCCTGATAGGAGCGGATGGCGCAACGATCGAACTTGCTCATGTCCGGCTTGATGAGCGCCGGGATGGAGCCCTTCACCCGGTTGAACTCCTCCTGAAAGCGCGGCGTCATCAACAGCCTGGCTAGCTCGCCCTGGGCCTGCAACTGGGCGGGATCCCGCTGCTTGAACATGGCGATGGAGTCGAGGTTGTAGCTGAACAGCCCCTGGCTGCCCGGGCTTGGCAGGCACTCGATATCCTCGCCGGGGCGGTAGTTGCCGGCGCTCAGCTCCCCTTTCACCCAGTCCCCCATCACCTGCATGGCGGCGCCGCCGCTCTCCAGCAGGTTGGTGGCCTGGTGCCACTTCAGGCCGGCGTATTTCTCGGGTACATAAGCGCGCAACTGCTGGAAGCGGGTCAGCACCCGCACCATGTCTGGGCCGGTCAGGGTGGCGCTGTCCTGTTCGAGGAAGGCCTTGCGATAGAAGGTCTTGCCCCCTTCGCCGAGGGCCACCGTTTCGAACAGCACCGCGATCTGCCAGGGTTCGTTACCGATGGCGAGGGGGGTGATGCCCTGCTCCTTGAGCTTGTCCGCCACCGCCACGAACTGGGCCCAGTCGGTGGGGGGCTTGAGCCCCTGTCGCTCGAATACCTTGCGGTTGAGCCACAGCCAGTTGACCCGGTGGATGCCGGTGGGGACCGCCATCAGGGCGCCGTTCTGGCTGAGGGTATCGCGCACCATGGGGGGCAGCTGAGGGTACCAGCCGAGGTGCTCGGCCATGGGGGTGAGGTCGCGCAGAAAGCCCAGGCTGCCCCACTCGTGCAGCTCGAACCCCTTGAGGTGGGCTGCCTCCGGCGGGTTTGCCGCCAGGGCCCGGCTCTTGAGCACCGTCATGGCGCTCTTGCCGCCCCCCCCCTGTACCGCGAAGTCGTTCCACTGGTTGCCCTGTTCGGCCCACTCGGACTTGAGCACTTCCACGGCCCTGGCCTCGCCGCCGGAGGTCCACCAGTGCAATACCTCCACCTGGGAGGCACAAACGGGCAGGGAGAGCAGGGCGATGACAGAAAAAGACAACCACTTCATACATTACTGCCTTGGTAGGGAGAGGGTGGCCTGCAGGCCGCCCTGGGGGCGATTTTCCAGCACCAGATCGCCGCCGTGGGCGTGGGCTATGTTGCGGGCGATGCCAAGGCCCAGCCCGGTGCCGGCGGCATCGGTGCTGAGGCGGTAGTAGGGCTCGAAGATGCGCTCGAACTGATCGTCCGGCAGGCCGGGCCCCTCGTCCATGATGAAGAGGATTAGCATCTCCTCGTCATCCATGATGATGATGCGCACCTTCTGGCCGTACTTGATGCCGTTGTCCACCAGGTTGCCGATGCAGCGCTTGAGGGCCAGCAGCTTGCCGCGATAGGGCCACTTGCAGTGCCCCTCGATGGTGAGCAGATCCTCGTGCAGGTTCATGGCCTCCGCCATCTGCTCCAGCAGGGCGTTGACGTCGATCTGCTCAAGGTTCTCGTGAATGTCCGTCTCTTTGACCGTCTGCAGCGCCCCTTTGACCATCAGCTCCAGCTCGTCCAGGTCCTTGTTGAACTTAGCGATCTGCACCTCGTCGTCCAGCAGTTCGACCCGCAGTCGCAGCCGGGTGATGGGGGTCTTGAGGTCGTGGGAGATGGAGCTGAAGAGGCGCTCCCGATCGTCGATGAAGCGGCGAATGCGCTGCTGCATGATGTTGAAGGCGCGGGTCGCCGCCACGATTTCGGAGGCACCCTCCTCCTTGAGGGACGGCTGGTCGATGTCCTTGCCGAGGTTGACCGCCGCCTTGGCGAGGCGACGCAGGGGGCGGGTCTGCCAGCGCACCAGCATGAAGGTGAAGAAGCAGAGGAAGACCGTCATCAGGGCGATGAAACGCACCTGATTGCTTGGCATCACGGTGTCATCCAGCGTCATGTAGGGGGCGGGCAGCAGGGCCGCCAGATAGAGCCACTCCCCCGGTTCTATCTCGATCTGGGTCACCAGCACCGGCGGATTGATGGGCTCCAGGGACAGAGTGTAGCGGGCCCAGGAGGAGGGGAGATCCGCCAGCAGGGTGTCGTTGTTGAAGACGTGCAGCTCCTCGGGGCGGGAGAAATCCACCTTGATCGCCATGGCGTCGGAGAGCTTGCGGCTGAGCACCTCCTGCACCTCTTTGAGCACCAGCGTCTTGCGCTCGCTGTCGGGGATGGCGCTGATGTGGATCTCTTCCTCGTTCAGGGAGACGAAGAAGCGGCTGCCCCCCATGTTGCGCAGCTGATCCAGGGCGATGTGGCGGTATTGCAGGGGCAGGGACTTGAAGAAGTTGACGGTGGAAGCCGCCGACAGCGCCAGGTTGCGGGTGGTGCTGAGCATGCCCTCCAGCTCCCGCTTCTGGATCTGCTGCATCCAGATGCCGGTGAGGATGGTCTGGGAGAGCAGGATGGCGAGCAGCAACAGCAGCAGCATCCGCGACAGCAGGGAGCGGGGCACCAGGGCCCGCCAGAACTTCTGCCCCGTCATGGCAGCGTGTGTCTCTTGTCGATCAGCATGGGGTGCTTACCTCTGTGCCTTGCCATTGCCCCGTGATGGGTCTCTCTTCTGCCCGTTCAAGGTCTCGCCGTAGCGTCTGTCTGCTACGGGATCTCGTGGACTTCGGCGATCAGCATGTAGCCGCTGCCGCGAATGGTCTTGATGATGCGAGGGCTCTTGCCGTTGTCACCCAGCTTCTGGCGCAGGCGGCTGATCTGCACATCGATGCCGCGCTCCATGGGCAGGCTCTCGCGACCGCGGGTGGCGTCCGAGATGGTATCCCGGTCCAGGACCACGCCGGGCTGTTGCAGGAACATGCCGAGCAGCAGGGCATCGCTGCCGGAGAGATCCAGCAGGCTGCCATCTTCGTGGGTCAGCTGGTGGCTCAGGGTGTCCAGGGTCCACTCGGCGAAGCGCAGCCGACGGCTCGGTTCCTTCTCTTTCTCCGGCTGGCGGAATTCGGCGCGGCGCAGCAGCGCCTTGATGCGGGCCTGCAGTTCGCGCGGGCTGAACGGCTTGGCGATGTAGTCGTCGGCGCCAAGTTCCAGACCGATCACCCGATCCGCTTCGTCGGAGGCGGCGGTCAGCATGATGATGGGTACCTGGGAGTCGCGGCGTATCTGCTGGCAGAGGGTAAAGCCGTCGTCGCCGGGCATCATGATGTCCAGAATGATGAGGTCCGGGCTGTGCTGGGCCAGTTGTTGGCGCATCTCGTTCCCTTCGGCCGCGGTCAGTACCTCGAAACCAGCCCGGGTCAGGTACTCGTTGAGCAGCTCGCGGATCTCCCGATCGTCGTCGACGATAAGCAGTTGTTTGCTCGTTGACATATGTATGTGCATCCACCCATTTTTTTGTGCAGATTGAACCTGTCGGGGGAGCAAAAAGCAAGCAAGCCCCCCCTCTAATGTGAAGTTATGGGCAATATAGCCTCAGGATTGGCCCCGATCGCGGGAAAAGAATAAAAAAGGCCGACCCAAACGGGCCGGCCAACACGCAGATTCCGACGGCAGGAGCGCACCCCGTGTGGCGCGTTCCACAGACTCGACAGCAGGGTCGGCAGGCCGACCCGGTATTCGTGATGGGGCCGCTGTGCCGGGAAGCAGGGCCGCCTTCTGTCTGTTGTTGCCGCCCCGAGGCGGCGTCCCTGACCGGTGAGCGGTCAGGAGTGATTCACTTACACCCGTTCGAACACGGTGGCGATGCCCTGACCCAGGCCGATGCACATGGTGGCGACTCCCAGGGTGGCGTCCTTCTCTTCCATCAGGTTGATCAGGGTGGTGGAGATGCGGGCACCGGAGCAGCCGAGCGGGTGACCCAGGGCGATGGCGCCACCGTTCAGGTTTACCTTCTCGTCCACCAGATCCTGCAGACCCAGATCCTTCACGCAGGGCAGGGACTGGGCGGCAAACGCCTCGTTCAGCTCGAAGAGGTCGATGTCGCCGATGGTCAGCCCGGCCCGCTTGAGCGCTTTCTGGGTGGCCGGCACCGGGCCGTAACCCATGATGGCGGCGTCACAGCCGGCGATGGCCATGGCGCGCACCCTGGCGCGGGGCGTGAGGCCGAGGGCCTTGGCGCGATCCGCACTCATCACCAGCATGGCGGCGGCGCCATCGGACAGGGCCGAGGAGGTGCCGGCGGTGACGGTGCCGTTGACCGGGTCGAACACCGGGCGCAGCTGGCTCAGCGTATCGACCGTGGTCTCCGGGCGGATCACTTCGTCGTAGTCGTAGAAGAAGCGGGCGCCGCTGGCGTCATGGCCTTCCAGCCCGACGATCTCCTTGGCAAAACGCCCTTCCACGGTGGCGGCGTGGGCACGGCGGTGGGAGCGGGCGGCAAACTCGTCCTGCTGCTGACGACTGATGCCGTGCAGCTTGCCGAGCATCTCGGCGGTCAGCCCCATCATGCCGGAGGCTTTCGCCACCGACTTGGCCATGCCGGGGTGGAAGTCCACCCCGTGGCTCATCGGCACGTGACCCATGTGCTCGACGCCGCCGATGATGAAGATATCCCCATCACCTACCTGAATGGCACGGGAGGCATCGTGCAGCGCCTGCATGCTTGAGCCGCACAGGCGGTTGACGGTGACCGCCCCCACCTGCTTGGGAATGCCGGCCAGCAGTGCGGCGTTGCGGGCAATGTTGAAGCCCTGCTCCAGGGTCTGCTGCACGCAGCCCCAGTAGATATCCTCGATCTCGTTCGGGTCGAGGTTGGGGTTGCGCAGCAGGATGGATTTCATCAGGTGCGCGGACAAGTCTTCTGCACGCACGTTGCGGAAGGCGCCGCCCTTGGACCGGCCCATGGGGGTCCGGATACAGTCGACAATGACTACGTCTTTCATGAATGGATCTCCTTTCCGCAATCAGTAGAAGGTTTTGCCCTGGGCAGCCATCTCGCGCAGCTTGTCGCTGACGCGGTAGAGCGGGCCCAAGTCGGCATACTGGTCGGCCATGGCCACGTAGCGATCCAGACCGATAGTGTCCAGATAGCGGAACACGCCGCCGCGGAAGGGAGGGAAGCCCAGACCGTAGACCAGTGCGATGTCGGCTTCGGCTGGCGTGGCGACTATGCCCTCTTCCAGGCAGAGCACCACCTCGTTGATCATCGGGATCATCATGCGGGCGATGATGGCCTCCTTGTCGAAATCCTGCTTCGGCTTGGCGATGGGGGCCAGCAGCTCGTAGCTGGCTGCGTCGGCCACCTTCTTCGGCTTGCCCTTCTTGTCCTGCTCGTAGGCGTAGAAGCCCTTGCCGTTCTTCTGACCGAAGCGGCTGGCGTCATACATTACGTCGATGGCGGTACGACCTTCCTTGCTCATGCGCGCCGGGAAGCCTTGCGCCATCACGTCACCGGCGTGGTGCCCGGTGTCGATGCCGACCACATCCAGCAGGTAGGCAGGGCCCATGGGCCAGCCGAACTCCTTCTCCATCACCTTGTCGACGGCGGCGAAGTCGGCGCCATCGGCGACCAGCTTGTTGAAGCCGAAGAAGTAAGGGAACAGCACGCGGTTGACGAAGAAGCCGGGGCAGTCGTTGACCACCACCGGGGACTTGCCCATGGCGGCGGCGTAGGCCACCACGCGGTTGATGGTTTCATCGGAAGTTTGCTCGCCGCGGATGATCTCCACCAGTGGCATGCGGTGCACCGGGTTGAAGAAGTGCATGCCGCAGAAATTCTCGGGGCGCTTCAGTCCCTTGGCCAGCAGGGAGATGGGGATGGTGGAGGTGTTGCTGGCGAGCACGGCGTCTTCGCCGATGATCCCTTCCACTTCACTCAGCACGGCGGCCTTCACTTTCGGGTTCTCGACCACGGCTTCGACTACTACGTCCGCATGCTTGACGCTGTCATAGCTCAGGGTCGGCGTGATGGCGGAGAGCACCTGGCCCATCTTGATGCCGTCGATGCGACCGCGCTCGAGCTGGCCGTTGAGCAGCTTGGTGGCCTCATTCATGCCAAGTGCCAGCGCTTTCTCGTTGATGTCCTTCATCACCGCCGGGATGCCTTTGATGGCAGACTGGTAGGCGATGCCACCCCCCATGATGCCGGCACCCAGCACGGCGGCATGGCCGGTGGCCTTGTTTGCCTGCTTGGCGGCCTTCTTGGCCAGCGTCTTGATGTGCTGATCGTTGAGGAAGATACCGACCAGAGCCTTGGCCACGTCGGTTTTCGCCAATTTGATGAAGGTGGCGGCCTCGGCGGCCAGCGCTTCGTCACGGCCCATGCCAGCGGCGGCCTCCACCGTCTTCACGGCGGCCATGGGGGCCGGATAGTGTTTGCCCGCCACGGCGGCAACCATGCCGGAGGCGGTGGTGAAGCTCATCATGGCTTCCAGTTTGGAGAGGCGCAGCGGCGCTTTCTTGGCGGCACGGCGGCCCTGCCAGTCCAGCTTGCCCTTGATCGCGTCCTTGATCATCTGCACGGCGGCGCTGTGCAGCGCGTCCGGGGCGACAACGGCATCGATGGCACCCACCTTGAGGGCGTCATCGGCACGGTAATCCTTGCCGGTGGTGATCCACTCCAGCGCGTTGTCGGCCCCGATCACCCGCGGCAGACGGACGGTGCCGCCAAAGCCCGGCATGATGCCGAGTTTGGTCTCGGGCAGGCCGATTTTGGCGCTGGTATCAGCCAGGCGGAAATCGGTGGAGAGTATCGTCTCGCAGCCGCCACCCAGGGCGTGACCTTTGATGGCGGAGAGGGTCGGCACCGGCAGATCTTCGATGGCGTTGAAGATGTCGTTGGCCTTTTTCAGCCAGCCGAGCAGGTCTTCTTGCGGCAGATCGAACAGTTCCAGGAATTCGGTGATGTCGGCGCCGACGATGAAAGCGTCTTTGCCGGAGGTGAGGATCAGACCCTTCAAATCGGCTTGTTGCTGTAATGCGGCGATCGCTTCGCTCAGGGAGAGCAGGGTAGCGCGATCCAGCTTGTTGACTGAACCCGGGGCATCGAACCTCAGCTCGGCAATGCCGTCTTCGAGGTAGCTGACCGTCAGGGTTTCGCCTTGGTAGATCATGAGAGTGTCTCCTTGTTCCCACTCTGTGGGGAATGGTGCTCCTTTATCCCCAGCAGGGGGCGAGGCTCACTATTGATCCAAAAGGAGACATTTTCAACACCTATTTAAAACATTTGTTTAACAGTTGTCGAGTAAAAGCTCTTCATCACAAAACGGGCAAAAAAGAGGCGCCTTGCGGCGCCTCCGATGGAGATGAGCGTGGTATCAGCTAGCCAGTTCCGGCCGGTTGCGATACTGGTTCAGGACCTCGGGATCGGCGAGGGCGTGGGTGTTGTTGACGGGGCGGTTGTGCACCACTTCCCGCACCGCCAGCTCTACTATCTTGCCGGACTTGGTGCGGGGGATGGCATCCACCTGCAGGATGCGGGCGGGCACATGACGGGCGGTGCAGTGCCGCTTGATCTGCTGGCAAATCCGCTCACGCAGTCCGTCGTCCAGCTTGCAACCCGCCTTGAGCTTGACGAACAGCACCACCCGCTCGTCCTGTTTCCATTGCTGGCCGATGACGATGCTCTCTTCCACCTCGTCGAGTTGTTCCACATAGCGGTAGATCTCGCTGGTGCCGATGCGCACGCCGCCCGGGTTGAGGGTCGCGTCGGAGCGGCCGTAGAACAGGATGCCGCCAGTCGGGGTCAGCTCGATCCAGTCCCCGTGGCACCAGATGTTGTCGAACCGCTCGAAGTAGGCGGCGTGGTACTTGTCGCCATTTTCGTCACCCCAGAAGTAAATGGGCTGGGCCGGGAACGGCTTGGTACAGACCAGCTCGCCCTTCTCACCCAGCACCGGCTGGCCCGCCTCGTTGAATACCTGCACCGCGAGACCGAGGCCGCGCCCCTGGCTCTCGCCGCGATAGACGGGGCTCAAGGGGTTGCCGATGACGAAGCAGGAGCAGATGTCGGTGCCGCCAGAGATGGAGCTGAGCTGCACATTCTGCTTTATCTGCTGGTAAACGTAGTCAAACCCCTCCGGCGACAGCACGGATCCGGTGCTGCAGATGAGGCGCAAGGCAGGCAGGTCGTGGGTATTGATGGGGGCATAACCCTGCTTGTGCAGCGCATCGAGATACTTGGCCGAGGCGCCGAACAGGGCGACCTCTTCGTCCCGTGCCAGATCCCACAGCACGTTGCCATCCGGGTAGAAGGGGGAACCATCGTAGAGCACCAGGGTGGCGCCGGAGGCGAGGGCGCTCACCAGCCAGTTCCACATCATCCAGCCACAGGTGGTGAAGTAGAAGATGCGCTCCCCCGGCTTGATGTCGCAGTGCAACTGGTGCTCTTTCAGGTGTTGCAGCAGGGTGCCGCCAATGCCGTGCACGATGCACTTGGGTTTGCCGGTGGTGCCGGAGGAGTAGAGGATGTAGAGCGGATCGTTGAAGGCCATGGTCTCGAAGGCGAGTTGGGCATCATGCTGGCTTGCCAGCAATTGCTGCCAGTTGTGACCAAGCTGCAGCGGGTTGCCGAGCAGGGGGATCATTACCGTCTGCTCTAGGCTGTCGAGCTGACCGACGACGCTGGCCACCTTGTCCTGAATGTCGATGGCCTTGCCGCCGTAGCGGTAGCCATCCACCGCGAACAGCACCCTGGGACGGGTTTGGCCGAAGCGCTCCACCACGCTGGCCTCGCCAAAATCGGGACTGGTGGAGGTCCAGATCGCGCCGAGGCTGGTGGTTGCCAGCATGGCCACCACGGTTTCCGGGATATTGGGCAGGTAGGCTGCGACCACATCACCCCGGCCTATGCCCTGGCTGCGAAGCCACTGGGCCAGGCGGGCGACCTGATCTGCCAGCTGATGCCAGCTCAGGGTCCGGCTTGGACCCCCTTCGATGCGGGAGATGATGGCCGGGCTCTCATCCTGACGGCGCAGCAGGTTCTCGGCGAAGTTGAGCTGGCTGTCGGGGAACCAGCGGGCGCGCTGCATATCCTGGCGGTTCTCCGCCACAATGTTGCCAAGCTCGCCCTTGACGCCGCAGTGCTGCCACACCAGGGGCCAGAAGCGGGTGGTCTTCTCCACCGACCATTGATACAGGTCGGCATAGCTGCGCAGTTGCAGGCCATGGAAGTGATTGACCTCGGCCATGAACTGGTGGAGGTTGGAGTGCTGCATCCTGTCCTGATCCGGTGTCCACAGACAAAGGTTTTGCATGAGTCGTTCCTGACGGCTGATATCTACTGTCTGTGGGCAGTGTATTGAATTGTTCTTTGTTTGTTAATTGTCTGTTTTATCTTCATAACAAAAAGCCTGTAACCTATGCGTTACCTCACGAAGCGAAAGCCGGGTGGCTCGAGCCTTGATTCGCTTGATGTTATGCTGAAGTCACATTCGCCCGGAGCAGGACGCCATGAGCAGTTACAGCCAACTTTTTGCCCAGCATCTCGACACCCTTCAGCAGCGTACCCGCGACATCCTGCAACAACAGGGTCTTGGCGGTCTCGCTATCCACTCCGGCCAGACTCATCGTATCTTCCTCGATGACCAGGATTATCCCTTCAAGGTGAATCCCCAGTTCAAGGCCTGGCTGCCGGTGCTGGACAACCCTCACTGCTGGTTGCTGGTGGATGGCGTGAGCAAGCCGGTGCTGCTGTTCTACCGGCCGGTGGACTTCTGGCACAAGGTGGCGGAGTTGCCCAACGCCTTCTGGGTCGACTTCTTCGACATTCGCTTCCTGACTCGCCCGGAGCAGGTTGCCGATCACCTGCCGGCCAACAAGCAGGAGTGGGCCTATCTGGGCGGCCATCTGGAAGTGGCCGAGCTGCTGGGACTGGGCCAGCCCAATCCGGAGGCGGTCCTCAACTACCTGCACTACCACCGTGCCTACAAGACGCCCTATGAGCTGGAATGTCTTCGCGATGCCAACCGCATCGGCGTACGCGGCCACATCGCGGCCAAGGACTCCTTCATGGCGGGGGCGAGCGAGTTCGAGATCAACCTGGCCTACATGAAGGCGGTCGGACAGGGGGCCAATGAGGCGCCCTACGGCAACATTGTTGCCATCAACCGCAATGCGGCCATCCTGCACTACACCCATCTCTCCACCCAGCGGGTGCCGGATGCGGAGCGTTACTCCTTCCTCATCGATGCCGGTGTGGACGTGCACGGTTATGCCTCCGACATTACCCGAACCTGGGCCTGGCGCCGCGGTGAGTTCGCCGATCTGATTGCTGCGCTGGATGCACAGCAACAGGAGATCATCGACGAGATCAAGCCGGGCCGCCGCTACAGCGAGTTGCACCTGCAGATGCACCACAGGCTGGCGCGCCTGCTGCAAGCCACCGAACTGGTAGACATGTCGGTGGACGAGATGATCCACACCGGGGTGACCAATGTCTTCTTCCCCCACGGTCTCGGTCACTTCCTCGGCCTGCAGGTACACGATGCCGGCGGCTTCATGCAGGATGAGCGCGGCACCCACCTGGCGGCCCCCGAGCAGTTCCCCTATCTGCGCTGCACCCGGGTGATGGAAGTGGGCCAGGTGTTCACCATCGAGCCGGGTCTCTACTTCATCGAGAGCCTGCTGGAGCCGCTGCGCCAGGGTGAGCAGGGCAAGCGGATCAACTGGAACAAGGTGGAGGCGCTGCGCCCCTATGGTGGCATTCGCATCGAGGACAACGTGGTGCTGCATGCCAACGGGGTGGAGAACCTGACCAGACAAGCAGGGCTCTGATGGCGACGGATTACCCCATACCTGCAGCCCCGCTGGAGGTGAGCGAAGAGATCAAGAAGAGCCGCTTCATTACCTACATCGCCCACACTCCGACCGTCGAGGCCGCCAAGGCCTGGATAGACGAGATCAAACAGCAACACCCGGGAGCCCGGCATCACTGCTGGGCTTTTGTCGCCGGCGCCCCCCAAGACAGCCAGGTTTATGGTTTCAGTGATGATGGCGAACCCTCGGGCACAGCGGGCAAACCCATGCTGGCCCAGTTGATGGGGGCCGGTCTGGGTGAAGTCGCCGCCGTGGTGGTGCGCTATTACGGTGGAGTGCTGCTGGGGACCGGTGGCCTGGTCAAGGCCTATGGCGGTGGTGTGGGGGCAGCACTCAAGCAACTTGAAACCTGTATCAAGCGTCAGCTGACCTCTTCCGTGATCCAGTGTGACTACACCGACATGGGGGCCGTGGAGTCCCTCATCTCTGCCCATCAAGGGCAGTTGCTGGTGGCCGATTATGGTGCCAGCGTCACCCTTCAGGTAGCGTGGGAGTCTGCGCTCTGGGCCCGTATCGCACAGGAATTGACCGACCGGACCCAGGGTCGGGTATCCCTTCGTCCCTTAGATGGCTAGAATCCATCGCTCTTTTAGTCTGAAGAGGGAGCCGGAATGCAGATTCTGAGCATCATTCGTATCGTCGGTCTGCTGGTTGCCCTGTTCAGCTCGACCATGCTGCTGCCCGCGATGGTCGCTTTTGGGTATCGTGATGGCGGTGGTACCGAGTTCGTCAACTCCTTCGTCATAGCCCTCCTGCTCGGCCTCCTGCTCTGGTTCCCCAACCGCCACCAGAAAAAGGAACTCAGGTCCAAGGAAGGCTTCCTCATCGTGGTGCTGTTCTGGGTGGTGCTGGGGAGCGTGGGTGCCGTCCCCTTTATCATCAGCGACGTGCCGAACATGTCGGTCTCGGAGGCATTTTTCGAGTCGTTTTCCGGCCTGACTACCACGGGCGCAACGGTGCTGACCGGGCTGGACAATCTGCCCAAGGCGTTTCTCTTCTACCGCCAGCTGCTGCAATGGCTCGGTGGCATGGGGATCATCGTGCTGGCGGTGGCCGTGCTGCCACTGCTGGGTATCGGGGGCATGCAGCTCTATCGCGCCGAGATCCCGGGGCCCGTCAAGGACAACAAGGTGACCCCGCGCATCGCCGAGACGGCCAAGGCGCTCTGGTTCATCTATCTGTTGCTGACTTCCCTCTGCGCTCTCGCGTACTGGATGGCGGGGATGACGTTGTTCGATGCCATCTGCCACTCCTTCTCCACCTTGTCGGTTGGGGGGTTCTCGACCCACGACGCCAGCATCGGTTTCTTCGACAGCCCGGCCATCAACCTGATCACAGTGGTGTTCCTGTTGCTGGCGAGCGTCAACTTCGCGCTTCACTTTATGGTGTTTGCCCATAAGCCGGTGCGCGTGAGCAGCTATCTGCGTGACTCCGAGCTCAAGGTGTTTCTGAGCATCCAGTGCGTGCTGGTGCTGATCTGCTTCGTCTCTCTGCTGTTCCACGGTCATTACGCCACCTGGCAGGAGGCGCTCAACCATGGTCTGTTCCAGGCGGTGTCGCTGGGCACGACCACGGGGTACAGCACCACCAGCTATGCGGATTGGCCCTCCTTCCTGCCCATGCTGTTGATGTTCTCTGCCTTCATCGGCTGTTGTGCCGGCAGTACCGGGGGGGGCATCAAGGTGATGCGTTTCATGATCCTGTTCCTGCAGGGGATGCGTGAACTCAAACGGTTGGTGCATCCGCGGGCCATCTACACCTTGAAGCTGGGACGCCGTGCCGTACCGGAACGGATCGTGGAAGCGGTCTGGGGCTACTTTGCCACCTACATCATCCTGTTCTTCATCTTCATGCTGTTGCTGCTGATGACGGGGCTGAACGAAGTGACGGCCTTCTCCGCCGTGGCTGCGGCATTCACCAACGTGGGGCCGGGTCTGGGGGAGGTGTCGGCCAACTTCGGCAATATCTCGGCCACTGCACAGTGGATATTGATCGTGGCCATGTTGTTTGGTCGATTGGAAATCTTCACACTTCTGGTACTGTTTACTCCTGCATTCTGGCGTAGTTGAGGTTGGTATGGACAAGATTTTGGTGCTTTATTCTTCCCGGGACGGGCAAACGCGGAAAATCGTGGATGTCATGCTGGAGGAAATATCAGGATGCGAAGTGGTGATGCACGACCTGCACACCCTGCCCATGTGCAACCTCAGCAAGTATGCCAAGGTGTTGATTGGCGCTTCCATTCGCTATGGTAACTTCCACCCCAGCCTGCTCAGCTTCATACACGCACATCATGAACAGTTGGAAGTAGCCAATGCGGCGTTCTTCTGCGTGAACCTGACGGCACGCAAGCCCGAGAAGCAGACGCCGCAGACCAACGCCTACATGAAGAAGTTTCTGCGCCTCTCTCCCTGGAAGCCCAAAACTCTGGGGGTGTTTGCCGGGGCATTGCAGTACTCCCGTTACAACTGGTGGCAGACCCGCATCATTCAGTTGATCATGAAGATCACCGGGGGCAGCACGGATACCAGCAAGGATCTGGAATTCACCGACTGGGACAAGGTGCGCGGCTTTGCCCGTGAGTTTTGGTCAAAAAAGTAACAGCGACGTCATTCAAAGCGGCCAGAGCCCTGCGTAAGCAGGGCTTTTTGTTTGATAAGTAGGCGTTCGAGCCACAAAACGGTAAAAAGGACTATTTTTCGCAAAATAGCCCTTGTCATCCCGGCGCGGCTCCCTATAATGCGCCCCTACCAGCACGGCGGACCACGCCGAACTGATGAGCTAGCTTCCTCGTGAAGCCAGCGCCGAAAGAAAAGCGAAAACAACCGCTTGACTTTCGAAGTGAGGAGCGTAAGATGCGCCTCCTCAACGCGATAAG
>NZ_JBRKTB010000017.1:0-74857 GCF_053005425.1 Aeromonas sp. 25-248 | reverse complement strand
ATGCTGTGAGTGCCCACACAGATTGCTTGATTCAAATTGTTAAAGAGCGTCACGCTTATCGCGTTGAGGAGGCGCATCTTACGCTCCTCACTTCGAAAGTCAAGCGGTTGTTTTCGCTTTTCTTTCGGCGCCAACTTCCCAAGGAAGCTGGCTCATCAGGTTGGCGTGTTCCGCCGTGCTGGTAGGGGCGCATTATAGGGAGCCGCGCCGTGATGACAAGGGCTTTTTCACCGAAAAGAACCGTTCGCTCAGATATACAGCAAAGCGGTTCTATTTCGTTCGCATCACCATTTCGGGCTGTCATTGGATTTAAATTGAACATTTGAAAAGCCACTTTATAATTGGCTTTTCAAATGTTCAATTAAGGTTTCATTCATGCACCAGATCCTGGATAGCCGCAAAGAGGAGAGAATCGTTCCTCTGTTCCGCCTCGGGTTTCGGCCTTTCTTCCTGTTCGGCGCCTTGTTCTCGGCTTTGGCGATGCTGGGCTGGCTGGGGCAACTCAACGGCTGGTTCGCTCTGCCCGGGATTAGCAACCCCATCTGGTGGCATGCACATGAAATGCTGTTCGGCTTTGGTGCCGCCATAGTGGCGGGTTTTCTGCTTACCGCCGTCCAGAACTGGACCGCTCACCCAGGTGTACGCGGTTGGCCGCTGGCACTGGTCGTGGGATTGTGGGCCATCCCGAGAGGCCTGCTCCCCTGGTTTGGAGAAAGCAATGTCACTCTGATGGTCATGGACCTGGCCTGGTTGCCCCTCTGTACGTGGTTTCTCGCCAGACCCATCATAGTGACGCGCCAGTGGCGCAATCTCTTTTTTGTTCCCCTGCTTCTCGTGTTGACCCTGCTCAATACCGCTTGCTGGCGGTGGCATGCCGAATGGCCATTGGTGGAACATATCCTGCTTGCAACCGTGCTCCTCTTCACGACCCTGATTGCCGTCATGGGAGGACGTGTCATTCCTTTCTTCACCGCCAGAGCCACTGGGACCGAAAAAGCACTCCCACTGCCGTGGCTGGAGCGCATTGCCCTCGCGTCTCTGTGGCTCATCCTGCTGCTCTGGTTAGTACTCCCGACCCAGTGGGTCATCGGCATCCAGATGTTCCCTCTATATATAGTGGCGGCAGGGGCTCACCTCTACAGGCAGCTGCGCTGGCGACCCGGAACCACGGTGGCCCAGCCCCTGCTGTGGTCGCTTCACCTGGCCTATCTCTTTATCCCACTGGGGCTGACCGCCCTGGCGGCACGCACGGCTGGCTGGCCGATTGCCTTGTCACTGGCAAGCCATCTGTTCAGCGCGGGCAGCATGGGGGCCATGATCCTCGGGATGATAGCCCGTGTATCCCTCGGACACAGTGGCAGAGCCCTGCAGATAGGACGCAGGATAACGGCGGCATTTGCACTGGTGATCCTGTCCGCGCTGTTGCGGGTCTTGCTCCCCCTCTTTTGGCCAAATCTCACCCTCACGGGATGGAACCTAAGCGGATGGAGCTGGGTTGCCGCCTACGGTCTGTTCATCTGGGTTTATACCCCCATACTGACCAGTCCCAGGGCGGATGGCCGCCCCGGCTAATCATCGCGTGGCCATGGCCGGATAGTGGATCAGATTGTGGAAGATGGCGGGAGCGATTCCCAGATTGCGATAGCCATGGGGACGGTCCGCTGCAAACCGGACGGCCTCACCCTGATCGAGGGAACGCCACGCCCCGTCAACCAGTACCTCCATCACACCGCTGATGACGATGACATGTTCGGTCACTCCGGGTTCATGGGGTTCTGACTCCCGCTGGTAGCCAGGTAGCAGGGTCAGTTCAAACAACTCGAAACCAAAGCGGGCCTCATAGGGGAAAAGCGGGGCAACCTGCATCCCCTCTCCCGCCGGCTGCTGGCGAATATCATCGGCAATACGGTATACCGTCTCTCCCTGAGCCTCTGGCGTCGGCTCAATGAAACTGGAGAAAGAGACCCGAAAACCGGTGGCAATCTTCCACAATGTTGCCACCGTCGGACTGGATTCACCTCGCTCGATCTGTCCCAGCATTGCCTTGCTCACCCCCGTTTCACGGGCGGCCATATCCAGGCTCCATCCTCTTTCAGTGCGCAGCCCTTTCAATCGCTGGGCCAGATAGCGACTCATCTCCTGCATCTATTCTCCGATTTCTTCGAGCCATATTGTGCGCCATAACGCACAGCGTTATAGTCGAATCCACATTGTACGCAATAGCGCACAAGCTATCAGCATCCACAAGGAAGTTTCCCATGCCCCTAGCCCTCCCCCACATGGTCGCGGGACTCATCGCCGTGTTGGTGGGTTACACGAGTTCTGTCGTCTTGATCATCCAGGCCGCCACGGCCGCCGGTGCCGATGCAGCCCAGGTCTCTTCCTGGCTATGGACACTGGGTATCGGCATGGGGGTCAGCTGCATCGGCCTCTCTCTCTATTACCGGGTGCCTGTCTTGACGGCCTGGTCCACCCCGGGTGCCGCCCTGCTCATCACCAGCCTGGGGAACTTCAGTCTGGCCGAAGCCATCGGCGCCTTCATCATCTCTTCACTGCTGATCACCCTCTGCGGTATCAGCGGCTGGTTCGACAGGCTGATGCGTCACATTCCCGCCCCCCTGGCGGCCGCCATGCTGGCCGGAGTCTTGCTCAGGTTCGGGCTGGATCTCTTCAAGGTGGCACCGCAAGATCCTCTGCTGCTTGGCACCTTGCTACTGGTTTTCTTGCTGGGTCGCCACCTCTGGCCCCGCTACACCATGGTGCTGGTCCTGGCTGCCGGCATGCTGCTCTGCACCCTGAGGGGCGAGCTGCAACTCAACGAGGTTCACTGGCAACTTTCCACCCCGGTCTGGATCTCGCCAGCCTTTTCCATCGACGCCCTGCTCGGCATCGCACTCCCGCTCTTTCTCGTTACCATGACCTCGCAAAACATGCCGGGCATTGCCATCCTTCGCGCCCACGGCTATCAACCGGCCACTTCTTCCCTGATTGGCTGGACCGGATTCATCGGCGTGCTGCTGGCACCGTTTGGCGGCTATGCCTTCAACCTGGCCGCCATCACTGCCGCCATCTGCATGGGCAAGGAAGTGGATCACGATGTCACTCGACGCTGGCCTGCTGCCGTGTGGGCTGGATGTTTCTACCTGCTCACAGGCTGTTTCGGTGCCACCGTGGTTGCCCTGTTCAGCGCATTCCCTGCGGTGCTGGTCACCTGCGTGGCCGGGCTGGCGCTGCTCGGCACCATAGGCAGCAGCTTGCACAGCGCCTTGCAGCAGGACGAGGAGCGGGAAGCCGCGCTACTGACTTTCCTCGTAACTGCCTCGGGGATCACCCTGCTCGGGGTCGGGTCTGCCTGCTGGGGATTGCTGATCGGAGTGACATTGCATCAAGTCAACCGGCTCCGCGCCTGACCTGACCATCTGGGGAGACTCCAGTGAGACGCAGCACATAATCCTGAGAAGAGCGTTCACATATGAACCTTATTCCTTTCTAGTGACAAAACGGCGCAGATCCTTCCCAACAAGCGTCGTTGTCAGACTCAATACTGGAGAACGAAGATGAGGAATCAGGCTGTCATTTTGTTACTGGCACTGCTGGGTGCCACCACGGCCCAGGCTGCCGACACCGATCGGGAGCTGGCACGCCAGATCGCGCTGCAGCAGAAGAACCTGCTGCCGCTCCTGAACAATCAGGAATACCAGAGCCCGCTACCCAACCTGCTGCCAAAGGCCAGCCCGCGCCTGAAGCGCCAGGCTCGGGATGCCAACCAGGCGGCCATCAGTCGGCAAGGGCTGAATGGCGAGGTCAGGGAACTGATGCAACTGCGGCTGGCCAATCCGGATCAGGCGGATGCACTGCAACAAGGGGTGGAGCCACTGGTTGCCTACATACCAAGTGGTGACGAAAAGAGCTGGAGCGCCATCGAGGCGTTCGACAGCGCCGGCAGCCCGATCTATCTCGATGTGAACCAGCCGCCGGCGCGGCCGGTACTGGTGGTGGAGGCCGATCCGGTCAAAGCCAAGAATGCCGGCCTGAAGGTGATGCGAAAGGCGCTGGCTGCCGCAGACATGCAGGTGACGCCCCGTGCCAGCAGCAACACCACCCCCCTCAAGACCAGTATTCTCAAGAAGATCAGGCTCAACGATGATCAGGAGCCCTGGCTGCTGGGCGCCGCCGAGGTCTATGCCGTCGTGGCCGGGGTCAATCCTGGCAGGGACGAGCCCGTGGTGGATATCGTCGACATGCCCTATCTCGACTACGACAACACCGACTACACCCCCAACCAGATCCTGGTCTATTGGGATCGCTACCGCTGGGGAGCCGTCGACGTGGTCATGATGGAGCAGGATGACAACGTCAATTACAAGGAGCTGAGTGCCCTCCTGATTGACGCACTCAAACTCGGCTTCACTGCGGGTGGCGTACCCGAGGCCCTGCCCTTCCTCGACCTTGGCGGTCGTATCGTCAAGGCACTCCCGGACTCCTGGATGACCAACAACGACGACTACCTCGACACCTTCTATACCCTGGAGCAGGACCAGAGCTATCACCAGTATCCAGGTGCTGCCGGCAATGCAGTCATCGATCTCGAGCCCAGGGAGATCCAGCCAACCCGGCCGTGACTGTCGCCCAAAACAAAAAGCCAATGAGAAGACTCATTGGCTTTTCTGTATCAGAGCCGCGGATCAGGCCTGACCTTTCGGCCTCACACCCAGTGTGTGACAGATGGCGTAGGTCAGCTCTGAGCGGTTCAGGGTATAGAAGTGGAAATCCTTCACCCCTTCCTGACTCAGCACACGCACTTGGTCGATGGCAATGCTGGCTCCCACCATGTTGCGCGTCATCTGATCGTTTTCCAGCCCTTCGAAACGCTGGTGCATCCAGCGCGGGATCTTCACGTTGGTGAAACCGGCAAACTTGGCCAGGGTCTGGTAGTTGGAGACCGGCAGTATCCCCGGCACGATCTCCGCATCGATACCGATGGCGGCGCAGCGATCCCGAAAACGCAGATAGGTCTCCACATCGAAGAAGAACTGGGTAATGGCCCGGTTGGCACCGGCATCTATCTTGCGCTTGAGGTTGAGCAGGTCGGATTGCGCACTGCGAGCCTCGGGGTGGCCTTCCGGATAGGCGGCGACCGAGATGTCGAAATCGGCTTCGGATTTGAGCAGGGCGACCAGATCGGTGGCATACATATCAGGCTTGTCGAGGCCGGGGGGCAAGTCTCCGCGCAGGGCCACGATGTGACGAATGCCGCTGTTCCAGTAGTCACGGGCAATGGTGCGCAGCTCGTCACGGCTGGCGTCGATACAGGTCAGGTGCGGGGCGGCGATGAGGCCGGTACGCTCCTTGATGTCCTTGATCACCTTGTGAGTGCGGTCCCGGGTGCCCGAGTTGGCGCCATAGGTCACAGAGACGAATTTGGGCTCCAGCACCTGCAGGCGCTCGATGGACTGCCAGAGGGTGTTCTCCATCCCTTCGCTGTTGGGCGGGAAAAACTCGAAACTGACCGATATGTCGCCACCCAGATCCGCCAAACTCTGGTTGAGTGCCTCAACCTGACGCGCGCTGTGAAATCCCATCTGCTCTCTCCCTGTCCTGCAACCCATTCCTTCACGCCAAAACGGATGTTTGGACGTCTAAACGTCTTTCTATCTTTATGAGAAAACGGATCAAAGTCAATACCGATTTGTCAGCGACAAGGGGGATTGCCGATTTTTTTATTTTGCAATTCAACCTAAGTAATGAGCGACCCCATCCCAAAATGCTGTCAGGCACGCTATGATGCGGGCGGATCGTCCTGGACGTTCTGAATCTGCGTGTGATTGTTTGGCCGGGTTTCCCGGCCTTTTTTTAACTTCTTTCCCCGCCTGCCGATAAGCAATTCAAGCGTTTGCAGGAGCCCCATCATGGAAGATCACCCCGGTTTTGCCACCGATCTGCTGTTCGATCGCTATCAGGGCGAGGTGACGGATCATGATGCGTTCTGGACCGTGCGCACCCCGGGCTCTCCAGACTACTACTTCGGCAACTACCTGTTGCTGCCCACCCCCCCAAGCGATCGTGACAAGGGCTGGCTCGAGGCCAGTTTCGACAGGCTGATTGGCTGGGATCCCCGTATCCGCCACCGTACCTTCCAGTGGCCCCTCGCCGCAGGCCAGAACAGCCGGGTCGCCGGATTCGTGGCGGCGGGATACCAATACATGGAGTGCGTGGTACTGGCGCTGAGTGCAATGGAGTGGCAAGCCCCCACCGGCAGCGACCTGGCCCCGGCTCGCCCGTTCACCGCGACGGACTGGGATCAGTGGCTCGCCTTCGAGCTGGCAGAGCGGGATCCCGCCCATTCGGAGGAGCGCTATCTTCCCTATCTCTTGTCACGCCGCCAGCTCTATCAGGCCATGATCGATGACGGGCTCGGACAGTGGTGGGGGTTATGGCACCAGGATCAACTGGTTGCCAGCTGCGGACTCTTCTTCACCGGCACCCTGGGACGCTTTCAACTGGTGCGCACGCACGCAGAGTGGCGAAACCGGGGGCTCTGTCGTCTGTTGCTGAGCCAGGTCGCACGCCAGGGACTGGCACAGGCCAGTTCGCTCATCATAGTGGCAGACGAGCACTATCACGCCCAGCGGGTCTATCGCGCTCTGGGTTTCGTGCCGGTGGCCCGTATCGGCAGCCTGTGCCGCTGGCCACGGGAATGACAGGTCATCATGCAGATGCAAAACGGGAGGCCAAGGCCTCCCGTTCTTCATGGTGAACCATCAGGGTTGTGCCCCCTCCAGTTCACTGGCGAGCGCCTCCTCCACTTCGGCAGGAGGCGCTGGAGCGACGGCTCCGGACACCGGTTCTGACGGAGGCTGGGTCGCGCTTGCTCCGGAGGGCGCTTGTCCATCCGGCACCACAGGTGCAGCAGGCTCGGTCCCGATGGCACCCGACACAGGGACGGCAGGCACGCTCGCCTCACACTGACACTCCTGTCCCTTGCCCTGGTTGCCCTGATGGGGGGCATACCACCCTTTCAACCCCTGTTCCAGGCGATCGGCCGCCGCCTTGGGTGCCACGGTTCCCAGCAATACCTGCTGGCTCACCTCGGCCAGTTCATCCCCGAGCTTGGGAGTGCCGCGGGAGAGGATCTGGGTGGCAACCCGGATGGTGGAATCGCACTGATCCCGCCACTCCATCATCTCTCTGGCCGCCGGATTGGTGGCTTCAAAGAAGTGGTTGGAGAGCGAGAAGAAGCCGGGCAGCGAGTTGGTATAGAGCTCGGCAAACTGGGGAGTGGTCAGCCACTGCAGGAAGGTCATGGCGGCCTCCTTGTTCTTGCTGGCCGGATTCATCCCCATACCGATGTCGGTGTGATCGGTGAAGAAACAGCCATCCCCCTGCTTTGCCACGGGCGGGCGCATGACACCGAAGTCCACCTTGCCGGTGAAGGGGGCGATCTCCCAGGATCCCGCTGCATAGAAGGCAGCCTTACCCGAGGTGAACAGCTCGTTGGTGGTGGCGTAGTCGCGGCTCTCGCCCCCCTTCCCCAGGTAGTCACGCCAGCGGGCCAGCTCCTCGAACACCTTGACGTATTGCGGGTTGTTGAAGCGCTCCTGGCCCCCGATCAGCGCCAATCGACCATCCTCCCCCTTCCAGTAGTTGGGGCCTATGTTCTGGAAACCGAGCTCGGAGGCAACCCAGCTCTCCGAGCCGCTCACGGCGAGGGGAACATAGCGACCATCCGCCTTCACCTTGTCCAGGGCCGCGAAGAATGCCTCGCGGGTCTGGGGTACCGTCAGCCCCAGCTCACTGAATATCTTCTTGTTGTAGAAGAAGCCGTGAATCACCGATGCCATGGGTACGCAGAAAGTCTGGGCGCCACTGTCGGTCTGCCAGGGGGATTGGGCAAAGCTCGGGAAGTTCTCCATCCCCGCCATCTCGCTCAGCTCCACCAGATGGCCCGCCTTGAACAGGGCCAGGGAGTCGTCAAACGGGCGGCAGGTGATGAGATCCCCCGCCTTGCCCGCCTTGAGGCTGGCCCAGAGGGTCGGCATGTACTCGACGTTCTGCACCCCGTTGAATTTCACCTGAATACCCGGGTGGGCGGCCTCGAAAGCAGGAATGATCTTCTGTTCCCACAAGGCCTTGTCATCTATGCGCCAGCTCTCTATCACCAGCTCGCTGGCCATCAGCTGGCCACACAACAGGAGACTCAGGGCCCCGATCCACTTGTTAGCCATAAGTCCTCCTATACCTTGAAATGGGCGATCAATTGCTGCTGCTTGGCGACCAGATCCGCCAGCACCTCACTGCTGCTGGCCGATTCCCGTGCCTCCCGCTCGGTCTCGTAAGCCACATCCGCAATGCCGGCGACATGACGGGCAACCCCCTGACTCACGGAGATCTGTTCCTGGGCGGCATGAGCCACCTGATCCGCCATCGCCTTGATGGCACTCATCCGCTCGGCAATGGATTGCAGCGCCTCGTCCATCACCCGGGTCTGGGCCACGCAATCCTGGGTCTGCTCCTGGCTGCGTGCCATCACGGCCACCACGTGCTTGCTGGAACTTTGCAGGTTCTCGATCATGGCCTGGATCTCCTCGGTCGAGGTCTGGGTCCGGTTCGCCAGTGCCCGCACCTCGTCCGCCACCACCGCGAAGCCGCGACCGGCGTCCCCCGCCCGGGCCGCCTCGATGGCCGCGTTCAGCGCCAGCAGGTTGGTCTGCTCGGCGATGCTGCGGATCACGTCGAGGATGCTGCCGATGTTGTCGCTGAATTCCCCCAGCTTGTGGGTGATGCCGACCGCCTCTTCCATGGCACCCGCCAGTTGTTCGGTGATCTGGCGCGTAGTCGCCACCTGTTTGCGTCCGGCGCGGGCCTCTTCGTCCGCCAGGTCCACCTCACGCTTGGTGCCGTCGGTGGAGCGCGCCACCTCGGTCGCACTCACCTCCAGCTCGGTGATGGCGGCAGCCACCTGATCGGTCTGGCTCTTCTGATCCTGCACCCGTGACATGGCCCGCTCGCTTATCTCGGCGGCGCGGCTCGCCTCGTCCACCAGATGGCGCGAGCCGGCATTGATCTGGGCGAGCAGCTCGCCGGTCTTGTCTGCCAGGGTATTGATGGAGCGGGTCAGGCTGCCAAACTCGCAGCGGCTCTGGTAGTCGATGCGCCGGGTCATGTCACCCGTGGCCATGCGATCCAGCTCCCGATCGATGAGTTGCAGCGGACGCTGAATGCTGCGGGCCGTGGTGTAACCGATGAGGAGCGCGGCGGCCGCGGAGATGGCAGACACGATCAGGATCCAGGCGCTGGCGCTGCTGACGGCGTCATCCGCCCCGACCCGGCTCGCGCTGGCAATGCCGCCCGCCGATTTGGCCATCTCGTCCAGCAGCGCCAGGCTGTTGACCAGACTGGTGTCGAGCTGCTGGTTCAGGGACTGCAGCGAGGCCGCCAGTTGCTGGCCATTGCGCATGGTCGCCAGCAACCCTTTCGGGCCGAGGGCCAGCTCCTGCATCCGATCGAGGTTGACGATGAAACGCTGCCTCACGTCATCGGGCACCTGCACCCGTTCGAGCCGTTTGCGTGCCATCTCGATATCCTTGCCGAGCACCTTCTCCAATTCATTGAGATCGGTCTTGGCATCGGCCCGGCGGATGTTTTTCAGATCCCGGGCAATGCCGGAGGTGATGAGTTCGGCCTTGTTGCGCATGGAGCGTTTGCTCGCGGTCTGCTGCAGCAACAGATCGGCGGCCCACTGGTAGGTATCTTCCAGCCGGATGAACGCCAGCTCCAGTTCATGGCGCCGATCGAGTGCGGCCACCCACTGACCGTGCTGGGTCAGCACCTGATCCGCCAACCCGTAGAACTCGCGGGTCGCCCCGTCGACCTGGCGGAACCGCTCGCTCGCCTCCGCCACCCCGTCAAACCGGGCCATCTCCTTGCTCTGGGCCAGGAAACGCTCCTGCTGCGCCTTGAACTGGCTGGCCAGTTGCGGCAACTGGGCCGCCTCCTCGCTGGTTCTGTAGGTGAGCACCCAGCGGTTGCTGTCCTGCAGTGCGCCCTTGAGCCCGGCGACCGCGATCACCAGGGGGGTGGCACGATCAGAAACCTGGGAAAGCCCCTCGTTGATCCCCCGGATCTTCAAGATACTGATGAAGCCGAGCAGAACCAGCAACAACAGCATCAGCACGAAGCCGGCGATGATCCGCTGCACAATAGATAAACCCATGGAGGCATCCTCACTCGTTGGGGAAAGGGGTGAATGCCGAGGTTATCGGCAGCGGGATGCAATGGAATAGCGGTTCGTGACGCGATGGCGGGCCAGATCACAGTTGGCGTGACATGGCAGGCAGAAAAGGGCCCGAACAGAGCCGGGCCAAAGAGACATGCTTGTTGTCATGGCCGTGCACCGGCCACGTTTGTCATCAGAAGCGGTAACCGACGCCGAACATGAAGGCCACCGGATCGATGGAGGTGTTGATGGTGCCCACGGCGGTATGCACATCGGTATCGATGTCGATGAGCCAAGCAGAGGCGTTGACGAACCAGCGGTCATTGATCGCCATGTCCAGGCCCACCTGACCCGCCATCCCCCAGGAGGAGTCCACGCTCACATCCGTCCCCGCCAGGGCACCGCGCCCTTCCTCGTCGAAGAAGGTGGTGTAGTTGATACCGGCCCCCACATAGGGGCGCACCTTGCTGTTGGCATCACCGAAGTAGTACTGCGCCATCAGGGTCGGCGGCAGGTGTTTGACCTTGGCGACCTCACCCAGGCCGGCAGTCGACACCGAGTGGGAGAAGGGGGTCGCGGCCAGCAGCTCGACACCCCAGTTGTCCGTCAACATGTAGGAGAGGGTCAGGCCAAGCTGCATGTTGCTGTCGATCTCCAGCTCGCCCGTCCCCAGCACGTTGTCACTGCTGGTCTGGGGAGAGACGAACGCCAGGCCACCACGGACCAGGATGTCACCGGCCTGATGTGCCATGGCGACGGGGGAAGCAAAAGCGGCTGCGATTAACAGAGGAAGGATCTTTTTCATCACATTATTCCTTTTTTGTTTTCTTTCTATGTTGCAAGCCCGAAAACTATAAAAGGATGTGAATGGCCGGTTATTGATTTAGCTCAATAGTTATCAAGAAATAGATAGATGTACACGGCAGCTTTGATTGGGCAGTCAAACCGCAGATGAAAATAAAAAGTCATTCAAATACATGACGATGCCTTAAATTACCGCATCATCATGAAACGTAAAATACCAATTAAATACACCTTAAACACCTTCATATCACCTTTCAATTGTTGTTTAATTATGCCACGGGGCGTATTTTATTAATGCGATGTAACCATGCTGTAATTTGAATTTTATGAAGCCACAGACACGCAAAGACAAAATTCTCGGCATTCTTGCCGCCATCTGGGGGATAGGTTCCTTCCTCTTCATTCTGCTGGGTTTCCTGTTCGCCCTCGCCTTCCTGATGCTGACACACTGAGTCTGCCGGACGAGTCCCTCTTTTCTCCCTCTCATCCCTGGCCGGGCGCCAGACCGGCGCACCTCGCCCACCGGCCAACAAAAAAGGGGCCTTGGCCCCTTTTTCTCGAGTGACGCTTATTTCCCCAGTAGAGGAGCGAGGAAGCGCGCCGTGTGGGACTCCTTGCAACGGCTCATCTCCTCAGGCGTACCCGTCACCAGAATACGGCCACCACCAGCGCCCCCTTCCGGGCCCAGATCAACGATCCAGTCCGCGGTTTTGATGACGTCCAGGTTGTGCTCGATGATGACGATGGTGTTGCCCCGATCCCGCAGTTGGTGCAGTACCTTGAGCAACTGCTGGATATCGTGGAAGTGCAACCCGGTGGTCGGCTCATCCAGAATATAGAGGGTCTGGCCGGTGTCCCGCTTGGAGAGCTCCCGCGCCAGCTTGACCCGCTGCGCCTCGCCGCCAGAGAGCGTGGTGGCGGACTGACCGAGCCGGATGTAGGAGAGGCCCACGTCCATCAGGGTCTGCAGCTTGCGCGCCACCGCTGGCACCGGATCGAAGAAGGCACGGGCATCTTCCACCGTCATCTCGAGGATTTCGTGGATGTTCTTGCCCTTGTACTTCACCTCCAGGGTCTCGCGGTTGTAGCGCTTGCCCTTGCAGATGTCGCACGGCACGTAGACGTCCGGCAGGAAGTGCATCTCCACCTTGATGACCCCGTCCCCCTGGCACGCCTCGCAGCGCCCACCCTTCACGTTGAAGGAGAAGCGGCCCGGCTGGTAGCCACGGGAACGCGCCTCCTGGGTGCCGGAGAGCAGCTCGCGGATCGGGGTGAACAGGCCGGTGTAGGTGGCCGGGTTGGAGCGCGGGGTGCGGCCGATGGGGCTCTGGTCGATATCCACCACCTTGTCCAGATGCTCCAGCCCCTCGACGCTGCGATAGGGAGCCGGGGTGGACTCGGTGGCCTTGTTCAGCTCGCGGTGGGCGATGCGGAACAGGGTGTCGTTGATCAGGGTCGACTTGCCGGAACCGGAGACGCCGGTGACGCAGGTCATCACTCCGATGGGCAGATCCAGGTTGACGTTGCGCAGGTTGTTGCCGCTAGCCCCTTTCAATTTCAGCCACTTGCCGGTGAGCGGGGTGCGCTCGGCCGGGATGGCGATCTGCTTGCGCCCGGAGAGGTAGTCACCGGTCAGGGACTCGGGGTTCGCGATGATCTCCTCCGGCGTCCCCTGGGCGACGATGGCACCGCCGTGCACGCCGGCCCCCGGGCCGATGTCGAGCACATGGTCGGCGAGGCGAATGGCATCCTCATCGTGCTCCACCACGATCACGGTGTTGCCGAGATCACGCAGGTGAGTCAGGGTCTTGAGCAGCCGCTCGTTGTCACGCTGATGCAGACCGATGGAGGGCTCGTCCAGCACGTACATGACCCCCACCAGGCCAGCCCCGATCTGGCTCGCCAACCGGATGCGCTGCGCCTCGCCACCGGAGAGGGTCTCTGCACTGCGCGACAGGCTCAGATAGTTGAGGCCGACGTTCACCAGGAAGCCGAGCCGCTCGACGATCTCCTTGAGGATCTTGTCCGCTATCTGGGCACGCTGACCGGACAGGTTCAACCCTTCGAAGAAGGCCAGGGCATCGCCGATGGATTGCTCGGCGATGGCGGGCAGGTTGCGATTGTCCACGAAGACGTGGCGGGCTTCTTCCCGCAGTCGGCTGCCACCGCAACTGGTACAGGACTTGTTGGCGATGTATTTGGCCAGCTCTTCCCGCACCGCGTTGGATTCGGTCTCCCGGTAGCGGCGCTCCATGTTGTGCAGGATCCCCTCGAACGGGTGCTTGCGCACCACCACGTCGCCGCGGTCATTCATGTAGCGGAACTCGATCTCGGTGCGCCCGGAGCCGCGCAGGATCACCTCCTGGGTCTTGAGCGGCAGATCCTCCCAGGGGGTCTCCAGGTCGAACTTGTAGTGATCGGCCAGGGATTTGAGCATCTGGAAGTAGTAGAAGCTGCGCTTGTCCCAACCACGGATGGCGCCGCCGGCCAGGCTCTGGCCGGGATCATGGATGAGCTTGGCGGGATCGAAATACTGCTGCACCCCGAGTCCGTCACAGGTGGGGCAGGCCCCCGCCGGGTTGTTGAAGGAGAAGATCCGGGGCTCCAGCTCCGACATGGAGTAACCGCACTCGGGGCAGGCGAAGTTGGCGGAGAAGGTCATGGGGGCAACCCCATCCTCCCCGTCCATCGGCACCACCAGCACGATGCCGCCGGAGAGAGTCAGCGCCGTTTCGAACGATTCGGCCAGGCGCAGGGCCAGGTCATCGCGCACCTTGAATCTGTCCACCACCACCTCGATGGTGTGCTTCTTGTGCAGCTCCAGGGCGGGAGGATCCGACAGATCGCACACCTCGCCGTCGATGCGGGCGCGGATGTAACCCTGGGCCGCCAGGTTCTCCAGCAGCTTGGTGTGCTCCCCCTTGCGGTTGCGCACCACGGGGGCCAGCAGCATCAGCTTGGCGCCTTCGGGCTGGGCCAGCACCTGATCCACCATCTGGCTGATGGTCTGGGCCGCGAGCGGAATCGCGTGGGTCGGGCAGCGTGGCTCGCCGACCCGGGCGAACAGCAGCCGCAGGTAGTCGTAAATCTCGGTGATGGTGCCGACGGTCGAGCGCGGGTTGTGGGAGGTGGACTTCTGCTCGATGGAGATGGCAGGCGACAGCCCCTCGATGTGGTCCACGTCCGGCTTCTCCATCAGGGAGAGGAACTGGCGGGCATAGGCGGAGAGCGACTCCACATAGCGGCGCTGCCCCTCGGCATAGAGGGTATCGAACGCCAGGGAGGATTTGCCCGAACCGGACAGGCCGGTGACCACGATCAGCTTGTCACGTGGCAGGATCAGGTTGATGTTCTTGAGGTTGTGGGTGCGGGCACCCCGGATCACGATTTTTTCCATCTTGTTGCGCGCTCGATACGGGAACCAGAGCGGGCCAGTATGGCATAGAGACTACTGGATGAATAGACAGTCTTTCCTTCCGTGCCCCTTCCTCAGAGATACTCCTTGGCCCAGCTCACCGCCTGCAACCGGTTCTTGACGTTCAGCTTCTTGAAGACGTTGTAGAGATGGGATTTGACGGTGTGTTCGCTCACGAACAGGCTGTCGGCGATCTCGGTGTTGGAGGCCCCCGTCATCAGGTGACGCACGATCTCCTGCTCGCGGGCGGTCAGCAGCGTCTGCTGACGCTGAGGTTGCCCGCTCCCCTTGCGGTAGTAGTCCACCAGGTCGCACAGCAGGTGGCGCGGGATCCAGTACTCCCCCTGCAACACCTTGCGGATGCCGAAGACCAACCTGTCCAGCGTGTCCTGACGAAAGAAGAGCCCGCTGGTATGGGGCCACATCAGCAGCAGCTCTTTGTTGGTGCTGGTCGGGGCATTGAGCAACACGGCACTGGCCTCGCCAAAGCGCTGGCAGATGGCATTGCTCCACAGCTCCTGCTGGGTCGACTTGAGGTAGTCCAGATCGATCAGCAGCAAGGTTTTGGGGGCGCCCTCTGCAACGTCTGGCAGGTCATTCAGCTCCCCCACCAGCAAGATGGGCAGACCAAGCTCTTCACTGAGGTGACGCTGGAAACGGGAGGCTTGTGCGTTATTTTCGGTGATCAGCACCAGGAGGGAGTCGGGCGTCATCAAGAGAACTTCCTTGCACATTCGAGTCGGGGCTTTTTGGCAAGGAAGAGTACCAATCCCCCTCCTGGCTGCAGCATTAAAAAAGTATTAGACGCATCGGTGGCTCCTTTGAAGCCCAGCAATTTTCCAGCCAATACAATTGGCTAGCACGCCCCCCCCATTTGGGGGGTCAAGTAGTGCCGGTGCGCACCATAACAGCTCCGCCCTCTTCACGCAGCCTGCCCCAGCCGCCTCCCCTTGCTGGTGACACCTTACCTCGGGTAAGTTACTCAGGCTGTGGCGATCCATTGACGCCACAGTGGCAGGGAAGATGTGCGCTCATGCCCGTCAACTGGTACTATGGCGGCCAAACGCTGCGGCCGATCCATGACGCCTCTGCCGGCAAGCTCCGGCGCAGCCAGGACACTGATAGAGAGATGACACCCGTCCAGGGCGCGCATCTCGTTGCAAACAAACGCATTATTGAATGGGCCCAGGCATCTGGCCTGGCCGGTATACATAAGGGTGGAAGAGAGATTATGGCCAGTCGAGGCATCAACAAAGTCATTCTGATCGGTAACCTGGGGCAAGACCCGGAAGTGCGCTACATGCCGAGCGGCGGTGCCGTGACTAACATCACCCTGGCCACCTCCGATACCTGGCGCGACAAGCAGACCGGTGAGCAGAAAGAGCGCACTGAATGGCACCGTGTCGTCTTCATGGGCAAGCTGGCCGAAGTGGCCGGCGAGTACCTGAAGAAGGGCTCCCAGGTCTATGTGGAAGGCAAGCTCCAGACCCGTAAATGGCAGGATCAGAGCGGCCAGGAGCGCTACACCACCGAGGTGCTGGTCGACAGCTTCACCGGTGTGATGCAGATGCTGGGTGGCCGTCCGCAGGGCGGTGGCCAGGGCATGGGCGGCCAGTCATCCCAGGGCAACTGGGGCCAGCCGCAACAGGCTGCACCGCAACAGAACATGCAACGTCCTGCTGCCCCGCAGCAGAACATGCAACCGCAAGGCGGTTACGGCCGTCCGGCCCAGCAGCCACAATCTGCCCCGCCGGTCTACAACGAACCGCCGATGGATTTCGACGACGATATTCCGTTCTGATCCCCTGCGGCAGGCCCTGATTCATCAGGGCCTTTTTTTACCTGTTTCTGACGCATTCACCTCCCCCGACGACCATGTTGCTGCCACTTTCCCGCGCTTTACGTCCCCTTCGTCCAGGCTTGTGGCTATCATCGAGACGATTTCTCCCTTCGGGAACCTGCATGAACCACTTGAGTCGTCTGCTGTGCCTCGCCCTGTTGATGTTCGGCGGCCACCTTGCCGCGGAGCCGCTGCGGGTGGGAGTCAGCTTTGCCATTCCTCCCTATGTCATCAGCCACGAAGACAGGGGCATCGAACTCGATCTCATGCGAGAGGCCTTCGCAGGCAGCCCCCATGAGCTGCAGGTCGTTTATCTTCCCCTGGAGCGCACCTTCAGGATGCTGGAGGAAGGCAAGCTGGACGCCATCATCAACGTCAAACCCGGCATGCTGGAAAGTGCCTACCTCTCACAGCCGGTGATCACCTTCCACAACCGGGTCTTTACCCTGGCGCCGACGGCAGTCCACACCATGAAGGATTTGCAGACCCTGCGAGTCAGTGCTTTCCAGCGTGCACGACAGATCCTGGGAACGACCTTCTCCGACATCGTCGACCAGAATCCCCGTTATGAAGAGGTGGCGAGGCAGGAGGGACAGGTACAGCGGCTCCTGCTCGGGCGCACCGATGCCGTGATCCTGGAACAGCGGGTGTTCTACTACTATCTGGCTCAGTTGCTCGGGGATGACCAGGAGGGCGACCGCTATCCCAAGGACAAGGTCAGACAGCACGACCTCTTCCCCCCGACTCACTACCACTTCGCCTTTCGCGAGGCGGGCCACCGGCAATGGTTCGACAGACAGCTCGCCAAGATGAAGGCGGACGGGCGCTATGAGCGGATCTTTGCCGCCTATGGCACCACCTCTACTGCCGGAGACAAAAAAGCCAGCCCATGATGGACTGGCTTGATACCGGCTCCGGGGAGCCGCAGTGGATGGAGCGTTACTTCATCGCGCTGCCGTTTTTCAGCTCTGCTTTCTGACGTTTGGCTTCGCGTTTCTCTTTCAGTGACATCTGCGGTTTTTTCTTGGCATCTTTGCCGTGATGCTGTTCTTTGTTGCTCATCATCAGACTCCAAAAAGGTTACCTGGACAGTTGGAACGGGTGTTCCAGCATGTCAGCCGAATCGTGGATTTCAGTACGCCAACAGTGACGATCGGGGATCGCACTGGCCTCAGCATACTCCCAATCTTCCGCCGGGATCCAGCCTACCGGCAACGCCTGTCAGCCAGGCGTTCCCGTCGCGTGCTCCCCTCGGAAATGACGACCGGGCGACACTTTTGGCATCCGGGGACGGATGGTCAGCCTGTCTCCGGTGGATGTGTGTTAGGGTGGGCATTCAACGATCGCAGGAGCGCGTCATGAAGAAGCTGGAAATGAAGGATCTGACCGAGGCCGAGAAAGCCGAAATTGCCCTGCTGGTGCAAAAGGCCCAGGCCAATGCCGATCACACCCTGACCAACGGGGAGCGCAACAAGATCCGCGAGGCAGGACGCCAGAAGATCGCCGCCGATCGCGCCCAGGCCGCCAAGGCGGCATCCGCACTGGCGCGGGAGAAAGCCAAGGAGCGAGCCAGTGCCCAAGTACTGCCCGACACCTTCAACTGGTCCGATTCCGTCAGCAACAAATACCGTGGCAGACGGTAACGGCAGCATGAATGCACGCAGAAGACTCTGCTGAAAAAAAAGCGGCTGGCAGAGCGTGATGTCATTACGCTGAAAAGGGCAGCAGGAGGCCCCTGCCAGCTGATGCACACCCGGATAAAACGCCTATCCAGCCATCACTGACTGAAACGAATACCAAGATAAAGATTGCCATGACAGGGTGTGCGTGTTCTAATCGTTTTCGATGGTTCGGTAGTTCAGACCTGATTATGTTAGGCAGTCATCTTAAAGCAGTGATTTGTGCAGGCAGTTATCCCCGATAATTCTTGCCAGATAATTCTCCTTCTTTAGTGCTCCCCATACGTATTTCTGACGAAAAATCATGGATTGCCGCTCCGGTGGCGTTTCACTAATCACTACTCAAGGAAATTATCATGTCCAAAATGACTGGTACCGTAAAATTCTTCAACGCCGAGAAAGGCTTCGGTTTCATCTCCCCGGCTGACGGCAGCAAAGACGTGTTCGTTCACTTCTCCGCCATCCAGTCCAACGGTTTCAAAACCCTGGAAGAAGGTCAGCGCGTTGAGTTCACCATCGAGCAAGGCCAGAAAGGCCCGGCTGCTGCGAACGTCGTTCCGCAGTAATTCAAGCCGTAGCACCTTCCCCTCTTTGGGCAAGGGCCTCAGCAAGAATTGAAAAAACCCGCTTCGGCGGGTTTTTTGTTGCCCGTTTCCGGGTGACCGGCGTGTTGCCCTGCTTCCCTTTCGCCACGGGGAGCAAAAAGGGCCCCCTGGTGGTGCCCCATTTCCTGGTCAGGTTCCTTACAGGGGCAGGCTGATCCGCGCCTCCAGCCCCCCCTCCTGGCGATTGTGGAGGCTGAGCTCACCGCCGTGCTGGTGCACCAGGGTGCGGGCGATGGCGAGCCCCAGTCCCACGCTGCCAGACTCGGTGTTGCGGGCTTCATCCAGGCGCACGAAGGGCTTGAACACCTCCTCCAACTGACTCTCCGCAATCCCCGGCCCCTGATCGCGAACCAGGATCAGCAACTCGCCGTCACCGCGCACCAGAGAGACCTCGGCCCCCCCTGCGTACTTGATGGCGTTGCCGATGAGGTTTTGCAGCACCCGGCGCAGGGTGTTGGCGCGGCAGGCGTAAACCTGTTTACCCTCGGCCAGGCAGGTGACGGGCTGGCCCATGTCGGCATAGTCGTCACACAGGCTCTCCAGCAGGCTGACCAGATCCAGCTCCCGGGTCGCCTCCTGCTGCCCCTCCTCCCGGGCAAAGCTCAGGGTCGCCGCCAGCATCTGCTCCATCTGCTGCAGGGTCTGCTGGAAGCGCTCCTTGTCCTCCCCGTCCGCCAGAAACTCGCTGCGCAGCCGCAGGCTGGTGATGGGGGTGCGCAGGTCGTGGGAGATGGCGGCCAGCATCCGGGTTCTGTCCTGCACGAAGCGATCGAGCCGGGTGTGCATCCGGTTGAAGGCCTGGATGGACTCGCGGATCTCGGTGGGCCCCTCCTCGCGCAGGGGCTCGATGTCCTCACCACGCCCCAGCCTGTCGGCGTTGGCCGCCAGTTGCTTGAGGGGACGGGTCGCCCGGCGGAACAGCCAGATCATCAGGCCGATCACCAGGCTCGCCACCAGCAGCAGGTTGAGGGTCGTCTGCCAGGACCAGCTCGCCGTCTCCTTGTCCACCAGGGAGCTGAACTGGAGCCAGCCGCCGTTGGGCAGTTCGATGGAGCCGTAGAGCCGCATGTCCTGGGGCGGCGGCATGCCGTTGCGATCCTTCATCATGCGGTTGTGGTGCTGCCAGGCCCGGCTGCGCTGGATGTCCTGCTTCAGCTCGGCGCTGATCTCCACCGCCAGGGAGGATGGATAGCCGAGCTTGGCCCGCACCAGCTTCTCGAAGCGGGGGCTGCGGTTGTCCGGCTGCAACGGCTCGTCGGCCAGACGCAGCAGCAGGGTCTCGCTGCGGCTCGCCTTGAGGATCTCATGATAGAGGGAAGGAGGGGAGAGGGAGAGCAGGCGCACCACGGAGATGATGCGCTGCATGGCGTTGCGGCTGTTGACGTAACCGAGGGCCTCCTCCCTGTCCGAGCGGTAGATCTGTATACTGAGCAGCTGGATCAGCACCAGCCCCGCCAGGGCCACCAGCACTATCTGGCCGGTCAACCCCTTGGGCAGCAGCCTGGCGAAGACGCGCTTGATCATGTCGGCCTCACTCCTGGGTCACGTCGGCGGCGAACAGGTAACCGCCACCCCAGATGGTCTTGATGAGCTCGGGATTCTTGGGATCCCGCTCCAGCTTGCGCCGCAGTCGGCTCACCAGGGTATCGATGGCGCGATCGAAGGCCACCGCCTCCCGGCCACGGGCCAGATCCAGCAACTGATCCCGGCTCAGCACCCGCTGGGGCCGCTCCAGAAACACCTTGAGCAGATCGAACTCGGCGGTGGAGAGGCTCATCCCCACCCCCTCCTCGTCCACCAGCTCACGGCGATTGACGTCGAGCAGCCAGCGATCGAAGCGCAGATCCCGGGTCAAGGTCTCCGGCACGGGCAGGCTCTCTGCCTGGGTACGGCGCATCACCGCCTTGATGCGGGCCAGCAGCTCCCGCGGGTTGAACGGCTTGGAGAGGTAGTCGTCCGCCCCCATCTCCAGGCCGATGATGCGGTCCGTCTCCTCCCCCATGGCGGTCAGCATGATGATCGGCAGACGGGATTTGACCCTGAGCTCGCGGCACAGGGTGAGGCCATCCTCCCCCGGCATCATCAGATCCAGCACCAGCAGGTCGAACTCCCGCTCATCCAGCAGCCGCTTCATCTCCTTGCCATCGCGGGCGCAACTGACGCGCATGCCATGCTGCTCCAGAAAGCGCTTGAGCAGATCGCGGATCTCGCTGTGGTCATCGACCACCAGAATATGAGGGCTGCCTTGGTTCATCATCATCTCTCCGTTATCGGGCTGGGGCGATTATACGAAAATCAACCGGGCGGGTTGTGTCAAAGTGTGCCAGCACGCCCCTGTGCCACACTCTGCTACAAAATAGGCCTCTACTGGCAAATTTCAGACACTTCCACGGTGTTTACTGGATACCAAGGCGAAAGAGCCTCTACCCGTACACATCCGACAGGAGTTACCCATGAAAAAGCTGACCAAGACCCTGCTGACCGCCACCCTGATCCTCGGCCTGCCCCTCGGTGCCTATGCCGCCAGCGAGGCCGTCTCCACCGCCCAGCCGACCCAGGCCACGGCGACCGGTTGCCCCATGGACGGTACCGGCATGATGGGCGGCAAGCATCATGGCGGCCGCCACGACAAGATGGCCCGCATGAAGAACATGACCCCGGAACAGATCCAGGCCCATCTGCAACAGCGCTACGACAAGATTGAAGATCCGGCCAAGAAGGCTGAGTTCGTGAAGAACCTTGGTCTGCGTGCCGACGGTATGATCAAGCACGCCGAGGTGATGAAGCAGTTCGCAGAAGCAAACCAGTAAATCGAAGTAATGAAGCCGTTTGCCGAAGCAGACCAGTAAGTCGAGATGATCAAGCTGTTCGCAGAAGCAAACCAGTAAATCGACGTAATGAAGCCGTTTGCCGAAGCAGACCAGTAAGTCGAGATGATCAAGCTGTTCGCAGAAGCAAACCAGTAAGTCGACGTAATGAAGCGGTTTGCCGAAGCAGACCCGTGATCCGGCGGGGCCCTGCCCCGACACCGGCGAAAACGACAGGGTGGCGCAAGCCACCCTTTTTTTGTCTCCCCCCCCCAGTTTTTCACCTTTTCCTGCCTGGCCGCATCATGTTATGTGAGCGATAACAAACGTTTCACTTTCGAAATAAATCATAATGGCCCTTCACACAACAGACGCGGGCACGATCCCGGACACAGTGGACAGGAGTCGTTATGGGATGGAATCTGGGCACAATCAAGGGGCGCTATACCGCCGTTTTTCTGGGCTTCATGGCGCTGGTGTGCGCCCTGACGGTGATCGGCATCCAGATCTGGATCACCCCCGCCCTGCAAAAAGCGGGGGAGGAGAACGTGGCGCTGCGAGTCGGCGAGATAGCGACCGATATCCGTGACCAGCTCAACGGGGTGCAGACCCAGTCGCGCAGCATTACCCAACTGGTGGCACAACTGCCGAGCGAGCAGATAGATGCCCAGCTCCCGGCCCTCATCGACCAGTACGGCAACGGCATGGTCTTCGGTGGCGGCATCTGGCCCCTGCCGGACAAGCGGGAGGCGGGGCGCGCCAAGTTCAGCACCTTTTTCCACAGGGATGCCTCCAACGCCCTCATTCCCAACACCTACTGGAACTCGGCAGAGGCGCCCAACTATTTCGATCAGCCCTGGCACAAGGCTGGCCAGCAGGCGCCCCGTGGCGTCTGTGCCTGGGCCGCCGCCTACAAGGATGGCGCGAGCCAGCAGCCGAGAACCAACTGCGCCATGGGGATCTACCAGGATGGCGCCCTCTACGGGGTGTCGACCATAGACGTCACCCTGGGCTTCTTCAACGACCTGGTGGCCAAGAAAGAGCAGGAGATCGGCGGTCAGGTGATGATCATCGAGGCTGACGGCAAGATCCTGAGCCGCAACGCCCGTCTGACCGGGGATGTGGTGCTCGGCAACCTCTCCGCCCACGCCGACTATCCCTTCGCCCTCGCCATCAGCGGCCTGCTGGGCCAGGATGCGAGCAAGGGGCAGCTGCGCACCACCTTCCAGGATCAGGGTGAAGAACAGACCCTGCTGATGGAGGCCATCGAAGGGACCCCCTGGCTGCTGGCCGCCGCCCTGCCGACCCGCACCCTGACCCAGGACAGCCGGGATGTGCTCGCCACCCTGGCGAGCATCCAGCTCCCCCTGGCGGGGCTGCTGTTCGTGCTCATGGTGCTGGCCATCAGCCAGCTTGGCAGCCGCCTGCAGACCCTCAAGCTCAACATCGACGCCCTCAGCGCCGGCGACGCCGATCTGACCGCCCGCATCCAGGTGAAAGGGCATGACGAGCTGGACAACATCGCCCTGTCGGTCAACCGCTTCATCGCCTTCCTGCAACAGATGATGGTGCAGGTGACCGCCGCCACCGACCTCATCACCCGCGAGCTGGCCCAGCTCGATCAGCAGACCGGGCAGGCCAGGCGGATCCTGGGAGAACACGCCAGCGAAACCGATCAGGTCGTCACCGCCCTCAACGAACTCAGCTCCACCGCCGACAGCGTTGCCCGCCACGCCAACGACTCCGCCAGCTTCACCGAGGCCGCCAACGGTCAGGCGGCCAGCTCCCGCAAGGTGGTGGGGTCAGCCTCCGCCAGCGTGGTGGCCCTCATCGACGAGGTGGATCTCGCCGCCGCCAAGGTGCTGGAGATGCAGGAAGATGCCCAGCAGATCGGCAGCGTGCTCGGGGTGATCGGCGGCATCGCCGCCCAGACCAACCTGCTGGCGCTCAACGCCGCCATCGAGGCGGCCCGGGCCGGTGAACAGGGCCGGGGCTTCGCGGTGGTGGCCGACGAGGTGCGTGCCCTCGCGGCACGCACCCAGAACAGCACCGCCGAAGTGGGCAGCATGTTGTCACGGCTCACCCAGGGGGTCGCCGAGGCCGTGGTCGCCATGGAGCAGACCAAGCGCAGTTGCCAGGCGGCGGCCGACACCACGGGGCAGGTCACCGGCGGCCTCGACACCATGGCCGACGCCGTGGTGCAGATCCACGATCTCAGCAGCCAGATCGCCACCGCTGCCGAGGAGCAGAGCCGGGTGACCGAGGAGATCAACCGCAACATGGTGAGCATTCGCGACATGCTGAACCTCCTGGTGGAGAACGGCGGCAACACGGAGCAGAGCGCCGCCACCCTGCTGGGGTCCAACCGCCAGTTGCTGGCCCTGGTGCACCGCTTCAAGGTGTGAGCCTGAACACCAGACAGCAAAAAGGGGCCCGCGGGCCCCTTTTTCATTCACTTTGCCAGGACTCAGGCCTTGTTGGCCAGGTTCAGGGTCTTCACGGTCTCGCCTTCGAACTTGATGACCACGTTCTTCTGGGCCACTTCGGAGTCTTTCAGCAGGGACTTGGTGGTCTCGGCCAGCAGCGGGGAGGCCTTGTTCAGTGCGTCCAGGTCATAGGTCCACACTTCCAGACCGGCGTCGGTCTTGGTGCTGGCCGGGGCGCCCAGCTTGTCCTTGATGGCCTGCTTGTTGGAGCCGCCTTCCTTGATGTCCAGAGCCTTCTTGATCGCTTCGTTGGAAGCGGTGTCCATGGCGTTGCCAGCCATCTCTTTGGCGGTGCTGGTGACACTGCTGGTCACGGTGTCGGTCAGGGAATCCATCAGGCCGGCGTGGGCAACCAGAGGCAGGGCGGTCAGGGCAATCAGCAAGGACTTTTTCATGAAGATACATCTCGCAAGAATGAAAAGAGCGCGCATGAAACCAGCGGGATGAATTGGAGTCAAGAAAATCCCTTGGTCAAGCCGTATTCGGGGGGGAAAAGCCCCGTAGCGGCTCCGACCAGTGCCCTTGTCAGCCGCTGAGCTGGTCCTTGCCCGCCAGCTTGGCCCGGTAGAGCGCCCTGTCGACCCGTGCCATCAGGTGGGACACCTGCTCGTCGGGGTCGGACTCCACCAGCCCGAAACTCAAGGTCACGGGCTCGATCCCCTTGACCCTGGCATGACTCAGGCGCTGCCTCAGCTTTTCGGCCACCACCCGGGCGTCGGGCAACCGGGTATTGGGAAGCACCAGCATGAACTCGTCACCCCCCCAGCGGGCCAGCAGATCGATCTCGCGGATGCAGCCCCGGGTCAGCTGCACGATATCGATCAGGGTCTGGTCCCCCACCCCGTGGCCATGGCGATCGTTGATCTGCTTGAAGTCGTCCACGTCCATGGCGATCACGGCAAAGGGCTCCTTGAAGCGCTTGGCGCGCTCATGCTCCAGCCGCACCGCCTGCTCCAGCCGATAGCGGCTGGCCGCGCCGGTCAGGGAGTCCGTCTCCGCCAGGCGGCGGTTTTCCTCCACCTGGAACTGCAATGCCTGGTTGAGCCGCTCCAGTTCGGCGGTACGCTGCGCCACCTGCTGCTCCAGGGTGCGGTTTTGCAGCTCCAGCCTGGCGTAGAGTTCCCGCTGGGCGTGGATGTTGCGGTGTGCCCCCACCATCCTGGCGACACTGCCGTCCGGGTTGCGTGCGACGATGCGGCCACAATCCGCCACCCAGAGGTAGTCACCGTTACGGCAACGGCAGCGGTATTCGGCCCGGTAGTCCGCCGCCCGCCCACTCAGGCAGGCATCGAAGCTCTCCATGACCTGCGCCAGATCGTCCGGGTGGATCAGGTTCTCCCAGGTGAAGACGGTGTTGTCGAGGGAGTGGGGCTCATACCCCAGCATCTGATACCAGCCGGGATAGCGATGGACATAGCCGGTGTTGGCATTCCAGTCCCAGAGACCATCGCTCACGACCTCCAGCATGCCGCTCATCACGGCCTCGTCGAGGGCCGGTTGCCTTGTCATCTCATTGTCATGCAGCATGAAAACCTTCCTTGTTCTGCTACTCGGCGCCACGGATCCGCTTGTTGACCTGGCGGGAAAACCGGGCCTGCCGGTCGAGCCTTCAAGGGGGCGACTGGCCTCGACACCCCGTCATGACGGGTTATCGGCCAGGTTGCTCTCTTGTTGAACAACAGTAGCAGCCCGCACACTTTCGAGTCTTGCGCGCCGTCACGCTCCCTTCCGTTCTTCTGCCGGCCAGATTGCACCACGGCGGTGCACACCTTTGGCGCAGCCCTGCCCATATTGGGCAAGCCTCGCTGACCAGGGCTGCGATTAATAAGTAAGTGCATGAATAAAAAGAAAAATACTTTTCTGGCGCAATATTTGCCTTTATCTGGGTGAGCCACAAGGATTGGGGATATTGCATGAAATTAATCACCGCCATCATCAAGCCGTTCAAACTCGACGACGTGCGCGAAGCCATCGCCAACCTCGGCGTCGAGGGGCTGACGGTTTCCGAGGTCAAGGGGTTTGGCCGCCAGAAGGGGCACACCGAGCTGTACCGGGGTGCCGAATACCAGGTGGATTTCCTGCCCAAGGTAAAGCTGGAGATCGCCACCCTGGCCGACAACGTCGAGCAGATCATCGAAGCCATCAGCAAGGCCGCCCACACCGGCAAGATAGGTGACGGCAAGATCTTCGTTTATGACCTGCAGGCCGCCGTGCGCATCCGCACCGGCGAGACCGACGCAGACGCCCTTTGATACGACTGGAACTGAGGAATACGACATGGAAGAGTTGATCACATCCGTCAGCGAGCTGCGCTATGCACTCGACACCTTCTACCTGCTGATCTCCGGCGTGCTCGTCATGTGGATGGCCGCCGGGTTCGCCATGCTCGAAGCCGGCCTGGTCCGCGCCAAGAACACCACCGAGATCCTGACCAAGAACATCCTGCTCTATGCCATCGCCTGCATCATGTTCCTGCTGGTCGGCTACAACATCATGTACGTGGACAACAGCGCCGGCGGCTGGCTGCCGAGCTTTGGCAGCCTGATGGGCAGCCAGGCGGACGACGCGGGCCACTCCCTGCACTCCGACTTCTTCTTCCAGGTGGTGTTCGTCGCCACCGCCACCTCCATCATCTCAGGTGCGGTGGCAGAGCGGATGAAGCTCTGGTCCTTCCTGCTGTTCTGCGTGGTGATGACCGGCTTCATCTACCCCGTGGAAGGCTACTGGAGCTGGGGTGGTGGCTTCCTGAAGGAGGCGGGCTTCTCCGACTTCGCAGGCTCCGGCATCGTCCACATGGCAGGCGCTGCCGCTGCCCTGGCCGCCGTGCTGCTGCTCGGCCCCCGTCGCGGCAAATATGGCAAGCAAGGGGAGATCTACCCCATCCCCGGCTCCAACCTGCCGCTCGCGACCCTGGGCACCCTGATCCTCTGGATGGGCTGGTTCGGCTTCAACGGTGGCTCCCAACTGGCGCTCTCCAGCGCCGCTGATGCCACCGCCATCGGCACCGTGTTCGTCAACACCAACGCCGCCGCGGCCGCCGGTGTGGTCGGCGCCCTGCTGGTCAGCAAGCTCACCTGGGGCAAGGCGGATCTCACCATGATCCTCAACGGCGCCCTCGGCGGTCTGGTCGCCATCACCGCCGACCCGGCCTCCCCCAGCCCGCTGTTCGCCAGCCTGATCGGCGCCCTGGCCGGTGCCCTGGTGGTCTACGCCATCGTCGCCTTCGATCGCCTGAAGATCGATGATCCGGTCGGCGCCATCTCGGTACACGGCGTCTGCGGCCTGTTCGGCCTGATGGTGGTGCCTTTCTCCAACACGAGCGCCACCTTCGGCGCCCAGTTGCTGGGGGCCGCCACCATCTTCGGCTGGGTCTTTGTCGTCTCCCTCGTGGTCTGGAGCCTGCTCAAGGCCACCATGGGCCTGCGGGTCAGCGAAGAGGAAGAGATGATGGGTGTGGATGTCCACGAGTGCGGCATCGATGCCTACCCCGAGTTCGTCAGCGTCAAATCCAGCATCTAAGCACGCCATCTGCTTGCGGGGCCCGGGGGACACCTCGGGCCCCGTTTTTTTGGCGGCTCGGCGCCCCTGAAGGCAGGAGGACGGTTCGAGTGATGCCACTCTGCCATGCAACCGGTGAACCCTCTGCTTTGCCCCTCCCCTTTTCAAGGGGAAGGTAGGGGTATGCCGTGCCGATTGACGGATGGGGCCATAACCCCCTCCCCGCCTCCCCCTTGGCAGGGGGAGGGGCAATCAAGCGGCCATTCAAAACATCGATGTGGCAGCCACGTAGGTTCGATTAGCGAAGCGTAATCGGACAGCGGTAACGGCATTGCTCCCTTCTCCCGTTTATTAAAAAAGGAGGAGAAGGGCTGGAGATAAGGGGCAGGAAAAAGAGAGTTCGCGGTAAACGTTGGGCTTCGCTACGCTCAGCTATGACAAAGCAATCGGTAGGTTTGTATTGATCCAAGCAAGACAAACCTACAAAATTTTAAAAATAAAAAAAATATTAGAGGTAAAGTGCAAAGCTCAATATATATAGCCAATATTTTATTGTGTTTGCTCCCACCACACTTTATTATGACTTCGCTTACTTATTTAGGAAGTAAGGTGTATCACAAGCTGTCAAGTAGAACGCGCACCAGTACACTGGCTAGCAGACGACTTGCATGGCCGCAGATGGCTAGTAGACTCACGTCGAACACTCCTGCGATGATGGTATCATATATCATATCTGACATTCGTGGCCGACATCATATCGGTGTTGTGAATGCGTATTTAAGTACGTTTGTTAAGCCCGGATTGGGAATCGGATGGCCACAGTCCTTTACCTTTCCGGGTTTTGCAATTTAAGGCTCAATATGATGAACTCAGAAAATCAATGGTTTCGGAGTCGTGGTTACTTACATTTTGATTCTCCAGTAAAATTACGAAAAGCCTGTCAAATTGTAAAATCTCCTCTCAATGTTGCCCACCATGCTTTCCTCCCGCTAATAAGTTACGATATACACAGCTTTAAAATATCAATAGACAAAGATGGTAATGTTCAAAAGAAAATCAAAGAAAGGCCAATTTCATATGCATCACACATCGACTCTCACATTTACTCTTACTATGCAGAGTTATTGTCTAATGTATATGAGAAGGCTCTCCACGAATTGCAATTAAAAGACTCCGTACTTGCTTTCAGATCTCTTGGAAAAAGTAATATTGATTTTGCTAACACGGCCTTTGAAAAAATAAAGGCTCATGGTGATTGCACTGCAATCGCGATGGATATCTCTGGTTTCTTTGATAATTTAGATCATGTAATACTCAAATCAATGTGGTGCAAATTACTCCAAGAAAACTCATTACCAGATGACCATTTCAATATATACTGTTCTCTAACCAAATCGTCTACAGTCAATAGAGACCTATTGTATGCAGCGCTTAAAATATCGAGAAACAATCCAAAATCTACAGGGGCAAGGCTTTGCGATATAAAAACCTTCAGAGATAAAATACGAGGCCTAGGGCTAATAAAAACCAACTCGACTGGAAGAGGTATACCACAAGGAACATCTATAAGCGCTCTTCTGTCTAATATATACATGCTAGATTTCGACAAGAAAATAAAAGACATGGTGGTATCTATTTCAGGAGAATACTATCGTTACTGTGACGATATGCTTTTTATCATCGATAGTGATAAAACCAGCGAGTTAATATCTATAGTGACACAAAGCATCTCCGAGCTAAAGATAGAAATAAATGATAAGAAAACAGAGGTTAGAAACTTCCACGTATATAGCGGAGTTCAAAAATGCGACAAGCCGCTACAATATTTAGGGTTCATTTTTGATGGCGAAAGAAAACTAATTAGATCAGCAGCCCTAGCTAGGTTTTCAGGCAGAATGAAAGCTGGGGTTAGGTTAGCTAAAAAGACGCATCAAAAAGCTAACCTTATCGAAGAGAAAAATGGTGTAGCCAAAACACCACTATTTAAGAAGAAAATTTATGAGCGTTACTCGCATTTAAGCAAGCGAAACTTCATTACATATGGCCATAAAGCGGCAAATATAATGGGTTCTAATGCGATCAAAAAGCAATTAAAACCCCTTTGGGGGAGACTGCTCAAAGAGATAAATGAGCAATAATTGTTCACTCCTAAAAACATACGTTGACGGCGGCAACTCCCTTCACCGCCGTACCATCGCTCACTCCCCCAACCTCTCCGCCAATCCGGAATACCGCTCGGTCTTTTTCCGCACGGCCTGGGCCAGCAGGGCGCGATCGCCGTAGAGGTCGAGCCGGGCCTTGGCGCGGGTGATACCGGTGTAGACCAGCTCGCGGGTCAGGAGCGGGCTGGGGCTGTCGGGCAGCACCAGCACGGTATGGGCAAACTCCGAGCCCTGGGATTTGTGGATGGTCATGGCGTAGACCGTCTCATGGGGCGGCAACCGGCTGGGCAACAGGGCCCGCAGGGTGCCGTCCGGCTGCTCGAACCACACCTTGAGGCGCCCGGTGTCATCGGGCAGGCAGAGCCCCATGTCGCCGTTGTAGAGGCCGACCCCGTGGTCGTTGCGCACCACCATCACCGGGCGGCCCGCATACCAGTCGCCGTCACGCTGGATCAGCCCTGCCTTGGCAAGGGCCAGTTCGAGGCGCTCGTTCAGCCCCGTCACCCCGAAGGGGCCGTCCCGCAGGGCGCAGAGGATCTGGAAGCCGTTGAACGCCTTGAACACCGCCGCCGGATCTTCTCCGGCCCGGGCCGCCTTGAGGTAGCTGCCATAACCGGCCACCCCCTCTGCGATCAAGGCGTTGTAAGCCTCCCCCGCCCAGGGGTGCAGGCGGATGTCGCCAAATCCTGCGCCCCAGACCGCCTCCACTGCCGCCCCGTCGCCGCTGTTGCAGGCCCGCGCCAACTGGCCGATGCCCGAATGCTGGTCAAAGCGCCAGCTCTTGGAGAGCAAACAGAGGCTGTCGCGCACGCTGGCCCCCGCTGGCGTGCCTTGCAGGCGATAGCCGGTCTGGCGGGAGAGCCAGTGTGCCTGCGCCGGGCTGATGCCCTGTTCGATAAAGCTGCAGATATCCCCGAGCACGGCCCCCGCCTCCACCGAGGCGAGCTGATCCTTGTCGCCGAGCAGGATGAGGCGGGCGTGGCGGGGCAGCGCATCCAGCAGGCGCGCCATCATGGGCAGGTCCACCATGGAGGCCTCGTCCACCACCAGCAGGTCGAGGTGCAGCGGGTTGCCTCTGTGATGGCGGAACTGACTGCGCCCGGGGATCACCCCGAGCAGCCGGTGCAGGGTGCCCGCCTCGGTGGGGATGGCCTCCACCCACTCGGGGGGCAAGTCCAGCGCCTGCAGGGCAGCGCCGATACTCTCGGTCAGACGCGCCGCCGCCTTGCCGGTGGGGGCCACCAGCCGGATCGCCGGGGCCTTGCCCCCTTGCAGGCCTGTCTCCACCAGGATGGCGAGGAGCTTGGCCACCGTGGTGGTCTTGCCGGTGCCGGGGCCGCCGGAGATGACCGCGAAGGGGCGCGCCGCCGCCGTGGCCGCCGCCAGCTTCTGGCCATTGCAGCAGAGCGCCTCGGGCACCAGAGTATCCAGCCGCTCCAGCTCGCTGGCTGCCTGGGCGTTCTTTAGCAGGGTCTCGACGGCGGGCCACTCCACCTCATGGGGGAAGACCAGATCCAGGTACTTCTCCACAAAGTGGCGGACGGAGAAGTCCGGTGCGAGGCGGGCCTTGAGCAGGGCCCCGAATACCAGGCCGTAGTCGCGGGCAAAGAGGCGTGACAGGGCCGGGGCAATCTCCGGCCATTCGGCCCGTTCACTCAAGGCGCTAAGGTGGCGGGCCACCCCCAGCTCAAAGTCGTGGTAGCGGGTGAGGTAGAGGCGATCACCCCAGAGCCGCAGGGGCCAGCGGGGGGCGAGCCCGTCATCCTGCTCGGTGCCCACCAGGGGGCTTACCGCAAAGAGGGCGGGCCAGCTCGCAGGATCCGCGAGATCCGCCAGCAGATCCCGGCTCTGATCCGGATCCAGCCCGAAGGGACGCGAGGATCCCTGCCCGTCACCGCCCTGAGCGAGCATCGCCAGCGGCAGGCAGACATGGCCGCGCCCCAGCTCATGGCAGGCGAGCGCGGCCCCCAGCACCAGCTCGGGGCTGCCGCCAAGGTCGGCCACCAGCCTGGCAAATTGCAGGTCAAGCTGGCGGATGCGCCCCGCCAGCGCCAAGGCTTTCAGCCGCTCTATCATGGTTTCGCCCTTCATCTCGCCCCTCATGCCTCTGCCTTGTTCGATTTTTCTAAACGATGATCGTCAGACGTCACACCTTTCCTAAACAACTCGTCCAGCCCCAGCACCAGTTCCCGGCTGGGCCTGGCATGGAAAATGCCCCCCTGGGGCATGCCGCGCAGGAAGAGATAGAAGACCCCGCCAAAATGCCGGTCGAAATCGTAGCCCGGCAGCCGCAAGGCGAGCAGCCGGTGCAGGGCCAGCGAATAGAGCTGGTATTGCAGATCGTAGCGATGCTCGCGCATGGCCCGCTCCAGGGCCGGGCGGCCGTAATCGGCGGGGTTCATGCCAAGGTGGTTCGATTTGTAGTCGAGCAGATACCAGCGCCCCTGCCACTCGAACACCAGGTCGATAAAGCCCTTGAGCATCCCCTGCACGGTGGCAAAACCGAGCGGCTTGCCGCCCTGCGACAGGGGGTCGTGCTGCTGGCAGAGTGCGGTCAGCGCCGGTGCCGTCACCCGCCCCATGGGCAGAAAGAACTCCAGCTCCACCTGTTTGCGCTCGGGGGCCAGATCCCGCAGCCGCACCGGATCCCCAAGGCCGGTCTCAAGGGGAGTATCCAGCACCGCCTCCACCTGCTGTTGCAGCACGGGGGCCCAGCCTTCGTCGAACCCCTCCTGGGCCAGCAGGGCGGCGATGTGCTGTGCCAGCGACTCGCCCTTCGCGTGCTCGAAGTCGATGGTCTCGAACAGGCTGTGGAGCAGGGTGCCGGGACGCGCCCCCTTGGGGAAGGTGAAGATGGAAGGGGCGGGCGCCTCCTCTTCCTGCACGGTGACGGCGGCCTCGGTGGCCACCTCGTCGTCGAAGCCGGGGTTGGCCAGCACCCCCTTGCCGTGGCCGTTGCCCTGGGCCGCGAGCCCGGAGTAGGAGCTGATCCACCAGTCCCGCTCAAGCTGCCCCTGGAACGCGCGCACGGTGGGCTCACCCGGTTTCTCCGCTTCGGCGGGCAGCGGGGCCGGGCGGGTGAGCGAGGGCTCACCGACGGCCACCCCCGGCAGGGCCTGGGCCAGGTCGGTGAGGGCGGCCGCCAGTGTCCCGGCGTCCCCCTCCTCCCCCTTTTGCAGCAGGTAGCCGATGGCGGTGCGGTGCAGGTCGGTCTTCTCCGACTTGCCCGCCCCGGAGCGCACCGGCGCCAGCCCGAGCCAGGTGGCATAGACCCCCCGGGTCAGGGCCACGTAGAGCAGGCGCAAGTCCTCGGCGAGGCGCTCCTTGTCGGCCTCGGCCAGGGACTCCTCGGCACCGGTGAGATCGAGCACGGTGCGATTGCCCGCCTCCCCCGTTTCGTGGAACAGGGGGGTGTCGGCGGCGCGGTGGCTGCAAATGAACGGCAGGAAGACCAGCGGGTACTCCAGCCCCTTGGATTTGTGGATGGTGACGATCTGCACCAGCTTGCGCTCGGACTCCAGGCGAAGTATCTGCTCCCCGTCCTGGCCGTTGGGCTGGCTCACCGCCTCCCCGAGCCAGCGCAGCAGGGCGTACTCCCCGTCCAGCTCGCCGCTCGCCTGTTGCAGCAGTTCGCCGAGATGGAGGAAATTGGTCAGCCGCCGCTCCCCGTAGGGGCTCGCCAGCAGGGAGGCGGCGAGGTTGCGCCCGTGCATCAGGGCCCGCAGCATGGCCAGCACCCCGTGGCGATGCCAGACCGCGCGGTATCCCATGAACTCCTGCACCGCGCTCTCCCAGGCCCGCTCGTCCGAGGCCAGCGCGTCCAGGGCCCTGGCATCGAGATCGAACAGGCCGGTGGCGAGCGCTGCCCGCAGGCTTCGCTCATCGCTCGGGTTCTGGCAGGCGTGCAGGATCAGCAGGATCTCCCGCGCCTCCACCTGGGCCAGCACGCTCTCGCGGTTCGACAGATAGACGGAGGCGATGGCAAGGCGCGCCAGCTCCTGCTGCACCAGCTTGCCCTCGGCGCCGGTGCGCACCAGCACGGCGATATCCCCGGCCCTGACCGGCTCGCTGCCGAGCATCGCCTTGCCCTCCCGGGCCAGCGTGAGCAGGCGATGGATCTCCGCCGCCGTGGCGCGGGCCATCCTGCTCTGGTACTCCCCTTTGTTGAAGGTGGGCTGACCGGTGAGCTGCCAGCAGTGCAGCACGGGGGCGCTCTGCCCCTCGATCAGCAGTGCCCGGCTCTTGCCCTGCGCCTCCACCGGCAGGAAGGGGATGTCCGCCTCGTAGATGAAGGGATCCTTCGCCCGCTCGAACAGGCCGTTGACCGCCGCCACCAGGGCGCGGCTTGAGCGCCAGTTGCGCCCGAGGGTGTAGTGGGCGCTCACATTTCGCCGCGCCTGGATGTAGGTGAAGATGTCCGCGCCACGAAAGCCGTAGATGGCCTGCTTGGGGTCGCCGATCATCAGGAGCGCCGTGTCCTGGTGACCGCCGTAAAGGCGATGGAAGATGCGGTACTGCTGGGGGTCGGTATCCTGGAATTCATCGATCATGGCGACCCGGTAGGTGGCGCGGATGCGCTCGCACAGCCGCTCCCCCAGGCCCGAGCCGAGCGCCCCGTCGAGATCCCGCAGCAGATCGTCGAAGGAGAGCTGATGGGCCTGGCGCTTGCTCTCCTGCATCCGGCTGCGCACCACCCTGGCCGCCCGCTGCAAGACGAGATCCCGGATGCCGGGTCGGCTCGCCAGCAGGGCGTCTATCTCGCCAAAGAGCGGCAGGGTGGGCACCGTTCCCCCCTTCTTGAGGTTCTCCTCCAGCGCCTGCTGGCCGAAGCGCTCCAGCTCCTTGGGCAGGACGTAGCCGCTGGTCTCGTCCTGCGCCCAGTCGCCAATCTTGGCAAGCCACCCCTCGTAGTTCTTGCCGGTGTAGCGGCTGATCTGCCCCTCGGTCTGGCGGCGGATCTCGTCCGTCTGCGCCAGCCACCCGGCTTTCACCGCCCCGATGCGGGCCATGGCGACGCTGTGCCGCGCCGCCAGGGTCTCGTCCCCCGCCACCGGGCGGATCTCCAGCTCGTCGTTGTCGAGCCAGCTCCCCATCTCCCGCAGCAGGGCGGCGGGGCTCGGCCAGAGCCTTCGCACCGCCCGGGCCAGGGGCTGATCCACCGGATAGAACTCGGCGCGCCAGTAGTCACTCACCGCCTGCAGCCGGAGCCGGCTGTCGTCGGTCAAAAATTCGGTTTCAAAGAGGGCGCCCGACTCGAAGGCATTCTGCCTGAGCATCCGCTGGCAGAAGCCGTGGATGGTGAAGACCGCCGCCTCGTCCATCTGCCGCTCGGCGGCCAGCAGGCGACGGGCCGCCAGGTCGTGATCCTCCACCTCCGCCAGCAGTTGGGCCAGCAGGGTATCCGTGCTGTGACCGCGCATAAAGGCGAGGCGCGCCTCGTGGATGCGGGCGCGGATCCGCCCCCTCAGTTCGGCGGTGGCCGCCTCGGTAAAGGTCACCACCAGGATCTCGGTCACCGACAGGGGCCGCTCGTGGGCACAGGGCTGACCGGCGTCTCCCCCCTCCTCGCCTGTTTGTTCGATAACCGGGCCGTGGCCCAGCAAGAGGCGCAGGTAGAGGCCCGCGATGGTATAGGTCTTGCCGGTCCCGGCGGAGGCCTCGATCAGCCGCTCGCCATAGAGGGGAAAACGCAGGGGATTGAGCGGGTTAGCCATTATTGCAACTCCTCCAGCGCCTGATGGAGCGGGGTCAGGTGTTCACGGGCCAGCCCCTGCAACTGGGCCAGCACCTCGTCATCGAGTTCCGGGAAGCAGCGGGCGACATAGACGTCCTGCCCCTCTCCCGTCACCATGTAGCCGCCGTTGAAGCGGGCAAGCGCCGCCTTGTCGGCCTCCTCCGGCTTTGCCGGATCCTTCTCGATCGCCTTGAGCCACTCCCAGGCGGTGCTCGGAAAGAACGGCAGCGGCCGCTTCATCCCCTGGGTCCAGAGGGCCACCAGGGCCGCCAACCTGGGCCGCGCCTCGTCCGCCGCAAGCCTTGGCAGCCGCAGACTCTGTTTGGCATCGAACAGCAGGGTGTCGCCGGGGGCGCTGCTCAATGAGAGGCAAAGGTGCTGGATCCAGGCCAGCAGCAGATCCTTGCCGTTGAAGCTGCCGGGTTTGACCACCAGCGCTCGTCCCTTCTGGGTGTCTATCCAGCCCTGAAGCTGCCCCTGGGCCAGGGCGATATCGATCTCCACCGCCTGTTTGTCCCCCGTCCAGGGACGCAGCCGCGCCGCCAGCTTGCCCATCTCGCCGTCGATCTCCTCCAGCAGCAGGCTGCCGAACCACCCTTGCGGTAACAGGCCGGAGAGTTGCAGCCGGTGGCGACGGGCCTCGCTCTCCCCTTCGGTCAGATGGGCATCCAGCAGCAGCGCCTTGAGCTGATAATGCTGCAGGCCGTCCAGCTCGAAGGGCTCGCTGTCTTCGATGGTCGCCTCCTCCAACTCGAACCACACCTTGAGGCGGCGGTTGAGGAAGTACCTGGCTGGCTGGCGATAGAAGCGCAGCAGCTCCGCCAGCTCCAGCCCCTGCTCCCTGCCCCACTCCGCGGGCAGGGGCAGATCGCCGCTCTGGAAGTTGGCGGCCCCCCGCTCCGGGCTCAGGGCCGGCAGCCAGTCGGCGGCATAGGTGAAGAGACCGGAGCCGGGTTCGGGATAAAAGTAGGCCGGGCTGTAGGGGGTGAGGGGGTGCGCCACGATCAGGTGTTCGAGCAGCCGCCGGCCCGAGGTGTCGTCGTCGAGATCTTCATCCCCCGCCAGCACGAAGCCCTGGCGCACATAGTCGATGAGCTCCGCCAGCAGCACGGAGGGCACCTTCTCGCTGTTGTCCTGGGCGCTGAACCCCTGATAGCTGATGTAGAGCCCCTGCTGGGCACTGAGGAGCGCCTCGAGGAAGAGGTAGCGGTCGTCATCCCGGCGGGATCGGTCCCCTCGCCGCGAGGCCACCGCCATCAGATCGAAGCCCATGGGAGGCAGGGTGCGCGGGTAGACGCCGTCGTTCATGCCGAGCAGGCAGACCTGGCGGAAGGGGATGGAGCGCATCGGCATCAGGGTGCAGAAATTGACCTGACCGGCGAGGAAGCGCTGGCTGGAGCGAGACTCCCCCAGCACGCTGCCGAGGTAGTCCTGCAACAGGTCGGCACTGATGGCCTGCTCGAAGCGGGCCTCGCCGAGCTGGGCCTGCCAGTCGGTGAGCTGGCTGCGGATGAGCTGGAGCTGGCGCTCTTCATCCTCGTCGGCGAGATAGAAGCGCTCCAGCAGCGCCAGCAGGCAGGCGTGCCATTCGGCCAGCGGCTGCGCCTGTTGCAGCCGGGGCAGAAACTCCGCCAGGGAGTCGACGAACCAGGCGAGCTTGCCGAGGATCAGCCCCTGCTGACCCTCGATGTCCGCATAGGGCAGGATCCCCGCCACCGGCTCCCCGTCCCCCATGGCAAAACCCAGCAGCATGCGCCGCAGGCCGAACAGCCAGCTGTTGCCGGACAGACGCGGCAGCGCGAAGCGCTCGGGATAGTCGTCATCCAGCCCCCAGCGGATGCCGGTCTCCTGCACCCAGCGCCGCAGCACGTTGAACTCGTCGTCGTCCAGCTCGAAGCGGCGCAGCACGGCGGGCACCTCCAGGATGGCGAGCAGCTCCCCCGCCCCGAAGCGGGCGTTCGGCAGCCTGAGCAGGGCGAGGAAACTTTGCAGCAGCGGGCTCTCCTGGCTCGCCGCCCGATCGGAGATCGCAAAGGGGATCTGGCCGCGGGCCCCGCTCCGCCCCTTGCCGCCCTCCTTGCCAAAGACGGCCTGGATGTAGGGGCCGTAGCTGTTGACGTCCGGCATCATCACCACCACGTCTTTGGGGGTGAGGGTGGGATCCTGCTCGAACAGGGCCAGCAGCCGGTCGTGCAGCACCTCGAGCTCCCGCATGGGGCCGTGGCAGGCGTGGATCTGCAGGGTGCCGTCATCCAGGCTGACAGGGCTCTTGTGGTGGCTGGCATCGAGATTGAACTCGCCGGCCCCCCGTTCCGCCAGCTCCAGCACGTCTTTCTGGATGGCCCGCAGCAAGGTGACCTTGCCCTCATCGTCGCGATCCTCGATGTCGACGAAGGCCTCGATCTGCGGCACCTCCAGCTCCATCAGCTGGTGCAGGTAGTCGCGCCCCAGCTTGCCCATGGAGGCGAGCAAGGGGTTGGCGGGACCCTGCAGGGTCTCGAGATCCGTGCCGGGCTTGAGCTTGTTTTCGAGGCGCGCCAGGGTCTTGCGATCGAGCAAGTCCCCCCAGTAGTAACGGCAGGGGTTGGTCACAAACAGGTGCACCTCCACCTCGGGGCGGCTGCCGAGGGCCAGCAGGGCCTCCACGTAGCGGGGCGGCAGGGCCGAGATGCCGAACACGAAGACCCGTTGCGGCAGCCTGCCCGGCAGATCCCGGGTGCGCTCCAGCTCGTGGATGAAGGCCTCGTAGAGGTTGGCGCGGTGGTAGCCGCTGGGGCTGAGGGCCAGGGTGCGGGCCACCAGCTCGCGCCAGAGCTCGGGCTGCCAATCCTGACCGCTCACCCCGGCCAGCTCCTGGCTCAATCCTTCCCCCTCTTCCCAGCGGGCGATCCAGTCCGGCCGGTAGACCAGATACTGGTCGAACAGATCCGCCACCTTCTGGCAGAGCTGCCAGAGCCGCACCTGCTCCGGCACCGCCCCGTCACTGCCCCCCAGATAGGCCGCGAGGGGCGCAAAGGCGGGTCTGCCGAGCAGAGTGGGCAGAATGGTCATCAGGTGCCAGCTCATGGCCCCCTTGTTGTAGGGGCTCTGGCGGGGCACGTCCGCCAGCACCCGGGTGAACATCTCCCAGATGAAACTCGCGGGCAGGGGAAAGTCGATGTTGGCGGCGATGCCGAACGCCTTGGCCAGCTCCAGCTTGAGCCACTGGGCCATGCCGGGACTCTGCACCAGGATCTGCTCCCGATCGAAGGGGTGGGAGAGCGGAGCCTGCCGGATGCGGCTCACCAGCAGCTCTTTGAGCAGATCCAGCTGATTGGAGTGGTAGAGGGTAAACATGGACGACTCCCGCCAATTTCATGAAGAGGGGGTGCGCGGGGGAACACTCTCTGGCATTCCCGTCACGGCACGCGAATCGGGATTGTCGGGGATCGGGGGATAAGATGCAAAAGGCACTTGTGGCGTCCGGACTGCGCGCCGTCACACAGATGACATCCCCGGGAAGCGGGCACAAAAAAGCCGGTGCAGGGCACCGGCCAAAAGGCGTTGGAAAACTTGAAACGTCAGGGTATTACCAGTGCTTGCCGAGGCGGGCATCCAGGCTGAAAGCCCCTGCACCGGCCGCCGCCAGGGCCAGGAAACCACCGGCCACGGAGACGTTCTTCATGAACATCAGCATCTGCATCTGCTCGGCAGGCTGATAGTGGAAGATGAAGGCGGCCATCAGGGTGAAACCGGCCAGCAGCACGGAGAGGCTGCGGGTAAACAGGCCCAGCATGATGGCAAGACCGCCACCCAGCTCCAGCAGGATCACCAGGGGCAGCATGAACCCGGGCACGCCCATGGCTTCCATGTAACCCTGGGTACCGGCGTAACCGCCTATCTTGCCCCAGCCAGCCATCACGAACATCAGCGCCAGCAGTACACGACCCACCAGCAGTGCCACATCTTTCATCTTGTCCATCGTCATATTCCTTTGCTTACCATCATGGTATTTACAGTGTAAAAGCTAATTGTTAACTCATTCATTTCGCCAAGATTTTTCTATCAAGGCAGGTCAAACAGCAGGGCTTCACTCCCCCTGGAGGCGGTGAGCACCCAGCTCGACTCGTCGCGGCTGAGCAGCCCGTCGCCGGGTCGGGCAGCCAGACCGTTGCCGGTCAGCTCCCCTGAAATCATGTGCAGGTAACCATGACGCCCTTGCAATACCCACTCGAGGGTCTCCCCTTCGGCAAGCTGCAGCCGCCATACGCGGGCCTGCTGGCGGATCCTGAAGGATCCCGCCTCGCCGTCCGGTGACGCCACCAGCGTCATCCCGGGCTTGTTTTCAATCTTCTTCTGCTGATAACCCGGGGTCGTGCCGTGTTCATTCGGCTCGATCCAGATTTGCAGCAGGGAGAGCGGCTCGGTCTGCGAGGGGTTGTACTCGCTGTGCCGGATGCCGGACCCTGCGCTCATCAGCTGGAAATCCCCCGCCGGGATCTGCTCGGCGTGGCCGAGGCTGTCCTTGTGCTCTATGGTGCCTTGCAGCACGCAGGTGAGGATCTCCATGTTGGCGTGAGGGTGGGTCGCGAAACCGCCACCCGGCGCCACCCGATCCTGATTGATGACTCGCAGGGCAGAGTGTCCCATCCATTCCGGGTCATAGTAGTGACCGAAGGAGAAGCTGTGACGGGCATCCAGCCAGCCAAAGTTGGCCTTGCCCCGTGCTTCTGCGGCTCTCAATTTCATCATGGTGTGCTCCTCACTGACCAAGTTGGTTCATTAACGCTGGCGACCGTCACCCAGACCGAAGGGGATGCGGTAGCTGCTGCTTTCGTTGCCCAGGCTCACCGTCAGCTTGCCCTGGGTGCGGCTCGGGATGGCGACCTGCTGGGTGCCCATCAGGTTGGCGTGGACGGAAGCCAGCAGATCACCGGACTCGTCGCGCACCTCCAGCATGGGGTTGGCCTTGCCGTCCATCGCGGCGGTGGCGCTCCAGTTGACGAACAGCACGCCCGGGGCGGCATTGAAGTCAGCGGGAACGGAAGCCTGGGCGGCACCTGCGGTCATCAGGCCTGCAACGGCCAGCATCTTGATTACGTTTTTCATGTTCATTCACTCTCTTGGGTTTTATGTCATTGCCAAGGCCCCTTGGGCCCGAATCAATGCATCCATGCAAGAGATCATTCAAATACTATGTTGTTCTTTTGCTGACATCAGACATCGTGTTTGGGGATGTCTCAGCCCGGAACTACCTTTTATTTGGCTGCCAGGCGTTCCTGCCTAAGCGTTGATTGAATATTAAAGTGACTTCCCCTAAGTTGTTAGCGAGATAATCTGGTAAACACATTCAAAAAAATTGAAGGTTGGATATGGCCAAGGAATCGAACAAGGAGCGGGCGCTGACCCTGGAGGCGATCCGGGTGCTGGACGCCATCGACCGTCGTGGCAGCTTCGCGGCGGCGGCCGACGAGCTGGGCAAGGTGCCTTCGGCGCTGAGCTACACGGTACAAAAGCTGGAAGACGAGCTGGACGCCATGCTGTTCGACCGCAGCGGCCACAGGACCAAGTTCACCCCGGCGGGCCGCATGCTGCTGGAGCGGGGCCGGGTGCTGCTGGAGGCGGCCGAGCACCTGGTGGGGGAGACCCGGGCCCTCTCCCGTGGCTGGGAGACCGACATCACCATCGCCGTCGATGCCTTGATGCCGGTACAGGCTCTCTACCCCCTGGTGGATCGGCTGGCCGAACAGACCGATACCCGGCTGAGGTTTCGCGCCGAGGTGCTGGCGGGCAGTTGGGAGTGCCTGGAAGATGGCCGCGCCGACCTGCTCATCTCCTCCCTCAATGCCGATATCGCCATGTCCGGCATCAAGCACCAGGTGCTCAGGGAGGAGGTGATGCTCTACGTCGCCCACCCCGATCACCCCCTGCATCAGGAACCCGAGCCCCTGGCGGACGAGACCCTGCGCCGCTATCGCGCCATCGCGGTGGCCGACACGGCACTGCGCAAGCCGGTGCTCACCTACCGCCTGCTCGACAAGCAGCCGCGCCTGACCGTCAGCACCATGGGGGAGAAGCGGGACGCCCTGCTGGCGGGGCTCGGCATCGGCACCATGCCGCAACGCTGGATTGAAGAGGACATCAAGGCGGGCAGACTCAAGGTGATCAGTCCCGAATATCGCCACCAGATCCAGGTCGTGCTGGCCTGGCGGCGAGACACCATGGGCAAGGCCAAGAGCTGGCTGGTGCGGGAGATCCCCAAGCTGTTTGCCGGTCAGGGGGAATAAAGGACTGCCTTCCGGGGTCGGTGGCGCAGGAAGTACCAAAACTGCGCCCCATTCTTGACGACGGGCTCAGATTCGGAGAAAAGAAAAAAAGCGGACCTCTTGCGAGTTCCGCTCAATGCCAGGAAAGAATAAAACCTTGCGGTTAAAAAAACCCTTAAATTGGAAGCAAACAATCGTTTTCTCAACCAGGAAGGTATTGAATCCGATTCGTGTTGAATTATGTGCGATGTAATATGCATCACCAGCAAAATGTTGAAAGGTTGAAGGATATGCACCACCGAGTGTCACTTTCTGCCACCTTGCACCACAACTGGTCAGGCCATTTCCGCCATTATCACCGGGTTACCCTCCTCTGGTTTTTCTAGGTGTCAAAATTTGAGCCCGATACAGACAAACCACTCAATTTCTGACACGACTAAAAATGCAGATAAAGGAATAGTTGCATGACCTACAGCCAGACACTGGCCAATCACATCCTCGACACCCTGAAGAAAACCCTGACCGACAAGGGGATCCGCTATCAGACCCTGGCAGAAGCCATGGGGGTTTCCATCGCCACCGTGAAGCGCATGATGAACAAGCCCTCCCTGCCGTTCGACACCCTGCTGGAGATCTGCCATCTGGTGGGACTCTCCTTCGAAGAGCTGCTGGACCGGACCCAGGATGCCCAGAGCCGCCGGGCCGTCTTTACCCAGGAGCAGGATGAGGCGTTTCACAAGGAGCCGGGGCTCTATGCCTTTCTCGCCAACATCTTCTGGCGCGACAAGACCCTTATCGATCTCAAGCGGGAGTACGGCCTGACCGATGCCTCCTGCTACCTCTATCTGCGCAAGCTGGAGAAGCTCGGCATCCTGCAGCTTGGCATCGACAACAGCTACCACTTCCTCATCAGCGAGCGCATCAGCTTCGAGCAGCACAGCCGTTTCGCCCGCCAACAGGCGCGCCAGGCCATGTCGGTGCTGGGGGACTATCTGGTGGAGAACATGCACAGGCCCAACAACTACATGGCCCTGTGCCAGCTCCATCTGGGGGAGAGCGAGGCCATGGCGCTGATCGATCGCATGAAGGAGTACTGGCATCAGGAGCTCAAGCTCAACCGCCCCGCCATCGGCCAGCGGGAGGGCAGCAAGACCTACACCATGTCGCTGCAACTGGCCGACTGCGGCTACCAGAGCTTCGACGATCTGATCCCCAACATCGACAACTGATCCCGGTGGATCCTGCGGGATCCGCCATGTCAGGTCGCCAGAACGCCGCTACTCTGCCAGCTGCACCTGCCGCGCGCCGGTGGTGAGCGGTTGCAGTGCCCGGGTATCCAGGCAGATGCGGATGGCATCCGGTCGCCAGTGCTCGATGTCGCAATCCACCAGCTTCCCTTCCTCGTCATGATTGACCCGCACCAACCGCAGCACGGCACTCCCCTGGGCCAGGTTGAGGGCGCGGGCTATCTCTCCCCGGGCCGCCGACGGGGTGATCTCGAGGCTCGCCCAGCCCTGGCCTATGCCATAGCGCTGCCGGTAGAGCTCGGTGAGGGAGCTGGCCAGGGGAGCGCTGGCGATGCCGGGGAAGCGGCTCGCCAGCAGGTGATGGCTGACGTGGAGCACGGGGCGACCGTCGATCAGCCGCTGGCGGCGGATTTCGTAGAGCGGCGTAAAGGGTTCCAGACCCATCCAGCGGCACAACTCGCTGCTGGCAAGCTGGTTGCCATGAGCCAGCACCCGGGTCTCGGCGGTGCGCTGCTGCTCGCCAATCCACTGGTGAAAGTGGGTATGGATGGCGGGATCGTAGGTGAGGCGAGGCGGCGCCACGAACCAGCCACGCCGCTCGGCCCGGTAGATGAGGCCGTCCGCCTCGAGGCTGGAGAGTGCCTCCTTGATGGTGATGCGGGTGGTGGCGAATCGCTCGCTCAGCGCCCGTTCGGCGGGCAGCTGCTGCCCCGCCGCCAGGTGTCCGCTGCCGATATAGCGGCGCAGGGTCCGGCAAATCTGTTCGCACTTGGAGGGTATGCGGCCATCGGCCATCCCCTGTTCACTCAATCGCTCTGTCACTGTCACATCCCTGTCGGTCATTCGGGTTTGCACACCACTGGAGTAGACCAGAGGTTGTCGACCCCGAGTTGTAACCGCCCCTGATGACAGCGCCATGACAGGGCGATTGTCACGAAACTGCCATCAAAGCGCCCCGCCACCGTCATATTTCCCCTCTAGCATCCCTCTCGAACCTTAACTGACCTAGTCCAGAGGGATGGGATGATGAAAAGCGTGATCGCAAGTGCACTGGCCCTGGTGGCCATCAGTCAACCGCTGTTTGCCGCCGAGAACATCGCGGATCTCGAAAAAGCCGCCCGCGGTGAAGGCCAGCTCCAGAGCGTCGGCATGCCGGACAGCTGGGCCAACTGGAAGGATACCTGGCAGCAGCTCGGCAGCATCTACGGCATCAAGCATCAGGATACCGACATGAGCTCCGCCCAGGAGATCGCCAAGTTCGCCGCCGAGAAGGCCAATGCCACCGCCGACATCGGCGACGTGGGCGGTGCCTTCGGCCCGGTCGCGGTCAAGCAGGGGGTCACCCAGCCCTACAAGCCCTCCACCTGGGCCGACATTCCGAACTGGGCCAAGGATGCGGACGGCCACTGGATGCTGGCCTATACCGGCACCATCGCCTTCCTGATCAACAAGGATCTGGTCAAGGCCGCCCCCACCAGCTGGCAATCCCTGCTGGGTGGCGACTACAAGGTGACCCTGGGTGACGTGGGCGTCGCCTCCCAGGCCAACAACGGCGTGCTGGCGGCGGCCTATGCCACCGGCGGCAGCGAGAAGAATCTGAAACCCGCCCTGGATCTGTTCGGCAAGCTGGCCAAGCAGGGCCGTCTGTCGCTGAATGACCCGACCATCGCCAACATCGAGAAGGGCGAAGTGGAAGTGGGGGTGCTGTGGGACTTCAACGCCCTCAACTACCGCGACCAGATCGACCCCAAGAAGTTTGATGTGGTGATCCCGAGCGACGGCTCCGTCATCGCCGGCTACACCACCATCATCAACAAGTGGGCCAAGAACCCCAACGCCGCCAAGTTGGCGCGGGAATACATCCTCTCCGATGCCGGTCAAATCAACCTGGCCCGTGGCTACGCCCGCCCCATTCGCAGCAACGTGACCCTGCCGGATGACGTCAAGGCCAAGCTGCTGCCGGCCGAGCAGTATGCCAACGCCAAGCCGGTGCAGGATCACGCCGCCTGGGAGCAGAGCTCCAAGGCCCTGCCGCGCCAGTGGCAGGAAACCGTCATGATCAACATGCAGTAAGGAGTGGCCAGTGCAACACAAGGTGATAGTGGTACTTGTGGATGGCCTGGCAGCAGAGGTAGCCCATTGCATGGGCTACCTCTGTGGCATGGTGGAGGCAGAGCGCGGCCTGCATACGACCCTGAGTGCCGCCCTGCCCTCCCTCTCCCGCCCTCTCTACGAGTGCATCCTGACCGGCCTGCCGCCGGTGGCGAGCGGCATCACCCACAACGGGGTGACGCGCCTGAGCCAACACGACTCCATCTTCCATCTGGCCCGGGCCGCGGGTAAACGCACCGCAGCGGCGGCCTACCACTGGGTGAGCGAGCTCTACAACCAGAGCCCCTGGCTGGCGGCCCGCGATCGCTTCACTCACGATGAGCAACTGCCCATCCAGCACGGCTGCTTCTACTGGGATGACGGCTACCCCGACAGCCACCTGCTGATGGACGGCGAGTGGTTGCGCAGCCAGTACGACCCCGATTTTCTGCTGATCCACCCCATGGGAGTGGACGATGCGGGCCACCAGTTTGGCCTTGATTCCCGCCAGTACCGCAATCAGGCGCGCCGCATGGACAGCCTGCTGGCCGACCTGCTGCCCCAGTGGCTGGCAGAGGGGTATCAGGTGGTGATCACCTCGGATCACGGCATGAACAACGATCTCAGCCATGGCGGCACCCTGGCCGAGGAGCGCACCGTGCCACTCTGGCTCTTTGGCGACGCCTTCGTCGAGCGCTGGCCGGATGGGGTGGCGATCGCCCAGACCCAGCTCTGCGCCCTGATGGCGGATCTGCTGGGAGTTCCCCACGACAAGCCGGCAGCCCCCCCGCTGCTCAAGGCGGCCTTTATGCGCGAGGTGCACTGATGATGCCTGCCACCACCGAGATCCTCGCGGATCAACAGGTGAAGCCACGCCGGGTGCGCCGCCACTGGCTGCCGGCCCTGGTGCTGCTGCCCTTTGTCCTATTGATGATCCTGTTTCAGCTCGCCCCCATGGTGTGGGTACTGGTGGGCAGCGTCCAGACAACCGATGGCTGGGGTCTCGACCATTACCGGGAGATTTTGAGCTCCCCCTTCTATCTGCAATCCTTCGGCAACTCCTTGCGCATCGCCGGCATCGCCAGCCTGGCGGGGCTCGCCATCGGCACCCTCGGGGCGGCGGCGCTGCGCCACAGCGGCGAGCGGGTCAAGCGGGTGCTGCTGGCCTTCGTCACCATGACGGGCAACTTCAGCGGCGTGCCGCTGGCGTTCGCCTTCATCATCGTGCTCGGCATCAATGGCGCGGTGACCCTGCTGCTCAAATCCTGGGGCCTCATCGACGGCTTCAACCTCTATTCGGGCAGCGGTCTTATCCTGATTTACACCTACTTCCAGATCCCGCTTGCCCTGCTGCTGCTCTACCCGGCGTTCGACGCCCTGCAGGATGAGTGGCCCCAGGCCGCCGCCCTGCTTGGCGCCAGCAAGGGCCAGTATGTGTGGCACGTGGCGCTGCCGGTGCTGACGCCCGCCTTGCTCGGCACCCTGATCATCCTGTTTGCCAACGCGGTGGGAGCCTATGCCTCCGCCTACGCCCTCACCACCGGCAACTTCAACCTGGTGACCATCAGGGTGGCCAGTCTGGTCTCCGGCGACATCTTCCTCGAGCCGAATCTCGCGGCGGCGCTGGCGGTGATCCTGATGGTGCTGCTGGGGGTGGTGACAGCCGCCAACCAGTGGCTGCTGAAAAAGAGCTATGTGAACAGGGGGCAATCCCATGCATGATTTGACGCCGCGCTGGCCCAGATGGGTGCTGGGGGCGCTGGTCGCCACCCTGCTGCTGCCGCTGCTGGCCACCTTTCTCTACTCCATCTCCACCCGCTGGGGGGCGACCCTGCTGCCGGATGGCTTTACCCTCGACTGGTATCTCAAGCTCTGGGGCGATCCGCGCTTTCTGGCGGCCTTTGGCCGCAGCCTCCTGGTCTGTTTCGCCACCCTGCTGCTGGGGACCCTGGTGCTGGTGCCCACCGTGCTGGTGGTGGCCTACTACTTCCCCAGGCTGGATCCCTGGATGAACCTCTTGATCCTGCTCCCCTTCGCGGTGCCGCCCGTGGTCTCGTCGGTGGGGCTGCTGCAGATCTACGCTGACGGCGTGCTGCCGATTATCGGCACGCCGTGGATCCTGATCGGGACCTGGTTCACCGTGGTGCTCCCCTTCATGTACCGGGCGCTGGCCAACAGCCTGCAAGGGGTGCCGCTCAAGGATCTGATGGATGCCGCTCATCTGCTGGGGGCGAGCAGTGCCCGCGCCTTCCTGCTGGTGGTGATCCCCTGCCTGCGCAAGGGGCTGCTGGCGGCACTGTTTCTCTCCCTCTCCTTCCTGCTCGGCGAGTTCGTGTTTGCCAACATGCTGGTGGGCACCCGTTACGAGACCCTGCAGGTCTACCTCTACAACATGCGTGCCACCTCGGGCCACTTCACCAGCGCACTGGTGATGAGCTACTTCCTGCTGACCCTGCTGCTCACCTGGGCAGCCAACAGATTTCATCGGTGAATCAACATGTTCCATCTAGAAGTGAATCAACTGCACAAATTCTACGGCGACACCAAGGTGTTCGAGGGGATTGAATTCGGCATCCGCAAGGGGGAGCTGGTGACCCTGCTCGGCCCCTCCGGCTGCGGCAAATCCACCCTGCTGCGGGCGCTGGCCGGGCTCACCCCGGTGGATGGCGGTCAGGTGCGGGTGGCCGGTGAGGACATTACCTGGCAGGAGCCCCAGAAGCGGGGCATCGGCATGGTGTTCCAGAGTTATGCGCTCTTCCCCAACATGACGGTGTGGGACAACGTCGCCTTCGGCCTCAAGATGAAGCCCCAGCCGGGGCGGGATCTCGCCGCCAGCGTACAGGAGGCGCTGGCGCTGGTGGAGCTGACCGGCTTCGAGCGCCGCTATCCGAGCGAGCTCTCCGGCGGCCAGCGCCAGCGAGTGGCCCTGGCCCGCGCCCTGGTGGTGCAACCCCGGATCCTCTTGCTGGATGAGCCGCTATCGGCGCTGGATGCCCGCATCCGCCGCAGCCTGCGCCAGCAGATCCGCGCGATCCAGCAGCGCCTCGAGCTCACCACCATCTTCGTGACCCACGATCAGGAGGAGGCGCTGACCCTGTCGGATCGGATCTTCCTGATGAACAAGGGGTCCATCGTCCAGAGCGGCACACCGGAGCAGATCTACACCCGCCCCGCCAGCGAGTTCGTGGCGGGCTTTATCGGCAACTACAACCTGCTGGGTGGCGAGCAGGCCAAATCCCTGTTCGGCCCGCGCTTTCGCGGCAAGCTGGCGCTGCGGCCGGAGTCCATCACCCTGCTGCCCGCCGGGGCGGTCAGCCACGAGCCCAGCCTGCCCGGCATCGTTCGCCAGCAGCAGCTGCTCGGCAACGTCATCCGCTATCAGGTGGAGTGCGAGGCAGGGCTGTTGACGGTGGATTGCCTCAACCGCCGTGCCGGCGATCTGCTGCCGGTGGGCAGCGCCGTGACCCTGGTGGTGGCCCGAGATCAACTCTGTGAGGTAGCATAACGCCATGAATCCCATTCATTTTTCAGCCAGTACTCCGATGCTGGCAGCCAACCCGAGGAGCAGCCATGGCCCTGGCACTGTTTGATCTGGACGAGACCCTTATTGCCGGGGATTCCGCCAGCCTCTGGCTGGAGTACATGGTGGCCCAGGAGCTGGCCCCGGCGGGCATGGTGGCCGAGGAGCAGGCCATGATGTCCCTCTACCATCAGGGCAAGATGGACATGCACCAGTACATGGCCTTCACCCTGCAACCGCTGGCAGGCAGGACGCGCCAGTGGCTCGACTCCCTCTGCACCCGCTTTGCCGAACAGGTGCTGCGGGAGCGCCTCTACCCCGAGGGGCGGGCCCGCATCGAGTGGCACCGCCAGCGTGGCGACGAGCTGGTGCTCATCTCCGCCTCCGGCGAGCATCTGGTGGCCCCCATGGCGCAGATGCTGGGGATGGATCACTGCGTGGCCATCCTGCTCGACGAGGAAGCCGGCATGCTGACCGGCCAGACCCGCGGCACCCTGAGTTTTCGCGAAGGCAAGGTGGCCCGCATCAACCAGCTCTTTGCCGGAAAGGAACACCTCTGGCAGGAGAGCTTCGGCTACAGCGATTCCCACAACGATCTGCCCATGCTGCAGGCGGTGAGCCATCCCCATGCGGTCAATCCGGCCCCCGCCCTGCGCCAGTGCGCCGAGGAGCTGGGCTGGCCCCTCTGGACCTGGCAGTTGCACCCTTGATCCCCGCAATGAAGAAGAGGCCCTCAGGCCTCTTCTTTGCTCAACATGCCATCCCCTGAGGGCGAGTCGTCCCGGGGAGCCAGGGGATCCACCATGTAGATGCGATTCTTGCCGTCACCCTTGGCGCGATAGACCTCGGCATCGACCATGGTCAACAGGCTCCTGGCCCCAAGCCCGGGGGCACTCGCCACCAGGCCGCCGCTGAAGGTGATCCCAAGACCGGGTTCACGCCAGTGCAGGGAGGCCACCCCAATCCTGTACTGCTCCAGCAGCATCTGGCAGAAGTGGATATCGGGATTGGCAAACAGCACCACCAGCTCTTCCCCGCCATAGCGGCATACCCAGCCATGATCCCCCAGCAGCTTGGCGCCAAAGCTGGCCACCCGCTTGAGCACCACGTCCCCGGTCTGGTGACCATAGGTGTCATTGATCCGCTTGAAACCGTCCAGATCGATCATGGCCAGGCAGAAGCGGTCCTGATCGAGCAGCAGCCGATTCAACCGCTCGTCGAAGAAGCGCCGGTTGTAAAGGCCGGTCAGCTTGTCGAGGTTCGCCTGCTGGCGCACCTCGTGATAATCCTTGCTCACCTCCGCCAGCTCGGCATAGACGTGCCTGAGCTCGCGCATCCCCCCCTGGTGCACCTCGTCAGGCTGGGTCCGGCTGGCCCGGATCACGGTGGAGATCTCGTCCAGCATCCGCCTGAAATAACGGGACCAGATCAGTGCCAGCACCATGTAGAGCACGCTGGCCAGCACGATGATCCCGAGCACGTTGAGGGAGGCACTCGCCACCACCGCCTGGATGCTGGAGGCGGGCAACACGCTGATCAGCACCCAGTTGTGGTCAGGCAGGCGGCTGTAGGCCACGAACTGGCGAGACGCCTGATCCAGGAAGATGCCGTCCTCTCCGCTGAAGCGGGAGAGCCAGGTCGGGTGGGTCATGGGCTTGAGCAGTTGTGAGGGATCGGGGTGGGCCAGCACCTTGCCCGACTGGTTGACGATCATCTGGTAGCCGCTGTTCCACTGCCGGTTCAGCTGTGCGGAGAAGGGGGCCAGGATGGCATCCACCGCGAAGACCCCCCGCACCTTGCCCTCCTTGTCGGTGATGGCCCGCGCCAGGGCGATCACCAGCGTGCCGTTGGTGTAGTCGTAGTAGGGTTCGGTCCAGACCATCTTGCCCACATGCTGGCTGGCCAGCTGATACCAGGGGCGCACCCTGGGGTCGAAGTCCGCATCCGCCTGCCATTCGGGGTAGATCAGCATCTGGCGCTCGGCGGTGCCCACATAGATGTAGATGAGATCCGCCATCACCCCCTTGTAGAGACGCCACTCCCTGAGATAGGAGTCGGTGTTGCGCAGACGGGGGCCGCTGATGTCCTCCACCTTGACCTGGTCGTAGATGAGGGAGAACTGACGCTCCATCTCGTTCAGGTAGGGTTCGATGAAGACGTGGCGCAACTGGTGATTGGTGGCGAGCAGGCGCTGTTGCAGCTCTCGCTGCAGGCTGCGCTCCATGTGCAGGTAGTAGATGGCGCCCAGCATCAGGACGGGAATGAAGAGCAGAAGCAGGCCCAGGCGCATCCGTGCCACCAGGGACCAGGTCTTTTTGGAGACTGCTCGCTTATCCAACCCTGACTCCATGCTATCCCCTGACATCGTGTAGTGTCAGAATATCAGCCCCACCTGATGGCGTCCAAAGGGAAGCGCATCAGGTGGCCAACGAGAAGGAATTGGCCTGGATGTTGAAACCGGAACTGCTGACTGCCCTCCATTACTGCGCCGTGATCACCCTGACCGGTGCCATCACCTCGGAGTATTTCCTGTTCCGGCGCGGCATGTCCATCGAGCAGGTGCGCAAGCTGCTGCTGGCTGACAGCCTGGCCGCCCTGGCCCTGCTGCTCATCTTCATCACGGGCGTGCTGCTGGTGGTCGCCCATCCCCAGCCACCGGCCATCCTGTTTGCCAATCCGGGTTACCGCACCAAGCTGCTGATGTTCTTCGCCATGGCCATCAGCTTTGGCTACCCCAGCCGGCTGTTCCACCACTGGCGCCGATCCTTGCGCCAGGGACGGGCTCCCCTTGTCTCCACCCAGCAGCAGTTCTGGGTGATCTGGATCCTGAGGGGCAACCTGCTGCTGCTCGCCCTGCTGCCCCTGCTCGCCAAGCTGGCCAGCCGCTGATCCTGCCCTCGCCCGGCAACAAATGGCTGACGACAAACGCCCCTTCTCGCAGGTATCGTAATGGCGGGGCCCGAGTGCCGCCGAGACTCTTTCTCAGGGATGATTCCGTATGCGTTCAAACATGATGTTATTGATGGCCGCCGCCATCTGGGGGCTGGGCTTCGTCGCCCAGCGTCTGGGGATGGATCACATGGGGCCCTTCACCTTCAACGGCCTGCGCTTCCTGCTGGGCGCCCTCTCCCTGCTGCCGCTCTTGTGGTGGCTCAAGTCACGCCAGCCGCCCCAGCCTGCCGGTGATCACCGCCTGCTGCTGACCGGGGGCCTCATCGCCGGCACCGTGCTCTTCTCCGCCGCCTCCCTGCAACAGGTGGGGCTGCTCTACACCACGGCCGCCAAGGCGGGCTTCATCACCGGCCTCTACATCATCCTGGTCCCCGTCATCGGCCTGGCCCTGCGCCACAAGACCGGGGCCAACACCTGGGTAGGCGCCCTCATCGCCATGGCCGGGCTCTACTACCTCAGCGTCACCGAGGAGTTCACCATCGGCTACGGCGATCTGCTGCAAGTGATCGGGGCCCTGTTCTGGGCCGTGCATCTGCTGGTGCTGGATCACTACTCGAACCGGGTCGCCCCCATTCGCCTTGCCGGGGTGCAGTTCGTGGTGTGCGGCCTGCTCAGCCTGGCCACGGCCTTCGTCATCGAGACCCCGACGGCGAGTGGTGCCGTCGCGGGCTGGCAGGCGCTGCTCTATGCAGGTCTGGTCTCGGTCGGCATCGGCTATACCCTGCAGGTGGTGGGGCAGCGCGGTGCCCATCCGGCCCATGCCGCCATCATCCTCAGCCTGGAGACGGTGTTCGCCGCCATTGGCGGTGTCCTGCTGCTGGGGGAACATCTGGACGAACGGGCCGTGGTCGGCTGCGCCCTGATGCTGGCGGGGATGCTCATCTCCCAGATCCGCCTGCGCTGGTGGTGGAAGTCCCGTCGGGACAAGGTGCCCAGCCAGCCCTGATATCTGCGGTGGTCATGGACCCCAAATTGAACGAGGCGCCCTTGGGCGCCTCGTTTTATTGCCGCCTGCCTAGCGCACGCTGGAGCAGAAGCTCACGTCATCGCGCAGGGGGTCATTGCTCACGCTGTGATAGAGCTCGAAGCAGGGGCCGTCCCCAAAGGCGAGCCCAGCCGCGACGATATCGCCGATGTGCTCCTGCCAGCGCTCCCCGTACTGGCTGCGATCCGTGATGAGGTAGCGGGACTGGGCGTAGCGCCCGGCGGGGATGTGCTGAATTTCCACCTCCCCCGTCCCCAGGGTGCCCACCGGCACGCTGATGCCGATGTCGGTGCGGCACTGGGCCGGCGGCGTCACCTCGGGGTTGTCGTGGTAGATGAAGATCCACTCTCCCCCTTCCAGGCCACGGGGCGCGGCCCACTGGTGAAGGCGATGGCAGACGGCGTCATACCCTTCGCCATAGGGGCCGGTCACGCGGATATAGGCCAGGGTGCGGGCGTCCATCTCGACGGTGTTCATGGTGTTGCTCCTTGCTGATGAGTGGCCTTCAGCATAAGGGAGTGCCCCTTGCCATGCGTGTCCTTCCTTGCGATCCAGGTGTCCGTTCTTGCCCTTGTCGCGGCGAAACGCCCCCGGGGTGCAGCCATAGTGGCGGCGAAACGCCTTGGCGAAGGCCTGGGAGCTGCCAAGCCCCGCCCCCAGAGCGATGGCGGTGACGCTGGCATCGGTGTAGCAGAGCTGCCAGGCCGCCCGCTGCATCCGCAGGCGGCGGCACATCTCGCCGGGGGCCTCCCCCACCACGGCGGTGAACACCCGGTGGAAATGGTAGAGGGAGAGACAGGCGCGACTCGCCAGCGCCTCGATGGAGAGATCCGGATCCTGCTCCAGTGCCCGCAGCACCGGCGTCAGGCGCTCGCGATAGTCGATCATCGGCGCACCCTGGCCATGTAGAGGGCATCCACCAGCACCCCATGACGCAGGCCGTAATCCCGGGCTACGCCCTCCTCCACAAAGCCCGCCTTGCGATAGAGGGCCAGGGCCGCCTGATTGTCGGCCCAGACCGTCAGCTCCACCCGCGTCAAGCCGAGCCAGTTGTCCGCCAGATCCAGCGCAGCCTGCATCAGGGCGGTGCCCACCCCGCGCCCGGCCCAGTCATCGTGTACCGCCATGCCGATGCTCGCCACGTGGCGGCGGCGGGGGGCAGGCTCCACCATCAGGACCAGCGCGCCCGCCACCTCCCCCTCCCACTCCGCCAGCAGGCTGTAGATGCCATCCCGCGGGGTCAGCTTCTGCTCCCACTGCTGCAAGGAGGGGAAGGGAAGTTGCAGGGTGCCCGCCTGGGCATGGGGCATGGCGTGAAGATCCCGCAGGGCGGCGGCATCTTCCGGCCCGGCGCGGCGAATGGTGATGGACATGAGACCTCCTGATTGGCTGAATCCCATCTTGCCGCAAGGCTGGCGTCTGTTTCCACCCCCATCAGCGAAACCAATCAAAGGGTTAGGCACACTCCATTGGAGCCGCTCCCCCACTTCACCTAGTCTGGCGACTCATCACAAGGAGACCCGCCATGACCGACAAGACCCTGCGCAGCGCCAACGGCGCCCCCGTCGTCGACAACAACAACAGCCTCACCGCCGGCCCCCGCGGCCCCGTCCTGATGCAAGACATCTGGTTGATGGAGAAACTCGCCCACTTCGACCGCGAGCGCATTCCCGAGCGGGTGGTGCACGCCAAAGGCTCGGGCGCCTACGGTACCTTCACCGTGACCCACGACATCAGCGCCTTCAGCAAGGCCGACCTGTTCAACGCCGTCGGCAAGCAGACCCCGGTGTTCCTGCGCTTCTCCACCGTGGCCGGTGAGAAGGGGGCCGCCGATGCCGAGCGGGACGTGCGCGGCTTCGCCCTCAAGTTCTACACCGAGCAGGGCAACTGGGATCTGGTGGGCAACAACACCCCGGTGTTCTTCATCCGCGATCCCCTGAAATTCCCTGACTTCATCCACACCCAGAAGCGGGATCCGCGCACCAACCTGCGCAGCGCCACCGCCGCCTGGGACTTCTGGTCCCGCCATCCGGAATCCCTGCATCAGGTCACCATACTGTTCAGCGATCGCGGCATCCCCAGGAGCCTGCGGGAGATGAACGGCTACGGTAGCCACACCTTCAGCTTCATCAACTCGGCCAACGAGCGCTTCTGGGTCAAGTTCCACTTCAAGACCGAGCAGGGCCACCGCTTCTACACCGATGAAGAGGCCGCCACCGCCGTCGGTCAGGACAGAGAGACCAGCCAGGTAGATCTGTTCAACGCCATCGAGCGGGGGGACTTCCCGCGCTGGAAGGTCTATGTGCAGGTGATGCCAGAGGCCGAGGCCCAGACCTACTCGATCCACCCGTTCGATCTCACCAAGGTGTGGCCCCACAAGGACTACCCGCTCATCCCGGTGGGCGTGCTGGAGCTCAACCAGAACCCGGACAACTACTTCGCCCACGTGGAGCAGGCCGCCTTCACCCCGGCCAACGTGGTGCCCGGCATCGGCTTCTCGCCGGATCGCATGTTGCAGGGTCGCCTGTTCTCCTACGGTGACACCCAGCGCTACCGCCTCGGCGTCAACCACGGCCTGCTGCCGGTCAACGCCCCGCGCTGCCCGTTCCACCACGGCGCCCACCGCGACGGCGCCATGCGGGCCGACAGCAACGGTGGCGCCAGCCCCAACTACCAACCGAACCGCTTCGGCACCCAGCAGCCGAGCGAGCAGCACGAACCGGCCCTGAGTCTGGAAGGGGCTGCCCTGCACTACGATTTTCGCGACTACGACAGCGACTACTACAGCCAGCCGGGGGATCTCTTCCGCCTGATGGACGAGGGACAGCGCGCCCGCCTCGCCGCCAACCTGGCCCGCTCCCTCATCAATGTGGAGGATGACGCCATCGTCGCGGCCCAGCTCAGGCACTTCGAGCAGGCCGACCCCGAGTACGCCAAACGGGTCGAGCTGGCCCTGGCCGCCCTGCAGCGCTGAGTCGCAGGCAGCCAACCTCTGCAAAAGCAAAACGGGGGCCTGATGGCCCCCGTTCTCGCATGACGGTCTTTGCTGAATGAAGGGGTTGTACCGCCAGCTCACGGCGGCAACGACGTTGTGCATTGGCAGAGCGGCACCATTGTCCACCTTTGGTAATAAACCTGCCTGCGGTAATGCACTTTTAGTCACCAATAAAAACGGAGCCCGAGGCTCCGTTCTTCCATGCCGTATCCATCCCGGACGCAGCGCCCTCGCGCGCTTCCCTCCCTTGCCAACAAGGATTTGCACCGCCAGCTCACGACGGCAACGACGTTGTGCACTGGCAGAGCGGCACCATTGTCCACCTGTGGTAATAAACCTGTCTGTGGTAATGCACGTTTAGTCACCAATAAAAACGGAGCCCGAGGCTCCGTTTTTCAATGCAGTATCCATCCCGGCCGCTGCGCCCTCGCGCGCTTCCCGACCCTTGCCAACAAGGGTTTGTACCACCAGCTCACGACGGCAACGACGTTGTGCACTGGCAGATCGGCATCATTATCCACCTGTGGTAATAAACCTGCCTACGGTAATGCACGTTTAGTCACCAATAAAAACGGAGCCCGAGGCTCCGTTTTTCAATGCAGTATCCATCCCGGGCGCAGCGCCCTCGCGCGCTTCCCGCTCCCTTGCCAACAAGGGTTGGTACCGCCAGCTCACGACTGCAACGACGTTGTGCACTGGCAGAGCGGCACCATTGTCCACCTGTGGTAATAAACCTGCCTGCGGTAATGCACGTTTAGTCACCAATAAAAACGGAGCCCGAGGCTCCGTTGTTCAATGCGGTATCAATCCCGGACGGAACGCGCTTCGCGCTCTTCCCGCTCCCTTGCCAACAAGCGTTTGTACCACCAGCTACTGCGACGACGTTGTGCATTGGAAGAGCGACGAGCCATTGCTTAGATCCCAGTCAAGAGAAGAAAGAGCCGCATTATGCGATAGAGATCACGCCCGTGTCTGTAGCTGGATCAAGAAAAGGCTCACTGGCCCACCCGGATCGTCCGCTGGTTGCCCTCCGGTTCACCACTCTGTGACGGCGTCGTCACCTCTCGCCAGATCAGGGGGCCATTGGTCTCCATCGCCTGTTGCGGCGCGCACTCCAGCCAGAGCCCCCCCTGCTGGATACGGGCCCCCTGGGAGTATTTCTGATCCTGATACCAGCACAACCGCTCGGGCAGCGAACCAAGGGGCAGCACCAGCTCGGTGCCCACCGAGTGGCTGAGGGTGTTGGACGCCGGGGCGGCCAACGCGGGGAAGAGCCAGCCAAGGGCCAGCAGACAACCTGCACAACGGATCATGGGAATTCCTGTCACGGGGGAGTGAAAGTGTAAAGCGACCAGCAGAGCCCTCGACTTGACCAATAAATGTCGGCTCATCTGGCATTCCGGAAGCAATATGATAGCCTGCCTGCGCCCGCCAAGGCCTGTCAGGGTTCTGCCGTGGGCCCCCACCGGCATCGCCGGGATGCGGTAATGAATAACCCTTAATAATCAGATAATTAACTGGATATGTTGTCAATGCGTATCATGCCGTTGCTCAAGGCTGCCTGCCTGAGCCTGATGTTGTCCGCCTGTGTCGCCCCCCTGCTGATGATGAGCCCCACCAGCCAGCTGATGTGGGCCCTGCTCAAGCCGCTGGTCGGTTTCGATCCGAACGAGGCCAACCTGTTCGAGCAGCCGCTGATCAAGGACAGAATGACCGCCATGCTGGGGCCCAACTACGAGAGCACCATGCAACTGCTCAAGACCGCCGACGAGCTGCAACAGGAGGGACCGCTCTTTTACGTGGTCTCCCGCTACGCCCCCGTGCCGGACGTGGCCAAACAGGCCGGCATGGTCTGGAACGCCGACACCAACCAGCTCGCCGTCATGGTGCAAAAAGGTGACGGGGCGACCCAGGTCTTCGGGGAAAACCTGACGGCCGCCACCCCGACCTGGCCCAGCGCCATGCAGGGCTGGCAGTCCCAGGCCACCCCGGCCGCCACGGCCCTGACCGGTGCCGGTCAGGGGCTCACGGGCGCTGGCAGTTCTCTGCTGGGCACCATGATGGGGGGCCTGCAACAGAGCGCCAGCAAGGCCCTGTCCGACTCCACCAGACAGGTGATCGGCAGTGCCGCCACCACGGCGCAGCAACAAGCCACCAAGGCGGTGAGCGACAGCGCCAAGCAGGCTGCCAGCAGCGCCACCACCATCAGCGCCGCCACCACGGCGCAGCAGCAAGCCGCCAAGGCGGTGAGTGACAGCGCCAAACAGGCCGCCAGCAGCGCCGCCGCCATCAGTGCCGCAACCACGGCGCAGCAACAAGCCGCCAAGGCGGTGAGAGACAGCGCCAAGCAGGCCGTCAGCAGCGCAGCGACCATCAGTGCCGCCACCACGGCGCAGCAGCAAGCCGCCAAGGCGGTGAGCGACAGCGCCAAACAGGCCGCCAGCAGCGCCGAAACCATCAGTACCGTGACCAGTGCACAGCAGCAAGCCGAAAAGGCGGTGCAGCAACAGGGCGAGAAGCGGGAAGCGACCTCCGGCACCCTGAGCGATCAGGCCAGGGCGGATGCCGAAGCGGAGCTGGAAAAACTGCTTAACTGACTTATTTAAGCGTCATGCCACCATAAAAACAGGCCATCACATGATGGCCTGTTGTTTATCTGACCCGTGGCAGGGGAAGATCAGAAATGGCGGTCCTGCTCGGTGGGCTTGGCACCCTTCTCTTCGCTGTGCTCGATGGCGGTGCGGATAAGGTCGACGCCGGCCCGGATGATCAGCACCCCCATGTTGACCAGCTTGACGCAGACCCACATGAAGGTGATGAGCAGGATCAGCTTGAGCACCGTCTGGAAGGCCTCCAGGAAGTTCTGCTCCAGCTGGGCGGTTAGCCCGTTGGCGCTGCTCATCAGCCAGGTGTACACCTCGCGCACGAAGGGGATCCGGCTCGGCATCTCCAGCACGTCCAGCGCCGCAGGCAGGGCCTGGAAGATGACGATGCTGCCAAACAGTATCAGGATGACGCCGATGGCAATCCCCAGAAAGAAACCGAACTGTCGCATGAAGAGCCCCACAATGTAGTGAATGAGAAGAACAATAGCCGCCAATACTAGGGACTGCCCGCGCAGACGGCAATCCTTGCGTCCCCCACAGGGTCGGTGCCCCCTGCAAGCCATTGCCCGGCCGTCTGATTTCTGTGACCCTTGTCCCCACTCCTTGCCCCTGGGTGTCATCATGTTTCGAGTCGTCTTCTGCCTGCTGCTGTTGCTGGGCGGTGCCCTGCCCACCTCCCGCGCCGAATCCCCTCCCTCTGCGGCCGCCTGCGTGATCCGCCACCAGCAAGGGATCCTGCTGGTGCAGGACAGGCTCTCCTCGCGCTACAGCCTGAGCGGCGGTTACATCGACAGGGGGGAGACCCCGGAGCAGGCGGCCCTGCGCGAGCTGTTCGAGGAGACCGGCCTGCAGGGTCGCGTCACCGGCGAGCTGGGGCGCTGGCAACGGGCCAGGGTGTTCGCCTGCCAGACCCTGGAGCCCCTGCGGGTCCAGCGGGGGACGGGGTTTGTCTCCCTGCTCCAGGCCCCGGATCTCGGTGGCGAGATCCTGAACGCCAGGCTGATCGCGGCCGCCGACCTGCCCCCTGACCAGCGTCGCTTCCCGGCGCAGCTCGACTGGATAGCCCCGAGGCTGGCTGAGGTGCCCGAGAGCCAGGTGCTGTGGGTGACGGATTTCAGCGACGCGGCCAGTGCGCTGCACCGCGCCGAGTTGCCACTGAACCAGCGCCTGCAACGGTGGCTAGGGCCGGATGCGCTCTGGCCCAGGGCGGGCAATCTGCTGGGCTCGGCCCCCTTCCAGCTGGCGCTGCTGCCCTTGCTGCTGCCCCTGCTCGGCTGGTCCAGGCTGCGCCACCTGCTGTTTGCCATGGTGCTGCTCACCCTGGTGGTGAACCTGCTCAAGGCGGGCATCGGCTGGCCCAGGCCCTTCCACCTGCAACCCGAGCTGGCCCGCCAGAGTGCCCAGGGCTTCGGCATGCCGAGCGGCCACGCCGCCTCGACCCTGCTCTACTGGGGCCTGCTGCTTGGCTGGCTGCCGGCACTGCGGGTTTGGCAGGGGGCCCTGCTGGCCCTGTTGCTGGCCGGCGTGGCCGGGCTGGCCCGAGTCTGGCTGGGGGTCCACTTCCTCTCGGATGTGGTGGCCGGCCTTGCCCTGGGGGCCCTGCTGCTGGCACTGCGCGCCCCGCTGGCGAAGCTGGCGGCACGCCCGATCCCCTGGGCCGGGGTGCTCATCGCCAGCGCCCTCTCGGCCTGGCTCACCCAGTCCACCGCCCTGGCCGGGCTTGCCATGTTCACCCTGGGGCTGGTATCGGGTAATCTGCTATCACTCGAACGGAGCCCCACCCCCGCCCTGCCCGCCGCGCTGCTGACCCTGGCAGGGGGGCTGGTCGTGGCAGGGCTCCTGTTCCTGGTGCCCGCGCTCACCAGCAGCTCTCTGCTGATCCTCGCGGGACAAGGGTGGCTCTTTGGCTGCCTGGGGTTCTGGCTCAGCGCCGGGCTCTGGTGGTCGTTGTCCGCTATCCGTCACGGTGCCCGAACCGGGCGCTCAACCCCTCGTTAAGGGAATGCCATGAATATGAAAAAAGTGGATTTGGCCAAGATCACCCTGGGCTTGCTGTTCCTCAGCCTGCTCATCATCTCGTGCTTCATGGTCTTGCGCCCCTTCCTGCCCGCCCTGGTGTGGTCCACCATGATCACCATCGCCACCTGGCCCCTGATGCAGATGGCCCAGCGCCTGCTGTGGGGCAAGCGCACCCTGGCGGCGTTGCTGATGACCAGCATCTTGCTGCTCATCTTTGTCATTCCCCTCTTCATGACGCTGGCCAACGTGGCGGAGAAGGCCCCCATGCTCATCGAGCTGGGCACCGAGCTCAGCCAATCCCCGCCCCCCGAGCTGCTCTGGTTGCAACAAGTGCCCCTGGTGGGCGACAAACTCTACGACTTCTGGCAGCAGATCCTGGCGAGCGGCGGCCAGGTACTGTTCACCAAGCTGGCCCCCTACTTCGGCCAGACCGCCCGCTGGCTGGCGGCCCAGGCGGGCAACCTCGGCCTGCTGTTCGTCCACTTCCTGCTGACCGTGGCCATCTGCGGCCTGCTCTACCACTCGGGGGAGAAGGCGGCAGAAGGCATTCGCCGCTTCGCCCACCGTCTGGCGGGCCAGCGCGGTGACAATGCGGTGGTGCTCGCCTCCCAGGCCATCCGTGCCGTCGCCATGGGGGTGGTGGTGACCGCCCTGGTGCAATCCTCGGTGGCGGGCCTGGGCCTGCTCATCGCCGGCATTCCCTATGTCATGGTGCTGGTGGTGCTGATGTTCCTGCTGATCGTCGCCCAGATAGGCCCCTTCCCGGTGCTGCTGGCCAGCGTCGGCTACCTCTACTGGAGCGGGGACACCACCTGGGGCACCTTCCTGCTGGTCTGGTCCCTGCTGGCGGGCACCATGGACAACTTCCTGCGCCCCTTCCTCATCAAGCGCGGGGCCGACCTCCCCCTCATCCTCATTCTGGTGGGGGTCATCGGCGGCCTGCTGGCCATGGGGATCATCGGGCTCTTCATCGGCCCCGTGGTGCTGGCGGTGGGTTACACCCTGCTGGATGCCTGGATCAAGGAAGATGACCAACCGGCGAGCGCTCTGGTGGAGCCTCCCAAGGCGCCGTGACGATTCATTCATCCCCGATGCAAAGAGCCGCCCCAGGGCGGCTCTTTTGTTTATTACCGTCCCATGCAGGTTCGATTAGCGAAGCGTAATCGGACGATCGAGATGCCGCTGTCCGGTGTGTCCATGAATCATCGGCATCTGTCAGCAGGGAAATCTGGATGGCTGTTATAGCGGGAGAATTGATTTACGCGAACGTCCGATTACCCCTTACGGCTAATCGAACCTACGGGCTGTAATTAATCTTGCAGTCCTATTTCAAAGATCGTTTTTACACCAGACACAAAGTCCGCTTTCAACATTAATTTTTGTATTCCTACATTCGACACACTGCGCATCAAAAACATCCAGAGTATTTTCGCAAATAATACAGGTATATGAATGTTTATTGATGTCAGATTGTATCAGCGTATCAATTAAGTGAGTTCGCCAGCGCCCATGATCATAAAACGCAATGTTTTCGAAGTGTTCCTCACAAAAATTACACTCCATGGCTTTAGCTTTTTTGTTAAAGCCAAAAAACTTTTCAACTGCGCTTGGCTTTAGGGCTTTTACTGCGATAGATATCTCTTCGTGAATTTCGAAATACCTGTAGCCTTCTTTCTCATGCTCTGTCATAAACTCTATTCGATTACTTGGAGAGTTTAGGTGGTAGATAAAACGAGACCTTATCCATTGCTTTGCACCGAAAAAATGACTGTGAGCAGTTAAAATCGCTTCGGCCAGATTAGTAGGCTTGATAAATTCTTGTGAACTGACGGAATGCATGATCTTGTTACGGATACTTCGCATTTCGTTAAACCATTCCTTGAATGGTTCATTTAGTTTGGTTTCTGAAAATGTATTATGTATCTTCACTAAATCTTGAGCATCTATTGTCCTAAATTCTGAAAAATCAATATCAGATTTGTCAGCGGCTTTTGGCCAATTCCGTGAGTCATTCGAAATTAGTATATAAGGTGAAACTTCTGCGATTTTTCCTTTTAGGTAAAACTCGACAGCTTGCTGAACAAGTGTAAATGATGACATTAGCTTGGGTTTAGCATGTAAAAAGAAGACTTTTTCAAACCCATCTTCACAACCTACAAATTCGTACTCGCTGTAATCTTTCAGTAAAGCAATTAAATTGTCCCATGCAGAATTCAACAACGAATCACCCATGTTGAAAAAATCGTCCTTACTTGGAATATCTATAACCATATCCAACTACCTTCTTGATGGAACAATATGCTAGTGAAGTTTATAAGAGTGATTAGATGGAAGGTGGTACTAATCCAATAATAGAACCTTCCATATCACTCCGGACCGCCCTGATCACTGTCACGAAAAATTTATTTTAAATCACAATGTTACCGGCCTGCCTCTGGTGCTGAACGTATTATCTCAATATCATCTTTTGGCTCTATTTTTACTACCGAGGAAAATACACTTAAGGAACGTCAATGGAAAGCACCACCCAACCTCCTCTTCTTGAATAACTCAGGAGTGTGAGTGATGTGACACACAATATGGCATCGCTGGTCAAGATACAGGGCTGCAGCAGGTCAGAGGGGGGATTGGCATGGTGATATAACCCGGGGCGTCGCAACGCCCCAGGTCATGAGTCTGTAGATAATGGTCAGGCAGGCTGATGCAATGTGATGCAGTGAATGCCGCCGCCCCCGGCGGCCACCGGGTCTATGTCTATCTGCACCACCTTGCGGCCCGGATAGAGGCGGGCCAGCAGATCCCGGCAATGACGATCGGCCTTGGCATCGCCGAACTGGGGGGCGATGACGGCGCCGTTGATGGGCAGGTAGTTGATGTAACCGGCGGCAAAGTCCGGGCTGCGGCTGAACTTGTTGTCCCGCCCGCCCAGAGGCGGCGGCAGCTGATGCAGCTCCAGCTTGTTGCCGTCGGCGTCCGTCGCCTGCTGCAGGATGGCGAGGTGCTGGCGGGTCACCTTGTAGTCGTAGGAGTCGGGATCGTTGTCCATGTTGATCACCACCACCCCGGGGCGCACGAAGCGGGCGTAGAAGTCCACGTGGGCATCCGTGATGTCGCGGCCCTTGATCCCCGGCAGCCAGATGATCTTGCGCAGCCCCAGGTTGGCCTTGAGCTCCGCCTCCACCTGCGCCTTGGTGAGGCCGGGGTTGCGGTTGCTGTTGATCCAGCTGCTCTCGGTCATGATGGCGGTGCCGTTGCCATCCACCTCGATGCCGCCCCCCTCACCGATGAGCTCGCTCTGCAGGTAATAGGCATCGGTCTGCCGGCCCACCAGGGCGGCGACCCTGGCGTCATGGCTGTGCTCCTGCTTGTCACCCCAGCCGTTGAAGTTGAAGTCCACCAGCCCGAGCGCCCCCTGCTCGTCCTGCACGAAGACGCCGCCGGTATCCCGCAGCCAGATGTCATCCATCTCGGCGTGGACGAAGTGGGTGTTGCGCTCGCCGCACAACTGGCGCGCCAGCGCCTCGTCATCCTCATGGCAGAGCACGTTGACCCGGGTGTAGGGCACCATGGCCTGCACCAGCCGCCCTATGGTGGCCTGCACCTCCTTGTAGTGGCGACCCCAGATCTCGCTGGTGGCCCCGAAGGCCACCCACACCAGGGCCTGGGGGGAGGACTCCTCCGGCATGTGGTAGCGAGCAGCGGCGCCGGGTTCGCCGGCGGCGAAGGCCGCGCGGGCACCGGGCAGGCTGCCAAACCCGGCAATGGCGCCGAGGGCGACCAGTTGTTTCAATACGTGGCGTCGGGAAAACATCGTTCTACTCCTGGGTTCAGAGGCTGCTCTTGAAGCGAGTCCAGGCTCGCATGCGGGCACGCATCTGGGATTGTGCTATATCCTGACCCGGAATGAGCCGCTGGTAGCTGGCCTCGTCCAGGTAGATATCCGGGTTGGCCGTCATGGTGGCATCCACCATGGGTCTGGCCTTGGCACTGGCAGTCGGATAACCGGTGCTGTTGGTGATGGCCGCCATGTTGGCCGGGCGCATCACGAAGTTGATAAAGGCATAGGCATAGTCAGGATGGGGGGCATCCGCCGGGATCGCCATGGTGTCCATCCAGATGGTGCTCCCCTCCTTCGGCAATCGGTATTCGAAGTCGACCCGCTTGCCCGCCTCGGCGGCGGCGCGCCTGGCCTGGGTCATGTCGCCGCTGTAGCCCAGGGAGAGGCAGAGATCCCCGTTCACCAGCTGAGTCACCGGCTGGGACTGGAACTTGCGGATATAGGGCTTGATCCCCTTGAGCAGGGCCAGGGCCGCCTCCAGATCGTCCGCCTTGCCGCTGCGGGGATCCCGCCCAAGATAGTGCAGCACCACCGCCAGCACCTCGTCCGGGGAGTCGATGACCGAGATGCCGCAATCTGCAAATTTCGCCGCCAGCTCGGGCTTGAACAGCATGTCCAGGCTGCTGACCGGGGCATCCGGCATCCGCTGCTTGATAGCGTCCGCATTGTAGGTGAGCCCTATGGTGCCCCAGGTGTAGGGCACCACGGCCTCCTTCGCATGGGGATAGGCCTGCTGCAACCGCGCCAGGCCGGGGTCTATGTCCCCCAGGAGTTGCAGCTTGCCCTTGTCGAGGGGCTGCAGGCTGCCCGCCCGCATCAGCCGCTCCGCCACCGTGTCCCCCGGGAAGATGAGGTCATACCCGCTGCGACCCGCCATCAGCTTGGCCTCCAGGGTCTCGCTGCTGTCCATCACGTCGTAGATGACCCGGATCCCGGTCTCCCGGGTGAATTCGCTCAGGGTATCGGGGGCGAAATAATCGGACCAGTTGTAGAGGCGCAGCACCTTCTCCTCTGTCGCCTCCCCCGCCCCTTCTGCGGCCTGGGCCCCCAGACCCAGCAGCAGGGCCAGTGCCGTGGCTATCTTGGTCAAGGCGCTCATGATGGACGCCCTCCCCGCTGGCCCTGCCCATCCAGGCTCAGCAAGGCGCCATACATCTCGGGGCGGCGATCCCGGTAGATGCCCCAGGTCAGCCGCTCCTCGGCCATGGCGGCGAGATCCAGCTCCCGCACCAGCACGCCCGGGGTATCCCTGTCCGCCTCGGCCAGCAGGACCCCCTTGTGATCCGTGATGAAGGAGGAGCCATAGAAGCGCATCTGCAACTCGGGATCCCGGGTCGCCACCTCGCGTCCGATGCGGTTGGCGGCGATCACCGGCATGATGTTGGCGGCGGCGTGGCCGCGCTGGGTCAGCTGCCAGTGATCCCGGGAATCGAGCCCCTCTGCCCCCGGCTCCGAGCCGATGGCGGTGGGATAGAGCAGCAGCTCGGCCCCCTGCAGCGCCATGGCGCGGGCCGCCTCCGGGAACCACTGATCCCAGCAGATGCCGACCCCGATGCGGCCAGCGGCCGTGTCCCAGACCCGAAACCCCGTATCCCCCGGGCTGAAATACTCCTTCTCCTGATAGCCGATGGCGTTCGGGATATGGGTCTTGCGATAGACCCCGAGCAGGCGACCATCCGCATCCGCCATCGCCAGGGAGTTGAAGCAGGCGTTGCCCGCACGCTCGAACCAGCTGATGGGCAACACCACCCCCAGCTCCCGCGCCAGGGCCGAGAAGCGGCGCAGCACCCGGCTCTGCTCGAACGACTCCGCCAGCGCCAGATGGCCGTGGTATTGCTCGATGCAGAAATAGGGGGTGGCGAAGAGCTCCTGCAACAGCACCAGGTTGGCCCCCCTGGCGGCGGCGTCCCGTACCAGGCTCTCCGCTGTGTCCAGATTGCGCTCCAGCTCCCAGTTGCAAGCGAATTGTGTGGTGGCGACGACGATCTTGCTCATCCGGATACCCTCCCTGACACGCGTTCCCCCTGACAGGCAAACTGCATGGTTGCGACGACCTTGTTCATGAATCTCTTCTCCCTGATCCCGTCATGAGGCCTCGCAGACGCCTGACGAGGCCGCTCCAAACGCTTACCCCTGCACCGGCCAGGCCGGCTGCTGCTGGGTGATGCAGTGAATGCCACCCCCGCCGTGGGCCAACTGGTTGATGCGCACCGGCACCAGCTGCCTGTTCGGGAAGGCGCGCCTCAGCACTTCCCCCGCCGCCTCGTCCGCGCCTACGCCGTAGGCGGGCATGATGATGGCGCCGTTGGCGATGTAGAAGTTGGTGTAGGAGGCGCAGAACACCTCCGCCTCGGCGTCCACCGCCTCGCTCGCCTCGAACAGCTCGAGGCACTCGAAGGAGCGACCTCTCGCATCGGTGGCCAGGGCCAGGGCTCGGCGGTTCTCCCGCACCACGCGGTCATAGGTGGAGTGCCCGTCCAGGGTGGCGTCCACCAGCAGGTGGCCGGGGCGGCTGAAGGCGCAGACCCCGTCCACATGACCGTCCGTCATGTCGCCGGTGACGTGGTCCGGATCCCCCGGCAGCCAGATAGTCTTCTCGATGCCGAGCAGGCGGCTGAAGATCCGTTCGATCTCCACTTTGGTCATGCCGGGGTTGCGGTTGCTGTTGAGCAGCACCGACTCCGTGGTGATCAGGGTGCCCTCCCCATCCACATGGATGGCGCCCCCTTCGTTGGCGAGGAAGCTGCCGATGCACTCCAGCTCCAGGCTGTTGAGAACGCGCCGCGCCAGCCCCTCGTCCAGACCGTGGGCCGACTTGCCGCCCCAGGCGTTGAAACGCCAGCTGATCCCGGCGGTGCCAAGCTCGGGATGGCAGATGAAGGTGGGGCCGGAGTCACGGCACCAGCTGTCATCCACCGGCAGGGGAATGAAGCGCACCCCGTCGCCGCACAGGGCGCGAGCCTCGGCCTGTGCGGCGGGATCCACCACCAGGTTCACCGGTTCGAAGCGGGCGATGGCATTGACCACCCGGGCGAAGTCCTGCTGGACCTGGGACAGGGTTACGCCCCAACCGTTTTCCCACAGCGCCTTGTTGTGCGGCCAGACCATCCAGGTCGCCGCGTGCCGGCACCACTCCGCTGGCATGAACCAGCCCACAGCCCTCATTCCCTGCTCGCGCATCTCAGCCTCTCTGATTAGGTACTATTAAGGTTATTGACGATGGGAATAGACTATTCTCCCCGTTGATGGGTAACAAACGATCGATTTTTGATAAAAGTGATAAGCGGAGCTAATCAATGATGTTCAAACACTGGCCCCCTCTCAACGTGCTGCGCGGCTTCGAGGCGGCGGCCAGGCTCGGCAGCTTTCATCAGGCGGCCCAGGAGCTGCACCTCACCCAGTCTGCCATCAGTCAGCAGATCCGCTCGCTGGAGGAGCTGCTTGGCCAGCCTCTGTTTCACCGCCAGGGACGTTCCGTCGCCCTGACCGACGCGGGCCAGGATCTGCTGGAGACGACCCAGCAGGTGCTGCTGCAACTGGCGGTGGGAATACAGCGCCTCGAGCAGTACCGCAAGCCGAACCAGCTGGTGCTCAACACCAGTACCGCCATCGCCCGCCTCTGGCTGCTGCCCCGGCTGGCCGACCTTCACACCCAGCATCCGGGCATCGATCTCTGGCTGTTCACCAGCGACGACACGCCGAACATGGCCGAGCAGACCATCGACATTTCGCTGCGCTGGGGGCTGGCTCCCCAGGCGGAATGCCGCCATCAGCCGCTGCTGGCGGATCGGCTGCTGCCGGTGGCGAGCCCGGCCGTGCTGTCACAGCCCGCGCAGGAGCGCACCACCCTGCACGGGGAGCGGGAGATGGACTGGCACCACTGGACCCTCAAGGGCGGCGACGATCTGCACCTGCAGACCCAGGGGCTCAACTTCTCCGATCCCGGCTTGTTGCAGGATGCGGCCAGCGCCGGGCTCGGGGTGGCGCTGGCGAGCGAGCTGCTCTCTCGCGACGCACGCCGACAGGGGTTGCTGCTGCCCCTCTCGTCCCACCGGGTGGCCGGGCCGAACTGGAACATGCTGATCCATCAGGAGAGCGAAGGCAGCCCCCAGTGCCGGGCGGTGAGCCAATGGCTCCAGCAGCAGTTTGCCGCAGAGGCTGCCACCCGGGACCAGGACGCGACACTCTGAGAGCGGTCACTGAATCGGGGCGGCAAGGGTGATTAAATGGCCCCTTCCCTTTTGCCGGATATCGCCGTGACCATGCCATCCGTTCCCCAGCCCCTCTCGTCCTGGCCCGAGCACCTGCAGGCCTCCTGGCTGCGCTGTGCCCACCAGACCAGCGCGTCCCTCTGGCATCCTCCCCACTGTGCCAGAGGGCAGACCCTGGAGAGCCTGCGCCAGCGCAAACGGGACCTGCTCACTACCGGCGAGATGGCGCTGGAGGATCTCTACGAGTTCATGGAGGGGCGCCCCTGCGCCCTGCTGCTCACCGACGAGAGCGGTTGCCTGCTGGCCCGGACCGGCCACCCCGATACCCTGCAGGCGCTGGCGGCACTCGGTTTTGGCCCAGGCGCGTTTTTCAGCGAGGGACGCATCGGCACCAATGCCGTCAACCTGGCGGCCCTGGAGGGGGTGCCGCTCTGCGTCAGCGGCCCCCAGCACTTCAACCAGCGTCTCCACCCCTGGCACTGCTGTGCCAGCCCCGTCTACAACAGCACCGGTCGCCAGGTGGCGATCGTGGCCCTGATCTGCCGGGTGGAAGAGGCCGCGCCGGGGGATCTCGCGCTCACCGTCAGCGCCGGCCGTGAGCTGGCCAATCTGCTGCAGATGGAGCGCCTGATGCAGGAGTCCCAGCACCATTTGAGCGAGCTCTATGCCCTGTTGGATGGCATGGAAGACGGCGTGCTGGCCTGGGATCCCCAGGGGCGGCTGCGCTACCTCAACGCCCTGGCGGCCAGTCGGCTGCAACTCGACCCGGCTGTCTGCCTGGGCCAGCCCCTCGATCACCATCTGCTGATGCCCCAGCGCCTGCGTCTGGCCATCGCGGAGATGACCCCCCTGAGCCATGTGGAGGTGACGCTGGAGCGGCGGGAGACCCGGGGCGAGGCCTTCATCGACGCCCTGGTGAGCCTCAAGCCCCTGCCGGGGCCGGACGGGGTTAGCTTCATCGTCCTGCTCCATCCCACCGATCGGCTGCGCGCCATTCATCAATTGCGCCAGACGGTGCCCGAGCTCTCCGCCCTGGTGGGGGAGTCGAGCGCCATGCGCAAACTGCTGCGCCACGCCCGCCAGGCAGCCAGGGGACAGGGCCCCGTCCTGCTGCGAGGGGAAGAGGAGGTGGGCAAGGCCCAGCTGGCGGAGGCCATCCACTTTGGCAGCGAGCGAGCCGCCGGCCCCCTGGTCATCTTCAACTGCCAGGCATGGCCGAGGGAGCGGATGGCGCTGGAACTCATGGGGTCCGACGAGGCGGGGCAGGAGCGGGCAGGCAAGTTCGAGCTGGCTCACGGTGGCACGCTAGTGCTGGAGCAGGTGGAGTGCCTGCCCGCCCCCATGCAGGCCGCCCTGCTGCAACTGCTCAAGACGGGGCGCATCCAGCGCTTCGACTCCGCCCGCATCCTGCCCCTCAGGGTGAGGATCATCGCGACCAGCAGCGCCCCGCTGGAGCAGCGGGTGCAGGAGGGGGGATTCGGGCGCCAGCTGCTCTATGCGCTGCAAGGGTGCGAACTCTGGCTGCCGAGCCTGCGGGAGCGCAGCGCTGATCTGCCTGGCCTCATCCGCCAGCACCTGACGGTGCAGGGGGGCGAATCGGGGCGCCAGTTCACCCCTGACGCCCTCGACTGCCTGCTGGCCTACCCCTGGCCCGGCAACCTGGGGGAGCTGCGCAGCGCCATCGAGTACGCCCTGCTGCATTGCAGTGAGGCACAGATCCCGCCCCGGGCGCTCCCGGCCGCCATCCGCCAGGGTCATTGCCTGCTGGCGGACGAGGTGGTGGGACAGCCGCTGCTCACCCTGGCGGAGCTGGAGCATCAGGCAATCCTGCGGGCCGCCCGTGCCAGCAAGGGCCAGGTCAGCCAGATGGCGCGCCAGCTCGGGATCAGCCGCACCACCCTCTGGCGGCGACTCAAACTGCTCGACATCGATCCCGCCGACTACCACCACTGACCAGAACGCCCCTCAAAAAAAGCGGGCCCCGTCGTGACGGGGCCCGGATGGGGGAATGTTTCAGTCGCCGAAGCGATCTCGCGCCAGTTGCTGGAAGCAGCTCAGCGCCGCCCCGGCATCCTCCCCTCGCGCCAGCAGGATGAGCCTGTCCCCCTGGCGCACATCGAGCATGGCGAGCCGGCTCAGGCTGCGGGGATTCGCCTCTTTCTCCCCCTTTTGCAGCCTGAGTTCAGCGGCAAAGGGCTTGAGTGCCGCGACCAGCCGGGCGGCGGGGCGCACATGCAGGCCGTGGGGGTTATCGACTACCACCTCGCAGCGCAACCAGCCGTCGTCGGCAACGGGGGCTGCCTCCGTGGTGGCCTGCGCCGCACTGGCAGGCAGCATTCCCTGTTTCGGGCCCAGGGCGCCAAGCGCCTCGGCGGCTACCTCGTCCAGCGTCAGGCCTGCGCCAGCGGCCACCACCGCCGCCAGAGTGCCCTCGACCAGCGGGGCGGGGCTGAGCCGCACCCGGGCGCTCAGCTCGGGGGGCAGCAGCTCGAGGGCGGTCTCCGCACTCAGGAGGGCGCTGCCCAAGTCCATCAGCACCAGCACGCCGCTGCCGTCATCCGCCTCTTCCATCGCACTCATCACGGCGATGGCGTCAGTGCCGATGGGATGGGCGGGGTCATCGACCCCGGCCGCCAGCAACAGTTTCGCCGGGCTGCCGAGCTGATCGGCCAGGGCTTTCAAACCGGCCGCAAGCATGGCGCTGTGAGAGACCACTACGATGCCGATCATGTCACAACCTCGCTCTGTCACGCAGGGCAGTCAGCAGCAGCAGGGTCGAGGTGGCCCCCGCATCCTGATGACCGATGCTGCGCTCACCAAGATAGCTGGCGCGCCCCTTGCGGGCCTGCATCTGGATGGTGGCCTCGGTGCCGGCTGCGGCGGCAGCCACCGCCTTGTCCAGCGCCTCGGGGAGCGGCAGGCCCTGTTGTTCAGCCTGCTGCAGGGCGGCCAAAGCGGGCCACCAGGCGTCGCACATGGTCTTGTCACCCGGCTCGGCACGGCCACGGGAGACGATCCCCTCCACCCCGTCGCTCAGCATCTTGCCGAGCTGGCCGAGGGTCAGGCTCTGGCAGGCATCGCTGCTGGCTGCCGCCCGGATGAAGAAGGTGCCGTAGAGGGGTCCGCTGGCGCCGCCGACCGAGGAGAGCAATGTCATACCGGTGGTTTTGAGCACCTGGCCGATGTCTTTGTCCGCCACCGCGGGCAGCTTCTCCGCCACCTTGGTAAAGCCACGCTGCATGTTGAGGCCGTGGTCGCCGTCGCCGATGTCGGTATCCAGCGCCGTGAGGTAGTCACGCTGCTCGGTGAAGATGTGCTCGCAGTCGAGCAGCCAGTTGACGATCTGATGCTTGCTTAACATGAATATTCCTCAGCAGCCGCGCCGCAGGGCGGGGGTGTGAACGGGGGCATCCCACAGGGTCATCAGCTCGTCATCCACCTTGAGCAGGGTGATGGAGATGCCGGTCATGTCGAGGGAGGTACAGTAGGGGCCGATGAGGTTGCGCACCAGGTGGATGCCCGCCTCTTCGCACAGGGTGGCGAGGCGGCCATAGACGCCGTAGAGCTCGGAGATGGGGGTGCCGCCGAGGCTGTTGACCAGGACGATGACCCTGTCACCCCCATTGAGCGGCTCGATAAAGGTGTGCTCCTCCTGCCAGCTGCCGGTGGCTCTGTCCCAGTGGCGCAGGGTGCGGCCATAGGGGCTGTTGTCGGTCAGCTCCTTGAACATGTCGTCCACCAGGGCGTTGAGGTCGGTGAAGGGACGGCGCTCGATGCCCGGCTCGCCGTGGATGCCAACGCCGAACTCCACCTCGTTGTCAGCCAGGGTGAAGGAGGGCTTGCCGGCAGCAGGCACGGTGCAGGCGTGCATGGCCACGCCTATGGTGCGGCTCTGGTTGTTGATGCGACGGGCCAACGCCTCGCAGCGCGCCAGATCGTAGCCCGCCTCGGCGGCGGCACCGACCAGCTTCTCGCACAGCACTGTCGTGGCAACCCCGCGGCGGCCTGCGGTGTAGAGGCTGTCCTTCACCGCCACGTCGTCATCGATGAGGGCGAAGCCCACCTTGACCCCGTCACCGTGCAGCAGCTCGACCGCGGTCTCGAAGTTGAGCACGTCGCCGGTGTAGTTCTTCACCAGAAACAGCACACCGGCGCCGCCGTCGACGGCCTGACCGCACTCGTACATCTGATCCGGGGTCGGGGACGTGAAGATCTCGCCGGGGCAGGCACCATCCAGCATTCCTTTGCCCACCAGGCCACCGTGCATGGGCTCGTGGCCGCTGCCGCCACCGGAGACCAGCGCCACCTTGCCCGTCACGGGGGAATCGGCGCGGGTGATGTAGTGGGGTTCGATTCGCACCTTGAGCTCGGGGTGGGCAGCGGCCATCCCCATCAGTTGTTCACGGACCACGGCATCGACGGCGTTGATCAGCTTCTTCATGGCTCACTCCTTGGCTTGCCACCACACGGGTGGACAGATGGTTGATGGAGCCAGTCTAGCGAGCCATAGGGGGATAAAAATGACAGGGGTTTCGGTTCGGATCTGAAACAGCAAACAAAGCCTGACGTTTCAATCTGAAACGAGCGGATGGGGAAGATCCAGGAAAGTGTTAGCCGCCTCACAGCCATGAAAAAGGGCCCCGCAGGGCCCTTCTCGATAGTATGAAGATTAGATGGCCCAGCCACCGGCGTAGAAGATCACCAGGGCCACGGCGATGATGACGGTACCGATGTTGAGCTTCTTCCACTCGGCGGCAAACAGGCGGCCGACCACCAGGGCCACGAAGCCCAGCATGATGCCGGTGACGATGTTGCAGGTGAGCACGATGAAGACGGCGCACAGCATGCCGGAGAGGGCATCGACCGAGTCGTTGAAGTCCAGCTTGGTGACGTTGCCCAGCATCAGCAGGCCCACATACATCAGGGCCGGTGCGGTGGCGTAGGCCGGTACCAGATAGCTCAGCGGGGAGAGGAAGATCATCAGCAGGAAGAGCACGCCGACCAGGGTGGCGGTCAGACCTGTCTTGCCGCCGGCAGCGGTCCCTGCGGCGGATTCGATGTAGACGGCTGCCGGAGCACCACCTACCACGCCCGCCACCATGCTGCTGACGGAGTCCGCAGTCAGGGCCTTGCCACCGCTGATGATGTGACCACGCTCGTTGATGAGGCCAGCCTGACCGGCCACGGCACGGATGGTGCCGGTGGCGTCAAACACGGCGGTCATCACCAGGGCCAACACGGTCGGAATCACCACCGGATTGAGGGCGCCCAGCAGATCCATGCTGCCCACCAGGGAGCCATTCTCGCCACTCAGGCTCGGCATGGCGAAGAAGCCCTGCCAGGTCACTTTCGGATCGAAGATAAGGCCGAGGATGGAGATGGCGATGATCACCATCAGGATGCCGCCCGGCACCTTGCGGCGCTCCAGGCCGAAGATGGCAGCCAGACCCAGCACCGTCATGATGACCGGGAAGGCGGTGATCTCGCCGAGCTGCACCGGCAGGCCAGCCCCTTCATTCTTGATCACCATGCCGACCCCGTTGGTGGCGATCAGCAGCAGGAACAGGCCGATACCGATGCCGGTACCGTGGGCGATGCCGGAGGGGAGGTTGTCCAGGATCCACTGGCGCACGCCGGTGACACTGATCAGGGTGAACAGCACCCCCATCAGGAAGATGGCGCCAAGGGCAACCGGAATGCTCAGCCCCTGACCCAGCACCAGGCTGAAGGCGGTAAAGGCGGTGAGAGAGATGGCACAACCGATGGCCATCGGCAGCTTGGCCCAGAGCCCCATCAGCAGGGAGCCGAAGGCGGCGATCAGACAGGTCGCCACAAACACCGGGCCCTGCTCAAAACCGGCTGCGCCCAGCATGTTCGGCACGACGATGATGCTGTAGACCATCGCCAGGAAGGTGGTCAACCCGGCCAGCAGCTCCTGTCGCACCGTGCTGCCACGCTGGCTGATGGAGAAATAGGAATCCAGAAACCCGCCATTGCCGGCGCGGGCCGTCGTTTGTTGCGTTGCCATAGTTCATCCTGAAAGTGTGAAGGAAATCGTTTGCTTGCTGGCGCGCAAAATAGCAAGAATTTGGCGAGATTGCAGCGGATAAGCCCCCATTTCCCCGAAGTTTTTCATAAAAGGGCTCATTGGAGGCCTCATTTTCCATGAGAGCGGCCCATCCCAAGCTTCTACACTCTTAGCTAGCCACGTTCCCATCTACCGGAGAGAAGCCCATGCACACAGGCAACCTGCTTGGCCAGATCCCCTCCCCCCTGCCCAGTGAAGTGTTCGCGGATCTGGTCAGTACCAACAATGTTCGTATCGAGCGCATCCTCTCCCAGGGGCAGCAGACCCCTACCGGAGAGTGGTTCGATCAGGATGAACACGAATGGGTATTGCTGGTGCAGGGAGAGGCCATCCTGGTCTTCATCACACCGGATACCGGGGTACAGGAACGCGTCCATCTGGGGCCGGGGGATTACATCAACATCCCGGCGCACCTTCAGCACAGGGTGGAGTGGACCCATCCGACCGAGACAACCATCTGGCTCTGCGTCTATTACTAGCAAGCTTACGACTCCAGAAGGCCATGGCTTCTGCTGTGAAGATCGAAGAGGAGAGCGTGGAGACGAAAAAAAGCCCAGTCTGTCGACTGGGCTTCTTGTTAGTGGCATAACGGACGCAGAGACGGACAAAGTCCAACTCAAGTACAAGGGACAACAGGAGCGGGACAAAGTTGCCAGTGGCAAATCGCAGCCCTGGTGGTTGCCTCTTGTTCCCTGAGCTCTTATCCCGACGCCAGAAAGCAAAAAGGCCTTCCCGATAGGGAAGGCCTTTCAATTTAGTGGCGGAGCGGACGGGACTCGAACCCGCGACCCCCGGCGTGACAGGCCGGTATTCT
>NZ_JBRKTB010000016.1:0-84518 GCF_053005425.1 Aeromonas sp. 25-248 | reverse complement strand
GCTTTTGGCTGCTGCGGGAGTGGCATTCTACTCAACCGCCTTCTCGAGTCAAGCCTTATTTTCAAAGGCTTTTCGAGGCTACCGACCGGGTTGTTTGCGTTGCCGCTTGCCCTGTCGATGGAGGCGCATTATAGAGACATAGATCACATTGGCAAGCTCTCATCGCAATAAAATTGCAAAAAAATGCCAATTCTTAGTTATTCATATCAAAACACAGTTTTTATACAGACTTACCCACAGGACAAGCCCGGAAAGGGCTCATTCTGCACCCTATTACCTCCCGTTCCTCTCTGCCCGTCTCCTCTTCGAAGGGTTGCTGACCATATCAATCCACATATAAAGGAAGAGAATCGCAAAGTGACGCTCAGACCAGTCCTGCCTCAGCAACCCAAGCAGCGATCAGCTCGGCTGCCGCCATGGAGCGGCAACCCGATATGTTCTGCCCGGCCCAGAGTGGCGAGAAACCGCTGTCACCCGCCTTTTCGGCTGCGGCACGCAACGGAGCCAATGCGCCGCTGGCATACGGGAAGTCTGGCGGCAGCACCGAAAGGGGGCCGAGTTCCCGCATCAAGCGGTTGACTATCCCCCGCGCCGGACGGCCGCTGAACAGATTGGTCAGTGCGGTGTGTTGGCCATGCCTCCCCTGCAGCGCCGCACGGTGCAGGGACGAGGTCGTCGCCTCGTGGCAACAGAGGAACGCCGTTCCCATCTGCACTGCGCTGGCCCCCAGTGTCAAGGCAACCTTGATCCCCTTGCCGTCGACTATGCCCCCGGCGGCGATGACAGGCAGATCCACTGCCGCCACTACCTGTGGTAGAAGGGTAAAGGTGCCCTGCTGCAAGCTGAGATCCTCACTCAGGAAGTGGCCGCGATGGCCACCCGCCTCCAGCCCCTGGGCGATGACGGCATCGGCTCCGTGGTCAGCAAGCCACTGCGCTTCTGCCACCGTGGTAGCGCTGGCAAACACTTTTGCGCCTGTGGCTTTTACCTGGGCAAGCAATTCGGGCTCGGGCAAGCCGAAGTGGAAACTGACCACGGCAGGTCTGAACTCTGCAAGCAGGGCCGCATGCTCGTCATTGAAGGGGGCCCGAGAGGGGGCTCGCGACGGCGCAGCGGCATCCACCCCGAACTCGGCGTAATAGGGTAACAGTACCTGGCGCCAGCGTTGCTCCGCTGCCGATTCCGGCTCGTGCTGCCGATGGCAAAAGAAGTTGATGTTGTATGGGCCCGGCCCGCTGGCGGCGAGGCGGCTCAGCTCCTGGCGCAGCTCGGCACCACTCAGCATGGCGGCAGGCAGGGAGCCCAGTGCCCCCGCACTGGTCGCCGCCATCGCCAGGGCGCTGTCCTGCACGCCCGCCATGGGGGCCTGAATGACGGGATAGCGCATCCCCAGTTCGGCAAAGAGCGTCATATGATGGTTTCCTGTTTCTGATGGTCAGTCTGATTGTGCGCCAGAGGCGGGTTGAGTCGGCAGAGCGCACCTGACATGCTGACACGTCGTCTGGCGATATCGCCTGTCCAGTTCCCGGCCAGACATCCTGTCTTGGCTTTCATCCATCAGGCTCCTTGAGGTTCATGGCACATCGGCCCGCGAAGGGCCGAACGTGAAGTGTCAACGCACGCTGCGCAGCAGGAAGTCCGGCTGGCCACAGGAGCGGCGCTCCCGCTTCTGCATCTCGTCGGAGCAGGGAACGGCATCCGTCCCCTGCTGGTTGATGCAGATGTAGATCTCCCGCAGGAAGCGGCCCCCATCAGCGCAGGCCACCGTGATGTTATCGGGGGCCAGCCACTCGTTGGCGCTCGCCAGATCGGCCTTGAGCTGGAAGCTGTTTTTTCTCAGCGGCTCTTCCGGCGATTGATAGGCGGCCGGGATCTTCACCTTCTGGCGCAGATCGCTGGCCAATTGGTGAAATGCCTCCTGGCTCAGCCCGGAACAGGTGCCGTGCTTCTCCCATTCATGGCGATAGAGGAAGCGGCTGGGGTAGAGCCCGGCAAACTGCTGCTCCATGTCCGCATCCAACCGCTCGCGGGTGCAGCTGGCGGGGTAGCCACGCTGATACTGGGGCCAGAGCCCATGCAGCACGAACCCCAGCTTGCGGGCGCACTGCTCCCGATCCCCTGGCTTGATGGCGCAATGCTCGGGCGACCAGGAGAGTGCCATGGCGTAATAGTCAAACTCCCCCGCATAGCCTTTGCCCTGGGCGGCGGAGATCCACAACAGCGACCCCACCAGCCATACCATGACCTGCTTCATCTCTCGTTCCCCCTCATCTCTTTGCACCCGGTGGCGCCCCATTTTGCGCCCTCATGCTCCCATAACAGGGAGTCAAAGAACAATCGCTCAAAATGGCCTTACTCACTGTGGGTCAGACCAGTAAAAGGTTTCCCCTGCCGGATCAGAGGCGTAAGCTGGCTCTCCGGCGGGCCTTCATGACGCGCCACGTTTCCCCGATTTCATCAGCAACAGGACGTAACATGATCCGCAAGAATCCCTCAGGTCACCTGCCCGTTATCGACGAATCCGCCTATATCGACAAGACTGCCATCATCTGTGGCAAGGTGATCATCAAGGAGAACGTGTTTGTCGGCCCCTATGCCGTGATCCGCGCAGACGAAGTGGACGAGAGCGGTGACATGGAACCCATCGTCATCGGCGCCAACTCCAACATTCAGGATGGCGTCGTCATCCACTCCAAATCCGGCGCTGCCGTCACCATCGGCGAGTTCAGCTCCATCGCCCACCGCAGCATCGTCCACGGCCCCTGCGAAGTGGGTAACCGGGTCTTCATCGGCTTCAACAGCGTGCTGTTCAACTGCCACATCGGCGAAGGGTCAGTGGTTCGCCACAACTCCGTGGTCGATGGCTGCGATATCCCCCCCGGCTTCTATGTCCCCTCCACCACCCGCATCAACCAGCAGAGCGATCTGGCGCAGATCCCGCGCGTCACCGTGGACGCCACCGAGTTCTCCGAGGATGTGGCTCACACCAACATCGACCTCGTCAAGGGTTACAAGGCGCTCTCCAACGAGTTTTGATCCGGCGAGCGGTTCACGACACACAACGGGCGCCACGGCGCCCGTTGTCACAACTGTAAAGAGGGCGAAAAGAGGGTGTAAAGGTGGTTGAGCCGGGCGCACGCGTCGCGTTTGATGGGGGCGTTCCCATCAATGGAGTCATCATCATGTCACGCTATCCTGTCGCCCTTGCCCTGCTGCTGGGCACCACGCTTCTTCATGCCGGCGAGATGCCGCCCCCGATGGGCGCCCGCCAGGGAGGCTCCATGACACCGCCCCCCTCCGTGCTCTATCACGCCAGCAAGCAGGGTGCGGATCCCCAGGCCCTGGTCCAGGCGCTGTCCAAAAACATTGATGCCGCCAAGCAGGATACCCGCTACGAGGTCACGGTCAGCGTGCGCGAACTGCCGCCCCAGCCACTCAAACCCCAGCCCGCCGGTGCGCCGCTCAAGGGGCAGTGAGATGAGTCTGCACCGCCCTTCACTCTGGCTGCTTGCCATGGCCATCGCCCTGCCCGCCATGGCGGGTCCGGGGAACATGGGCAGACCGGGCGGATGGGAGAGCCCTGCCCCGCAGTACGGCCATGGGGCTGGCCCCGGCTTCGGCCACCGCGTCGACAGGCTGCCGGGAGGGGTGGAAACCTTGCTGCTGGCCGGGCTCACCTACTATGTGCTCGACGGCATCTTCTACCGTCGGCAGGAGAACCACTATGTGGTGGTCTCCCCGCCTCCTCAGGTCCTGGTGGTGGCAGAGACAGGGCTCATCCCCCTGGATCTGGATGGTCGCCGCTATTACGTCAGGGAGGGTCACTACTACCTGCGAGAAATAGACGGGCGCTACACCGAGGTGCCGCCGCCAGCGGCGCTGCGCTGAATCGCACGGAGGAACAGATACGAGCAAGGGGCCTTGGCCCCCTCTTTCATTACAGGGGTTTTACCCCACTCGGGTCTGAGCCGCGTACCTCAGGACGGGTCATGCAGGGGTAGCGTCATGGTCACTCTCAGCCCCCCCTGTGCGCGATTGCGCGCCTGGATGGTGCCCCCCTGCAGAATCACCGCCTTGCGGGCGATGGCGAGCCCGAGCCCGTAGCCCTTGCCCATGCGGGGTGAGCCGATGCGCACGAAGGGGTCGAAGATCCCCGCCAGCTTCCCCTCCTCCACCCCGGGCCCCCGATCGGCGATGGAGAGCTGCACCTCCTGGCCCAGGCGCAGCAAGCGAACACTCACCATCTGGCCCGACTGCGAGAAACGCAGGGCGTTGCGCACCACGTTCTCCACGGCGCGGCGCATCAGCTCCGCATGCCCCAGCAGGAGGCAACCCTCCCCCAGCGCCACCTCGAGCCCTATCTCGACCCCGGATTGCTGGGCTTCGAACCTGGCATCCTGGACGACCGTCTCCACCAGCGCCAGCAGGTCGTAGTGGCTCTGCTCAAGCCCGTGGCCCTGCTCGGCACGGGAGAGGGTCAGCAGCTCCCCTATCATCCTGTCCATCCGCTCCGTCTCGAGCCGGATCCGCGCCAGGGCGTCGCTTGCCTTCTCCGGGCGCTGCTCCGCCAGCCCGATGGCCATCTGGATGCGGGCCAGGGGGGATCGCAGCTCGTGGGAGACGTCGTGAAGCAGTTGCTCGCGCCCCTCGACCAGCTGCTGCAACCGCTCCACCATGAGATCGAACTCCTTCGCCACCTCCGTCAGCTCGTCCCGGCGCCAGCGCAGAGCGGGCCAGAGTCTGACCCCCAGATCCCCCCTGGCTACCCGATCGAAGCTGCGCCGCAGGGCGTTCATGGGCCGGGTCAGGTGCCAGGCGAACAGAATGCTGAACAAGAGTCCCCCCAGGCCGCCAATCCAGAGCATGGGCGGGGGAATGTTGAGCCAGGAGAGGGGGCCGGGGGCCGGCCCGCCGGGGAGGACGCGCGGGTCCGCTCTGGTCTGCAGCAGATAGGTCTGCCCGTCGCTGGCAATCACGGTGCGTGTCAGCACGGTGCCCGGGCCAGGTTCCCTGGAGGCTGGCATCCTGGATGCCCGGGGCGCTGGCCGGGGAGGCGCATCGGAGACATCGAGGAGTGTTATCTGCAGCAACGGCGGAGACATGGCCTGGCTCAATGCCGTCGCAGCCTCGATCCCCCCCTTTGCCAGCACGGCTGCCGCCATCTCCAGATGCTGGCTCGCCAACTGCTGGGCCAGGTGCTCTTCCGGGGGGGCACGCTCGGCACGAAAACCGAGCCAGAGCAGTTGGCTGACCAGCACGATGGCCAGCCAGAACCCCAGCAGAATCTTCCAGAACAAACGTCCCTTGAGGATCACCGTATCTTGTACCCTATGCTGCGCACCGTCTCTATGGTGACGGCCTCCCCCGCCTTCTGCTGCAATTTCTGCCTCAGGTTGCAGATGTGCACATCGACGCTGCGATCATAGGCCTCCCGCGGGCGCCCCACCCCTTGCAGGGAGAGGGTGTCCTTGGTAACCACCTGCTCCGGTGCTCGCACCAGCAACACCAGCATATTGAACTCGGTGGCGGTCAGCTCCAGCGGCTCCCCCTGCCAGAGACAGACCCGGTTGGCCGGCGTGACCGTCAGATCCCCCAGGATGAGGGCATCCGGCGAGGGGGTTGCGCTCCCCCCCTCGTTGACCCGCCGCAGAACGGCCCGCAGCCGGGCCACCAGCTCCCTGGGGTAGCAGGGTTTGGGCACATAGTCATCGGCCCCCATCTCGAGTCCCACCACTCGATCCACGTTGTCCCCCTTGGCGGTCAGCATGATGATCGGCAGGCGGCTGCGCTGGCGCACCTGGCGCAGCACCTCGGTGCCGCTCAAGTCGGGCAGCATCACATCCAGCAGCAGGGCGCTGTAACGGCCGGAGAGGGCATGGTGAACACCTTCCCCTCCGGTCAGCACCTGGGTGGTATCAAACCCCTCTCCCCCCAGGTATTCACTCAACATGGCGCCCAGTTCGGCATCGTCATCCACCAGCAGGATCTTCATATGCGGTCTCCCTTGTCGGCGGCCATTTTCGCCGCTTGCCACACACTTGGCAGCCATTTTTACGAAACCCTTACGCTTGGCGCAAAGAGCCTTAACCCGGCTCTGGGGTAGAGTGCCGCCGTGATCGTCATTCAGGATACAGGTTGTCATGCCCACGTTCTCCCCTCGTCTCTTCTGGCTGCTGCCCCTGTGCGCCCTCGCCCTGTTGCTGGCCTGCCGCCCCCAAGCCAAGGCACCCGCCAGCGACTACATCACCGCCAGTGCCGAGACCCGGGATCTGGAGCAGCTCATCATGGCGGACGGCACCCTGAAGGCGCGCAAGCAGGTGAGCGTGGGCGCCCAGGTGTCGGGCCAGATCAAGAAGCTGCACGTGACCCTGGGGCAGGAGATCAAACAGGGGGATCTGCTGGTCGAGATAGACGATCTGCCCCAGCAGAACGCCCTCAAGGATGCCCTGGCCCAGCGCGACAACCTCCAGGCCCAGCTAGATTCCAAAGAGGCCACCCTTCGCAATGCCCGCCTGGCATACCAGCGCCAGCGGCAGATCGTCGCAAGAGGCCTTGGCAGCACGGCCGACCATGACAGCGCCAAGGCGACCCTGGACGAGACCCTGGCCGATATTCGGGCCCTCAACGCCCAGCGGGTGCAGGCCGAGATCGCAGTGGACACCGCCCGGGTCAACCTGGGATATACCCGGATCCTCGCTCCCCTCTCCGGCACCGTGGTGGCCGTGCCGGTGGAGGAGGGGCAGACCCTCAACGCCAGCCAGAGCACCCCCACCCTGCTCAAGATCGCCCAGCTCGACACCATGACGGTGGAGGCCAGGATCTCCGAGGCCGACGTCATCAACGTCCGGGTCGGCATGCCGGTCTATTTCACCATTCTTGGCAACAGCCAGCGCCGCTTCGAGGGAGCCCTGCGGGCCATCGAGCCCGCCCCCGACACCATCAATGACGACGACACCACCAGCAGCAGCGACAGCAGTGCCATCTATTATCACGGCCTGTTCGAGGTGCCCAACCAGGACGGTCAGCTCAGGATCAGCATGACGGCCCAGGTCTATCTGGTGGTCGCCCGGCTCAAAGATGCGTTGGTGATCCCGGCCATCGCCCTGCAGGGGGATCAGGTCAGGGTGGTCGACGACGGAGGCCGGATCAGCCTGCGCCGGGTCAGGGTCGGCCTGAACAACAAGGTGGATGCCCAGATCCTGTCGGGCCTGAGCACCGGTGAGCGGGTCATCGTCAGCGAAGTGAGCGCAGGCCAGAGCGACGCCGCCGGGGGCATGCCGCCCCCCATGGGGATGTGACCATGGGCGCCTTGTTGCAACTGCGGGGCATCCGCCGCCACTTCAAAGAGGGTGAGCGCACCGTCACCGTGCTCGATGGCATCGATCTGGCGATCGCCCGTGGAGAGATGGTGGCCATCGTCGGCGTTTCGGGCTCCGGCAAATCCACCCTGATGAACCTGCTGGGCTGCCTGGATCAGCCGAGCGAGGGGGCCTATCTGGTGGCCGGGCGCGATACTGCCACCCTCAGCCGGGACGAGCTCGCCGCCCTGCGCCGGGAGCACTTCGGCTTCATTTTCCAGCGTTATCACCTGCTGGCGGATCTCGATGCCCGCACCAATGTGGAGGTGCCCGCCCTCTACGCCGGTCTGGATCCGGCCGAGCGACGCCAGCGGGCCGAGGCCCTGCTGACCCGCTTCGGCCTCGCCAGCCGGCTCGAACACAAGCCAAGCCAGCTCTCCGGCGGCCAGCAGCAGCGGGTCAGCATCGCCCGGGCCCTCATCAACGGCGGCGAGGTGATCCTGGCCGACGAGCCGACCGGGGCCCTCGACAGCCAGAGCGGCGCCGAGGTGATGGCGAGCCTTCAAGCTCTGCATCGCCAGGGCCACACCCTGGTGATCGTCACCCACGACATGGACATCGCCCGCCACGCCGAGCGGATCATCGAACTGAAAGATGGCCGGGTGATCGCCGATCGCCGCACCCGCGAGCCACTGGCCCTTTCCCAGGCGACCCAGGCCGCCACCAAGACGTCCGCCAGGGGGAAGACCCCGCTGATGGCGGGGCTCGGGAATGCCCTGCAGATGGCGCTCAAGGCCATGGTCGCCCAGCGGCTGCGCACCTTTCTCACCATGCTCGGCATCATCATCGGCATCGCCTCGGTGGTGACCGTGGTGGCCCTCGGCCAGGGCTCCCGGGAGCGGGTGCTGGAGAACATCAACGCCATGGGCACCAGCACCCTGGAAGTGTTCCCCGGCCGCGGCTTCGGGGACATGCGCTCCGCTACCATACAGACGTTGCGGATCGGGGACGCCGAGGCCATCGCCCGGCTGGACTACGTGCACAGCGTCACCCCCAGCCTCAGCACCAGCGCCACCCTGCGCCTTGGCAGCACCGCCGTCTCCGGCACCATCAACGGCGTCGGCGCCCAGTTCTTCCAGGTCAGGGGCTATCGCCTGGCCCAGGGCATGGGCGTTGATCGCCAGAGCGAGGAGAGCCTGGCCCAGGAGGTGGTGATCGACGAGCACACCCGGGACAAGCTGTTCGCCCCGACCCAGTCCCCCCTGGGCCAGGTGATCCTGCTGGGGGATCTGCCCTGCCGGGTGATCGGGGTCGCCATCAAAAACCAGAGCGGCTTTGGCAGCGACGAGACCCTCAACGTCTGGATCCCTCATACCACCGCCATGAGCCGCATGCTGGGGCAGAGCCATCTGCGCAGCATCAGCGTACGCGTGCGGGACGAGGTGAGCCTGGACGCCGCCCAGGACGGCATCAGCCGCCTGCTCACCCTGCGCCACGGCAGCCAGGACTTCTTCCTGCTCAACACCGACAGCATCCGCCAGACCATCAGCCAGACCAGCGCCACCCTGACCACGCTGATCGCCCTCATCGCCCTCATTTCCCTGATCGTCGGGGGCATAGGGGTGATGAACATCATGTTGGTCTCGGTCACCGAGCGCACCCGGGAGATAGGGGTGCGGATGGCGGTCGGCGCACGGACCCGGGACATCCAGCAGCAGTTCCTTATTGAAGCCGTGCTGATCTGCCTGCTGGGGGGCGTGCTCGGCATCGTCCTCTCCCTGATGCTGGGCCAACTGTTCGACCACTTCAGCAGCGGCGTCCGGATGAGCTACTCCCTTGCCGCCATGGCGGTGGCCTGCCTTTGCGCCAGCCTGATCGGGGTAATATTCGGCTTCGCCCCGGCCCGCCGGGCCGCCAGGCTGGATCCCATCCACGCACTGGAGCGCGAATAGCCCGCATTGACGCCGGGGGGACGCCACTCACCCCGACACCGGATCAGGGGCCGATGCCCGGCCCCGCCACCAAGCCTGAACGCCCGCACTTCTTCCCTGAATGCGCGGGTTCTTTGACCGGGTCCCGTACCCGGTCTTTTTTTGTCTCCCGCCCGCCACACCCACAAAAAAAGCCGCCCGAAGGCGGCTCTTGTCATCACGGGCCAGGCGGTTATCCCGGGCCATCAGGCGCCGATGATGCCGCCATCGTCCCGGGTGATCCGCAACACAGCGGAGCGGGGAATGGCGGTGCCGCCGTCCGGGAAATGGGAGGGAGCCCCTTCCTCACCCGGGTGCTGCACCCCGACGAACAGGGTGCGCCAGTCTGGCGTGAAGGTGAGGCCCGTTATTTCGCAGGCCACGGGGCCGGTCAGGAAGCGGCGCACCTCGCCGCTCGCGGGATCGGCGCACAGCATCTGGTTGTTGCCCATGCCGGCAAACTGCTTCTCGTTGGAGTAGTCGCCGTCGGTCTGGATCCAGAGCCGCCCCGCCTCGTCGAAGCCGATGCCGTCCGGGCTGTTGAACATGTTGTCCGGATGGATGTTGGCACTGCCCGCCATCAGCCCCTCCTTGTGCACGCCAGGGTTGCCCGCCAGCAGGAAGAGATCCCACTCGAAGCGATCGCTCCCGTGATCGTCCCCCATCGGGCGCCAGCGGATGATCTGGCCATAGGGGTTCTCGGCCCTGGGGTTGGCCCCATCGAGAGGTTGGTTCTCCTTGATGCCGCGGTTCTTGTTGTTGGTCAGGGTGCAGTAGACCTCGGCCCTGTGGGGATGCACGGCCACCCACTCGGGCCTGTCCATGGTGGTGGCGCCGAGCCGGGTCGCCGCCTCCCGGGCGAAGATGAGCACCTCCCCCTGATCGGCGAAGCCGTTCTCCCGGGTCAGACCATGCTCGCCGTACACCAGGGGCAGCCACTGGCCGGAGCCCTTGAGCTCCCCCTCCCTCGCCTCGAAGCGGGCCACATAGAGGGTGCCCTCGTCCAGCAGATCCCGGTTGGCGGGGTCATTGCCCGGCGCCACCTTGTTCTTCGAGACGAAGCGGTAGATGTGCTCCCCCCGCTCGTCATCGCCGAGGTAGACCACGGCGCGGCCATCCTGGTTGACGGTGAAGGCCGCATTCTCATGCTTGAAGCGGCCAAGGGCGGTGCGCTTCTTCGGGGTGGAGGCGGGATCGCGGGGATCGATTTCCACCACCCAGCCGAAGCGGTGCGGCTCCTGGGGATGCTTCGCGAGATCGAAGCGCTCGTCGAACCTGTGCCAGCCAAAGCCCGCATCCTCGGCGGCCAAGCCGTAGCGGGCGGTGCGCTGGTCCAGCGCCGGCTTGCCCTCGCTGCCGAAGTAGCCGTTGAAGTTCTCCTCGCAGGTGAGGTAGGTGCCCCAGGGGGTCTGGCCATTGGCGCAGTTGTTGAAGGTGCCAAGGGCGGTGCGCCCCTCGGGATCGGCCTGGGTCTTGAGCAGGGCATGGCCCGCCGCCGGGCCGCTCAATGTCATGGGGGTCGTGGCGGTGATGCGGCGGTTGAGGGCCCCCTTGGGGTTGGCCTGCCACTTGTCATCGATGCGCACCAGCTCCACCAGGGAAACCCCGTGGGCCGCCTGGGCCTTGGCGACAGCCTCTGCACTGAGGGTCTTGCCGCCATCCGCAAACAGGTATTCGTAGTTGGTGTATTCGTTGTTGACGGCGAGCAGGGCGCGATCCGGGCCCAGGGAGAAGAAGCTCATACCGTCGTTGTTGTCGCCAAACTGGCGGGCCTGGGCCTTGGCGTCGTTGCTTTGGGCAAAGGCGGGGGCGTCGGGGAAGAGGGCATCTCCCCAGGCGATCAGCACCTCGGCCTTGTAGCCGGGCGGCACCACTATGGTGTCGGCCACCGAGGCGGGCACGGCCTGGAAGCCAAGCAGCGGCCGGGTGGCGGCGGCCACGGCCTGGGCCACGGGGCTCGCGGCAAAGAAGGCCACCATGCTGGCGGCGCCCACCCCTTTGAGGAAGCCACGGCGGCTGAGATCCGCCTCAATGAGGCGGTTGAACGCCGGCTCCTGCTCGCGGGGGTGGTTGGCACTGTCTTTCTCGTCAAAACGGCTCATCGGCTTTTCCTTGTTATCTCGGCGCAATCATTGCGTCATCACGGCGTCCGGCCACAGCATGGCAGCGCTTTATTAAGCAAGGATGACAAATGATGAGATAACCGGCTGGCCCGGCAAGACGCCATCGCCAAAGAGAAGGGGCGGTGGACACCAGTCCCACCGCCCCGAAAGACATGTCGCCGACAGAAGGGTTGAACCCTATCCGCACTTCTTCAGACTGCTATGCCCGTTTGTACCGGATAGCACCCGCGGGCAGCGTCTAGTTGCACTTCTTCAGGCTGATATGCCGTTTATACCGGATTGCACCCGCTGGCAGCGTCTAGTTGCACTTCTTCAGGCTGCTATGCCCGTTTGTACCGGATAGCACCCGCTGGCAGCGTCTAGTTGCACTTCTTCAGGCTGATATGCCAGTTGGCGCCGGATTGCACCTGGTGTTTGGCGGCGAAGCTGTCCATGTTCAGGGCCACCGACACCTGCAACAGGCTGTTGAGGTAGACCAGGGGCTGACCCTCCGGCACATCGCCAAAGCTGCTGACGTAGGGGGCCTTGCCCTCGTATTTCAGCGCATCCCCTTCGCTGATCCTGATGCAGGCGTTGTCCCCCTTGTGGATACCCGCCTTGGTCAGCAGGCTGTCGTCGATATTGGTCCAGACGTTGCCGTACTGCACGTCCAGGATCGGAATGGTGCCCTTGAGGGTACCGTCTTGCTCGGCCACCGCCGGCTGATAGGGGATGGTCACCACCTCGGCGGGCAGCAGAGGCCCCACCTGCTCGAAGCTGATGGCACCGGAGGCGAGGCGCGCGCCGGTGTAGGCGTAGACGTCGCGGCCGTGGAAGGTGTAGGACTTCTCGGAGCCCTTGAGGCGGTTGGTCTTCTCGTCTATCTGGCGCACCGCCTCGATGCCGAAGTGCTCCGCCACCAGGGTCAGGGTGCCGTTGTCAGGGCTGACGATGTAGTGGCCGCTCCTGGTCTTGAGTACCACCGACTTGCGTTCGGTGCCGACACCGGGGTCCACCACGCTGACGAAGACGGTACCCGCGGGCCAGTATTGCAGGGTCTGATAGAGGCGGTAGGAGGCTTCCCAGATGTTGTAGGCCGGGATCTCGTGGGTCAGGTCATGGAGCGGCAGGGTGCGGTCCACCCCGAAGGCGACCCCCTTCATGGCCGAGACGGCGCCATCCTTGAGACCGAAGTCGGTCTGGAACACCAGGGCCTCGTTGGCAAGGGCACTCGCCCCCACCAGAGAGAGGGCGAGCACGAGGGCGCGGGGGACGATACGAATATCCATGTCAGGGCTCCTTTAAAGACGTTTGGACGTCCAGATTGCCACTCGTGGCGATCTTTGCAACCCCCGATGCCCGAATGGGGGGCGAAATGACTCGCCAATCCGCCCCGTGCGGGTGTATCCATGGGGCATCCAACGCCGGGAGCACATCAGATGACCAGAGAGCATCACGACACCATTTTGCTGAGCCTGGGCAATACCCGAAGCCAGGTCGCGCTCACCGCGGCCGATGGCACCAGCCAGACATTTGCATTGACACTGGGGCTCGATGCCCTGACCCCGGGACCCTTTCGCCGGGATCCACCGACGCCCCTGGAGCTTGAGCAGGCCATCATGGTGGTGGAGGATGTGCTGATGCCCCTCGCGGCACGGATCCCGCCCCACCCCGTGCTGCACCTGCAAAGCCCGGAGCCCCTGGCCGAGGTGCTCGGCAACCGGGTGCAGAGCCGGGAAAACATTGAGCGGTTGTTCGGCCAGCTTGCCGCCATGGTGGAGGGGGATCCCCTGGCCTCGGCCCAGTTGCCGAGGGAGAGGCGCATCGCAGCAGCCCTGCTGATCCTGCGAGAGTGGATGCACCACCTGGATGCCGGGAGCGTCGTCCTGGTCGATGGGTGATGCCCTGTCACACAGCGGGCTCGAAGGGATGCCGTGACACCGCCCAGGCCAGCCCCAGGCTTGTCAGGGTGCTGCCGACGAAGAGCAGATCCAGCGCGACGCCAAGACCGGCCCCGTCGCTCACCCAGCCCAGCAACACGGGTACCCAGTTCGCCACATAGGCGATCACATAGAAGAGGGAGAGCAGCCGCGCGTGGCTGGCCGGGGGCGCGATGCGATTGATCAGGGTCGCACTGCCCACGAACACGGCCCCCTGGGCATAGCCCGCCACCAGCAGCCCGAGTCCCGCCAGCCAGCTGGGCAGGCCGTGAACGGCCCCGGCAAAGAGCAGCACGCACAGCGCCAGGGCCAGCACGCCGCTTTGCAGGGTATGGCGGGCATCGAGGCGACGGGCCCAGAGCTGGCAAAGCCCGGAGAAGACCAGATAGGCCGCGACAAGATAGCCGAACAGCCCCAGATCCGTCATGCCCAGCATCTCGCTCACCACCTTGGGACCCATGGCCAGCAAGCTGGCCGCCACCGCCCAGGCGGTGAAGAGCGCCAGGGCGCAAAGGAAGAACCCGGCCCCCGTGGCCCTGAGCCCCTCTCCCAGGGAGCCGCCACTCTGCCCGCTCGGGGCGGCCTCCGTCGCCCTCACCCCTTTGGGCCAGCTCAACACCAGCCCCCCGATGGCGCAGGCCGCCATCCCCAGGATCAGCAAAAACGGCAGCGTGGTCGGGTAGAGATCCTGCTGCAGCGCCAGCCCGCTGAACACGGGGCCAAGGGCCAGCCCGGCGGTGAAAGACAATGTGGCGCTCAGCGCCGCCCGCTTGCCCCCATCCCTGGGGCCAAAACGCAGCAGCGCCACATTGGCGGCGCCGGTCAGGCTGCCCGTGCCAATCCCGGCCAGCAGCCGCGCCAGCAAAAGGGCCCAGAAGCTGTCGGCCAGGGAGAAGAGCAGGGCCCCGCCCCCGACCGCCACCAGGGCAGGCAGGATCAGGGTGCGCAGATCCGCCACTCGTCCCGCCAGATTGCCCACCCCGAACAAGGCGATGAGCACGCCCCCCGCATAGCCGCCATAGATGAGGCTGAGGCCGAGATCGCTTAGAGCCAGCGCCGCCTGGTAATGGGGATAGAGCGGGGTAGGCACGCTGCTGTTGAGCAGGGCCGACATCAGGGCGAGGGAGAGAAACCAGCGCAGACGAGGATGGACAATCTGACCTGGCTCGCAAGCCGGGACGCTTGAGACAGACATGGACACTCCAGTGGCAGACGAATGAAACCGCAATCGGGAGCGACATCATAGCGATCCCGCCCACCCCGGACTGCGGCAGTTCTGCATCACGCCGACTCAATCCTGCATCACGTCGAGGTGGCGCGCGCCCTTGGCCGGGGAGCCGCAGGCACGCACCGGACCCGGTCTATCCCCTTGTGCTGCCATCCCCGCTGGCATCTAATATTGCGGCGCCAATCGGGCGTTCTGCTTGAGTGAGGAGCAAGCATGATCAACTGGGACGATGCCCGCTTCTTCCTGGCCCTGGCACGGCGGGGCAGCCTGCGACAGGCCGGACTCGAGCTCGGGGTGGATCAGGCCACCGTCGGGCGGCGGATCACCCTGCTCGAGCAGCAGCTGGGGGCCAAGCTGTTTATCCGCACCCCCAGACACTATCGGCTCAGCCCCCTGGGGGAAGCGCTGCAGCCCCAGGCCGAGGCCATGGCGCAGGCGGCCCTGGCCATGATGCGCACCGCAAGCCTGGGGGAGCTGGAAGGGGAGGTTTGCATCGCCACCACGGATACCCTGGCCCAGGGCTTCGTGCTGCCCGCGTTCACCCTGCTGCGCCAGCGCCACCCCGGCATCCGCCTCAAGTTGCTGACCGCCGTCAGCGTGAGCGACATCCCCAATCAGGAGGCGGATCTCGCCATTCGCAGCGTGCGCCCCGAGCAGGGAGATCTCGTGGTCAAACGGCTCGCCACCATCAAGATGGGGCTCTACGCCTCTCCCGACTACCTGGCCAGGCGAGGCACGCCCCGCTCGGGTCAGGCACTGCAAGAGCACGACCTGCTGCTCTTTCCCAGAGAGCTGGTGGCCCGTCACTGGCTGAGTCTGTGCGGCGAACCGCTCCACGAGCCCAACGTGGTCCTGCAGAGCAATGCCCAGCTGGTGCTGATGGCCGCCGCCCGGCAGGGGCTCGGCATCGCCCTGCTCTCCACCTTCCTCGCCGAGGAGGATCCCGCCCTGGTGCGCCTGCTGCCTGACCAGCACGATCCCATCGACATCTGGATGGTACTGCACCCGGACGTGCAGAAGACGGGCCGAATGCGCGCCCTGGTGGCAGCCCTGGAGGAGGTGTTCCAGCCCCTGCAACAGACCCAGCCCTCCGCCACCCCCTGTCAAACGCACAGGGATTGAGCGGGTATGCCCCCCATACGGGGCACTTTCTTCGCAACGAACCATGTTAGAGTCCGCCGCTGTTTTTTCCTTTGATAACGGGGCCTTACATGAAGAAGTTCGTTGTTTCATCCAGTGTCATCCTGATGGCGGGCTTGCTGACAGCCTGTGCGAGCGAGTCGTCGCGCACCCTGGAGGTACCCAAGGTTGCCTCCTATCAGAGCCACTATCAGGGCGCACGCAGCCCCATCGCCGTCGGCAAGTTCGACAACCGTTCCAGCTACATGCGTGGCATCTTCTCCGACGGCGTGGACCGGCTGGGCAGCCAGGCGAAAACCGTGCTGATCACCCACCTGCAACAGACCGGCCGCTTCAGCGTACTGGATCGCGACAACATGGCGGAGATACAGGCCGAAGCCGGGATCAAGCAACAGGCCCAGCAACTCAAGGGCGCCGACTACGTGGTCACCGGCGACGTCACCGAGTTTGGTCGCAAGGAAGTCGGCGATCATCAACTGTTTGGCATCCTGGGTCGCGGCAAGTCACAGATCGCCTATGCCAAGGTCAACCTGAACATCGTCAACGTCACCACCTCGGAAGTGGTCTTCTCTTCCCAGGGTGCCGGGGAGTACGAACTCTCCAACCGCGAGATCGTCGGCTTCGGCGGCACCGCCAGCTACGACTCCACCCTGAACGGCAAGGTGCTGGATCTCGCCATCCGCGAGGCCGTCAACAATCTGGTGAACGGCATCGAGACCGGTGCCTGGCGCCCGGCCCAATGAGGAGAGACGAGATGACGCTGTTCCGTCCTTCCCTGCTGCTGGTCAGCGGCCTGCTGCTGAGCGCCTGCGCCCAGGGGCCGCAGACGCTCTACAACTGGGATCAATATCAGGGAGTGGTTTACCAGCACATGCAGGGTGACGACACCGGGGTCGAAGCGCAGATCGATGCGCTGGAGAAAAACCAGCAAGAAGCGAGCGCCAAGGGGCAGGCTGTGCCACCGGGCTTTCACGCTCACCTCGGCATGCTGTACGCCCAGCTCGGCAAGGATGCCCAGACTCGCGAGCAGTTCGAAACCGAGAAGCGCCTCTTCCCCGAATCGGCCCCCTTCATGAACTTCCTGATGTCCAACAAGAAGGGAGAGACCCAATGACCCTGCGCACCCTCCTTGCCCTCACGCTGGGCACCCTCCTCCTGGGCGGCTGTGCACAGGGCCCCGGCTACGACTACAGCAACTTCAAGGAGAGCAGACCAACCTCCATTCTGGTGCTGCCGCCGGTGAATCACTCGCCGGACATCAAGGCGGGCCCCAGCCTGCAATCCCAGATCACCTATCCGCTCGCCGAGTCCGGCTATTACGTGCTGCCGGTGGCGGTCACCAACGAGACGTTCCGGCAGAACGGCGTGACCGAGCCCGCCGACATCCAGGCGCTGCCCATCAAGAAGCTCCACGAGATCTACGGTGCCGATACCGCCCTCTACCTTGACATCAAGGAGTACGGCACCAGCTATCTGGTCATCTCCAGCGAGACAGTGGTCACCGCCAGTGCCCGCCTGGTGGATCTGCGCACCGGCAAGCTGCTGTGGGAAGGCAGTGCCAGCGCCAGCAGTGCCGAGCAGCAGGGCAATTCGGGGGGCGGCCTCATCGGCATGCTGGTGGTGGCGGTGGTCAATCAGATTGCCAACACCCTGACCGACAAGGGCCATGAAATCGCCGGTATCACCAGCGTCAGGCTGCTCAGTGCCGACATGCCCAACGGCATCCTCCCTGGCCCCCGCTCGCCGAAATACCAGGCTCGCTAAGGCGCCCGTCACAGTCCACACAAGAGGGCGCCATACCCTCTTGTTTCAGTCGCCACCCCTTTCCCCTGCCTGACATCGCATGACGCCTCATCGTCTATCTTTTTGATATTGTTGGCTCATTCTTGCGCATGCCGGGTGACGACCCACCAACTTCATCTGGTGATGCCCGGCAAAATCAGTTACAAAAAAGGCCTCTGTCACCACGGAAGCGTTCACGCCATGGCCGCCTCACTGCTGCGTTTCCTCCCCCGTCGATGGCTCACCCGGTTTGGCTGGCTCTGCCTGGCCCTGATGGGGCTCGGATTGGTGTGCAACTACACCTACTTCGTCATCAGGCACGACATGGCGCTCATCACCGCCAAGCAGCCCAACCTGTTCGAGGTGTTCTATCAGCGGGCCCGCATCCTGGCGCCGGAGAAACTGGCCGCCTTCATCGACAACAGCAGCATCAAGATGCCCATCTTCAGCGAGAACGGGGATGCGACGGCCTATGCCTATGGCTATGATCTCCCCACCCTGAAACGCCTGGCGGTCATTCCCGTGTTGCCCCCGGCCAACCAGATGCTCCTCGCCTACCAGTACGTCATCTCCAACCCCGAGGTCCTCAACCTCTACGCCTTCTATGATGATCGCCGCATGCTTGGCATGGTCGCCAGCAAGGGGATGCTGCCGAGCCAGTTGTTGCCCATCAACACCGACCTCAGCGACATCGAGCCCTGGACCCACTATTTCGGCTGCGCCTTTTTCGCGGCCACCCATGTCCCCTGCAGCACGGATGAAACCTGGGTATCCGAGGTCTACACCGACACCTTCACCGGACTGAATACCATCACCCTCTACTTCCCCTTCGTCTATTACGAGCCCGCCATCAAGGACTACCGCTATGGGCTCAAGGGCATCGACATCGCCGTCGACCGGGCGTTCAAGGATGTGCTGCACCCCTTCGAGAGCCTCAATCCGACCCGGACCGTCCTCTCCTTCGAAGAGGTCGAGCCCTGCCGCCCGTTCCACCTCTGCCTGAGCACGCCGCTGATGCGCACTCAGGCAGGCAATGATCTCTACCTCAAGTGGTCATACAGTTACGGCGATTTCATCCGGTCCGTGCTCTACGGGGCGGCCTTCAAGCTCTATCTCATCATCCTGCTGCTGATCATGCTGACGGGGCGGGGCATCTATGGCCGCCTGCGCACCCTGGCACAGACCGATCACCTGACCCGGCTGCCGCGACGGGACATCCTGGACGAGGCCCTGCTGAAGGAATACGACTTCCTGATGCTGCTGGACATCGACAACTTCAAGTCCATCAACGACACCCATGGTCACGGGGTGGGTGACCTGGCGCTCGTCGCCTTCACCGCTCACCTCAAGGCCAATATTCGCAAGGGCGATGTCGCCATTCGCTGGGGCGGGGAAGAGTTCATCGTGCTGTTCAAGGGGATGGACGATGACAACATGATGCATCACTCCGCCGCCCGCCTGCTGGAGCGGCCATTGCGCATCCCCGAACTGCCCGCCCCCATCACCTTCTCCGCCGGAGTGACCCGCATTCGCGATTACCTGACGGTGGCCGAGGCGGTGCAACTGGCCGACGATCTGCTCTATCACGTCAAGCAGCACGGCAAACGCAATATCGCCTATTACCAGGGGCAGACCATCCGCCTTGTCCGCGACCTGGGCGCCGATTAGGCCCCCTGAGCGCCCCGGCTTCTGCCGCGCCCCCGCTATCTGTTACCATCCCGCCACGCTGATTGTTTCCGTCCCTGCCACGGGGCGGGATAACCCCAATACTGGTGCCCTATGTCCATTGCCTCCTTCGCCGAACTGGCCCTCTCCCCCCGCTTGCAGCAAACCCTGACCGAGCTTGGCTACGCCGCCCCCACCCCAGTGCAGGCCAGCGCCATCCCCCTGATCCTCGCGGGGCGGGATCTGATGGCGGGGGCCCAGACCGGCACCGGCAAGACCGCCGCCTTCGTGCTGCCGCTGCTGGAGCAGTTGCTGCAACACCCGACGAGCGATGGCCCTCGCCCCATTCGCGCCCTGGTGCTGGTGCCGACCCGCGAGCTGGCGGTGCAGGTTGCCGAGAGCGTCACACGCTACGCCAGAGGCACCGACCTCACCAGCACGCTGGTCTACGGCGGGGTGAGCATCGCCGCACAGGTGGAGGCGCTGAACGCCGGGGTGGATATCCTCATCGCCACCCCGGGCCGCCTGCTCGATCACCTGCGCCAGGGGGCGCTCACGCTGGCCGAACTGCGTCATCTGGTGTTTGACGAGGCGGACAGGATGCTCGACATGGGCTTTATGGACGAGATCAAGGCGCTGCTGAAGCAAATCCCGGCGGATCGCCAGACCCTGCTGTTTTCGGCCACCTGCGACGACAACCTCTTTGCCCTCTGCAAGGTGCTGCTGCGCGACCCGGCGCTGGTGGAAGTGGCACCGCGCAACACCACGGCGGCCGAGGTGGAGCAGCGGGTCTATGCGGTGGACAGCGATCGCAAAGTGGCACTGGTCCAACACATGCTGACCGTGAAAGGCTGGGCACCGGCGCTGATCTTCAGCCGCACCCGCCAGGGGGCCGACAAGCTGGCCCAGCAGCTTGGCAAGGGGGGCATCAATGCGCTCGCCTTCCACGGGGATCTATCACAGAGCGCACGGGAAAACGTGCTGCTGGCGTTTCGCGCCGGCACCCTGCAGGCGCTGGTGGCCACCGACGTGGCGGCTCGCGGCCTCGATATCAGCGATCTCAACCATGTAATCAATCTGGAGTTCCCCCATCAGCCCGAGGATTACGTCCACCGCATCGGGCGCACCGGCCGCGCCGGCAACAAGGGGCTCGCCATCACCCTGTTCAGCCCGGAAGACGCGCCGCTTCTAGAGAAGGTGGAGGCAGTGCTCGACGCCCGTCTGCCCCAGCAGTGGTTCCCGGGATTTGAGCCGGATCTCACCCGCTTCGACCCCGAGCCGCGCCGCGCCAGCAAGGGCGCCCAGAAGCAGAAGGCCAGAAAGCAGGCCCTCGCGGGCAACAAGGGCGGTAAGGGACGAAAATCCTGACACGACTGTTTGCTGGGGCAGCCATGTGGCTGCTCCAGCATCACCATTCTCCAGACGCAGGCCTGCGAGGTGACGCCAACCGCTTTCCTGCCCCCTGTTCTGCTCCGCGCCCTCCTCCTCAGTCCGCTTGCCCTGACCCGGCGACCCTTTGCCACACTCTGCTACAAAAGAGGTAGTAAGGGGGCACACTTTCGCCACAAAGCAGGCGTGCAATGGAGGCATGGACAAGGAGGACATCATGAAACCCGCATCCCTCGTCTGGGCCCTGCCCCTGACCCTCACCCTGCTCTGGCTCGCTGGCCTCACCCAGTGGCCCGCCAGCGTCTGGCCTTGGCGCCACGAGCTGCTGATCCTGACCGGCTTGCTTGGTCTGGGCACCATGACCTTCTCCCTGCTGCTAGCTCTGCGTCTTCCCAGACTCGAAGCCTGGTGCGGCGGGCTGGATCGCATGTTGCACCTGCATCGCGGCAGCGCCCTCTGGGCCACCGGCACCCTGACGGCACACTGGCTGCTGGTGGAAGCCCCCAAGTGGGCCGTCGCCGCCGACTGGCTGACCCGGCCGGCGCGCCGCGGTGCTGGTGCTGGTGCTGGTGCTGGTGCTGGTGCTGGTGCTGGTGCTGGTGCTGGTGCTGGCAACGATGCCCTGTGGCACAGCCTCGGCAATACCCTGGGGGAGTGGGGTTTCTATCTGCTGCTGGCGCTGGTGGTGGTAAGCCTGCTGGCGGTGGTGCGCTACGAGCGCTTCAAGGTGGTTCACCGGCTGGCTCCGGTCATCTATCTGATGGGCTGGCTGCACGGGCTCTGCCTGCTGCCGCGCATCGGCGCCCTGACCCCGGTCGGCCTGACCCTGCTTATCGGCGGCGGGCTGGGGGCTCTGGGGGCGCTCTACTCCCTGTTTGGCCGGGTGGGGCGGGACGCACGCCGCCAGGGGACGGTCAGCGCCCTCATCCCTCTGGACGAGTGCACCCTGGAGATCCGGGTTGGCCTCACCGCGCCCCTGCACGGCTATCGCCCGGGGCAGTTCGCCTTCTTCGACTTTGCCGGGCGCGGCGAGCCCCACCCCTACACCCTGGTCGATGTCTCGGCAGATGGCTGTACCCTCACCCTGGCGGTGCGCGCCCTCGGGGATCACACCCGCTGGCTGCACCGCCACCTCAAGGTGGGGGATACGGTCACCGTGACCGGCCCCTATGGCGCCTTCGCCCTGCCGGATCCGGCCCCCGCGCTCTGGGTGGGCGCCGGTATCGGCATCACCCCCTTCGTCGCCTGGCTGGAGGCCCTGGTACGCCGCGGTGAAAAACGCCCCGGCACCACCTTGCTGCAATGCGCCCCCACCGCCGAGGCCGCCCCCTATCACGGTCGGCTGGCCGAGCTGTGCCGCCGGGCCGGGGTCGAGTACCAATTGCACCTGGAATCCGAGCGCGGCCGACTGGATCTGGCCGCCCTGGGCAAACGCCAGCACACCCCGGTGTGGTTCTGCGGCCCCGAGCCCATGGCCCAGAGCCTGGATGCCCACCTGGCCACCCCGCTGCACCGGGAGCTGTTCCGCTTTCGCTGACGGGCCAGCCGGTGCAGCCAGCCATCGGCAGCGCCGTTTTTCTCGGTGCGAGGCGCACTCGGGCCGGCAAACAGCAAGATTGTCCAAGCGGGCGACACAGGCTTGGGGCTAGATTAGGGGGGCAGTCTGGTTCAGGAGGGAAAGATGGCGCAGGACAACCAGTTCATATTCGCACACAGTCAGCACCTGGCGAGCCTGACTGCGCTGCGGGTCAACATGACGGAGTTTCGCTACGACCGTCACGCCCACGAGGAGTACTCCTTCGGGGTCACTCTGGCCGGGCGGCAGAACTTCTTCTGCCACGGCGGAGCCCACTCCAGCCCGGCAGGCAGCGTCATCCAGTTCAATCCCGGGGATGTCCACGACGGTCATGCCGGTGACAACGCCAGCCTCGACTACACCATGCTCTACATTCCGCCCCACGAACTCACCCCGCTGTTTGCCGATGCCGCGGGCGAGCGGGCAATGGGGACCTATCGGTTGTTGCAGCCCCTGGTGCGCGATGAGGCGCTGAGCGCCTGCATCCTCGAGCTGGCCCAGGCGGTGCGCGGCCAGGCCGACAGCATAGAGCAGGAGTTTGCCCTCTATCGCCTCGCCACCCGGGTGATGCAGCAGGCGGGACGTTTTGAGCCCAATGGCCGGGTGAGTCGCATCGATCGCCTCCTGTTGCAGGCCAGGGACTTTATCCACGCCCACTTTCAGCAGGATATCTCCCTGGCCGACATCAGCGCGGCGGCCAACATCTCCAAGTACCACTTCCTGCGGCTGTTTCGCCAACAGCTTGGCATCACCCCCCATCAATACGTGATCAACTGCCGCATCAATGCCGCCCGGCGCGCCTTGGCCGCCGGAGAGTCGGCGCAGGATCTGGTGTACCGCTTCGGTTTCACCGATCTCAGTCACCTCAACCGTCGCTTCAAGCGCATCTATGGCATGACCCCCACCCAATACAGCGCCAGCCTGATCCGCTGAGCCCAAGGAACACCCCATGATTGAACTTCTCGCCTATGCCATCGGCATCATGTATACCCCAGGCCCCGTCAACCTCATCGGCCTCAATGCAGGCCTGGGTGGCCGCACCCGCGCCTCCCTTGGCTTCTTCCTCGGGGTCGGCTTGGCGATGTTCGTGCTCCTGCTGCTCTTTGGCTGGGCGGGCACCCGCCTGGTGCGGGAAGATACCCTGATCTATGTCAGCCTGGTGGGGTGCCTCTATATCGCCTATCTCGCCATCAAGATCGCCAGCGACAGCGGCGAGCTCGGTGCCAACGAGGCGCCTGCCCGCCCTCTGGGGGTGCGCAGCGGCTTCGTCATCCAGTTGCTCAACCCCAAGGCCATGATCGCCACCCTGCCCATCACCAGCATCCAGTTCCCGGCAGCCCAGATCCACGGCTGGAGCCTGCTGCCCTGGTCCCTGCTGCTCGGCCTGCTGGCCGCCGGCGCCCCCGGCAGCTACTCGATGGCTGGCAGCCTCATCGGACGTCATCTTCAACATCCTCGCTGGTTCAGGTACTTTAACCTGCTGATGGCCGCCCTGCTGCTCTACAGCGCCATCGCCCTGGCCTACCAGCATGTCTATCTACCGCTGGCCGGCTGATCCGGCGAAGCGCCCCATCAAGAACCCCGGTGAAACGCCCACCTATGCCGGGGTTTCGCCTTCACAGAGCAGACACAGGCCGGGCACTGCTGCACCGGCCTTTTCGGGTCATTTTCGCCATGGGCTGGCTATCCTCAACGGGGTCTCTTGCCCAATATGGAGCTACCCATGGATCGCTACTACAAACACCTGGCCATCAGCGGCCTCATCTCCTTTGGAGGCCTTGCCCTGATACTGCTGCTGCAAACCATCCCGCTCATTTCCAACATCATGACCGCCATCTTCTTCGCCGGATCGGTGGGGGCCGTCATCAACAACTATTACCGTCTCGCCAGGCTGCACGACAGCGACGCCATAACCCACATCAGCCAACCCCGGGTGATCGTCACGCAATTTTATGTCTCCCTGCTGTTTTCCGGCATTCTCGGCTTTATCGCCTACGGACTCTTTGCCAGCAGCCTGCTGCAGGGGGATCTGTTTCCCAAGTTCAAACACATGGAGCACCCCTATGTCTCCTTGCAGACCCTGCTGACCCTGGCCTCTCCTGCAACCAATCTGGATGCCGCCAAAGCCGTCATCTGGGCCTTTATCGCCGGTTTTTCCGAGCGATTCGTCCCCAATGCCATCGACGCCCTGACCAAGGCGGTGCCCCCCTCAGGGCAAGATGCCCCGGGATAAGGGCCCGGGCAAGCAGGAGCATTGCCACCCCGGGTGCAGACCGGACTACCCGGCATCCGGATGCAACACGCTGGCGCCACCTGTTGTTCTCGTATCGCCATCACGGGCCAGCACCTTATCTCCTGGTGTCAACGCAGCAGTACAGCTGCCACGAGCAAGCCCTCATTCGGGTATTGATGCATTCGGAATGAATAAGCATCATCTTGCGGCCCCTGGTCATGGATAAGAATGTTGTATGTCCTTTGATAAAAAGCACGGTGAGTTCATCTTCAATGTGCAGGAACACCTGGTCACCTGCGAGCTGATCGGCCCTTTCAATGAAGAGGGTATGCTGACGTGGATTACGGAGATTAAGCGCGTGGTGAACAGCCTGGACGGTAAGCGTTTCTGCGCCCTGGTGGATCATCGTCAGCATCAGGGGGTGGTGCTCTCCGCCCTGCCCCATCTGCAGGAAACCTATCAGTGGCTGACACAGAAGAATCTGGTGGCCATCGCCTCCCTCTATTCGGCCAAGGTGCTCCATCACATCGCCCTCTCCTGCCTCTCCCTCACCCATCCGGACCATATCCGGGCATTCAACGACCCCCAAGAGGCCATCGCCTGGCTGGATGCCCAATATCAGACGCGGTAGGCCACCCGGCCTAGCGTAATACCCACTATGCCGCGTACCAGCCCGGCCTGTGTTGATGCGCACTGTGCCGTGACGTCACCGGCCCGGTCTGGTTAAAAAGGCCGGTATCAACTCCCTCAGGTGCCACGTCCGGCAACAACCGATGGCAGAGCCCCCAGTGGCTGGAAATGGGCACCCGTCGGGAGCGCCGCCTTGGCGACTGTCAGCCCCCGCACGGCAGTATCCTGGCCAAGGGGCATCTGCGCCGCCCGCACGCTGCCGCCCCAGAAGCTCGCCACCAGTATCAAGGCCCCGGCCAGCCCGTATTTGATCCAGGATTTCATCGTCTTGCTCCCCTCTCGTTGGCCCTTGCCACTCCTGTGGCAAGCAGACCCATTTATCAGTGGGCAGAAGATAGGGGGGATTTGTGAGGAAAAAATGAGGTTGTGTGAAGCCAAGGTGAAGTCGAGGGGAAGTCAGAAGATATCAGCAGCGAGTGGCGACAAATATGACGGTTGGCTGTGCGAGGAATGGGGAGAAGCACAGACTCACCTCATGTAACCACCGCCTTGATGTAGGGACGATTAGCGCAGCGTAATCGTCCGTTTGCCAAGAATAACCTGGTGGCAACACAAGCAGGAAACCTTGGATCCCAACAAACCCTCGGCAACCCGCTATTCAAGATCGTCCGAGTACTCTTCACAACCCGAACAAGCAGATCCATTTAACCCCATCAAATAGTCAGACGAATACTATCTCCATGTATAAGTTTGATATGGTATTTTTGCCTGCATATCGACCAGCTGAAATAGATTCAAGGTAAAAAATCTAGAGGAAATGCAATGACAAAAGCACTACATGTATCTGACAAAAAGCTGCTAGCACAGCTGCTAGCGGCCCACCCTCAGGAAATAGATGTACTGGTCGATGTGCTGACTGATCACGGCAAGGGGCGTATGGGCCTAGAGGCATCGATCAAGCAGAAGCTGGTCATGGCTCGTCACAATCCAAAAGTAGATCGTTACCCCCTAGCGCTGCTACAGACGCTCAAGGAGGAACTACAAGCATTTGGTGGTAACTCTGCTATGAATCTCGCACGCCGTGTGCTAGGGCGCTCCGCAGTACCCTACGAGGAGATCGTCGACGATGTCTACAGGAAGCTCAACGGCAACTCACCGGAGAACAAGCCCCTAGAGCGTAAAGAGATGGATATTGCCCTTGCTCTGTTTGGCAACGGGTGGTTTGGCCTACCGGTCGAAAAGCGGCTGGAAAGATGTATCAACATAAAGGTTCTATCCGGTGCCTTCTCCCTAAACGAAGCCCTATATAAGGAGTCAGGCGACAAGCTCGCCACCCTTTCGGCAAGTAACATTGCCCAGCTCGGCGCTACTTATGTTGGGCTGATCGCTAAAGCGGGTCTAAACGTACACAGCACCGCTGCTGAGGCCTACCGTATTACCGTGCCCTTCGTCGCGCAGATGGGCTGGATACGTCTGCGCCAGATGGCACCAGCACACAAGGCATTACAGCATCAAGCTGATTCCTCATCGCTAACTCAAGACCTAATCCTGAGCAGCGAAGATGGTGACAAGCTGATGAGTATCCGACTGTTCGATAACCCTCCTTCTACGAGAGGTCGGCCACTACCAGCAGATCAAGTCGACTCACTCAGCCCCTTGCTATCGAATATCCCCGGCCTCGCCGCCTTGGCTGAGCTGACTGGCAGTAACTACGTACTGTGTAGCCTACCTATCGAGACACTGACCAAATCCAGCCAAGGCGATACCCTACGCGCTTGGGTCACCGAGGGCGGGCGCATCAAGGAACACGCCCACCTGCTCGGACCGGACGCATTACAGAATGTGCTTATCAGCGGTGTAGCTTGGAACGTTCTATCTTCGGCCGTCGGGCAGAAACACTTGCACGACATCAGTGAGAAACTAACCGCCATAAAACGTCAGTTGGACGAAGTCCAAGGAGATCTGGAAAACCTAAGAAAACACAAGTTGATGAGCTTGCTCGACTACGTCCAGGGCTTGTTGGATCACCTTCACACTGATGGTATCGACACCTGTGCTCAGCACCATCTGGAGAGCCGACTGGTAGACCAAGGCGAGTTGGAAAAGTACTTCAGGGATAAAATTGCGGATGAACAGAAAAAAGCCAAAGAGCAGGGAACTGGAAAACTGTTCAAAAGCGACACGGCTAGGAGCGAACTGCTGGCGAGCCTAGAGCGCATGCAGAGTTGGGTGCAGAGCTACCTACAGGCAATACAATTGCGTGTCGTCATTTACGCCCTTCTACACAAACAGAATCCCTTGACCCGCTACCGTGCACAGGCCGCAAAGGCGTTAGCAGAACTAGCCTCAATTAAGGCTGTCCCTGAGGAAAGCTGCCAAATCTATAACGCTAAGATGGCCATGAGCGGCTCGTTGACCTCAGCCAACGATCATCAGAAGCGTCAACTCACCGAGCAATTGCAAGCACTGAACAACGATCTGGAGCAAGGACTTCAGGGCACACAACTGCTGTTCCGGACCTTCTTTGATTCATCCGAGCAGCAAGTGCTGCTGCAATTGAAGAACGGCGTGCCAATAGGCGCACGCCTCCTTGATTCTGTAACCTGACCCCATATGACGGGCTAGTTCTAAGCACGCTAGCCCCATCATGCTTCAGACCGGTTACAACGGCGGCGTGCGCGGCGGCACCATACGCTTGCTGCCGGTGGACTCGAAGGCCGAGGCGACGCGCAGCAGGTTGTTATCGTCATAGGCGCGACCGGCGAAGGTCAGGCCAACCGGCATGCCGATATCGGCCATCACGCCCATGGGGACGGTGACGGTCGGCACGCCGAGGTGGCGGATGGCGAGGTTGCCGTTGGCAACCCAGATGCCGTTGCTCCAGGCGATGTCGGCGGAGGCCGGATTCACGTCCGCATCAGCCGGGGCGACATCGGCGACGGTGGGGAACAGCACGGCGTCGAGCTTGAGCCCGTCCATCCAGTCCTCAAGATCCAGCTTGCGGGTCTTCTCCAGACCGCGCAGGCCGTCCGGCACTGTGGGGATCTCGTCAAAGCGCTTGATGCCGCGCTTGGCCATATTGACGTACTCGTCCATGCCCGCCGCCAGATCGCCCTCGCGGTTAGGCAGGGTGCCCGGATCGTGGGGGAAGATCTTCGGCCCATCGACATCGGCCAGCTTGTTCAACTTGGGATCGCCGTTGGCGCGCAGGAAGTCGTCGAACGCCCAGCCGGAGAGCTCCCACAGCTCGTCGTTGAGAAACTCCGGGCTCACGATGCCGCGATTGAACACGGTCGGCGCGCCGGGTCGGTCCCCTTCGCAGTTGGAGACCAGCGGGAAGTCCACTTCGATGACTTCGGCGCCAGCAGCTTCCAGCGCCTTGCGCGCCTGTTCCCACAGCGCAATCACAGTCTCGCGGGTATGAATGCGCTGACCGGTCGGGCCGCCGATACCGGGGTTGTCGCTGGTGCCGGCCAGTTCATCCTTGTTGATAAACATGCGCGGCACGCCGAGGCGCTTGCCCTTGAGGGCATCGGCCTTGGCTGCCAGTTCCAGATAGGACGCCGGACGCACTTCGGAGGCCTTGGGCAACTGCACCCAGGGCTGCATACGCCAGAGATCACCGCGAGTCTCGGCATCGTCGGCGACCACCACATCGAGCACTTCCAAGAGATCGTTCATGGTGCGGGCATAGGGCACCACCACATCCATGGTCGGAGTCAGCGGCCAGTTGCCGCGCACCGAAATCACGCCCCGGGACGGGGTATAGGCACACAGGCCGTTGTTGGACGCAGGGCCCCGGCCGCTCGACCAGGTCTCTTCGGCGAGACCAAAGGCGGCGAAGCTCGCGGCGGTGGCAGTACCGGCCCCGTTGGAGGAGCCGGAGGCAAAGGGCGCGGTCAGGTAGTCGGCGTTGTAGGGGCTCTCGGCACGGCCATAGACGCCGCGCTGCATGCCGCCATTGGCCATCGGCGGCATATTGGTCTTGCCAAGGCAGATGGCGCCGGCGGCGCGCAGGCGCTCGACGGTAAAGGCATCGCGCTGGGCCACCAGATCCTTGAAGGCCGGGCTGCCGGAGGCGGCGGTCAGCCCCTTGACCAGATAGCTGTCTTTGGCGGTGTAGGGAATGCCGTCGAGCGGGCCCAGGGTTTCGCCACGGGCGCGGCGGGCATCAGACGCTTGCGCCTCTTTCAGGGCATCGGGGTTGGGCACCACGACGGCGTTGAGGCGGGTTGATGTCTCGGGGCCGTCATAGGCGGCGATCCGGGCCTGATAGGCCTCGACCAGTTCGACCGCGGTGGTGCGGCCTGATTCGAGCGCGGCACGCAGCTCGGCAATGGAAACCTCGGTCACTTCGATCATGGGGATCTCCTGTAAAAGGGTGACTGTTTGTCATGATGATCGCCGCATCGGCGCCTGCGACCATCACGTCATCAAGGGATAAAACCCCACTGAGTGGGGTTTTGAATACTAACTAGAACCGGTTTACGACCCGTCGCGAGAGGCCGTCAGCAAGGTGAAGAGCAGCGCAGGAACCGGAGCGTATAAACATACGTGAGCCCTCGGTTTCACATAAGCGAGCAGCACATGAGCCTTGATCACGGTCTCGCAGCAGGATCGTCATCCGGTTCTTATTTGCCGGAGGGGATCTGCTGGGTAATGCAGTGAATATTTCCACCCCCCAGCAGGATCTCCCGGGCCGGCACGCCGACGACCTTATGCTCCGGGAAGATCTCTTCCAGAATGCGCTGGGCTTCGCCGTCGGTGGCGGCATCCAGCAGCGGGTAGACGATGCGATCGTTGGTGATGAGGAAGTTCACGTAGGAACCGGCCAGACGGCCTTCTGCCTCGCGCGGCACACCGCTGCCGCTCTCGACGCCGGCGGACTCTTCCTGGGTGCAGTAGAGCGGGCCCGGCTGGGGCAGCTTCCACACTTTCAGCTTGCGCCCCTTGGCGTCCACCGCCGCTTCCAGCACCTTGAGGGCAGCCAGGGAGCGGGCGTACTGGGGATCTGTCTCATCGTCAGTCCAGTGTAGGGCCACTTCACCCGGACGCACGAAGCAGCACATGTTGTCGATGTGGCCGTCGGTCTCGTCCATGTAGACCCCTTCGTCCAGCCAGATAACGCTCTTCACACCCAGATAGTCGCGCAGGTGAGCTTCGATCTGCTCTTTGCTCAGGTGCGGGTTGCGGTTTTCGTTGAGCAGGCACTCGGCGGTGGTCAGGCAGGTGCCTTCGCCGTCGACGTGGATGGAGCCCCCTTCCAGAATAAGCGGCGCGTCGTAACGATCCATGCCGTGCTGTTCCAGCATCCGGGCAGCGACCTCTTCATCCTGGTTCCACGGGTAGTAGAGACCCCCCTTGTGACCGCCCCAGGCGTTGAAGCCCCAGTCCACCCCACGGCACTCGCCTGCGGCGTTGGTGACGATGGTGGGGCCAGTGTCGCGGGCCCAGCAGTCATCGCTGGCCATCTCCACCAGGGTAACGTGGGCGGGCATGATGCCACGGGCCTGCTCCATAAACTGGGCCGGCACCCCCATAAAGACCGGCGTCGCGCCACCGATGGCATCGGCCACCTTGGCGAAGGTGGCCTGGGCGAAGCGACCGGCTTCCCGCCAGTTGTCCGGGCGGAACGGCCAGATCATCCAGACGGCCTGCTGGTGAGCCCACTCGGCGGGCATGGTGAAGCCGTCGGCGGCCGGCGTGGAATTCATGGTCTTGATGCTCATCGCAAGGCTCCTTGCATGGATTGAGGCCCCCGATTTGCCTGGGAACCCTGAAAAAATAAGAGTGGGTCGCAGTGTAAGAAGTTGCGCGCCCATCCATCAAATGAATAGGATTAATTGTCCCATAAACACGGCGAATAATCCCCCCCATGAAACTGCACCAGCTCGACCTCAATCTGCTGCTCGCCTTTGACGCTCTGATGACGCAAGGGAGCGTGACCCGCGCCGCCGAATCGCTCTTTATCAGCCAGCCCGCCATGAGCCACTCCCTCGGCCGGTTGCGGGCCTTTCTCGGCGACCCGCTGCTGGTGCGCACGCCCCAGGGGATGTTGCCGACTCCCAGGGCCCAGCGCCTGCATCTGGGGGTGCAGCAGGCGCTGCGGCTGCTGGAGCAGCAACTCTGGGAGGAGGACGAGTTCGCGCCGCGCCAGTCGAAGCGCCGCTTCGTGCTCTGCACCACGGATTACGTGGAGTGCGTGCTGATCCCGCCCCTTATCCAGCGCCTCAGGAAGCTGGCGCCGGGCGTCACCATCGAAATCCGCATCCTGCGCGATACCCTGCCGGAAGCCGAGCTGGCGAGCGGCGAGATAGATCTCGTGCTGGGGTTTGACGAGTACATGCAGGTGCCGGGGTATCTGGGCAAGGAGACCTGGCTCACCGAACCCCTGGCCGGGCTGGTGCGCGCCACCCTGGAGCTGGAAGAGGAGCGCATCACCCTCGAGCAGCTAATCGAGATGCCCCATGTGTTCCACTCGCCGCTCGGCACCTCGGAGGCGAGCCTCGACCGCTATTTGCAGAGCCTGGGCCATAGCCGCACCATCTCGGTCAACAGCCAGAGCTATATGTCCGCCGCCGCCATCGTCAGCCAGAGCGATCACCTCTTGGTACTGCCCAGCATGGTGGCCGAGCTGCTCGCCAGCCACTGGCCGCTGAAAAGCCTGCCCCTGCCCGACGACGTGCCGGACTATCACCTCAACTGCGTCTGGCATCCGGTCCACGCCCAGCAACCGGCGTTGATCTGGTTGAAGGCGTTGATGAAGGATCTGGTGAATCCGGGCTAAGCGGCTGCGGCTGGCAGCCCCCTCATCCCCAACCCTTCTCCCATTCTTTTGTAAATGAGCGAGATAAGGGGGCAAACCCCCTGCTGCGAGGGGCATTCCCAGCAACAACAAAGGCTCCCGCGGGAGCCTTTGTTGTTTCCATCCTCGCCATCACGCCCGCAGGGCGCTCATCATCCGGGCGACGACACCGGCCAACAGAGGGCGGTCGGGGTGACACTGGGCGAAGGTGACCAGTCCCTGGATATGGACCTGCAAGAAGGCGGTCAGGGTGGGGATGTCCCCCTCTTTTGCCAGCTCTCCCTGCGCCTTTGCCAGGGCCAGCTGCCCGGCCAGATCCTGTTCCAGCTCGCCATAGATGGCCTTGAAGCGAAGGTGCAGCTCCTCGTCCTGCTCCGCCAGCTCCATCAGGGTGCGGGTCAGCAGGCAGGAGCCCTGCAGGGCATCGTCCACCACCTGCTCGAGGAAGGCGTGCAGCCCCGCCAGCGGGCTGGGCTGTGCCAGGCAGCGGCGGCGCAGGGCTCCCTTCTCTGCCACATAGTGATCGACCGCCGCCAGCAGCAGGCCGCGTTTGTTGCCAAAGGCGGCATAGAGGCTGCCCGGGTGCAGGCCGGTTGCGGCCACCAGCTCCTGCATGGTGGTCTTGGCATAGCCTTTGGCGCGAAAGGCTTCCATGGCGTTTCGCAAGACGGCATCCCGATCGTATTCGGCGCTGCGCATGGGGTCTCCGGTGGCAAGGTCCCGCGGGACGGAAAAAACAGGGCGGCAAGTTTACCCCAGCCTCCCCCGTCAATCCATGTTGAATGCTTGTTCAAAAAATACTTGCACACAAACCAAAAAACGTCTTGAATGCCCGTTCAAGAATCACTCCCTCAGGACAGACGATCATGAATACCCTGTTTCAGCCCTATCGCCTCAACGACACCCTCACCCTCGCGAACCGTTTCATGATGGCCCCCCTCACCCGCTGCATGGCGGGCCCGGGTCTGGTGCCCACCGAACAGATGGCCGCCTACTACGGCCGCCGCGCCGACATCGGCCTCATCATCTCCGAAGCCACCATCATCCGTCCGGACGGGCAGGGCTACCCCAATACCCCTGGGCTCTACAGCGCCGAACAGATCGCCGGCTGGAAGAAAGTGACCAGCGCCGTGCATGCCAACGGCGGCAAGATCTTCGCCCAGCTGTGGCACGTGGGCCGTCTCTCCCACCCCTTCTTCCACCACGCCGAAGTGCTGGCCCCCTCTGCCATCGCCCATGAGGGCACGGTGCCGCGCATGCGCGAGCTGGTCTATCAGGTGCCGCGCGCCCTGACCGGGAGCGAAATCGCCCAGCTGGTCGAGGATTACGCCCAGGCCGCCGCCAACGCCATCGAGGCGGGCTTTGACGGGGTGGAGATCCACGGTGCCAACGGCTACCTCATCGATCAGTTCCTGCACCACGCCAGCAACCTGCGCACCGACAACTACGGCGGCAGCCCCGAGAACATGAGCCGCTTCGCGCTGGAGGTAGTGGATGCCATCGCCGCCCGCATCGGCGGGGATCGCACCGGCCTTCGTCTCTCCCCCGGCGCCTATGTGCATCTGGAAGGGGATGCCCGGGATCGCGCCGTGTTCGACCACCTGCTGGCCGAGCTGAACCAGCGCAATCTGGCCTATCTGCACCTGGGCATCTTCGATGACAGCCTCACCTTCGACTACCTGGACGGCCGCGCCTCCGACTACCTGCGTGCCCGCTACGACGGCCACCTGGTGGGAGTGGGCAACTACAGCGCAGAGACCGCGCTCGAGGCCATCGAGGCGGACCGCTTCGACCTCGTCGCCATCGGTCGCCCCCTCATCGCCAACCCGGACTACCTCGCCAAGGTGAAGCAGGGAGAGGCGCTGACCCCCTATGCCGACACCATGCTGGCCGAGCTGGTATAAACCGCGCCCAGGCGCCGCACGCGGGTCGACCCTTTGCCACTGGCACGGGTGTCATCCTCCCCTGACAGCGCCGCTGCCGACCCCTGTCGACAGTGCCAAAGTCGCGGGCTGTACCTACTGACCAAGGATGGGATCCGCGCCCCCGCGCGGGTTTCCAATGTTTGGGCCCCCTCCCGGGCCCTTTTTTCTGCCTGCCTTTCGCCCTTTTTCACGCAAATGGTTGTCACTAACAACCAAAAGATGGTATTGGTTGCGCATAACAACCAAATGCCACCACAAGGAGACAACCCCATGGATCCCCGCCCCCTGCGCGCCCTGTCGAGGGAACTGGTACGCGAACTCGGCATGCTCTCCCAGCAGTGCGGCTCGCTGGCCCTGAGCCCCCTGGAGGCCCACCTGCTCATCGAGCTGGAGAACGGTCCCGCCACCAACCAGCAGCTTGCCGAGCGCCTTCGCATCGACAAATCCAACGCCAGCCGCCCCCTGGCCCGCCTCGCCGAGCGGGAGCTTATCGCCTGGCAACCCCACCCCTCGGACGGGCGCAGCAAGGAGGCGAGCCTCACCGAGCCGGGCAAGGCACAGCTTGAGGAGCTGCACCGGCAGATGGACGAGACCATGGCGGGGGCCCTGGCCCAGCTCTCCCCCGCCGAGTGCGAGCAGATCTGGGAGGGCATGCGGCTCTATCGCAGCGCCCTCTCCCGCGCCCGCCGCCAGCAGGGGTTCGTCATCCGCCCCATCACCCCGGCCGACAATCCCCGGATCGCCGCCGTGGTGCGCGCCGTCTCCGCCGAATACGGCCTCACCGCCGACAAGGGGTACGGGGTGGCGGATCCCAACCTCGATTTTCTCCACGAGACCTATCAGGGGGAGCGCAGCCGCTACTGGGTGATTGAGGGACCGGACGGCGCCATTCTCGGCGGGGGTGGCATAGCGCCGCTGGCGGGAGCAGCGGATGTGTGCGAGCTGCAGAAGATGTACTTCCTGCCCGCCCTGCGAGGGCTGGGGCTGGGACGGCGGCTGGTGTTGCAGGCGCTGGCCGAGGCTCGCGCCCTGGGTTACCAGCGCTGCTATCTGGAGACCACCGCCGTGCTGCGGGAAGCCACCGCCCTCTATGAATCCCTGGGCTTCGAACACCTGCCGGGGCCCCTTGGCTGCACGGGCCACGACGCCTGCGAGATCTGCATGGTGCTGGCGCTCGACGGGAAGGAGGGGAGATGAGTGAACCAAAACGACTCTCTGTCGGCATACGAGATGTCAGCTTCGGTGAAAGGGTGAAGCTGGTTGAGCCTGTCAATCTCTACGGCTGTACCCTGGCTGACGATGTCTTTGTCGGCCCCTTCGTGGAGATACAGTCGAACGTCTCCATAGGGCGCGCAACCCGCATCCAGTCCCACAGCTTTATCTGTGAGCATGTGACCATAGGTGAGCGCTGTTTTATCGGTCACGGCGTCATGTTTGCCAATGACCTCTTTCAAAGCGGCGCCCCCGACCCGGATCCCGCCAGTTGGGGCCGAACCCACATTGGGGATGGGGTATCCATCGGTTCAAACGCCACCATTTTGCCGGTACGGATATGCCAGGGAGCCGTCATCGGTGCCGGCGCAGTGGTGACCCGGGACATCACTGTACCTGGCACCTATGCCGGTAACCCCGCCAGATTGCTGCGTACTTTCTAGCCAGAAGCGCCAATTACCCCCTCCCCCCCCTTCTCCCGCAAGGGTAGAAGGGGGCCGGGCAGGCAATCTGTCGATACCCCGCGAGCCCGTTTACCCCGTATCACGGCCCCAAGCTGACACCGCGCCTCCCCAGAAGAGCGATTGCCATCCATCTCATGGACAGTGACACATAACGCCTGTCAGGCTCCAACCCGCTGGGTATAGTGATCAAAGGCGATTACCTTTTGATACCCCTCTGATTCATAAAGTAATTTTGCAGGTTGATTGGAGACAGCCGTCGCCAGTTTGACGGTCAGGGCATCTGTCTCCCTGGCAAAGCTGGCCACCCGTTTCAGCAGCGCTCTTGCCACCCCCTGCTGGCGAGCTGACTCGACGACATAAAGATCATTGAGGTACCACATCCTCTTCATCGCGACGGAAGAGAATGCCGGATACAACTGGACAAAGCCTGCCCACTCTCCCGCCTCGTTGCGTGCCAGAAAGATAACTGAATCCGCCCCCTGAAGGCGTTCTCCGATGAATCGGGTTGCCTCATCTCTGTCCGGCGCTTGCCCATAAAACTGCCGATAGGCATCAAACAGACGGCTGGTTTCTTCAATGTGGGCCAACGTGGCCTGGAATATCTGCATGGCATCTCCTTGTCACCCTTCCCTGCACAGCGGTGCAATAGGATGGGGCCGTATGGCAAATACAGTGTCGGGTTTAAGAGGGGAAATAGAACCAGGCGGTCTGGATAAGACCCTCCTTCACCTCGAACACCGCCACGCTCTCGATGGGCTCGGGGGAGAGGCCGTGGATCTTCTCGTGATCGAACACCTTGTTGCCCAAGACGGTGCGTGACAGCAGCTCGGCCTTGAGCAGCGGGTTGTTGAATCTGTGCTCCGCATAGAAGGCCCGCAGCGCCCCCTTGCCGACTGTGCTCGGCGTCTCGGTCGGCATGCGATAGCCTTTGAAATCCGGGGCAAAGCAGGCCACGAAGGCGTCGAGGTCGTGAGCATTGTAGGCGGCAAACTGCGCCTCTACGGGTTGGGTGATGGACATGTCTCTCTCCATGAGTGAAATTTAAATCACTTATCTTTGGTTTTTATTCACTCATCAAGCCCCGGATGGGGATCTACGCCCCTTCCAATGAAACGCCCCATAACAAAAACCCCGCCGAAGCGGGGTCTCTCTGGTCATCAGCCACCCGCTGGGTGCGGGCGGGGTGATCAGTGTTCGCGGGTCTGGCGGAAGTGAACGTCCGGGTGACGCTCCTGTGCCAGGCGCAGGTTGACCATGGTCGGCGCGATGTAGGTGAGGTTGTCACCGCCATCGAGGGCCAGGTTGACCTCGTTCTTGCGCTTGAACTCTTCGAACTTCTTGACGTCAGTCCCTTCCACCCAGCGGGCGGTGGCGACGTTGACCGCCTCGTAGATGGCCTCGACGTTGTATTCGCTCTTGAGGCGCGAGACCACCACGTCGAACTGCAGCACACCGACCGCACCGACGATGAGATCGTTGCTGATGAGCGGACGGAACACCTGCACCGCCCCCTCTTCGGAGAGCTGCACCAACCCCTTGAGCAGTTGCTTCTGCTTGAGGGGGTCACGCAGGCGGATGCGGCGGAACAGTTCAGGTGCGAAGTTCGGGATGCCGGTGAACTTGAGATCCTCCCCCTGGGTGAAGGTGTCGCCGATCTGGATGGTGCCGTGGTTGTGCAGACCGATGATGTCGCCGGCACAGGCCTCGACCGCCTGTTCACGGTCACCGGCCATGAAGGTGACGGCGTCGGAGATGTTCACGTCCTTGCCGATGCGCACGTGGCGCATCTTCATGCCCTTGCTGTAAGTACCTGACACGATACGCATAAAGGCGATACGGTCGCGGTGTTTCGGGTCCATGTTCGCCTGGATCTTGAACACGAAACCGGAGAACTTCTCCTCGGTGGCTACCACTTCGCGGCTCTCGGCCTTGCGCGGCATGGGGGCTGGCGCCCAGTCGGTCAGGCCGTCCAGCATGTGGTCGACACCGAAGTTGCCAAGGGCGGTCCCGAAGAAGACCGGGGTCATCTCGCCGGCGATGAAGGCATCGTGATCGAACTCGGGAGAGGCGCCCTGCACCAGCTCCAGCTCGCCACGCAGCTGGGCCGCCAGATCGTCGCCGATGGCGGCATCCAGCTCGGGGTTGTTCAACCCCTTGACCACCCGCTTCTCCTGGATGGTGTGGCCCTGACCGCTCTGATACAGGTAGGTCTCGTCCTTGTAGAGGTGATAGACACCCTTGAAAGATTTGCCACAGCCGATGGGCCAGGTGATGGGGGCGCACATGATGTTGAGCTCGCGCTCCACCTCGTCCATGACCTCCATCGGATCGCGCACTTCGCGGTCCAGCTTGTTCATGAAAGTGAGGATGGGGGTATCGCGCAGCCGGGTCACTTCCATCAGCTTGCGGGTCCGGTCTTCAACACCCTTGGCGGCGTCGATGACCATCAGGCAGCAGTCGACCGCCGTGAGGGTACGATAGGTATCTTCGGAGAAGTCCTCGTGACCCGGGGTATCGAGCAGGTTGACCAGGCAGTCGGCGTAGGGGAACTGCATCACGGAAGTGGTGATGGAGATACCGCGCTGCTTCTCCATCTCCATCCAGTCGGATTTGGCGTGCTGGCCCGAGCCACGGCCCTTGACGGTACCGGCGCGCTGAATGGCCTGTCCGAACAGCAGGACCTTTTCGGTGATGGTGGTTTTACCCGCATCCGGGTGCGAGATGATCGCAAAAGTGCGTCTCTTGGAGACTTCACTCAGAAATTCAGCTGACATAATTCGACGTTCTTCTATTGAGCGGCGGCCTGGAGCCACCGTGGGAAAAATGCGGGACAGCACCTTGGAATCAGGGCGCCCATGCAGACAACGACACCACGCGGGCGGGTCAGTGACCGCCGGTGGAGACAGGAGAAGCGCGTTGCATTACATGGGTCTGGCCCCGGATCAAAGCAAAATTGCGCGGCATTATACCCGCGCGAGTGAAAAATACCCAGCCCGCTATCACGGGGGCCCGGGGTCGGCCTCACCGGGCCGTCATCACCCGGTTGCGCCCCGCCAGCTTGGCCTGGTACATGGCCTCGTCGGCCCGGCGTACCAGCTCGCCCAGGTTGTCATCCTCGGGTTTGTACTGGGCGCAGCCGATGCTGATGCGGATGGGGTGATCCGCAGGCACCCCCTCAATCTCGAGACGGGCGACGGCTTGGCGGATCCGCTCCGCCACCTCGACGGCCTCGTTCAGGAGGGTATCCGGCAGCAGCACCAGAAACTCCTCGCCGCCGTTGCGCCCCACCCTGTCGAGGCTGCGCAGCTGCTCCTCGATGCACTGGGCCACGGCGGTGAGCACACTGTCACCCACGTGGTGGCCCAGCTGGTCATTCACCTTCTTGAAGTGATCCACATCCAGCAGCAGCACGCACAGGGGATTGCCCTCCTCCCGCGCCTGGGTGAACCATTTGCGCCCCTTGGCCTGGATCTGGCGCCGGTTGTGGATGCCGGTCAGTTCGTCCGTCATGGCGAGGCGCTGCATCTTGCGGGTGCGCCCGCGCTGGTGCACCACCAGGGTACCCATCACCACCAGCAGCAGGGCCACCACCAGGTATTGCCAGTAGCGCCGCTCCTGCAACTGCTTGAGTTTCTCCGCCTGCAACTGCTGCTGGGACCTGAGGGTCTGGTTTTCCAGCTCCTTGCGGGCGAGATCGAACTCGAAACGCATCTGCAAGGAGCGCTGTTCCCGCAATCTCAGCTCGAGGGCCTGGCGGGTCTCGACATAGGTCTTGAGGCTGGTGAGGGCCGACTGGATATGCCCCTGACGCTCCAGCACCCGGGCCCGTGTCTCATGCACCCGGGCGAGGAAGCGCAGGTTCTGCTCCCGGGTAAAGATGGGCTCGGCCTCGTCCAGGTGCCGCAGCGCCTCGCCGGGTCGGTTCAGGGCCTCGAGGACGTCGGCCATGACGAGGTGCCAGTGGCCCAGGGTGACGCTGTCCGCCCCCTCCCCCTGATGGAGGGAGGCTGCCGCCTGATCGAGTTTGGTCATGGCCTGGTCCGGCTTGCCCTGTTTAAGCAGGATGGTGGCTATCTCGATCCGGCTCCAGGCCAGGATCCCTTCCTGGTTTAACCCCAGATAATAGATCTCCGCTTCCGCCATCAGGGGCAGCGCCTTGTCGTACTCTTCGGTGTCGATGTAGAGGAGCCCCTGCTGGCTGTGAATGTCCACCAGGTGCTCCTCGTCCCCGAGCTGCCGGTAGTCGTGTTCCAGCTCGTTGAAGTAGCTCTCGGCCCGCTCATAGAGCCCCATCCTGCGATAGGCATTGGCAATATTGGCGAGCACCTCGCGCCCCTTGGCCTCCAGCCCGAGCGCCTCGTAGCGCTGGTGGGCATCGATGAGATCCATCAGCCCCTCCGCCAGCTCCCCCTGGTAGGAGTACATCTCCCCCCGCAGGCTCAGGATGTCGGCACGCTGGCGCTCATCCCCGAGCCGACGGGCCAGGGTCAGGGCGGCGTCGTAATCCTCCCCGGCCCCGGCCATGCTGCCGAGCAGTTGCCGGTGATACCCGCGGCAGGCGAGCAACCCCACCTCGGTGACCCTGTCCTTGCGGGCACGGGCCTGTGCCAGCCCCTGCTCGGCAAACGCCACCGCGCGGCGAAACTCCTCGTCCCGTTCACCCGGCAGGGCCCAGCACTGCAGCCGAGCAAGACGCCCCTGCACCTCGGGCGGATAGTGTGCCTGTCCGGCAACCAGGGCGGCGACGCGCTCGCGAAACACCTGCACCGGCATCGCCGACTCTTCCAGCTGCTGCAATGCCAGCTGCAACTCGTGCCCGGCCAGTGGCGCCGCCTGGGCCAGGGCAACCCCCAGCCACAGCAACAGGCCACATCCCATCAGGATCTTCATGCGGACTTTTTCTCCTCTTCACCGGCCGGACGCCGCGCTCATCGCTGTCATCATATCCCCACAGACTCTGGGCGCACAGCCGTCAGAGGGTGGGAAAACGCCTCATATCGGACGAGAGCCTCCCCTATCCCCTTCTTTACAGAAGGAGAGAGTGCATCGACTATATATGCTTTCGAACAGGGGAAGGGATGAGGAATGACCTACGAGGAGCTGAGGGAGGCTTACGACAGGTTGTTGCTGGAGAACGAGCGTCTCAAACGCATCGCGGATGACGCGCGGGAAAAGCTGGACGCCGCCATGGACGGCACCGGCCTGTGCATCTGGCAGAACCATGTGCCCACCGGCAAACTCATCATCTTCAACCGACGCTGGGGCTCCATGCTCGGTTACCAGCCCAAGGAGCTGTCGGCCCACTTCGACGTCTGGCGCGCCCACCTTCACCCGGAGGACAGGGAGCAGGTGCTGCAGGCCTTCTTCGACCATCTGGAGGGCAAGAGCCCGTTTTATCAGGCGATGCACCGCATGATCGGCAAGGATGGCAAGACCACCTGGGTGCTGGACCGGGGCCGGGTGGTGGAGCGGGATGATCAGGGCAACCCCGTCCGGGTGATGGGCACCCACATCGACATCACCCACGAGAAGGAGTACGAGCAGCAGCTCGCCCAGCTTGCCCACCGGGATCCCCTCACCGGCCTGTTCAACCGCACCGCGCTGCACCGCCACTTTCCCGGGGAGTACCAGGCCATCTGTTTCATCGATCTCGATGACTTCAAGCTGGTGAACGACAACCTGGGCCACCGGGCAGGTGACGAACTGCTGGTCTCCCTTGCCCAGCGCCTTCGCCACTGCTGCGGCGAGGAGGTACGGCTGGGGCGCATCGGCGGGGACGAGTTCGTGCTGCTGCTGCCCTGGGCGTGCGACGATCCCCGCACCAGCCACCTCGCCCGCCAGTGCATCGATGCCATCGCCACCCCCTTCGAGCTGCCCAACGGGGACGCCTCGGTGGGACTGAGCATGGGGATTGCGGCCATCCGGCCCCAGGACGATTTCGGCGCGGCGCTGGCCCGGGCGGATCAGGCCATGTACAGGGTCAAGCGCAGCGGCAAGCGGGGTTTTTATATTGCCCAGCCAAGCGGTCAGCCGCTGCTGGATCAGGAGCAGGTCAACGAACGGGGCCTCTACCACAGGCCCACTCTCTGAGCCTGAGTGCCCTCAATGGCGCTGCCAGCGCCGCAGCAGGCGTCCACGCAGGCCGCAATCGAGCAGCCAGCTGTTATCGAACACCCGCAAAATGGCCGCCTTGGCGTGACGGGACATGGCGACCGCATGGAAGCGTGTCTGCTGCGCCCGTCGCCGGTTCATCCGCTCGAGCAGGGGGTGGGGCAGGTTCTGGGCGATGAAGTCGGAGATGACCAGCACGTCGGCCTTGGCAAAGGCGGGTTGTTCGAGCTGGGTCAGGGCCTGCTCCAGGCAGGGCACCAGATCGGTCCCTCCGTGAAAACTCATGGAGAGAAAGCGCTCCGCCTTCTCAAGCCCGGTGTCGGCGGTGATCTCCAGGGTCGCCACCTCGGTGGAGAAGAGCATCAGATAGCAGCCCCGCTTCTCCTCCATCGCCCCCTTGAGCAGGGCGAGAAACAGCGCCTTGGCACACTCCTCCGGATAGCCCCCCATGGAACCTGACGTATCGACGCAGACGATGAAGGGGCCCCGCGGCTGCACCTCCTGCCCTCCCTGCTCGGGGGAGCGCAGCATCAGACGCTGGCGCGGCAAGGTGCCCCGCGACTGGTAGCTCAGCAGGCGCCGCTCCAGATAACGGCGATAGAACTCCAGCTCCAGCTCCGGCAGCGCCAGCATCACCGCCTCGCTCGGCAGGAGGCGCATCAGATCGCTGGCCGGGTGCACCCCCACCAGATCGTCGGGCACATCGTCACTTTGCACCTCCTCCAGTTCGTGCACAGGCACCGGCGGCAGCGTCCTGTCCTCGCTGCGCCGCTCCCGCTCGCTGCGTCCAAGCAGGGCGGCGATCTCCGCGAGCAGAGGCTCCTGCTGCAACATGCGGGCGTACTGCTTCACCAGCGCCAGGCTGCGCTTGTGCCAGCTCCCCTGGGCCAGATCCCAGAGCCCCCCGGCGGAGATCTGGTGCGGATCCAGGGCATCGGCCAGGGTCCGGTTGGCCAGCAGTTGATCCTCTATCTCTTGGCGCTGCTTCTCCCGCTCCGCCTCCGCTATCTGCTGCTGCAACTGCAACAGGCTGCCCACCAGGCTGGCGCGCCACTTCTCGATGAAGAGCTGGCGCAGCCCCTCGGTGGGCTGGGCCACTATCTGGCGCACCAGGCTGCGGGCATCCCCCGCGAAGGGGCTGTGCTGCTCAAGGGCTTCCAGCAGGGCGGGCAGGCGCCCCACCAGCTCCGGCAGGGGCAGTTGCCGGTGGGCCTGATAGAGCAGGTATTCCCGCTCGAGGGCCACCGGCACCGGCTTGTGACGCATCTCCTCCCCAAGCTGTTCGCTCCAGGTCTGGATGCGCTTTCTGAGCAGCTTGCCCTGCAGGGGCGAGCGCTTGAGGAACTCGGAGATCTTGGGGGTGGAGGCAAGCAGCAGCGCCATCTCCCCCGCCAGCTCCCCCTCCCCCATGAGCAGCCCCAGGTCCATCATGCCGATCTCTAGCATGGGCCACCCCGGGCGTTGAGATGTGATGGAATATCATGCTTACTAAACATGTTTTTCATCCTGTTTATTTCACCAACCCCACGTCAGACGCGACGTCACCCCTGTGCATCGAGAAGAGGCAGACGATCCCGCCACTGCTGCAGCTCGGTCCCCAGCCGCTCCAGGTCCCGGCTCAGCACGAAGAAGCTGTCCTCCACCTGACGCAGCCAGTGGTCCCCCACGAACAGATGGGGCTGGTGACGGTCGAACAGGTTGCGCTGGCCCTTGAGGTTTTGCAGCACCCGGTTCACCTGGCCCGTCAGGTCGTCCAGGGCCGACAGCCAGGGGGCCATCACCACCTCGGGGATGGGGGTGCGCTCCACCAGCATCAGGGGCACGGGCTGGCGCTGGATATCCAGCACGTGCAGCCGCAACTGCTCGTCCAGCACCAGCTCGTAGTGCCCCTCCTTGGGGTTGCCGAGGGGCCAACCCACCAGCGCCTCCCCGGTGGGGTGCCAGTGAGAGAGCAGGGTGCGATCGAAGGTGAGGGTGGCGGTGAGGCGCTCGGGATCGCTGCCATCCAGGGGCGCCGGGGTGAGCAGCTGGAAGTGCACCAGCTTGCCGAACGGCCTGGCGTTGGCCAGCGGCAGTTCGGTGCCGCGGGCGCGGCGGCCGAACCACTGCTTGCGCTTGACCGCCTTGCAGCCGATGCGCAAGGCGACCGCCCCCTGCAACTGCTTGAACTGCTCGCGCAAGGAGAGCAGCTCCCGGGTCAGCGCCAGTTGCTGGTAGCCGTAGAGGCGGGAAAACTCGCCGATCATCTCCAGCAGCGCGGTGCGGGAAGCCTCGTCGTGCCAGAGGCAATCCTTGAACAGCAGCAGATCCAGGGGAGCCACCTCGTCTCGGCCATTGAAGAAGGCGCTCGCCTTGATGAGCCGCACCGCCTTCTTCCAGCGCCGATCCGAGACATAGCAGCCGTGCCCGAGCTGGCTGTCGAGCTGCTGGCGCAGCTGGTAGATGAGTTCGAAACAGGCGTCCGGCAGGCGCACCTGCTCGATGGCATCCTGCCAGGCGTCGTACTCCTCCCCCCGAATCTGCACCGAGGGGGTCAGGTTCTGATGGGACTGGCCATCGCTCGCCAGCATGGCCTGGAAGTTGGATTTCTCCTGCACCCTGTCCATCCAGACCCGCACCAGCATGCGGTCGTAGAGCGCCTCCAGCCCGCTGTCCGGGGCCGGCAGCTCGTTCGAGGCGGTGACCAGCAGCCGCATGGGAATGGGGTGCTGGCTGTCGCCGTTGCGAAACTGCCGCTCGTTGATGGCGGTGAGCAGGGTGTTGAGGATGGCGGGGCCCGCCTTCCAGATCTCGTCGAGGAAGACCACCTCGGCCTCCGGCAGGTAGCCGCTGGTCAGCCGCAGGTACTTGCCATCCTCCTTGAGCGCCTGGATGGAGAGGGGGCCGAACACCTCCTCCGGCGTACTGAAACGGGTCATCAGGTATTCGAAATGGCGGGCATCCTGAAACGCCAGTTTGAGGCGCCGCGCGATCAGGCTCTTGGCGATGCCCGGGGGGCCCAGCAGAAAGACGCTCTCGCCACTCAGGGCCGCCAGCAGGCCGAGCCGCAGGGCATCCTGGCGCTCATACAGTCCCTCGCCAAGGGCGGAAAGGAGCCGTGGCAGGCGCTCATGAATGGGGGTGGCACGAACAGTATTCTGGGCTAAAGGCGGCATAGGCACAGTTCCGAAGCTGATAGGTCATCCGTGGTGACGGGGTCCGGCCTCTGGCCCCGCCCCACTCTCATTGTCTGTCATCTCTGCCCCCGGGGAGGCGCTCGTTTGCCATCGCCACAGGGCGAAAAGCGCACGTCCGGGGTGCAGCAAATCCCGCGAGAGTGTACTCTGCGCATCATTATTTACCCCAACGCAGATCAAGAGTGAGCCTTCGCCATGCAAGATCCCCTGCTGGACCCGCTGCGCCAGCGCATCCTGGCCCGCATGGGCATCCCCCTCTGGCAACAGAGAGGCCGACTCCTGGCGGGAGGCACCAGCCCCGACGGCGCCGCACAGCCGGCAAACACGCCCGCCGACGAGGTGCTGGCCCCGCAGGAGACTGCCCCTCTGCCGACCGGTAAGCTCTGGCTGCTGGCAGAGACGCTGCCCGCGCCCTCCCTGCTCGGGGACATCTGCCGCTGGCTCGGCCTTGGCACGGACGAGGTCTCCCTGTTGTCCGAGATGCCTTCCCTACCCGCGGGGGCCACTTCGCCCCTGCTCTGGCTGACGGCGCCGGACTCTCGCTGGCCCGATGCCCTGGTCTGCCCGCTCAAGCCCGATGGGGCGCACAAGCGCGCCCTCTGGCAGCAGTGCCGGCAGCGCCACACCCCTTGATGCTCACGACCATGGCACGGCCATGGTGTCCATCGCAAGCCTGAATCCCGTCCGGAGTGACCATGTCTGACCTCTTGCCCCATTTTCGCCCCCTGCTCGAATCGGACTTCGAAGCCATCTACCCCATCGAGCAGGCCGCCCACCAGGAGCCCTGGAGCCAGGCCAACCTGCTCTCCTGCTTCGGGCCGCGCTATCTCAACGGCCTGATGCTGGTGGACGGACGACCGGCCGGTTTCTACATCTCGGATCTGGTGGCAGGAGACAGCTCCCTGATGAATCTCTGCGTACACCCCGACTTTCAGGGCAAGGGGCTGGGGCGGGCGCTGCTCAGGGAGTACCTGGCCCGCAGCAAGGCCAGCAAGGCCGAGGCCTGGTTCCTGGAGGTCAGGGCCGGCAACCGCACCGCCATCAACCTCTACGAGAGCGAGGGGTTTGCCGAGTATTGCCGCCGCGCCGACTACTATGGCACCGGGCAGGAGAGGGAGGATGCCGTGCTGATGTCCCGTCTGTTCGACTTCGGCTGACAACCCGCTGCAGACCGCCGTCAGCGGGCAACACCCTCTCTGGCCTCCCTGACTCCCCCGCTTCGCTTCCCCCCTCAGGGCAGGGGCGCGTTGTCGATGGAGGGGTCTTCCAGGCTCAGGGTCACCCTCAGCACGGCCTCGAAGGCGGCTCCCGAGAGGGGCATGAAGAAGCCGCGACCATAGGTGACGCCGGGCATCCAGATCTGTTCGATATCCACCGCGATCTTGATGGGGCGAAGCGGCTCACCCGGTCGCTGGACATAGATGCCAGGGGCCGTCGCAACCTGGGGGAAGCGGCGCAGAATGTGCTCGCTGCCATCCCCCGCATCCGGGTTGAGTCGCACCTTCACCAGCCCCGCCAAGGCGGATTGCATCTCGGGGGCACGCCACAGCCTGGTATTCAGCGCCTTGCAGCGTCGGCACTTGGCGCGCTCGATCACGTAGAGCAAGGGGTATCCTTCCCTCAGCGCCAGCTGCTGCGCCTGCTCATAGCCCTCGGCGCCGCTCAGCCAGGGATTCTCCTGCTCCCCCGCGCCCCCCAGCAGATACCAGAGGGCGCCTGCCCCCGCCAACAGCAGCAACACGCCGGTGAACAGGCTCTTGATCCCGATATTCATGGTGCAACTCCCTGAATGAATCCGATCCCTGCCCCCTATCATGCCTCACTCTCATCTGGTTGACGACTTTGTGATCCAGGACAAATGGCGCACACTTGTAAGCTGTAATGTTAGAGTTTAAACTCCAGCCCCGATTTTGGTGCCCCCTGCGGGCGCACAACTGTTACTTGAGGATGCGTGAGATGTCGCAGTTTCATCTGGTTAGAGTGATGCGTGAGCGTATTGCCCGCCTTGGCAACAAGGCCGCCCTGCGCGTCCAGCAGGATGGCCAATGGCGCGCCATCGGCTGGCGAACCCTGGGTCAGGCCATGGATTATTGCGCCCAAGGCCTGATCCGGGCGGGCCACCAGTCCGGCGAGATGGTCGGCATCTATGCCCGCAACATGCCCGAGTGGACCCAGGCCGACCTCGGCATCCTGGCCGCCCGTGGCGTCAGCGTGCCCATCTACCCCACCAGCACCCTCGATCAGCTGCGCTACATCGTCAAGGATGCCGGCATCAGGATGCTGTTCGTGGGGGAGCAGCCCCAGTTCGATCAGGCGCTGCACCTCATCGACAGCGGCGAGATAAGCCACATCGTCGCCCTGGACGGCACCGTCGATCTGCGCGGCTGCGCCTCGGCCAGCCACTTCCAGGCCTTCCTCGTCTCCGGCAACCACCAACCCAGCGAGCAGGTGCTGCGCGAGCGCGAGCGCCACTACCGCATGGACGACCTGCTGACCCTCATCTACACCTCGGGCACCACGGGCGAACCCAAGGGGGTCATGCTCGATTTCGCCAACATGGCCGCCTGCTTCGAGATGCATGACGCTCGCCTCGACCTCAGCGAGCAGGATGTCTCCCTCTGCATGCTGCCGCTGAGCCATGTGTTCGAGCGAGCCTGGAGCTACTACGTGCTCTATTGCGGCGCCGAGAACGTCTACATTCGCGACCCGCAGAAGGTGATGGATGTCATCGGCGAGGTGAAGCCCACCGTGATGTGCGCCGTGCCTCGCCTCTACGAGAAGGCCTACGCCATGATCCAGGCCAAGGTTGCCCAGGCGCCGCGCCTGCGCCGCGCCCTGTTCGGCTGGGCCACCCGGGTGGGCAAACAGATGGTCGCCACCCGTCAGGCGGGCAAGTCCGCCTCTCCCCTGCTCTATGGCCAGCTCTGGCTTGCCGAACGCCTGGTGTTTCGCAAGCTGCGCGCCCGTTTCGGCGGTCGCACCCGCTTCCTGCCGGTGGCGGGCGCCCGTCTCGCGGACGAGGTGAATCTCTTCTTCCAGGCCATGGGGCTCAACCTCAAGTACGGCTACGGCATGACCGAGACCACCGCCACCGTCTGCTGCTATGAAGACACCCAGTTCAGGCTGGGCTCCATCGGCACGGCGCTAAACGGCATCGAGGTGAAACTCGGCGAGAACAACGAACTGCTGGTGCGCGCCCCCACCGTGATGCGTGGCTACTACAACAAGCCGGAGGCCACCGCCGAGGTGATGACCGAGGATGGCTTCCTGCGCACCGGCGATGCAGGCGAGCTGGATGACGAGGGCAACATCTACTTCACCGAGCGCTTGAAGGAGCTGATGAAGACCTCCAACGGCAAGTACGTGGCGCCGCAACTGGTGGAGGGGACCCTCGGCAAGGATCGCTTCATCGAGCAGATTGCCATCGTCGCCGATGCCCGCCACTTCGTGTCGGCGCTCATCGTGCCCTGCTTCGAGTCCCTGGAGGAGTACGCCCGCTCCATCAACCTGCAGTACCAGTGCAAGACCGAGCTGCTGCGCCACTCCCGGGTAATGGAGTTCTTCGAAGCCCGCATCGCCGATCTGCAAAAAGAGCTGGCCAAGTTCGAGCAGGTGAAGAAGTTCACCCTGCTGCCGAGCGCCTTCTCCATGGAGCTCGGGGAGATCACCCCCACCATGAAGCTGCGCCGCAAGATCATCGAGGCCAAGTACCAGCGCGAGATAGAAGCCATGTACAGCCATGTTTAAGAAATTGTATTGCTTGACATGCACCAGATAAATAATGGCCACCCTGAGGTGGCCTTTATTTATCTTACAAAGACCATTAGTTGGCTACTACCATATGAGACATCTTGCTGCTGTGGCCAATTTGTTCTAATCCATAAGTCTGGATAATTAGCAGTCCAAACACCTTTTTTATACCGATAGAAGTTACCTTGATAATCCAAACTACCAGGATGGCCGACTACGGTATAGTCTAAGTTTTCGAGTGAGCACCCTTCTTTTTCAGCATGGACTAAAACCTTTTTACTTAAATTCTCATTCAATGGTGAGCATAATTTTGGATTACTCGCTTGTGATATATTCATAACCCCCCATATCTCTGTGTCGGGTTGTAAAAATAGTATCTCCGTTGATTCATCCTTCAATTCCCCCCATGCACCTGGATTCAGATACTGGTTGCTATTTAACTCAGTCAATTGTTCAACAGGAACATGAGTCTCTTTATTATACCTAACTGCAACTAATCTCCAGCCCCCACCATCAATATCTACATTACAGTATAAACCGTGATACCAGCCGGTTTCTGTTGCCAAACGGCAATCAGGTCTTTCTTCATCACCCCACTCGATGCGGAAGTCACCACCATTACCATTAATATCATACCAAGTACCTTGATACTGCCGGTCTGATATTACCTTGCCAAGATAATAAGTTTTGTTTTGATTTATGTCTTGCTTCAGTTGTATTATTTTTCTATTCTCAACGAAACTACCAGTTATATTATCGCCACTACTTCCGGGAGTGATGATGTCACCATTTACATTCACAATTACCGTTGTTGATGATGCAGTCTCCTTGTCTATATTTCCATCAACCCAAGCATCTTTTGTCATTCGGTAATTTTGTTCAATAGCGGAAACCCCTATCGGAACTAACAAAGCTAACATGAACAATTTCATACAACATATCTTCCATTTCATTGTGAAATGGGAAGTATATATTATCAACGCACAAAAAAAAGGCCCATATGGATACTTGATTTTGACAGGTAAAGCATTTTCAGAACTTAGGAAAAACTATTCTTGAATTACAAAAAACTGGATTTTATTACTAATGATTTCAGTAATAATCCGTCAATATCATACCTTAAATATTTTCAGATAACTCCTTGTAGCTCATTTCGTCACATAAAGTATCTATCGTGCCTTTCAATGTATAGTTCTAAATATAAATATTGCTGATATCAATCTACTCGTCCACCATTACATACAGTTTAATCAGACCTCTCAGGGACTTTCATAACAACACCAGCTCAAAAGAATCCACTGACCTGCTCTGCTGGTGCGTTCTAGTCACAGTTATCTCAGTCCGCCGTCGAGAGTATTATTTATATATGATTATACTTTAACACGCCAACCCCATTTACAAGCCCGTAACACAGTAAGCTATGGAAATATAGTAGCCAGCAAGTAACTGTACCCAATTTATTTATTACAATTAACTTTAGAACTATAAAATAAAGGAGCTATCCGATAATAAGGATATGTCGCTGGGAATAGAAAAGCCGCTCATGGAGCGGCTTTTTGCTGGGCGTCTCTCCCTTATGGCAGCTTGACCAGGGGTTGCTCGCGCAGCTCGGTGGCCCGACCGCCCTGGATCTTCTCCACCTGGGCCAGGGCCTGCTTCACCTCGTCGGCATTTTGCAGCAGGCGATAGGTCAGATCGAAGGTCTTGGTCTCCCCCGGCTGGATCTTGGGGACCAGCCCGAGCGGGCGCTGGTACTTGGTGCTGTAGGCATAGCTGGTACCGGGTTCGATGCCGGTCACATAGCCCTGGGCCCGGGTGTCGGTGTTCTTCCACAGGGTCAGCACCGGCAGCTGTCGGGTGTTGTAGCCTACCGCCACTCCGGCGTTGCCGGCCCGGTTGTTCAGCACTGCCAGGGTATTGCCGTCGGCGTCGCTGTAGGGCACCAGGTTGAACACCATCTCGTCGAAGCCCTTGGTGGGCCCCAGATAGGTTTGCCAACCCTTGAGTCCGGCCTTGGCGTAGTCATTGAACGGGGAGATCTGCTTCACCGGCGTGCTCACCCTGGATCCCTCCTCCAGAATGGGGGCCCCGAAGTTGCCGTGATAGATGATCTGGTACTCGTTCTCGTAGTCCGCGTGGTTGGTCAGCTTGTCCTGCAGGGCAAACTCCGCCTGACCGGGCACCACGCTCAGCTGGGTCCAGGTGACCAGTTCGCTCATCTTGAAGGTGCGCTCGTCCACCCGGCCCAGCACGTGGATGGCATAGGGCGGCTCTTCGTCCACGGTCACGCTGACCACGGAGGCGGGAATGTTCTGCACCCGGCCATGGAGGCTCTTGAGGCGGCCGTCGTCATCCACTCCGGGATGACCCGTCCACTCGTAGCCGCAGCGCACCAGCATCTCGTTGAAGCCGTCGAGCCAGCCGAGGCCGCCACGGCTCTCGAGATCGATGAAGGCGGGATTGACCACCTCCTTGACCGGTGAATCCCAGCCTAGGCGCAGATCCGCCGCCTTGACCTCCTTGATCCCCATGCCGCGGGTCGGCACCAGGGTGATCTTCATGACGCCGTTGTCGACGATGAGCAGATCCACCCCTTCCTGGCGGCCGCCGTGCAGGCGTTTCTTCTCGATGGTGAAGGGAACCGGACTCTTGATGCCGAGCTTCTCGCTGGTGATCTTCCAGTCCCCCACATCCAGCCCTTGCTGGGAGTCGGTCAGCAGAAATTCGGCGGCGTGACCCGCGGTGGCGCCCAGGGCGAGCAGCACGGCAATGGAGAGTTTCTTCAACATGGATTTATCCTCGTGTCTCTTGTTTTTGTGAAAGCTGAATCGTTTCAGTGATCGAAAACTAGGCGTCTGACGCCCCGGACTCAAGAGACAAACGGAGGAAATGTGAGCCGATTGACAATAAAAACGGCTTCAGCCCTGCTGAAATGAAGGCTGACTCACAGTTATGAAAGGAGGAAAAAACAGGCGGGGCGCCGAGAGGGTCACCCCGCCCGCATCACATCAGGCAAGGGCCAGCGTCACCGCGGCTTCGGCGTGGATGGCGGTGGTGTCATAGAGAGGCACGGCGGCCTGGCACGCCCCCACCAGCAGGGCGATTTCGGTGCAACCCAGGATCACCGCCTGGGCACCGGCCTGTGCCAGATCGGCGATGATGGCCAGATACTCGGCCTGAGACGACTCGCGAATGTCGCCGAGGCAGAGTTCGTCATAGATGATGCGGTGCACCCGCTCCCGTGCAGCGTCATCAGGCACCAGCACCTCCAGCCCGAAGCGCTCCTGGAGCCGCCCCTTGTAGAAATCCTGCTCCATGGTGAAGCGGGTGCCGAGCAAACCTACCCGGGTCACCCCGTCGGCCTGGAGGCGATGGGCCGTGGCATCGGCGATGTGGAGCAGGGGAATGTCGATGGCGGCCTCGATCTCCGGCGCCACCTTGTGCATGGTGTTGGTCCCGATCAGCAGAAAATCGGCGCCACCGGCCTGAATGGCCCTGGCCTCGGCCGCCAGCAGACGGGCGGTGGCGGGCCAGTCACCGGCGTGCTGCAACCGCTCTATCCCGGCAAAATCCACGCTGCTCAGCAGCACCCGCGCCGAGTGCAGACCGCCGAGCCGCTCGCGTACCCCCCGGTTGAGGGCCTGGTAATAGCTGACGGTGGACTCCCAGCTCATGCCACCCAGCAGACCGATACATTTCATGGGATCTCCTTATGTAACCCGATGGTGCAAACCAATGCTGCAATCCCTCAGGGGGCGCGTTTGATCGCACCGCCCCGGCAATAAAAAAGGCCCCGAAGGGCCAACAAGACAGCCGGTAAAGGCTCAGGCCGAGGCCTAAACCCAGATCATCAGCACGCAGGCCGCCGTGGCGAGCCCCATGCCCAGATTGAAACGACGCCAGCCGGTGGCGGTGCGGATGAGGCGGCGCACCTGGGCACCGAACAGCACCCAGAAGGCGCCGGTATAGAGGCCGGTCACGAAGAAAATGCCGAGCACCCAGCCTGCGGACGGCCAGTAAGCCTCCCCCGCCAGGGTGAAGCCGCTGATGGCGGAGAGCGCCATCATCCAGGCTTTGGGGTTGAGCAGTTGCAGCATGGCCCCCTGATGGGCCGGGATGAGCGGCCGGTTCCCCTCCGCCGGGCCACTGGCGTTGGCCACCTTCCAGGCCAGCCAGAGCAGGTAGGCAGACCCCACCAGCTTGAGGCCATCGTGCAGCAGGGGCAGACGCTCGAACACCACCCCAAGCCCCAGGGCCGTGGCCAGGATCATCAGGTTGATGCCCCCCACCACCCCCACCAGCAGAGGCACGGAGCGGCGAAACCCCTGGGCAGCCCCGGCACTGGTGAGCAGCATGTTGTTGGGGCCCGGCGTGCCACAGGTGATAAGGGCAAAGCCCGCCAGGGGGAGCAACCAGTTCAGATCCATCTCAACCTCGTTCAGATACGGCAAGCCTCCTAATATGCAGAGCCGACGCCCTGACGACAAGGTCAGCAATGCATTTTCTTTGCATGAATAATCAAGACGCTGTTAATACCAGAGCATCACCACGCACAGGGCGGTCAAGGCACCCAGGCTGCCGTTGAGACGACGCCACCCCTTGTCCGAGTTGATCCAGCGGCTGAGCTGATGGCCAAACATCACCCAGGCGAAGCAGACCGGGAACCCCGCCATGGGGAAGACACTCATGATGCCCCACATGCTCGGCCAGTAGTCGCTCCCCGGCAGGCTGAACAGACTGATGGCCGAGATCCCCATCATCCACGCCTTGGGATTGAGGAACTGGAAGCCCAGCCCTTCAAGCAGGGTCAAGGGGCGGGCACGGCTGGCGGGATCTCCGGGGGCGCCTGCCACCGCGATGCGCCACGCCAGCCACAGCAGGTAGAGGCTGCCCAGCACCTGCAGGCTCAGCTTGAGCAGGGGCCAGCGCTCGAACAGCGGATAGAAGCCGAGCGCCAGCACCAGTTGCAGCACAGGCTGGCCCACCGCCACCCCGATGAGATGGGGCAGGGTGCGACGCACGCCGAAGTTGGCGCCGGACGCCGTCAACATCAGGTTGTTCGGCCCGGGCGTGCCGCAGGTGAGCAGGGCGAAGCCAAACAGGGTGGCATACCATTCGATGGTCATGGGGAGACTCCTTTCTCGCCACATTGTACCGATACAATGTGTGCTTGTTGGTTGTGTACATGCTGATAATCACGCTATATTGCGGACAATCTTGGATCAATGGATTTATTGTCACCATGACAATCTGGACGCCCGACCTCACCCCTTTCGAGGGGCCCCTCTACCTCAAACTGGTCAAGGCCATCGAGCAGGCCATCTCCACCGGTATCCTCTCACCCGAGACCCGGCTGCCGACCCACAGGGCCCTGGCAGACAAGCTGGGTGTCACAGTGGGCACCGTCACCCGCGCCTACACCGAGGCGGAGCGACGGGGCCTGCTGGCGGCCCGGGTCGGGCACGGCACCTGGGTCAGGGGAGCGGCGGATCCCGCCAACGAATGGGTGATCCGCAATGAAGACAGCCAGCGCATCGAGCTGTGGCAGAACCTCCCGGTCCAGCTGGACAGGGGCGCCATCATCAGGCCCCTGCTCACCGAGCTGGCGCAGGGGGATCTCAACGGCCTGCTCGGTTATGACAAGGAGGCGGGACGCCCCGCACAACGCCAGCTGTTCGTCGACTGGCTCGCCGAGCAGGGCATCACGGCGAGCGAAGATCGCCTGCTGTTCAGCCATGGGGCCCAGCACGGCATCATGCTGGCCCTGCTTGCCACCGGCTGCGTGGGAGAGACCCTGTTTTGCGAGGGACTGAGCTACCCCGGCATGCTGGGCAATGCACGCCAGCTCAAGAATCAGGTGGTGGGACTGGCGATGGATGAGGAGGGACTCCTGCCAGAGGCGCTGGATGCCGCGTGCCGTACCCGCCGGGCCAAGCTGCTCTACCTCACCCCCACCCTGCAAAACCCCACCACGGCCACCATGAGCCTGGCGCGGCGCGACGCCATCGTCGCCATCGCCCGTCGCCACGATCTGCTGATCGTCGAGGATGACGTCAACGGCCTGCTGCCCGAAAGTGCGCTCCCTCCCCTGGTCAACCTGGCACCGGAGCGGGTCATCTACCTCGGCAGTCTCGCCAAGATAGCCTGCGGCGGCCTGCGGGTCGGCTTCGTGTTGTCGCCTCCCGCCCTTCGCAACGGCTTCGCCCAGGCGATGCGGCTGTCGAGCTGGATGGTGAGTCCGCTGCTCATCGAGCTGGCCTGCAAGCTGGTGAGCCAGCGCCAGATCATGCCGCTCATCGAACACCAGCGAAAAATCCTGGCGCGCCGGGGTGAGCTCCTGCGCCACCTGCTGCCGGGAGCGCGCTGGCAGCCGGGGTCCATGCACGCCTGGCTGCCACTGCCCGAGCCCTGGCGCAGCCAGGAGTTTGCGGAGGCCGCCAACGCCCTTGACGTGGGGGTCGCCAGCGGAGAACACTTCGCCGCCGGCCAGTTTGCCGCCCCGCAGGGAGTACGCCTCAGCCTGAGCCAGCCCGCCACCGACGCCCGCGTCGCCGAAGGGCTGGAGCGCCTCGCCGGGCTGCTGAGGGGCACGCCGCCCACCAATCCCCTGCTATAGTCATTGACCCTGGCACCCGAGGAGCCTTCATGTCTGCCGTCCGTCCCGCCCTGCTCATCGCAACCCTGCTGCTGGGAGGCTGCGCCTCCCCGGCCCATCAACAGCTTGGCGCCGCCCTGAGCGGACTGGAGGGGGAGCTGACGCGGCTGGAGGAGGAGCTGGCGGCCATGAACGGCCTTCACTATCAAAAAGCCATCGACGCCCCGGTGGCGCTGCGCCGCTATCTCAAGGCCCCCGCACCGACGGAGGAGGGGCTGGTGCCCGTGCAGAGCCGGCTGCAAGATGGCCCTCTGCTGCGCTACGACTACCGGCTGCCCGCCGGAATGACACAGCTGCCCACCGACAACCCCTGCCTGCGCTACGAGTTCGAGCTGCGCCGCCTCGGGCGCCTGGGCCAACTCGAGCTCGCCTGGCAGGGAGAGACGGGCGCCGGGGAGCTGCGTGTCCCGCAGCGGGACTGCCCCTTCTCGGCCAGGGGGCCCGGCCTTCAGTGATGCTTTCTTTGCCCTGCCCAAGGCCGGCACTGAGCCATCCCTGACCCAGGTGGGGTATTGACCCCCTCTGGCTCTCGCGGGAGAGTGGAGGCTAACTTTGAATCCAACCTCGCCACCCCCGACCGGCGAAGGAGCGTCAAAGATGCAGATCCTCCTCATCGAAGACGATGCCATGATGGGCTCGACCCTCACCCAGGGACTGAGTGATCTGGGGCTGCCCCCCACCGAACTGTTCCACTGCAAAGAGATAGCAAGCCTGCCCGCCCTGCTGCGCCAGCACGCCTTCGATGCCATTCTTTGCCGCCAGTATCACCACCAGGCCCACGAGGGCGTCAGGCTGCTGCATGAAGCACACCACCTGGGCCTGCTCGCGCCCGGCTGCGTGCTCCTGCTGCTGGAGCAGGACGAGGACACCGGCCAGTTCCCCCCCTCCGACCTCTATTTCGCCCTGCGTCTGGCTGTGCCCTTCACCACGGAGCAGCTGGCGCACAGCCTGCAAGCGCTGCTGGCACTGACCACGGTGACCCGCCCCCTGGCCACCCCCATGGCGCTCAGGGAGTGGCGCAGCGCCTGCGCCCAGTGCGAGGATCTGCTTTACCGGCACGCCAGCCACAAGGGGCTGGAAGCACAGATGGACAGGGTAAAGGGCTACATGCTGCTGCAAGCCGGGGAACGGGTGCAGGCCGCCCAGCACTACGCCATCTGCACCACGGAGTACGATGCCTGGTGGCCACGCCAGGGGCTGAACCAGGCCCTGCTCGGGCTGAACCGGGTGGAGAGCGCCCACAAGGATCTGGCCCGCAACCGGGAGCGACTGCCCCCCGTCATCCATCAGGCGCTGGTTCTCGCCTGCCAACTGCACGAGGCGCAGTGGGATCCTGCCTGGGAAACTTTGTCAGGCTTGCTGCAACGCTGCCCCTGGCAGCCGCAGTGGCGCCAGGTGGCCATTTTGCTGGCCTTGCTGCGAAGGGATGAAGGTCAGGTGCTGGCGCAGGCCACCGATTTCATCCTGCGCTACTTCCCCAAACAGACGTTTCGCCACTCCGTCGAACGCTGCCTGCTGGATGCGACCCTGGCGGTGCTCTGGCATCCACCGGGAGAGGCCAGAGTTCATGGGCTGCAGCAGGCCCTGGAGGAGCTCGGTCAGCAGGCCGTGACCCTGCGTGCCCACGAGGAGGGGCTGCTGCGCGCCCTGATGCTGGGTCTGGATTATCGATTCGATGACGCCTTGATGCTGCTGGCCAAGCACCCGCCGGAGGCGGCGCGGGACAATCACCTCAACCAGTTGCTCGGGGTGGCCGTCAGCCAGTTCTGCGGGCTTCCCCACCATGCCCAGCGTTATCTGGCCCAGCTCGGCCAGTATCAGGGGCCGGTGGCACAGACCCCGCTGTTGCAGGGGCTCATTTTGCAGGTGGTCGACGATCTGGCACGGCAACTGGCGCAACGGGAGCAGCAGCTGACCCAGTTGCGCGAGGAGCGGCAACGGGCCATGACCACGGGTCAGCTCCAGCTCGCCGTGCAGAGCGCACTGACCCTGCAGGAGCGATTCCCGGCCCAGGCGGGGGATGCCTGGCAACTGCTGGTATTGCTGACCCAGTGCTGGCCCGCCGGCATGGCGGCCCCGGCGGTGGCCCGCCTGGTGGACAGGCTGGAGCAGCGTCTCAACCACAGTGCCGCCTTCCTGGAACACCATGGGAACGCCTATCGGGAGACCCTGCAACAGGTGAGATCCCACCTGGCCCCCAAACTGCCACCCCTCGGTCCCCACCAGGGCCTATAGCCATCCAGGGCGGTGCATGCCACCCTGGCAGGTGCGTTACAACAAGCCTCGCACCAGGATCCCCGCGATCAGCAGAGGGGCGACCAGCCGCCAGCACCAGAGCAGCGCGCCACGCATCAGCGGCGAGAGATCCGCAGGCACAATACTGTCCCCCAGCTTCCAGCCAAGCAGCAGGGTCAGCACCAGACCGAACAGGGGCATCATCAGGTTGGAGGTGAGGTAATCCAGCAGATCGAACAGGGTTTTGCCAAACAGGGTGTAGTCCGCCCAGGGGCCGAACGACAGACTGACCGGAATGCCGCAGGCCATGATGAGCAGGGTCAGTACCCGGCAGGCATTGCGGCGCGACCAGCCCCACTCCTCGGTGGTGAAGCGCACCAGGTGCTCCAGCATGGAGATGGAGGAGGAGAGCGCCGCCACCAGCAGCAGCATGAAGAAGATCACCGCCAGCCCCTGACCGAACGGCAGGTGGTTGAACACCGCCGGCATGGTCATGAAGGTGAGGCCGGGACCGGCGGCAGGATCGATGCCGGTGGAGGCCAGCACCGGGAAGATCATCAGCCCCGCCAGCACCGAGATGCAGCTCGCCAGGGTGACCACCCAGACCCCGGAGCGCAGCGCCCCGTCACTGCTCGGCAGGTAGGCGCCATAGGTGGTGTGTACCCCGAGACCAATGGAGAGGGAGAAGAACGCCAGCCCCAGGGCGTCGAGCACCCCCTGCCCCGTCAGGTGGGAGAAGTCGGGCATCAGGAACTGGCGTACCCCGGCCATGGCCCCCGGCATGGAGAGCCCGGTCACCACCAGGAGCAGCATCATCACGAACAGGGCCGGCATCATCCAGCGCAGCGCCCGCTCCACCCCCTGTTGCAGCCCTCCCTGCACGAACCACCAGGTGAGCCCGGCGAAGACGAGATGGGTGAGGGCCGGCCAGAGGGGATCGCTCACATAACCGGTGAAGAGTGCGGTGAGGGTGCTCGCCTCACTCAGGTTGAGCTCGCCGCCCACGGCCAGGGCCGCATAGCCCACGGTCCAGCCCCCCACCACGCTGTAGAAGCTGTAGATGAAGAAGCCACACAGGATCCCCATGTAACCCATCCAGCGCCAGTTCGGCCCCACCAGCTTGTGGAAGGCGCCGAGCACGCCGCGCTGGCTGCGGCTGCCGAGCAGGGTCTCCCCCACCAGCACCGCGACCCCCAGGGTGAAGCTGAAGAGCAGGAACACCAGCAGGAAGGCACCGCCCCCGTTGGTGGCTGTTACATAGGGAAACTTCCAGATGGCGCCAAGGCCGATCGCCGAGCCGGCGGCCGCCAGCACATGACCAATACGGGAAGACCACTGAACCTGGCTCATACAACCTCCGGGCAAGACAACATCAGTTCGATACTCCATGGCTAGACGCGGTGTGCGCCGCAACAAAAAAGGCCGCCTGAGGGCGACCTTTGCAATGAACAGTCAGACAAACGACACCTGCAAGGTCACCTCTCCAGAAAGGGGCTAAATCGGCCACAGAGAGCGATAAGGGGTGACATGGGAGGGCGACGCCTGCACGGTAAAAAGGAGCCACAGCCTAAACCATGGCAAGAGAAGTTGACAGAAAATAGTCTAAAACAGAACCAAAAACAGATTTAATCAAAATAAAATATCGAAATGCCAGGCCATTATCCCGTTTATTTTTAATTAACGGACTTTTATAAAGAGTCAATCCTGCCACCCCACTCCCCAGCCAGCCCGGTTGGGGAGTGGCACAGATGACCAACCCTCCCTACACCAGGCCGCGCACCAGAATGCCGCCAATGAGCAGGGGAGCCAGCCAGCGCCAGCAGCCCATCAGCAGGGCCCGCCAGTGGGGAGCCAGCCCTTCGGGCAGCGCCTGGCGACCGAGCCGCCAGCCCAGCAGCAGCGTCAGGGCCAGCCCGAACAGGGGCATCATCAGGTTGGAGGTGATGAAGTCCAGCAACTCGAAGATATTCTTGCCAAACAGGGTCAGGGTGGCCCAGGGACCAAACGACAGGCTCACCGGGATGCCACCCGCCATCACCAGGGCAATGACCAGGTTGCACGCCGCGCGGCGGGACCAGCCCAGGCTCTCGCACAGGAAACACTGCAAATGCTCCAGCAGGGAGATGGAGGAGGAGAGCGCCGCCACCACCAGCAGGGAGAAGAACACCACCGCCAGCCCCTGGCCGAAGGGCAGTTGCTGGAACACCGCCGGCATGGTCATGAAGGTGAGGCCCGGGCCCGAGGCCGGGTCAATACCGGTCGCCGCCAGTACCGGGAAGATCATCAGGCCCGCCAGCACGGCGATGACGCTCGCCAGCAGCACTACCCAGAGGCTGGAGCGACCGACCCCTTCGCTGGAAGGCAGGTAGGCGCCATAGGTGGTGTGGATGCCAAGGCCGATGGAGAGGGAGAAAAAGGCCAGCCCCATGGCGTCCAGCACACCCGACATGCCGAGCTTGCTGAAATCGGGCATCAGGAAGTGGCGCACCCCGCCCATGGCGCCCGGCAGGGTGAGGCCGAAGGCCACCAGCAGCAGGATCATGATGAAGAGGGCCGGCATCATCCAGCGCAGGGTGCGCTCCACCCCTTGTTGCACGCCGCCCCGCACGAACCACCAGGTCAAGCCGGCAAACAGCAGGTGGGTCAGCACCGGCCAGAGCGGATCACCGACGTAGTCGTTGAAACGGGCGGTCAGTGCCGCGCCGTCCCCCTGTTGCAGCTCCCCCGCCAGGGCCATGCCCGTGTACCCCAGGGTCCAGCCGCCCACCACGCTGTAGAAACAGAAGATGAGCAGGCTGCACAGCAAGCCCATGGCACCGACCCAGCGCCAGCGCCTGCCCATCAGTTCACCAAAGGCTCCCACCACCCCGCGCCGGGTCAGGCTGCCGATCAGGGTCTCCCCCATCAGCACCGCCACCCCCAGGGTGAAGCTGAACAGCAGAAAGACCAGCAGGAAGGCGCCGCCACCGTTGGCGGCGGTGACATAGGGGAACTTCCAGATGGCGCCGAGACCGACCGCGGAACCTGCGGCGGCCAGGATGTAACCGAGCCGGGATGACCATTGGGACTGCTTCATAAGAACTCCACGGGAAGGGCCTGCCAGCGAGGCCCGAAATGGCGCTCAGAGTACGCCCGCGGGCGCGCAATCACTCGGCGTATATCCGATATAAAACTCAGTTTTTAGCATCATTAACCAATAAAATTCGGATAACCAACCAATCGTGCCACAAAATAAAAACCGGAGCGGGGATGCTCCGGTTTGTTGTCTGCCCGAGTCTGGCGGGATTAGATGACCCCCAGCTCCCGCAACCGCTCCATCAGATAGCTGTGGGCGGTGTGACGCTCCGAGAGCACCACGTCCGGACGGGGGTGCAGGAAGAGCGGCAAGGAGATGCGGGACTTGGCGGCACTGCCCCCGGTCGGGTTGATGACCCTGTGGGTGGTGGAGGGGTAGTAGCCGCGGGAGGCCTCCTGCAGCATGTCACCGATGTTGATGATGAGGGTGCCGAAATCGCAGGGCACGTCCATCCACTCTCCGTCTGAACCTTTCACCTGCAGGCCCGGCTCGTTGGAGGCGGGCAGAATGGTCAGCAGGTTGATGTCTTCATGGGCGGCGGCGCGGATGGCGCCCGGCTCCTCGGTGCCGTCGAAGGGCGGGTAGTGCAGCACCCGCAGCAGGGTCTTGTGGCTCTCTTCGATCATGGAGGAGAGCGGGCAGCTGTAGTGGGCGGCGATGTCGCCCGGGGTGTGTTGCTCCACCCAGCCCAGCAGCTCGGCGGCCAGATCGTTGGCGAGGCGGTAGTACTCCATCGCCTGTTCTTTCAGCTCTGCCGGCATCTGGCCCCAGGGATAGATGTGGAAGTACTCCTTGATGTCCTTCTGGCTGTGGCCCTTGGCCACCTCGGACACCGAGGGCGGGAAATAGCCGTCCTGGGTCTCGCGATTGAACAGGAAATCCTGTTTCTGTTCGCTCATGAAGAAGCGATACCAGTTGTCATAGATGGACTGCACCAGCTCCTTCGGGATGGGGTGGTGAGTCAGCACCCCGAAGCCGGTGGTGCGCAGGGATTCGGTGAAGCGCTCGGCCGCATCGGGGGAGCGATAATCGACGGTCAGGACTTTCATTGTTTTTATGTTACATGCCAGTTAAAAGTAGGCGCAGTTTACCCTGCCTCCCCCGGCAAGAAAAGGCTGCCGGAAGCCCGTCTACAACGGCTTGAAAATACTGATAAAAACATCATGATACGGCCCCCTCGCCCGGTGCTTGTCCCGGACGGGCCTCCTCTTCTAGAATGCCCCACCCCCTTTGCTGTCGGAGCCCCCTCATGTCCCCCAAGATCCTGTTGTTGACCCTTCCCTTCCTGCTCGCCGGGTGCAGTTCCCTCTCGGAGGAGGAGTGCCGTGCCATGAGCTGGTACAACCAGGGCTATCAGGACGGGGAGCAGGGCAAAACCCGGAGCGCCACCCGCGACTATCAGAAGACCTGCGGGGAGTACGGCCTCAAGGTGGATGAGGCGGAGTGGCAGCGCGGCTACGCCAAGGGGCTGGAGCTCTATTGCATCCCCGAGCTTGCCTACAGCAAGGGACGGGAGGGGAGCGAATACCTGGGGGTCTGCCCCAACGACACCAGCTTCCTCACCCAGTTCGAGCGCGGCCGCAAGGAGTACCTGCTGGAGCAGCGCCTCGGCGAATTGCAGCAGGAGCTGGAGCGCACCGAGCGGAGCATCCACCAGTTGGATCAGCAGATCCGGGGCGAGAGCGACAGCCGCCAGCGCGACTACTACCGTGCCCAGCGCGAGCGCGCCATCCGTCACTACGAAGGGGTATACCGGGACTATAACCGGCTGCGCTTCCCGGATCGGGTGATCCAGTTCTCCTTCGGGAGCTGACAAAAGGGGGCCGACATGGCCCCTTTCTGTTTATGCCGCAGACTGTTTTTCCCCTCAGGCGGGCAGGACCCAGCGCTGCAACGCCAGGGCGATGCCATCCTCGTTGTGATCCGCGGTGACCCGGTCTGCATGGGCCTGGATCTGGGGCGCCGCATTGCCCATGGCCACCGCCAGCCCCACCTGCTCGAACATGCTGATGTCGTTGTTGTTGTCGCCAAAGGCCACCAGGTTCTCCATGGCGATCCCCTCGCTCGCCGCCCACTGGGCCAGCCGGTTGCCCTTGCTGCAACCTGGCTGCACCAGCTCCACCGCATAGGGGGCCGCCCAGTCACGGGTGAAGGGCAGTCTCTCCACCACCTCCCCGACGAAACGGTGCAACCGGCCGGGATCCTGGTTGAACAACTCCAGCTTCCAGATGGGGGACTGCAACCAGGACTCGATATCCTCGGCGGGCAGCAGGGAAACCTTGAGGTGATCCGGCTGGGTTGCCGACCAGCGCCGCATCCGGCCCACGTGCTCCTCGCAGCCCAGGTAGCCGATGCCGTCCCCCAGGTGGAACAGCGCCCCCATCTGCTGGGCTTGCACCTCCTCCAGCAGGGCGGTGAGGGGCGCCACGGCCAGGGGATCCCCGGCGAGGATCCTCTCCTGTACCGGATCATAGAGGTAGGCGCCGTTGCTGCAGATGATGGGGGTGTCGAGGGCCAGCTCGTGGTGGAAGGGACGGGCCGTCATGAAGTGGCGACCCGTCACCAGCAGCACCTTGATGTCGTGGGCCCGGGCCTGGGCCAGGGCCGCCCGGGTAGCGGACGAGATCTTGTGATCCCGGTTCAGCAGGGTACCGTCCATGTCCAATGCAATGGCCTGATAACGACTCATATCACCTCCAGGAATGTCGAGACGGGTGCGGCGCCATCCCCTCCCGTTGCCAATGTCATGACGACACATCTCACCGCCGGGAATGCGGACTGGGCATCGCAAGGCCCATGATGGGAGACGCGCTCGCCGGGGGGCGGGAACAGCGGAGCAAAGAGCCATACCGTCCCAGACTCGGCGCCGCGATGCAAGTCCGGCCCGCCATCCCGTCGCCGAACTGTGATCCCCGCGCCCTTCGTCAGCCCGCCTCGGCGCACCCGGCCACGGCGTTTCGCCTGTCCGCCCGTCTGCGCAATCCGTAGAAACCGAGGGCACAGATCACGCCGCAGAGGCCGGCCAGGTAGAAGGGCCACTCGGTCCCCGCCAGCAGCACCAGGCTGCCCAGCACCACCGCCAGGATCTCGCTGCCCACCGCCAGACCGCGGTAGAGCCCCATCGCCTGCCCCTGCTGGCTGGCATGGCTGCGGTTGGAGACCGCCACCGAGGTGGCCAGCTCCCCCAGACTCATGCCGATGCCGGCCGGGATGAAGGTGAGCGCGAGCCCCCACCACTGGGTCGGCAGGATGAACATCAGCATGCCCGCCGCCATCACCAGGTGGCCGACGATGCCAAGGGAGCTGCCGCGCCAGTGCCGTGCCAGCTGCTCACCGATCCAGGAGCCCAGCATCATGGGCACGCTCACCAGCACGGCGGCCTGGGCCAGTTGCACCGGATCCCATGCCAGCCGCTCCACCAGCCAGACATTGAAGTAGGTGAAGTAGAGCTGCACCGCCCCGTAGCTTGCCAGGGTCAGGGCAAAGTAGGGCAGGAGACGAGGTTGCAGCAGCAGTTGGCGGGTCGAGAGGGGAGCTTCATCCCGGGTCGCCGGCACCGGGGGACGATTGGGCAGCAGCCAGAGCACCAGCAGCAGGTTGATCACCGTCATCCCCACCGCCAGCCAGGCTGCCAGACTGTAATCTCCCGAGACCACGGCCGCATAGCCTCCGATCATGGGACCCACCACCCAGCCCAGGTTCATGCCGATGTTGATGCGGGCGAAGTTGCGGGCCTTGGTCCTGGCCGTGCTCATGTCCGCCGCCATCGCCTGCACGATGGCGATGTCGCCGTTGAAGAAGCCCTCCACCACCCGGCTCAGCAGCAAGAGCGGCAGGGAACGCCAGGCGATGCCGAGGGCCATCAGCACATACCCCCCCAGCACCCCCACCAGACAGAGTGTCAGCACCGGCTTGCGCCCATGGCGATCGGAGAGGCGGCCAAGCAAGGGGGCCCCCAGCAGTTGAAACAACGGATAGAGCCCCATGATGACGCCAAGCCACACCTTGCGGCTCCAGTCCGACGCCTGTGGCGTCAGCATGCCCTGGACCGGATCCAGCAGCAGCGGCGCCAGGACGGGGGAAGGCAGGCTGAACCCCGCCACCGCCAGCGTCACCGTCATCACCAATACCCAGAGGGTCGCCTGTCCCTTGATCCCTTCCATCTTCGCCTCATTAAATAAAGTCATCGGTTTATTTATATTGTGAGGGGTCGTCCATTAAGTAAAGCAGATTGTTGATTTAAATCTCCCTGCTACCCATAATGACCTCATCCAGGCGGTCACCGCACCGATACCCACCACCGGAGCCCCCATGAACGCCAGTACCGACAAGATCCTCTATCTGCTGAAAACCCGCGGCCCCCAGAGCGCCGCCGAACTCGGCGACCAGTTGCAGATGACGTCCATGGGCGCGCGCCAGCACCTGATGGCCCTGGAGTCCGAGGGCTGGGTAGGGTTTAGCGACGAGGCCCGCGGCCGCGGTCGCCCGGTGCGTCTGTGGCACCTCACCGACCAGGCCTGGCAACGCTTCCCCGACACCCATGGCGATCTGACCCTGCAGCTGATCGACGACATCCGGCAGGTGTTTGGCGACGCGGGCATGGAGCAGCTCATCACGCGGCGGGAGCAGCAGATGCAGGCACGCTATGAATCCAGGCTGACCCAGCCGGCGCTGGCAGACAGGCTGATGACGCTCAAGGCGCTGCGCACCCAGGAGGGGTATATGGCGGACATGTCGCAGGAGGAGGACGGCAGCTGGCTGTGGTGGGAGAGTCACTGCCCCATCTGCAGTGCGGCCAGAGCCTGTCGGGGCTTTTGCCGCAGCGAGCTGGCACTGTTTCGCCGGTTGCTGGCGCCGGCCGAGGTGGAGCGGGAGCAGTATCTGCTGGAGGGGGACAGCCGCTGTCTCTATCGCATCCGGCCGCCCCGCCCCTGAGCGGGCGGAACGCAAAAACAACAAAGCAGGCGCCGGGATGCCTGCTTTGTTGCCTTCGGGGAGGGGGTGCTCTCGTTCCAGCCCGTTGTTTCCCGATAAGGTCGAACGGCTGATGGGGCTCTTGACCCGGTAAGGTCCTTCACCACAGGTGCCTGGTCGGGCGCCTGTCTTGCCACCGGAAGATGTAACCATGGTACTCCCCGCGATGCGGTGAGTGGTTGTGAAGTAGCAGGTATTTTCAGTTGTTTTTGCAATAGTTCACCCTTAATCTAGGAAAAGTGGATTAGTAATTGCGAAGAGGTACGGAGAATGCTGAAACTTGATCGTATAGACAGGCATATTCTGGAGCTGATGCAGGAAAATGGCCGCATCAGCAACCTGGAGCTGGCCGAGCTGGTCGGGCTCTCTCCCTCCCCCTGCTCGCGCCGGGTCAAGGCGCTGGAGGATGCCGGTCTCATCGATACCCATGTCACCCTGCTCAATGCCCGCCAGCTGGGGCTGACCCTCACCGCCTACATTCACATCTCCATGGACAGGCACACTCCGGAGCGGTTCGAGAACTTCGATCGCGCCGTCAAGGATCTGCCCGAGGTGCTGGAGTGCGACCTCATCACCGGCAACGATGCGGATTACCAGCTCAAGGTGGTGGTGCGGGACATGGAGCACTACCAGCACTTCCTGCTGGACAAGCTGACCCACATCTCCGGCGTGACCGGGGTGCGTTCGAGCTTCGTGCTGCGCCGCATCAAACACAAGACCGCCCTGCCCCTCAACCACCTGGGCTGACAACCCACCCCGCATCCGGGGAGCACCAAAAGCAAGAGGAGGCCAGGGCCTCCTCTTCTTGTCTCTGCTATCAAGGGCATTCGCGGTCAACACAGCCCCCGGGCGCCATCGCGCCGCCAGGTGGCGAACGCCTCGTCATGCCTCGACCTGGCTGACGTCCTGCACCTGCAGCAACCAGCCGTTCTGCTCCTGCAGGGGTTCGCCGCGCAGCCGCAGCCGCTCACCGGTCGACACCCACTGCCCTTTGGGCAGAGAGATTTCCAGGCTCTCGCTGCCGTTGTCGAACACCCAGCGATCGGCGCCCAACGACTCCATCAAGTACCCTTCCATCTCCACTCTGGACTCGGCCTGCCAGGAGGGGGAGGCGGTATCACGGCTCTCGATGAAATCCCCCTGAACACCAAAGCTGGCCAGCCCCCACAGAATGGAGAGCCCGACGATGGATGATTGCATCTCTCTCTCCTGTTGGTTTGCTACCTTGAGGGCCAGTATGGGAAGAGAAAAATGAGTGCACCATGAACAAGGTGCCAAAGTGCTGGCAAGATCGCGAAAAAAACCGGCCCCATGGCCGGTCATGTCATTTTATGTCGTACAGGTCACACTACTTGGCCGCTTCTTCTGCCATCCGTGCAGCCCTTGGTTTATTTGTCCACATGGCCACCCCGCGGTGATCCGCACAGATCCCCTCGTCGGTGACCGCCCTCACCCGGACCCCGTCCTTGCAGATGGCCTGCCAGGCATCGGCATCGTCGATCTGCAGCTCGGAACGGGGATAGGAGGTATCGGCGCAGGCGCACAGCAGGATGGCGAACAAAGGAAGCAGGGATTGCATGGGTTTCATCGGGTCACTCCTGACGGGAAAAGGGATCAGCGCCCCAGCTGCGCCGCCACGCGATCGCAAAGCAGCTTGAGCTGGGCCAACTCAGCATCGGCCAGATCCACCTGATTGCGCAAGCTGTCCGCCAGACAGCACTCCCTGACCTCCTGCTGCAACTGGCGTCCCGCCTCGGTCAGGCTGATGCACTTTTGCCGCTCATCCTCGTGGGAGACGGTGCGGGTCAGCCACCCCTTGCTCTCCAGCCGCTTGACGATGGGGGTCAGGGTGCCCGCATCCAGTCCGGTCTCCTGCCCTATCTCCTTGAGGCTGACCTCGTCCCGGGCCCAGAGCGAGAGCATCACCAGGTACTGGGTATAGGTGAGATCCAGCTTGTCCAGCAGCGGCCGATAGGCACGCATCACCGCATTGGAGGCGCTGTAGAGGGCAAAACAGACCTGCTTTTTCAATTCGCTCATGGAGGACCTCGCTGACGACAAGGGGGCAGTATACCCCATCAACTTCGGGGCTGAATAGTTTGCACACAAAACAGTTGCCAGCCCCCGCGTTCAGGACTACCCTGATTTTAGTTTGCACACAAACAAAAATACCAGGCCGCCGCCCGACGCGCGGCCCCACTGCCGGAGAATGCCCATGAATGCCATCAGCCATCAAATCCAACTGCTGCGTCGCCCCACCGGTCTCCCCACCCTGGAGGACTTCGCCCTCCGGGACGTGCCCCTGCCCGCCCTGCAGGAGGGAGAGGTACAGGTCGCCAACCAGTGGCTGTCGGTGGACCCCTACATGCGCGGCCGCATGAGCGAGGCAAAAAGCTACGTTCCTCCCTTCCCCCTCAACGGTCCCCTCGACGGCGGCGCCATCGGCACGGTACAGGCATCGCGCCATCCCGATTTCAAGGTGGGGGACAAGGTGAGCAGCATGCTGGGCTGGCGGGATGCCTTCGTGGCAAACGCCGCCCAGCTCACCCGCCTGCCCGACACCACCCTGCCGCCCCAGCGCTTCCTCGGCGCCCTCGGCATGCCGGGCATGACCGCCTGGGCGGGCCTGCACAAGGTGGCACACCTGAAGGCCGGTGAAACCCTGCTGGTCTCGGCGGCCTCCGGGGCGGTCGGCACCATGGCGGTCCAGCTCGCCAAGCAGGCGGGAGCCAGGGTCATCGGCTCCACCGGCTCGGCCGACAAGGTCGCCTACCTCAAGACCCTGGGTGCTGATGCGGTGATCAACTACCGGGAGACCCCGGATCTCGACGCCGAGCTGGCCCGCCTCGCCCCCGAAGGCATCCACGTCTACTTCGAGAACGTGGGGGGCGCCATGCTGGATGCCGCCCTCAACCACCTGGTGGTGCACGGGCGCATCGTGCTGTGCGGCCTCATCGAGCAGTACAACAGCAACGGCCAGGCTAGCGGCCCGCGCAACCTCTCCCAGGTGATCCGCAAGCGCATCCTGATGCAGGGGCTGCTGGTCTCCGATCACTGGCAACACTACGGGGAGTTCCTGGCCGAGGCCATGCCGGCCTTCGAAGCGGGCACCCTCCAGGCCGAGGAGACCATCAGCGAGGGGCTGGCCAGCATGCCGCAAGCCTTTATCGGACTGTTCCAGGGCCGCAATACCGGCAAGATGCTGGTCAGACTGCCCTGATCCGGGGGCGTTTTCCATCTGTTTAACAGATAGAATGTCGCCAGACCCATCCATTTAAGCGATGGAAAATCGGCATCCGATCGCCCTTGAACAGGCGGCTTGCACAACGGGCCCATCCCCCCTAAGGTGGGCCCGTTTTCCCTGGCGCACCCCGCCGTCTCAGCAAGGAGCCTTCCCTATGTCTACCCCCTATCCTCGCGTCGGTGTCGGCGTCATTCTCACCAATGGCCAGGGCCAGGTACTGCTTGGCAAGCGCAAGGGCAGCCATGCCCCCTACTGGTCCATCGCCGGCGGTCATCTGGAATTGGGGGAGACCTTCGAGTCGGCAGCCATCCGGGAGGTGGCAGAGGAGACAGGCTTCGTCATCCGCCAGCCTCGCGTCATCGCCGTCACCAACAACCTGGAGACCTGGCGCGAGAGCGGCCTGCACTACATCTCGGTCACCCTGCTGGCAGAGGTGGACGGGGAGCCGCAACTGCTGGAGCCGGAAAAATGCGAGGGCTGGATCTGGTGCGACCCGCACACTCTGCCCGAGCCTCACTTCGATGCCAGTCGCCAGTCCATCGCCTGCTGGCTGGCGGGACAATGCTACCTGCCCCAGGCACAACCTGCCCCCTGACCCTCACCGGCAGGCTGCCGCGCGTCACCCCGGCACCTCTCGTCTGTTGGCGGAGGCGACCCGCCACCCCGCCAGCCCCTGTTGATGGCAGGCAGCGCGGGAGGGCGTACCGTCACCAAACCGTCACTTTTTTGTCATATTATCCGGGCCAGGATGATGACGAGGAGGGGAAGATGGGACAGGTGTTCATGCAGTTCTTGTGGCTGGGGTGCATCAGTGTTGGCGGGCCGGCCGCCCATATCGGCTATTTTCAGCGCACCTTTGTCCAGCGGCTGGGCTGGCTGAACCAGGGGGAGTTCGCCCAGTTGCTGGCCCTGTGCCAACTGCTGCCGGGTCCGGCCTCCAGCCAGCTCGGCTTTGCCATCGGCCGCCACCGCGCCGGCATCGGCGGCGCCCTGGCCGCCTTCGTCGGCTTTACCCTCCCCTCCTTCCTGCTGTTGCTGGCGGCCGCCGTCGGTCTAGGTCAGCTTGCGGGCAACTTCTGGCTGGACGCCGCCCTGCACGGCCTCAAGCTGCTGGCGCTCGTCGTGGTGGCGGATGCCGTGCTCACCATGAGCCGCCAGTTCTGCAAGACGGCGCTGCAACAGGGGGTCATGGTGGCCACCGCCGCCGCCCTCTGGTGCGCCCCCGGGCTTCTGACCCAGGTCGCCATGCTGCTCGGTGCGGCCCTGCTCTGTGCCCTGCGCGAGCCCCGCCCGGGGAGTCAGCCCCCCGCATCCACTCCTGCTCGCCAGCCTCACTGGCCGACCCTGCTGCTGTTCGCCCTGCTGTTCGTCGGCCTGCCCCTGGTGGCGAGCGGCCCCGTCAGCCAGTTGCTGGCCGACTTTTACCGGGCAGGCAGCCTGGTGTTTGGCGGTGGTCACGTGGTGCTGCCCCTGTTGCAGGAGAGCCTGGGTCACCACCTGAGCGAGCAGCAGTTCCTGACCGGCTACGGCCTGGCCCAGCTGGTACCCGGCCCCATGTTCACCCTGGCCACCTACCTGGGCGCCGTACTGCTGCCCGCCACTCCCCTCATCGGGGCGCTGCTGGCGACCCTGGCGCTCTTCCTGCCGGGTTTCTTGCTGCTCTGGGCGCTGGGCCCCTGCTGGCAGCACTGGCTGGCCCGCCCCCGTCTGGCGGGGGCCGTGGCCGGCATCAACGCCGCCGTGGTGGGGCTGCTGCTGGCGGCCCTCTATCAGCCGGTGTGGCAGAGCGCCGTGCTCTCCCCCACCGATCTGGCGCTGGCCGCCGTCGGCTTCTACCTGCTGCGGGTGCCACGGCTCCCCGTTCTGCCCCTCGCCGCCCTGCTGACGGGGGCTGCCCTGCTGCTGGCCTGACGAACCCGCGACAAGTCAGGCAGCGCCCGCCGGGCTGTCGGTCATGGCTCTTCTCCCCGAGAGGAGGCAAAGAGAGCAAGATCCGTCAGGACAGCTCGGGCCCGTTGGCCGATAGTGGGCAGCACAGAGGAGAGACCATGGATCACAACCAGACAGAGGCCTACCGCCGACGCTTTCAAACGGTGACAGAGCACATCGAGCGCCATCTCGACGACGACCTGTCGCTGGAGCGGCTCAGCGCCGTGGCGCACTTTTCGCCCTTTCACTTTCATCGGCAATTTGCCGCTTACTGCGGCGTGCCGCTGGGGCGTTACATCCAGCTGCTGCGGCTGAAGCAGGCCTCTTACCGGTTGGCATTCGCGCCTCTGGACAAGGTGACTGATATCGCCCTCGATGCCGGCTTCCAGCATGGCGAATCTTTCAGTCGCGCCTTCAAGCAGACGTTCGGCCTGACGCCCAGCCAGTTCAGGCAGCACCCGGACTGGGCCAGCTGGCATCGCTGCCTGCCACGGCCCCCCACAAAGAGGATTGACCCCATGCGAGTCGACATCATCCAGTTCCCGCAGACCGCCGTCGCCGCCCTGACCCATCAGGGCCTGCCCGAGCGCATCAACGACACCGCGGCGCGCTTCATCCAGTGGCGCAAGGCCACGGGCGGCTCCCCGGTCGCCACCAGCCGGACCTATGGCCTGGCGCCGGACGACCCCGCCACGACGGAGGGTGCGGCGTTTCGCTTTACCCTCTGTGGCAGCGTCGAGTCCCCCGTCGCCGAGGACAATGAGTGGGGCGTGAAGAATGCCCTCATCCCGGCCGGGCGCTGCGCCGTGGTACGCCACCACGGCTCCCACGACCTCCTGGCCGACTGCGCCCGGGCGCTCTACCGCGACTGGCTGCCCGCCAGCGGCGAAGAGCTGCGGGATTTTCCGCTCTTCTTCCACTACCACAACTTTGTACACGAGGTGCCCACCCATGAGTTGGTCACCGACATCTACCTGCCGCTGGCATAGCCCGGCACCTGACAGGGGGAGATAAAAAAGCGGCGCCTCCGAAGGGAGGCGCCGCTGGTCGTGTCGGGGATCAGGCGTCGGGCTCGAAATCCAGGCTCAGGCTGTTGACGCAGTAGCGCTGGCCGGTCTCGGTCGGCCCGTCGGGGAAGACGTGGCCGAGGTGGGAGCCGCACTGGCTGCAGGTGATCTCCACCCGCTTCATGCCGTGGCTGTTGTCCTCGGTGTAGGTCACCGTCCCCTCGATGGCCCGGTCGAACGAGGGCCAGCCGCAGCCCGCGTCGAACTTGGCTGCTGAGTGGAACAGCACCTGCTTGCAGCAGACGCAGTGGTAATCGCCGCTCTTGCGGTTGTGCAGCAGGGCACCGCTGTAGGGACGCTCGGTCCCTTTCTCCCAGCAGACGTGGAACTGCTCTGCACTCAGCTTGTCGCGCCACTGTTCAGGGTTGTTACTGCTCATTCCGGCTCCTCACCACTGATAACGGTGCCCAGCATACCCAGTCAGGGCGCCTGGCTCTACCCCGCCAGCGGGAACTGTGATCCCGTTGGCAACACGGCGACAACATCCACTGCCACCACCCCTTCACTCGCCAGCACCGCCGCCGGCAGGGCGACCCGCTCCAGCAGCTTGAGGGAGTGGGCACGCCCCACCGCCACCTGCCGCTTGATGTCGTCCGGCAGGAAGGGCAGGCCGTCGTTGGTGGCGGTGTCGATGGTCTGGATCCACTCCATGCCCTCCCCCGGCGGCGGCAGGCGGAACTGGATGTCATAGTCGCTGGCGTTGAACAGCACGTACCAGCGCTCCCCGGTGCAGCCAATCATGCCGATGTCCATGGCAAACGCCTGCCCCATGGGGGCATGCCAGTCCTGATCGGTGAGCTGATGGCCGTCCGGGTGATACCAGTTCACCTGGTGGCAGCTGGTCGCCTTGCCGTTCCAGCCGTCGTCGCTCAGTTGCAGGTTGGAGAAGACCCCGGACTCCGCCCGCAGCGCCATCATCTGGCGGGTGAAGGCGAGCAGCCGCTCGTCCTCCGGGCGAAGTTGCCAGTTCACCCAGCTTATCTGGTTGTCCTGACAGTAGGCGTTGTTGTTGCCGAGCTGGCTGCGGCCCATCTCGTCCCCGGCCAGGAAGTGGGGCGTCCCCTGTGACAGCAGCAGGGTGGCGATCAGGTTGCGCTTCTGCTGCTGGCGCAGGTTGTTGATGCGCGGGTCCAGGGTCGGCCCCTCCACCCCGTGGTTGCTGGAGAGGTTGTTGCCGTGACCGTCCCGGTTGTCCTCGCCGTTGGCCTGGTTGTGGCGCTGGTTGTAGGAGACCAGATCCTCGAGGGTGAAGCCGTCGTGATAGCAGAGGTAGTTGACGCTGGTGTGGGGGGAGCGCCAGTTCTTCGGGAAGAGATCCCGCGAGCCTACCAGACGGGTGGCAAAATCCCCCATCTTGCCCGCATCCCCGCGCCAGAAGGCGCGCACCGTGTCGCGGTAACGATCGTTGATCTCCAGCCATTGGCTCGGAAACTGGCCGAGACGATAGCCGAAGGGGCCTATGTCCCAGGGTTCGGCGATGAGCCTGACCCGCGCCAGCACGGGATCCGCCATCATGGCCTTGAAGAAGGCGCTCATGGGATCGAACTCCCCCGCCTCCCGCGCCAGGGTGACCGCCAGATCGAAGCGGAAACCGTCCACCTGCATCTCGGTAACCCAGTAGCGCAGGGCATCGAGCACCAGTCGCAAGGTATTGGGGTGATCCAGATTGACGCTGTTGCCGCAGCCGGTGACGTTGGCGTGGCGATGGTAATCCGGACCGTGGGCCCCCGACTCGAAGGCGTAGTAGCCCGCGTTGTCAAACCCCTTGAGGGAGAGCATGGGGCCGTCGAAGCCCGACTCTGCGGTGTGGTTGTAGACCACGTCCAGGATCACCTCGAGCCCCGCCCGGTGCAGCTCGCGCACCATGGTCTTGAACTCGGTCACCGCATCCTTCGCCCCGTAGCGCGGTTCGGGCGCGAAGAAGGCGATGGGGTTGTAGCCCCAGTAGTTGGTCAGCCCCAGCTGCTCGAGCCTGGGCTCGGACATGAAGGCCGCCACCGGCATCAGCTGGACCGAGGTCACCCCCAGCCCCTGCAGATGCTCGATCATCAGCGGGTGGCTGATGCCCAGATAGGTGCCCTGCAGCGCCTTGGGGATGCCGGGGTGCTGGCGGGTGAACCCCTTGACGTGGGTCTCGTAGAGCACGACCCGCTCCGGCGGGATGCCGGGCTTGCCGACCCCCTGCCAGTCGAAGGCATCGTCCACCACCACCGACTTGCCCACCATGGCCGCGCTGTCCCCCTCGTAGAGGGCATCGTCCCAGTGGGTGGCACGGCTGAGCGCACGGGCATAGGGGTCGATCAGCAGCTTGTCCGGGTCGAACAGCAACCCCTCCTGGGGAGAGCCATGCACCCGGTAGCCATAGCGCTGACCGGCCTTGACCCCTCGCACGTGGCCGAACCAGTACTGGCCGCGCCGACCGGGCAAGGGGAGACGCGCCAGCTCCTGCTCCTCGTCGTCGAACAGGCAGAGCTCCACCTTGTCCGATTGGGGAGCCCAGACACAGAAGTGGCAGCCCGTCTCGTCCAGACGGGCGCCAAGCGGGTGATCTACCCCGTTTTCCATTTCAAACATCAGGACTCCTGTTTGATGAACAAGGTCGCGAGCGGCGGCAAGTCCAGCACCAGGCTGTGTGCCATCCCCTGCCAGGGGGTCGCCTCGGCGACGAAGACCAGACCCACATCATAGTTGCTGCCCCAGTAATGCTCGCTGTCGGTGTTGAGCACCACCCGATAGCGACCGGCAGCCGGCACCCCGAGACGGTAACCGATGCGCGGCACCGGGGTGAAGTTGCAGGCCACCACCAGCGGATGGGCCCCCAGCTTGTCGGCCCGCAGCCAGGCGAAGATGCTGTTGTCCGCGTCCTGATGATCCAGCCAGCGGAAACCGGCCTGTTCATAATCCGCCTGATACAAGGCAGGTTCATGACGATAGAGGTGGTTGAGATCCCGGATCAGCCGCTGCTGGCCACCGTGCCTGGGGTACTGCAACAGGTGCCAGGGCAGCTGGGCATCGTGATTCCACTCGTTGCTCTGGGCGATCTCGGTGCCCATGAAGTTGAGCTTCTTGCCGGGGTGAGCATACATGAAGCCCATGTAGGCGCGCAGGTTGGCGGCCTGCTGCCACTCGTCCCCCGGCATCTTGTAGAGCAGGGAGTGCTTGCCGTGGACCACCTCGTCGTGGGAGAGGGACAGAATGAAGTTCTCGTCATAGTGGTACACCATGGAGAAGGTCATGTCGTTGTGGTGGTAGCGACGGTGAATGGGCTCTTTTTGCATGTAGCTGAGGGTGTCGTGCATCCAGCCCATATTCCACTTGAAGCCAAACCCCAGGCCGCCAAGGAAGGTGGGACGGGAGACCCCGGCAAAGGCGGTGGACTCCTCGGCAATGGTCATGGCGTGGGGGTACTTGCCGTACACCTCCTCGTTGGTCCACTTCAAGAGGCTGATCGCCTCGTAGTTGTGGTTGCCGCCATCGACGTTGGGCACCCACTCACCGGCGTTGCGGGAGTAATCCAGATAGAGCATGGAGGCGACCGCATCCACCCGCAGGCCGTCGACGTGGAACTTGTCGAGCCAGAACAGGGCGCTGGCCACCAGGAACTGGCGCACGGTGTCGCGACCGAAGTCATAGATGTAGGAGTTCCAGTCCGGGTGCCAGCCACGGCGCGGATCTTCGTACTCGTAGAGCGGCGTGCCGTCGAAGCGGGCCAGGCCGTGGGCATCGGACGGGAAGTGGGCGGGCACCCAATCCAGAATCACGCCGATCCCCGCCTGGTGGCACTGATCCACGAAGTATTTGAAATCGTCGGCCGTGCCGTAGCGGCTGGTGGGGGAGAACATGCCCACCGGCTGGTAGCCCCAGGAGCCGCTGAAGGGGTGCTCGGAGACCGGCAGCAGCTCGATGTGGGTGTACTCCATCTCCTTGATGTAATCCACCAGTTCCACCGCCAGCTCGCGCCAGCTCAGGCTGTCGCCGTTGGGGTGACGCTTCCAGGAGCCCACGTGCAGCTCGTAGATGGAGAGGGGCTGTTCGCGCTTGTCATTGAGCTGACTCTCGCGCCAGGCGGCGTCCTGCCACTGGTACTGGCCGTGGTCATAGACCACGGAGGCGAACGAGGGGTACTGCTCGCAGTAGAAGCCCACCGGGTCGCTCTTGTGGGGCAGGCGATTGCCCGCCGGGTCTTTCAGTTCGAACTTGTAGCGATCCCCGGCCTTGAGCCCCGGCACGAATAGCACCCAGTGGCCGCACTGGCTGCGCTGCATGGGGTGACGGCGGCCATCCCAGAAGTTGAAATCGCCGATGAGGCTCACGGCCGTGGCGCTCGGCGCGTAGACGGCAAAGCGTACCCCTTCCACCTGCTGGCCGAGGTGCGTCACGGTGCGCAACTGGGCGCCGAGGGTGTGGTAGAGGTTTTCCGGTTGCCAGGTGAGTTCCGCCAGCCCCTCCCAGGCGGCGGCCTGGAACTGATAGGGGTCGATGATGTCGGCACTGACGTCGGCGTAGGTCGCGATGAGCTGGTAGGGGAAGGGATTCTTGCGGCGGGTGAAAACAGTTTCAAAGAGGCCCGCTTCGTCAGCGGCGGTCAGGGTGGCAACTATCTTGCCTGACTTGAGATCCCTGACCCGGACCTCGAGTGCATCGGGCAACCAGGCGGTGAGTTTCAGGCCTGGCCCATCCGGATTGGCCAGCAGGCCTAGATGGGAGAAGGGATCGGCACAGCGGGCGGCAACCAAACGTTCAACGGGCATCGACATTTCCTTTGATGGCTGAACATCCGCTTCGGCCGAAGCCGAAGCGGATGAAAGTGAGTCACATGTTGGCGTTCAAGGCTCAACGGCTGGCCTCGTCACGGGCCCGGCTCATCTTGCCCGCCAGATTCTTGAGCGCCTCGTCGGCGAAGATATCCTCCAGATCCCGGGAGAGCTTGCGACGCCAGTTGGGGTACTCGTAGCTGGTACCCGGCACGTTGACCGGCTTGTCCATCTCCAGCCAGTCTTCGAGCTGGGTGCTGAACAGGGCACAGCTGCCGCGGGACATGTGCAGTTGCAGACCGTGGTTGAGCTCGGTATTCATGCCGACCCAGTTCACGTCGTGACTGATATTGCCAGAGATGACCCCATGAGCATGCAGGCTGTCAAGGATCCGCTGCTTGGCCTGGTGGCGATCAGCATACAGGGTCTTGAGTACGTCTTCATCCGGGTACAGGCCCAGTTCGCGTCCCAGCGCCAGATCGTCGCAGTGCCAGAAGCCTTTGAGGGTCGGCATGTCGTGGGTGGTCAGGGCGGACATCGCCTGCTCGGCGTAGTGCGCCGGGGAGATGAAGCCGCCATCGTCCTTGGAACGCTCGAAGAAGAACACCTTGTAGGAGTGGACGCCGTTCTCTTTCAGGGTCACGTCGATCCCCTCCGGCACGGTACCGAGATCCTCCCCGATCAGCAGACACTGGTTGCGGTGGGACTCGAGGGCCAGGATCCCCAGCAGATCGTTCACCGGGTAATAGATGTAGGCGCCCTTGGCGGCCGACTCTCCGGGCGGCACCCACCACAGGCGCAGCAAGGCCATCACGTGGTCGATGCGCAGGGCGCCGCAGGAGCGCATGTTGGCGCGGAACAGATCCACCATGGGCTGGTAGGCGGCCTCGAACAGCTGGTTCGGGTTCATGGGGGGCAGGCCCCAGTTCTGGCCGAGGGGGCCGAGGATGTCGGGCGGTGCACCGACCGAGGCTTTCGGGCAGTAGAGATCCCGGTTTGCCCAGATCTCGGTGGAGCCTTCAGAGACGCCGACCGCCAGATCCCGGTAGATCCCCATCACCATGCCGGCGGCCTTGGCGCGAGCATCGGCCCGGGCCAGCTGCTCGTCAGCCAGGAACTGCAGATAGAGGTAGAAGGCCACATCCTGCTGGTGCTCGGCCATCCAGGCCGCCACTTCGGGGTTGTGGTAATCGCGCAGCGCCTCGGGCCAGACCGGCCAGCCCCAGGCATTCTCGCCCTTGGCATAGAAGTGGGCCTGCAGGGCGTCAAACGCTGCCTGCTGTTGCAGGCTGTCACCGCCGGCAGCCACGAAGGCATCGAACGCAGCCTGACGCTCGGCGCTGAAGCTGGCCTGGTCGAACACCTGGCGCAGCATCCCGATCTTGGTCTGGATGACGCCGGTGTAATCCACGTTATCCTTGACCCGCAGGGAGGTGAGGTGCTGCTGGAAGGCCGGGCTCGCCACCTCCGCTTTCAGGCGATCGTTGCCCAGGAATTCGGGCACCGCTTCCACATCGATATAGGCGACGTTGAGCCAGCGACGGGAAGAAGGGCTGTAGGGGCTGGCACTCTCCGGGTTCGCCGGATAGAGGGCATGAATGGGGTTGAGACCGACGAAGTGGGCTCCCCAGGCGGCGGCATTCTCAACCAGCTGGCCGAGATCGCTGAAATCGCCGATGCCCCAGTTGTGGCGGCTGCGCAGGCAGTAGAGCTGGACGCTCGGGCCCCACACCTTGCGACCATTGGCGATGGGCGCCTGCTTGTAGCAGGACTTGGGGGCAACGATGAGACGCATGGTGGCCAGCGGCTCGTCATTGCCCTCTTCCAGCAGGATGAGCTGGTGATAACCCAGCGCAGGCTGCACATCCAGGGTGACGCGATAGGCCTGACACTCCATCTCCTCGAACTCGGCCACCCCGACCAGCTCACCCTCGATGGGAGTGAGTTGACCGGACAGCACTGCACCCTGCTCCTGCTGGAGCTGCCAGGTGAGGGCATCGTTGACGAATTCGATGGGGAGGCGAACCTCAAGAGTAACGGCGTCGCCGCTGCGTACCACCATCACGGGATCCAGCGCGCGCAGCCAGTGCTGGCGGTGCTCCTGCTCAAGCTGTTCGGACAGGGCGGCCTCGTCATCGACGCGGTAGCCCATGGCGCCCAGCATGGCGGCCTTGCTCTCTTCCGATACCAGGGCCGGCTGGCCCCAGGCATCAACATACTCACTGGCAATGCCTTTGGCGGCAGCCAGCTGTTCAATCAGGGTGGTCATAGTTTGAGAATTCCCGCTGTGGATTCTGTCTACGCTATTTTGTGATTAATTTTTATGGTTGGTACTTGAACAGTGGCTCTTTGGCCATGCTAAACCGCGCACATTTTTACATATCTCCCCGGCTGGATGTGTGACCGGGCAGGCACTATTGTTGTTCTCTGCCACCGACTTTGCTGATGATGCATTCAACAAAAGTTGGTAGCCAGTTACATAAACCGAAAATAAATTTCACAGTTTTTCATGATATAGCGCAATTTCGCGCAGATTGTTGGTTGACTCGCGAGGGAGTTCTAGTAAATTTACAAACGGAATTTTCTTTGACTACTGAACAGTTAGGTAACCAATTATGACTATCAAAGTAGGTATTAACGGTTTTGGCCGTATCGGTCGTTTCGTTTTCCGTCTGGCCGCTGAGCGTGCTGACATCGAAGTGGTTGGTATCAACGACCTGATCGACGTTGACTACATGGCTTACATGCTGAAGTACGACTCCACTCACGGTCGCTTCAAGGGCACTGTTGAAGTCAAAGACGGCAACCTGATCGTCAACGGCAAAACCGTACGTGTTACCGCTGAACGTGACCCGGCCAACCTGAAATGGGGCGAAATCGGTGTTGACGTTGTTGCCGAAGCAACCGGTCTGTTCCTGACCGACGAAACCGCTCGCAAGCACATCGCTGCCGGTGCCAAGAAAGTCGTACTGACCGGTCCGTCCAAAGACGCTACCCCGATGTTCGTCATGGGCGTCAACCAGGATTCCTACGCTGGCCAGGACATCGTTTCCAACGCTTCCTGCACCACCAACTGCCTGGCCCCCATCGCCAAGGTTCTGAACGATACCTTCGGTATCGAATCCGGCCTGATGACCACCGTTCACGCTACCACTGCTACCCAGAAGACCGTTGATGGTCCGTCTGCCAAAGACTGGCGCGGTGGCCGCGGTGCGGCTCAGAACATCATCCCGTCCTCTACCGGTGCTGCCAAGGCTGTTGGCGTGGTCATCCCGGAACTGAACGGCAAGCTGACCGGCATGGCCTTCCGCGTTCCGACTCCGGACGTGTCCGTTGTTGACCTGACCGTCAACCTGAAGAAAGAAGCGTCCTACGCTGAAATCTGCCAGGCCATGAAGGCTGCCTCCGAAGGCGCCATGAAGGGCGTGCTGGGCTACACCGAAGACGAAGTGGTTTCCACCGACTTCCTGGGTGAGCGTCAGACTTCCGTGTTCGATGCTAAGGCTGGTATCCAGCTGAACAAGACCTTCGTGAAAGTCGTCTCCTGGTACGACAACGAAATGGGCTACTCCAGCAAGGTTCTGGACCTGATCGCTCACATCTCCAAGTAATTTGGGATGCGCAATCGCGTAGCTTGAAAAAAGGCGGCCAATGGCCGCCTTTTTGTATTCTGAATCACGGACCCTTTCTGAATGTCCCCGAGCACTGGAGCCTTTATGACACCGACACGTACGCTGACTGCCCACTGCACCCTGAGCCAGGATGGCCTGCCCCTGCTGACCATAGACAATGAGCACGCCAGGGCCGAGATAAGCCTGTTTGGCGCCCATGTGCTGCGTTACCAACGCCATGGTGAGCCGGCCTCTCTCTGGCTCAGCGACAAGGCGATACTGGATGGCAGCAAGCCCATTCGCGGCGGCATTCCCCTCTGCTGGCCCTGGTTCGGCCCCTCCCCCGCTCGCGTTGGCAGCGGCAAGCCGGCTCATGGCTTCGCACGCAACTGCCTGTGGACGCTGGATGGGGTCTCCGATCACGGGGATGGCACACTCGTCCACCTCTCCCTGCGTGACAACGATGCCAGCAGGACACTCTGGCCCCATGCCTTCGAGCTGGAGCTGGACGTACTGGTCGGCAAAGAGCTTTCCCTGGTGCTGACCACCCGCAACACCGGCAAGTCAGCGCTCACCTACAATGCCGCCCTGCACACCTACCTGCAGATCAGTGCGCCGGAAGCGGTAACCGTGACCGGCCTCGGCGAACCCTATCTGGACAAGCTGACCGGCCGAAACGAACTGCAACAGGGAGCGCTGACCGTCACCGCAGCCATGGATCGCATCTACCGCCAGCCCGATGCCATGGTCAGCGTGCAGGATGGTGAGCGCACCACCCGGGTGGTCAGCGGCAACCACGACAGCGTGGTGGTCTGGACCCCCTGGCAGGAAGGGGCCAGCGCCATGGCCGACATGAGTGACGACGGTTATCGCACCATGCTCTGTGTCGAGGCGGCCATCACCGCCGAGGACGGGATCACCGTCGCGCCCGACGAGGAGCACAGCTTCTCCACCGTCATCATCTGACGATACGGCTGACGGATAAATTAAAGAGGGCTCCCGCGGGAGCCCTCTTTGCATCTTGCCATCAGAGTCAGTCAGGCGTTGCCCTGGGTCTTGAGCTTGAGCTCCGCGGCGAAATCCAGCATGCGATCGAGCGGGACAAGCGCTTTGAGACGCAGTGCCTCATCCACATGGATCTCGTGACGCTCGGCACCGTCGGTCAGGGCTTCCTTGATGGCCACCAGGCCGTTCATCGCCATCCAGGGGCAGTGGGCGCAGCTGCGGCAGGTGGCACCATCGCCGCCGGTGGGCGCTTCCACCATCTCTTTCTCCGGACATGCCTGCTGCATCTTGTAGAAGATGCCGCGATCGGTCGCCACGATCAGTTTTTGCTGGGGCAGCTCTTTGGCGGCCTTGATGAGCTGGCTGGTGGACCCCACCGCATCCGCAAGCTCGATGACGGAGGCCGGAGACTCCGGGTGCACCAGCACGGCGGCATCCGGGTTCTGGGCCTTGAGCTCGCGCAGCGCCTTGGCCTTGAACTCGTCGTGCACGATGCAGTGCCCCTGCCAGCGCAGCATCTCGGCGCCGGTCTTCTTCTCGATGTAGGCGCCGAGGTGTCTGTCCGGGCCCCAGATGATCTTGTGACCCTGACTGTCCAGATGTTCGACGATCTCCAGCGCAATGCTGGAGGTGACCACCCAGTCGGCCCGTGCTTTCACCGCTGCCGAGGTATTGGCATAGACCACCACGATGTGATCGGGGTGGGCATCGCAGAAGGCGGAGAACTGGTCGATGGGACAACCCAGATCAAGAGAGCACTCGGCCTCCAGCGTCGGCATCAGCACCCGCTTGTGGGGGCTCAGGATCTTGGAGGTCTCTCCCATGAAGCGCACACCGGCCACGATCAGGGTCTGGGCCGCATGGTCGCGACCGAAGCGAGCCATCTCCAGGGAGTCACCCACGAAGCCACCGGTGGCTTCTGCCAGGGCCTGGATCTCGGGATCCGTGTAGTAATGGGCAACCAGCACGGCCTGGCGCGCCTGCAGCAGCACCTTGATCTCGGCGATCAGGGTCGCCTTCTGCTCGGGAGTCAGGGGCTGTGGTTTGGCCGGGAAGGGGTAGTCCATCTCGACTACCGGCGGAATACTGCTCAGTGCATTGCTCATTGCGACTGTTCCATCAACGCTCGGGAAGGCCAAAATTATAACCAGAAGCCGTGCACAAACCCATCAACAAATCCAGTACAGTACAACTGTCAGGACCCGCTCCGACCATATCGTTGTCATTCTTGCCAAAAGGAGTTGTCGAATGAAACAACGTTCGCTCAAGACCAAGTTGTTGTTGCTCACGCTGGGACTTTTTCTCGCCAGTGGCGTCGCCATGACATGGATACAGTCCTCCTCGCTGAACGGCCTGCGCGATGACATCATGGCGCAGACCCGTGGCGCCCTGGAGCAGGAGGTTTCCCGTTCCCTGCAATTCCAGGCAGAGCGGTATGCCGTGCAGATCGAAGACCAGTTGCAGCAGGCCTATCAGATACCGCTCGGCATGGCGGCGCAGCTTGAAGGAAGCATGGCCCAGCCGGACCAGCGGCTGAGTCGCCCACAAGTGGAGCTGCTGCTTGGCAGCCGCCTGCGCCAGGCAAACGGGATCAGTTCCATCTACGCCCAGTTCGAACCCAACGGTTACGACGGACAGGACGCCGACTGGCAGACGGGCGCCAGCCATTCGGTTGCCGGTAAGGGCAGTCTCGAGGTCTACTTCACCCGGGAACAGAACGGAAACATCGCGCAGCAGACCATAGATGCCGCCACCAGTGACGCCAAGTTCGACACCTCGCGCAATGAATTCGGCATTCGCAACAGCGAGTGGTATCTCTGCGGTCGCGAGACTCGTCGCCCCTGCCTGATGGAACCCTACCTCTACGAGATAAGCCCTGGCCAGAAGATGCTGATGACCAGCCTGACGGTGCCCGTCCTCAAGGATGGCAAGTTTGCCGGGATCACCGGGGTCGACATGAACCTGCCCATCTTTCAGCAACTGGCCGAGCACCTTGGCAAGAGCCTCTATGACAACCAGGCCGAGGTCACCCTGGTCAGCAAGACGGGCTTCATCGTCGGCAGCAACCGCCATTCGGACAAACTGGGGCGCCCCCTGACAGAGGCCGGACTGGTTGCCCCGAATGGACGCCCCGCCGATACCGACAGCGATTTCATCCTGCAGCAGCCCATACGGATCGATTCCGCCGACAACCAGTGGTGGCTGATGATCAAGGTGCCCAAGGCCCTCGCCCTCAGCCAGGCCAACACCATCAGCCAGCAGCTCGGCAGCCTGTTGCAGGCGACCCAGCAGCAGCAGCTGGTTGCCATCGTTGTCATCACCCTGGTGGCCCTGGGGCTGCTTGTCTGGTTCATCCAGACCATCACGGCGCCCCTCTCCCTCATCAGCCGCCACGTCTCCCACCTCGCCAGCAATGAAGGCGACCTGACCCAGCAGATGCGCATCGACACCCACCAGGAGCTCATCGAGCTGGGCAGGCATCTCAATGCCTTCCTCGGCAAGCTGAGGGCCATGGTGCAGGGCAGCAAGCAGATTGGGCAACAGGTGCATCAGCAGGCCAGGGGCATGAAGCAGACGGCCGATGCCATGCGCAGCAGCCTGGACGATCAGAGCCTGGAGCTGGAGAGCGTGGTCAGCGCCATGCACGAGATGAGCACCACGGCAGTCAGCGTGGCGGGCTATGCGGAACAGGCGGCGCAGGAGTCGGAAGCGGCGACCCACCATGTCAGCACGGCCCAGCAGACATTGAGCAGGGCCCGCAGCGAGATCCATACCCTGGTCGAGGACATGCATCAGGCCGACAAGGCGGTCGCCCAGGTCGCCCAGCGCAGCACCAATATCAGCCACATTCTCGATGTGATCCGGGCCATTGCCGAACAGACCAACCTGCTGGCCCTCAACGCAGCCATCGAGGCGGCGCGGGCCGGCGACATGGGCAGGGGCTTTGCCGTCGTGGCGGACGAGGTGAGGGCGCTGGCCAACAAGACCCGCTCATCCACCGACGAGATAGGGCAGCTCATCGGCAGCCTGCAAACCGAGGTCACCAGCAGCCAGCAGCTGATGAGCACGGGGATCGCCCGCTCGGTGAGCACGGTTGAAGGTACGGAGCAGGCCTTCGAGGCACTCAATCAGGTGGTCACCCAGATCCAGCAGATCCATGATCACATCAGCCAGGTGGCGACCGCCGCCGAGCAGCAGAGTGCCGTGAGCGACACCATCAACCAGAACCTGATGCGCATCGGTGACGCCGCCACCACCCTGGGACAAGAGGCCAATGCCAGCCAGCGTCTGAGCGAGGCACTGGAACAGGCGGCCACCACCCTGGCAAGCGAGCTGGATCGACTGCGAACCTGATGGCAGACGGAAACGAAAAAGCCCGCATCGCTGCGGGCTTTTCAATATGGTGGTCGTTACTGGGCTCGAACCAGTGACCCCCTCCTTGTAAGGGAGGTGCTCTCCCAGCTGAGCTAAACGACCTGGGATATGACTGAAATGATGGTGGGTCGTGCTGGATTCGAACCAGCGACCAATTGATTAAAAGTCAACTGCTCTACCGACTGAGCTAACGACCC